>CAYYOT010000058.1:0-31782 GCA_964473255.1 uncultured Myxococcales bacterium | reverse complement strand
ACAAGCTGAACGCCGCCTTCGGAGCGAGCCGGGCCGTGGTCGATGCGGGCTGGGTGCCCAACGACATGCAGATCGGCCAAACGGGCAAGGTCGTCGCGCCCAACCTCTACGTCGCGGTGGGCATCTCCGGAGCCATCCAGCACGTGGCCGGAATGAAGGGGTCCAAGACCATCGTGGCCATCAACAAGGACCCCGAAGCGCCGATCTTCCAGATAGCGGACTATGGACTCGTGGCCGACCTGTTCGGCGTCGTGCCCGAGCTCACCGAGAAAATCTGAACGCTGTCCCCCAGATCGCCGGGCTGCTAGGCTCCAGCCGATGCAGGCTGAGCTGCTCGTCTCGCGCAGTCCCGGCGAAACTCGGGTAGCCCTGATCGAAGACGGCCGGCTCGTCGAGTTCGATATCGAACGCAGTCACGACCGCAGCATCGTCGGCAACGTTTACCGGAGTCGAGTGACCCGCGTCCTTCCCGGTATGCAGGCCGCCTTTCTCGACATCGGCCTCGAGCGCGCCGCCTTCCTGTATGTCGACGACATCGCTCTGCCCGGCGACCTCGAGAACGGCGCCGACGGCGACGAAGACGATGAGAGTGACGGCGCCCCGCCGGAAACACCCCGGGCCCCGATTCAAGACTTGCTGCAAGCCGGGCAGCTGCTGACCGTGCAGGTGAGAAAGGCCCCGCTGAGTACGAAAGGGGCTCGGGTCACCAACTACGTCACGCTACCCGGACGCTTCGTGGTGTATCTGCCGACCATGGACCGATTCGGTGTCTCGCGGAAGATCACCGACGAAGCCGAACGAGATCGACTGAAGTCGATCCTCGAGACCAACCGGCGTCCCGGGGAGGGAGGCTTCATTGCGCGTACGGTCTGTTCAGGGCTAGCGGAAGCCACCATCGTGAAGGACATGGATTTCGTTCGTTCCGTCTGGAGCGACGTGGAAGAACGAGCGGCCAATCACGACGGTCCCGCGCTCCTTCTCGAGGACCTGGACCTCGTTCTGCGCACGGCCCGCGACCTCTTTACCGAAGACGTGAGTCGATTGGTCTGTGACGACGAGGATGAAGCCGAGCGAATTCGTCGCCTGATGCTCCGACACGCCCCCAACTTAGCCGATCGCATCGTGGTTTCTGATGGCGATGAGTCCGCCTTCGATCGGCACCGGGTGGAGGAACAGCTCAAGTGGGCACTCGACCGACGAGTCGCCCTCCCCAGCGGCGGAAGCATCGTCTTTGACGAGGCGGAAGCGCTCACCGCCGTCGATGTGAACACCGGAAGCTTCGTGGGCAAAACCGACCTCGAGGCCACGATCCTCGCTACCAACGTTGAAGCGGCCCATGAGATCGCTCGTCAGATTCGGTTGCGTAACCTCGGCGGAATCATCGTGATCGATTTCATCGACATGCAGACCACCGAGTCGCGGCGCGAAGTATACGAAACGTTCTGCTCGGCGATGGAGAGCGACCGAGTCAAGTCTCACATCCTGCCCATGACCGAGTTCGGACTCATCGAACTCACTCGAAAGCGCGTTCGACCCTCGCTGAACCGGAGGTTCACGGAAGCGTGTCCGTACTGCGAGGGACGCGGTCGCGTCTTGTCCAGGGAGAGCGTCTCCCAGGAGATTTTGCGGCAGCTCTTGCGACAGGCAGCTCGTCATCCGCAGGGAACACTCGTGATCAGCGCGATGCCGGAGGTCGCTCAAGACCTTCTCGACCCGGGACGTCGCCGGATCGAAGCCATGGAGGCGCTCTTGGAGCGGCCCATCGTCGTCGAGGCTCGATCCGACCTCCACCAGGAGGTCTTTCAAGTCCAGATCCGACCCGGAGGAGCCGCCGGTGGCTGAGGCCGGCGGCGGAGGCCAACGGCCGGCAGCCGCCATCGGCCTCCTGCTCTTCCTGGTGGCCGGAGGGGCGACCCCCGTCCTCGCCCAAACGGTCACCTCGACGGTCGCCCCGCCCTCCTTGGCACGCCAGCCTCCGGCGCAGCTGATCGAAGCCATCGAGATACGTGGCAACTCAAAGACGAATGAGCGCGTCATCCGGCGTCGCTTACTCCTCAAGGAAGGCGACTTGGTCGAAGACCGGAAGATCCAAGAGTCTCGCTTGCGTCTCTTGGGAACGGGCTTCTTCGCTCGCGTGGACTTCGGGCTCGAACGAGGCAGCCGTCGAGGGCTCGTCCTTTTGGTCGTCGAAGTGGAGGAGCGCAACACTCTGCGAGTGGACGAGATCTTCTTCGGCTGGTCGGACGTAACGCCGATCTTCGCCGGCCTCGGAGTGGTAGAGACGAACTTCCTCGGCGAAGGCGTCACCGTCGGCGGTGACTTCGCCGTCGGCGAAGAGCGACAAGGCGTCCGGCTGCGGACGTTCGTTCCCTCTCTCGCCAATACACGACTCCAGCTCTCAGCCTCCGCCATCCTGCTTCGGGGGGCCGAACTTCTCGACTCGTCGGACCCGCAGGGTACCCAACTCACCTATGAACGCTTCGGAGGCACCTTGGGACTCGGCTTCGGGGTCGGGCCAGCTCAACGCGTATCTCTCATCTATCGACTCGAAGCCATCAATGCCGATCGACTACCAAATCTGGACCCTCCGCTGCTTCGAGCAGCCCCTTCAATTCTCTTCGACGATAGCGTACTTTCCACCTTCCGACTCCAATACGAGTTGGATACTCGCGACGATGGCTTCGTTCCCCTTTCGGGATATGATTTCACGGTCGGCGTCGAGTTGGGCACTCGACTGATCGGATCCGACTACGAATTCTCGAAGTACTTCTCGAGTGGTTCGGTCGCCTTCGAGCCTTTTCTCGGGCACAGTCTCGTCCTCAAGGGTGTCGCTGGACTGCTTCAGGGTCAGACGCCTTTCTTCAATCAGTTCTTCATCGGCGACTTCACCTACTTTGCCATCGGACGAAGTGCTCTACCACGGGCCGTGGAACTGAATTTTTCCGAGCACAACGATTACGACGATCTCTTGCTCGGGGGAGGCGTCGAGTACCACCTGCCGTTGTACCGAGGTGGGTCGTTTCTCTACCGGCTCTATCTCTTCGCCGGCGTCGAAGTCATAGCCACCGCATCGCTGGACGAGATTCAAGAAGACCCCACCGGCCGCGGCACCGGAGGCTTCTTCCCCATGTCTTTCGATGGCGGCCTCAAACTGGACACGGTTCTCGGGAGCTTCACCATTTCAACGGCGTATCTGTTGAATCTCGTACTCTGAATGCGTTCGCTTCGAGTCACCGTCCTCTTGCTCGTCTCGACCGTTCCCGCGGCCTGGGCGCAGCAGTCCGATGCGCCGCTCTCGGTCGAGCTGGGTACGGCCGATGGCTCGCTGACGGTGAGCTACGACGTCACCGCTTCCTTCACCGAAGAGTTTCGCCGTCGCATGCTTAGCGGTATCACCAGCCGCGCCCGTATTCGAACTCTGGTCATCGACGCCCGCGGCGACGTGCTGGCGCGCCTCGAACGTCGGTGCGAGATTCAATTCGACGTTTGGGATGAAGTCGCCTATCTGCTCATCGACGAGGGCAGTGCCCAGCGGCAAATCTTCCGTCGAGTCGACCTTGCCCTTTCACGATGCGGACGATTGTCGAATCTCTCTATCGTCCCCCTGCGCGTCCTACCCGAATCGGGATTTCGAGTGCTCTCCGAGGTCGCTTTGAACCCCGTTTCGGAGGAGCTCCTGGAAAAGACCCGCGAGTTCATGTCGAATCCCGGCGGCAGTGGAGCGAGCCGCGGGTCATTCTTCCGTACCATCGCACGCTTCTTCCGCTCGGATAACGATGCGTCCGGAGAGTCATTCCTATTTCGTTCGCCCCCGCAGAACAAGCCGGAGGAGAGTCAATGAGAAGCCCTCTCTCCAAGTTCGAGCTGCGATTGATCGCGGCATTCATTTTACCCGCGGTCGCACCCATCGTGGCTTCACTATTGTTCATTCCGCAGCTCATCCAGGCGCGCTTTGCCGAGCTCTCCCATGCGGATGTCAAGGCCGAGCTCGACCGCCACGCCGAGTTCTATGGCGACTTCTTCATAGCCAAGAAGCATGAGTACTCAGCGACGGCCCGGACCTTGGCCCTCGATCCGTTACTCGTCTCGTTCGCGTCCGAGGACGATGGGCCGACGACGCTTATGCGTCTTCAGCAGATACTGGACGACCACGAAGAGATCGGCGAAGCCCGCGTACGTCGCCGCGACGGCACGACGCTGGCTGCAGCCAGCCGCGACGATGTACTCGTCGACTACCGCCCCAAGACGCTTTCGTCGCCGCTGGGCCTTGGTGACGCCCCTACGCTCGAGCTGACCTTCGTTCTGTCCAAGCGTTACTTTCGCAATCAAGAGCAGGCAGTCGAAATTGCGACGCTATACGATGCGAGCCTGCAGACCTTCGGTCAGCGGTTCGCAGAGAAGCGCAGAACCTATTATGCAATACTCGGAGGCGTTGCTCTACTCGCGCTTCTCTTGGGCGTCTGGATATCGCGGGGCGTGACCCGTCGCATCGCCAATCTAGCGGCCGGCACGGAGCGCGTCGCCAAAGGCGATCTGGACTTCGAGATTCGCGCGTCGGGAGGCGACGAGATCGAAGAGCTCATCCGCCGCTTCAATCGGATGCTGCGGGCCCTGAACGACGCGCAGCGGAGGATCATCGACCTCGAAAAGATCTCGGGATGGCAAGACTTCGCCCGTCGACTGGCCCACGAGATCAAGAACCCGCTCACCCCCATCCGCCTCGCCGTCCAGGAACTCAAGCGGCGAGCACCCGAGGATCAGCCCAAGCTGAAGAAGCTCTTGATCGACGTATCCGAAGTCGTGGAGGACGAGACTTCGCGGCTCACTCGCCTGGTCAACGAGTTCAGCCAGTTCGCTCGCTTGCCGGACGTGAGTGCCCACCGCGAAGACATGGGAGGTTTTTTGGAGGACTTCATGCGGGCCTACAATGGCTTCGAGGGCCGGGTCGGCCTCGAGCTGCCGTCGAGTCGCTTGTATGCCGAGATCGACGTGGACCAGATGCGCCAGGTGCTTCACAACCTGGTCATGAACGGCATGCAGGCCAATCCCGATCCGACCGGTCGTGTGGACATCGCGCTGATTTCCGGTCCCGAGAAGAACCAGGTCACGATTCAGGTTCGTGACTCCGGCCCCGGCGTTCCGAAAGAGGATGAACCGAAGATCTTCGAGCCGTACTTCACGACGAAGATGAACGGCACCGGACTTGGTCTCGCCATCGTCAAGAAGATCGTGCTCCAGCATCATGGCACCATCGTATTGACCCGGCCGAAAGCGGGCGGTGCTCAGTTCGACATTCGGCTTCCCCGGATCACTTGACGCGCATGTTCCGCCCACAGGACGAGCCCGAATTGCTAGGGTTCGCTCCGTGAGTCTACGGCCGACGACCCTCGCCCTGGTAACCCTGATCGCCTGCGCGAATACGAACGAGGCCGCCACCACCCGGCCGGCGGAGTCGGCTCCGAGCAAGGCAGCCAGCATGTCGCCCGCCACCGCCATGAAGAAGGCACGAGCGCTCGCCCGAGAAGGAGAGCTGGCCTCGGCCGCCCAGTGGGCTCAGCGGGCCTCGGAGCTCGATCCCCGAGCGGAGGATGCCTACCTTTTGTGGGGTTCGTGCTGTGAGCAGACGGGCGACCTCGATTGTGCCCGGCGCGCATACGACCAAGGCCTGGCCGCCATGCCGCGTTCAGCCCTGCTGCTTCGGGAATCGGGCCTCGTGGCTCTACAGAGAGAGGACGTCACCGATGCCGTGGCCAAGCTCGAGCGGTCGGTCGAGATCGAGGCGTCAGCCGAAGCCAGGTCGGATCTCGCATTCGCCTACCTTTTCGCCGGACGTCCCGAGGATGCGCTCACATCCTCTTCGGGCGCGGTCACCGAAGAGCCCACCTGTTTCTTGTGTTGGATGGCCCGCGCCGAGATCCTAACCCGGACGGGCGACGTGACCGCCTCGGTGACGGCTTACGAAAAGGCCGTCAGCCTGCAGCCGGAGGATGTCGATGCTCGAGCCGGACTGGCGAAGGCGTATTACCGAACCGGTCGATCGCAGGATGCCTTCTCGCTGTTCGAAAAACTGATCGGGGAGCAGCCGGAGGACCTGCGCCTTCGAGTGCAAGGGTCGCAAGCGGCCATGGCGGCTGGCCAGCCGGCTCGCGCGGTGGAGCACCTGGAGGTCGTTGCCGCCGGCTTGCCCGACGATCGCGGCGTTCTGGAAGCCCTGCTTCGAGCGCAGGTTGCGGCCGGACAGGATGCGGCCGCAGCTGTTACGCGAACCAAGCTCGATACTTTGAATTAGCGCGCCCGCACGGGCGTCGCTTTCAGCGCCGCCTTGCCCGCCTTCTCGTACACCTGAAAGCGGACGGTTCGGCAGCTGTATTTGGAAACCAGCGCATCGCGGTTCTTTATGAGCTTCTGATAGAATCGATCGAAGGCGAGGTCGGCCGTCGGTTCGCCACACTGCCGCCGCATCTCGATGAATCGCTCGTAGATCTCCTTGAAGTGCGCCCGGTCATCGCTGTCCAACCCGTTTTCGTCCACACCCGAATCGGTCGCGACGTTCTTGGCGGCACCCCCGAACTGAGGACCCATGTCCTCGACCGCGGTCCGATCGCGGGACACGCCCGCTTGGGCGGACCGAGACAGCAGGTCTTCGGCCACCGGAGCAACGGCGGTCGCCTCGGTGGCGAAAGCCGACGGCTGGGGAAGGCCCGCCGACGAGCTGAGATCGGCACCCGTCGCCGCCGTCGGTCGATCGTCTCCGAAACGCGGCGTGCCGCCCCGGATCTCGTTGGCCCTCCGCGGTGCTGGCGGCTCCTCGATGGGCGTGGGCGCCTGCATCGAGTCGATGGCGTTGGACAGCGGGCCCTCCAGACTCCCCGCAAACATCGGGGACGGCTCTTCTTCCTGGGTGATCGTCGGTGAGCGGGGCGCCGGGGCCTCCACCGGCGATGGCGTCGAGATGGGTCCGGCGGGCGCATCGTCCTCGGAAAAGAGGTCGGACGCCACGCCGCCCGACGTGGGGCGCGTCGGCGGCAACAGCAGATCGTGAGAGACGTTAGGGGGCGGCTCGACCGGCGTGGGCCGCTCGGAAACGGTCGGTAGGTTCTGCGTGGGCGCCGTCCCGAGGTTCTGGCTCGGACTCTCGAGACTCGCCGTGGACATCGGTCCGAGATTCATGGTCTGCGTGCCCAGACCCACCGACGACGGAAGCTTTTGCACCGTCATGTTGATCAGCCGAACCAAGCGACGGTACGGACGCGAGACCGTGGCTTCCGGGAGCTCCGGCTGACCGAACCCTTGCTGAATGCTGCTGAGATGACTCTCGATCATCGCGAGCGGCCGCACGAAGGTCCGTGAGTTGATCAGCCCGATCAGGATCGCGAGCATGATGCTCGCCAGCATTGCCGCCACCACGATCGCCTGCCGCTCACCCAGCTGACTCAACTCGTCGCCGCTGCGGACGGCAACGCTCCAAGCGAGGTCGGATCCGGAAACGGGAAAGGAGAGGGCAGTGTAGCCGAGACCGGCCGCTCGATGGTCGACGAAGATGGGAAGAAACGGTGCATTGGATGCGGTGATGGGCTCGCTGATTCGACCGAAAGAGACGGCGCGCTCTCCGGCGGCGAGGCCCCCCGCCTGCTTGAGCTCCGCGGCGAGCTCATCGCTCAGCGTGGTGGCCACGATGTTCGGCCCCCGAGCGAGCGTGATCTCCGCATGGAGGTTGCGCGCAACACTGGACATGGCATCCGCATCGAGCGGCCGAGCTCGAAGAACCGCGCCGTACGCAGCACCGTCCAACGTCATGGGCACCGCGGTCATGACCAGCACCTCCCCCTCCGTTTGCCAGAACGTGTCGAGACCGAAGCCCGCCTGAGTCTGTAGAAACACCGGATGGCCGGACAAAGACTTGGGCGCTCCCTCTCCGCTCACTACGCGTCCACGGTCGTCGACGACCCAGGCGAAACCTCCGGCCGGAACGAAAGCATCCAGGCGCTTCGTTGCTGCGGTGAGCTCCGGAGACGACGGACGAAGCGCAGTTCGCAAATCGAGCCCCGAGGAGAGACGAGCCGCGATGCCCCGCGTCTGTTCGACGTCCTGAAAACGCTGCAGGCGCAAGTGGGCTTCGAGACCCGCCACTGCGACCGAAGCGGCCTTTTCGCCCGAGGCCTGGGTGCGAGCGATCTCGGCTTGCGTATCGAGGTAGAGCGCCGCACCGAAAGGCAGCACGACGCAGGCTACGATCAGAAAGATGTGCCGCAACCAGAACGTCACGGCTTCACTCCGCGGCCGACAACGATGAGTCCCAGATCGACGTTGCCGTCGACCGTGACTTCACGCTCCAGGACGACACCTTCCGGTGCGACCACCTCGAGCCGATACCGACCCTGGGGAGCCGTGAGCACGAAGGTGCCGTCGGGACGAGGGCGAGCGGCGACCCCCGAGTCGCCGACGAAGATGGTCGCCGACATGAAGCCGTATTCATCGACGGTAACCGACACCAGTCCTCCCCCCTCGGCTCCCGCCTCACACACGTATTCGATGGATGCGCCGGGCTGCGCCGTACCGTGCGGTCGTCCTCCGATCTGGATCGTTCGCGGAGAATCGTCACGGTTCGTGAAGACGATCGTACCGTCGACCGGGCAGCTCACCACCTGGGGCGTGAACTCGAGCCCGGCGAGCAGCACGGGCGTCGGCGTCGGCTGGCCGGTGATCGGAAGGGAATCGATCGCATCGAGGAAGAGCGCGTACTCCGGGGCCTTGTCGCGAAGGGCCCGCGACGGGCGCGCCACTTCGATGCGGGTATAGCCGGACACCGTCGGCAAGCTCGAGGCGTCGAACGGCGGCGGTGTCAGATCGAGCTGGCCTCGGACCTCGGCCGCGGGCGCGGGGGCCACGGAACCCAAAAGGGCGCAAAGGCCCCCGCCAAGCGCGGTGGGCAGCAGTCGCTTCACAGTCGTTTCGGGTAGTTGGCACCTTACGGTCGGGCTGTCAAACGCGCGCGCGACAGGTACGGCACAGAGCATGACCGCCCCGGCCACCCGCCGCGCGACTCGCTTCGAGTGGGCGCTCGTCGCGGTCTGGACCCTCGGATTCGCCTGGGCCCTCGCCCTCGATGATCCTCGCCTCCGATTTCCCTGGTTCGTCGCGAGCCTCGGAATCGCGCAGGCAGCGTGGTGCCTCGGACTGTTCCGGGCTCGAGGTTCACTTTGGCCGATCGCCGTCGCGGCCGCCGTGGTTCGCCTGTGGGCCCTGAGCTCTCCCCCCGCCTTCTCCGAAGACGTCTTCCGGTACATCTACGAGGGCACGGTCGTGTGGTGGACCGACCTCGGTTTCCCCTTCCGGGTTTCGCCTGCTGAGGCTCCGAGGACCGGGCTCCCGTCGGAGCTGTTCGACGAATCGTGGCTTCGGATCAATCACCCCGAAATCCCGACGATCTACCCTCCGCTCGCCCAGGCGATCTTCGCCGGTTCGGCCGGGCTCGCCCAGCTCTTCGGGCTGTCGGCCCTCGCCGTGCTCAAGGCGACGCTCGCCTCGATCGAGCTGGGAACGCTCGTCATCCTCGGGCGGGTCCGGTCGTGGCGAAGGACCCTCGTCTGGGGATGGTGGGCGAGCCCGCTCGTCATTTGGGCGACCGCCCGCGAAGGCCACGTCGACGTCGTGAGCGCCTGTGGACTGGCGCTCGGCGTCGCGGCTTTTCTCCAGGGCCGGAACCGATGGGGCCACGTCGGGTTTGCCTTGGCGGCTCTGGCGAAGCTGAACGGCCTGGTCGCCCTCGTTGCGTCGGTGCGTCGGGCGCCTCGATCATCGGGCTGGGGCCTGGCGCTCGCCAGTCTTGCTGCATTGCCCTTCGTCTTCGCCCCCGACGCGTCCAGCTCGGGCCTCGGTCAGTACGCGCAGCGATGGCGCTCGGGCGATGGAGCCTTTTCCATCGTGCTCGGGGTCGCCCGATGGATGCTCGGCGGCGACTATCGTGACTTCGGGAGCGCGGCCGTCACTCAACACCAGCTGGCCCGCATGATGACGGTGGGCATCTGGGTGAGCCTGGCGGTCGTCCGACTCCGACGACCGAAGCCCCCCTCGGACATCCCGAAAGACGCGGCCTTCCTCCTGCTGACTCTTCTGCTCCTCAGTCCGACCCTTCATCCGTGGTACGGGGTCTGGCTGATCCCGTTCTTGGCGCTGCCGAGCTGCGGCACGTTGGTGATTCCGATCATGGTCATGATGACGGGTCTGCCGCTGCTGCACTATCCGGGATGGGCAGAGCTTCGCACCGGACTGTGGCAGGAATCACCAGGCGTGCGAGGACTCCTTCACGGTGCAACCTGGATGGCCCTCCTGGCGTCGACCCTTTCCGCCGCCCGCCAACGGACCGTTGACGATCCGGCCGCCCATCCCTGAAATCCGCGGTCACCCATGCTGCGTTCCGTCGCTCTTCGCGCCGCTCTGGCGGCTTCCCTGATGGCCACCCAGTCTTCGGCGTACGCGCAGGCCCAGGCCTCGGCCTCGGACCAGGCGCCCCAGACGCCCAAAGGCTCCGCAACCAAGGTATTGGTGATCCCGTACCAGCCGATCTTCCGGAGCGCCGACGTCAAGAAGACCAACCAGGCGACCGAGTATCTGAACGCGGAGCTGGGCTCGAAAGAGACCGTCGAGATCGTACGAGCGGGTACCAGCATTCCCGGCCAGGTTCCCGCATCGATGGACGAGGCGATGGCCGCGCTGGAACGGGCGCGGACCGCCGAAGCCGACCACCGCATCGACGAGGCGATCGCGGCGCGCCGGGAGGCGATCGACCTCATGGAGAAGAATGCGCCGGCCATCCCCGAGGCGAAGGACTACATCTTGGCCCATCATCGCCTGGCTCGGGCCCTCTTGTGGACGGCTAAAGACAAGGAAGCGCAGGCGGTGATGAAGGCCGCCGGTCGAATGAGCCCCAACCTCCAGCTTCCGCCCGAAGAGTTTTCTCGATTGTACCGCTCGATGTTCAGAGGCTTGCGCCAAGAGCTCGAAAAAGAAGTCCCGGCCGAGGTCTTGGTCCGTAGCGTTCTTCCCGGAGCCGAAGTCTCGCTCGACGGGCGCTCCATGGCGACGGCCCCGGTGCGCCTCTTGCGGGTCCCTCCCGGCAAACACATCCTTTCGGCCACCGTCGAAGGCGCAAAGCCGACGCACGCCATCCTGACCGTGCCGTCGGGCAAGAAGCTCGAGTACACCGTCGCCTTCGGCGAAACGGTCGGTGGCCCCAGCGTGGGGAAGGTCGCGGACTCGATCACCGAAAACTCACTCCCGAAGGACGCAGTGGCCGCGGCGCAATCGGCGGGCAAAGCCGCCGCCGTCGACTTCGTCGTGGTCGGAGGGCTGGCCAAGGATGAAGACCACTTCAACGTCCATACGTTCGTTCTCGACGTCCCGTCCGGGAAGCTCAAACAGCTCGAGGTCTCCCAGTTCGACCTGGACCTCCTCACCGCGGAGTCCGACGTACTCCGCGTCGTGATCGGCGTGGAGCAGAGCCTGGAGTCATTCGACGGCGCCCTGGCTTCGGCCAACGACATCGACAAGGGCATCCGTCGGACGGCGGTGGTGACCGAAGTCGAAGCCGGCCCCGATTTCAGCGTCCGCCGCAAGAAGGTGAAGAAGAAGGTCCGGAAGGGCCCGCGAAAAGTGATCCGCGGTCAGTCTTCGGATTTCGACATCAAAGACTGAGAAATCGCCCGTTACTTGCGAGGGCGCAATCGCTTGAGCAGTCCGGCCTGGCTGTCGGCCCAGCGCACACCGTTCGTAGCCTCGACGTTGTCGGGATCAGCTACGAGACAGCGCTCGTACCACTTCTTGGCGTCGCTCACACGGCCACGCGCTCGGCTGATGTTGCCCATGTACAAGCAGGCCGACGGAAGCCGTTCCTCGGCACGCAAGGCTTGGCGCAACAAGTCGACGGCTTCGGCAACGTTGCGCTGCGGGTCCTGGTTGAAGACTACCCAACCCAGGGTTGCCAGGTAGGGCGCTTCCCGGCTCACGCGTAGAGCCTCCTCGAGCACCGGTCGTGCCTTGGACCAGTCGCTTCGCCGCACCATGGCCAGGGCCTGTTGATGCAGCTGCTCGCTCTTGTGCATCGCCTTCGCGTCGGTGGACAACCCTCGAGCTCGGCGGTCGAGATAGAGGACGTACTGCTCTCGCGTTACGCGGTCGGTGAGAGTCTCATAGGCTTCGCGTACGCGTCCGAGCGCTTCGCGAAGCGAGTCGAGAGACGCGGAGTCGATCTCGAGTTCGATGAAGGCCTCCACCCGCCACTGGCGGGTCAGGTCGAAGTAGGCCCCCTTGATCGTCTCGTTGTCCGCATCTCGGCTGACGTTGAACACCTCGAAGAAGTCCTGCCCCATGATGCGATCGTGCCACCGTGCGATTCGCTCCCGTGCTCGGACCCTCTCGTTCGACTCACCATCGTCGAGGTCCCAGACGTTGGCGACATCCTCCACCGCGGCGGCAGCGCGATTCACGGCCGCAACCACACCATCCGCGTCGCCTCGGCTCGGCGCGACGACCATCCCCGAAGCTATCAGAGCATACAGCTGAGGGATGACCCGGGAAGCCTCCGTCGGCCGAGCGGCGGTGATGGTCCGATAGGTCGCCGAACCGTCGATCGCCTCGGCCACGTTGTCGGCGGAAAAGGCTCGCCGGAACTGGGGGAGACACTCGGCGAAGTGAACGGTACGCAGCAAAACGAGGTCCTGACGTGCTTCGAAGAAGTCGAGGACCTGGGGTGGATGCACGTAGCGCTTGATTCCCTCGAACAAGGTGGAAAGGCCGTCGAAGCGGCCTTCCGGTACGCGCCCTACGAACGCATCGCCTTCTCGCCATCGGTAGCGTCCACGCGCCATGCCGAGGGCGGTGGGAAGGAGTTGCCCGGCGAGAAGCTTGTAGGCCGTCGCCAACTCGGCCTCCGATACCAACTGCAGCTCCAACAGCGACTGCTGAAGCGTCCGCGAGTGCTCCTTCATGTGCCGAAGGCATCGCTTGAAGTCCGGCTCGATGATGCGACCACGTCGAAGAAGCAGAGCTCCGACATTTTCGCCCTCGTAGTTGGACTGCATGAATGTCGGCCTTCCCTGGATGACGTAGACGCGGCGATGGGTCGCCTCGTAGTTGAGATCGAGCATGCCGGTGGCCTCCTGCAGCCGCAGGGCGGAGAGCAGCATCGCCAAGGGGAACCGGGCGAGGTCGCCTTCCTCGGGGACCGGAGGAAAGACTGGACCGTAATACACGTCGTCGTCGATCAGATCGTCGACATCGGGGGCCGTCGCGGGATCGACGGTGACTCCGTACTCCAACCCCGCCGGGACCGGACCCGTTCTCCCGGCCGTCGACATCGGAGCCTCCGAGGGATCGGGATCGCCGAGAGCATCACTGAGAATGCTCTTGAGCTGGTCCAAGTCGAGAGGCTTGGGCAGACAGGCGAGCGCCTCGAGGTCGTCTTGCCCATCCATGAGACTGCGGGAGCTGCGAAAGACGCCACTGATGAAGATCACCGGCAGGCCGGCCCCACCGGGTAGGGCGCGAAGGGCGCGCGCTACCTGGAATCCGTCGCGTTTGGGAAGCAGGTAGTCGATGACGGCGGCCTGGACCGGAGCCTCGCCCACCGCGCCGAGTGCCGCTCCATAATCGGACGCGACCAGAATCTCGAACCCCGACTTCTGCAAATAGTCCTGCAGGAGCGTTCGGATCGACTCGTCATCGTCGACGACCAGAACTCGATGAGGCATCCGTGAGCCGAATAGTTATCATCAAGGGCGCGGTCAGTCGATGAAGAGGAGCTCCGGCGGCAAGGCGACGAGTTGACCTTCATGAAGGGTCAGCAGCGTCGCAATGGCGGAGCGCATCGGAGGGGGAAACATCGCCGGCCATTCCTGTTGTTTCTCTTCGACGTCGGGGTTCAGAGCGACCTTCACGTACTCGGGAAGGGAACGACGCGTTTCCGGTAGGACCAGCAGATCGACGCGTTCGCGGGGGCGGAAGCCCCCCAGCTCGCGCGCCCTCTGAATCGCATCCAAGAGCCCTCCAATCTCATCCACCAAACCGCGCTTCTGAGCCGCGGCTCCGGTCCACACTCGCCCCTGAGCGAGGGCACGTACGGTATCGAGGTCCAGGCTACGGCCCTCGGCGACCGTTTCCAGGAAACGCCGATACAGAAAGTCGATCTGTCGGTCCACCACCGCGCGGTCGTCGGCTTCCAGAGGCTGGAGAATCGAACGAAGATTTGCATGACGCCCACGCTCGTACTCCACGGTGTTGATGCCGAACCGAGCGAGCAACCGCTGGATCGATACTCGAATGGAGAAGATCCCGATGGATCCCGTGACGCTGGTCTTCTCGGCAAAGATCGTCTCGCTGGGGGCCGCCACGTAGTACCCGCCGCTGGCGGCGACATCGCCAAAGGAGGCCACGACCGGCTTGACCTCGTTCGTCCGCTTCACCTCGCGAGCGATGAGATCCGAGGCGAGTGCGTCGCCGCCGGGCGAATCGACTCGGAGGACGATGGAACGAACCTGCGGGTCCTCCTTAGCTCGGCGCAGAGCCCGAACGATCGTCGTAGCCCCGGAGGTCGACCCGAAACCGAGCGGTACGCGCCGACTCTCACCGCCGGTGATCGTCGCATCGATGTTGATGAGCGCGATCCGCGGTGGACTGCCGTAGGGCGCGCGTTCGGCCTTGATCAGGGTTCCCGGGCCGCCGAAGCCGGTGACCCCGACCCGGCGTCGAATCCAGTCCTCGACTTCGTCGGGGTAGATCGTGGCGTCGACCCAACCCCGCGACACCGCCGTGCTCGCCGTGAAGGTGCCGGAATCGATCATCGCCGTCACCGTGTCCCGCTCGACGTTGCGGCCCTCGGCGATGCCGTCCACGAGCGTCTCATACGTTTCATCGAGCAACTCACCGACGACCTCCTCTTGCTCGGAAGATGGCCCACCTCGCGTGAAGGTGTCGGGAGCCGACTTGTACGCCTCGCGGCGAACCGCTTCGACATCGATTCCCCAGTTGCTGAGCGCGTCTCCCAAAAAGATCAGATTTGCGGCTACACCATCCACGGCGAAAACCGAGGTCGGTGTCGTGATGATCAGCGAGCAAGCCGTCGCCAGATAGTACGCTCGGTCGTCGGGCGCGGGGACCGAGCACACGACCGGCTTACCCGCCTCCCTGATCTTGCGAACGCCCGCACGCAGCTCTTCGAGCTTCGCCCATCCGACGTCCAGGCCTCCGATGCGCAGAAACGCTCCGCTCGCCGAACGCGAACCGGCGATGGCTTCCAGCAAGAGGGGAGCCTCGCCATAGGCTCGGAACTCGATGCGGCCACGAAGAAGGTCTATCTCGGGATCGGGCTGAAGGTCGCCTTCGAGGTCGACGACGATCATCCGACGCGGCTGACCCAGCGAGGGAACCGGCTTGGACCGGGCCACGACCTGGGCCGCGGCGAGCGGCTGGTCATCTCGGAGCAAAAACGCCCCTTCGGTTCCCGCGTAGCCAAAGTCGAGCGCGAGCTGAAAAGCCAGGCGGTCGAAGTCGTGGTCGAAGCCAAAGCCGAGAACCAGGCCGGGGATGGGCTCGGCATTCACGAGGAACTCGAGGTCGAGCGTGTCGCCATTGATGGCCACGCCTTCGGTCAGACGCCACTGGGTCGAAGCCGTGATCCAGTCGACCCCCGGACGTATGGCGAGTCCCAGGTCCCAGCCTCGGGGGCCGACCGCTTCCCCGACGTCCTGCACCGCGGCTCCGATCCCGACCCAGCGGATCGGCCGGCTTTGAAAACCGAGTCGAACGCGCCCCTCGGGGCCGCTTCCGTAGCGATCGTCGAGTTCCCAGGCGAACCCTAGGCTGGTGGTCTTCATGCCCAATCCCACGCCGATGAGCCCCCGCTCGCCGTCGGATGCGTCCCGCCGCACCGAGAAGTCGTAGCCGCCGGCGAGGGTCAGAACGTCGAACAGTTTCCAGGCGCCGTACAAACCGCCGCTGTTGACGTCGATGTCTCCGGCCGGGCTGGCTCCCCCGGATTCGTACGCGTAGAGGAGGCGGAGCTCCGAGTAGGGAAGACTGCCCAGACCCGCCGGATTCGTGCGCAGAGCAAGACTGTCCGAGACGTCGGCGGTGAGGCGCGGGGGCAGCGGGGTCGATGCGGAGGGACCCGTTTGCCCGGCCGACATCCACAAGACCAAAGGCACGACGATCGAATGCACGGACCGGAACCTGGCCCGACCGGGATTCCAGGACAACCTTCCGGAAGATCTTTGGCGGCCGGTTCAGGCGGGTCGCGAGAGCTTCTTCATGGAGCAACGCCGGGCCCACTCCTCGAGCGTCAGCTCGGACAGAACCTCGTTCGAGCGGCTCTCGCTCTCCTCCAGCGCACGATGGGCGATGTGAGCGTAGCGACTGGGGTCGGAGTGCTCGATGAAGAGAAGTTCGGGGGCCGACTCCCCCCGAAGAACGTGCACCACGTCTTGTAGAGTCAGCTGACCGAGGGGCCTGTCCGGGAGATAACCAATGTCTTGCGAAAGCCGGCTTTCAGCGAGGACTTGCCCGTCGACGAGCGCTTCCAAAACCGTGCGCGCAACCCGTGGTGGCACTCGGGCCTCGTCGATGAGCTCCTGGGCCGGAACCGCACCTTCGCCTTCGATGTATCGGACGGCGACCGCCAGCGCGAGCTGCATGGCAACCTGCTCCCGTTCTGCTTGGCTGACGTCGCGCTCGGGCTCGAAGGTCTTCGCCGACTGAACGGCGAACGTCATGCTCGCGCCGAGAAGCGTGATCAGCCAGCTGACGTAGACCCAGATGATGAACAAGGGGACCGCGGAAAGCGATCCGTAGATGGCCGAATACGTGATGGCGCGCGTGGCATAGACCGCATAGAGCTGCTGAGCCACGAGCCAGAGCACACCGGCAATGAAACCACCGACGATGGAGCTCTTCCATCGAACCGCCGTGTTGGGGAGGATGTGGTAGAGAAAGGTAAAGAACAGACAGGTGACAGCCGTGGTAGCGACCCGGCCGCTGAAGCGAACGCCCAAGAGCGCATCCTCGAGCGTTTGCACGACGCTGCTGGCGGCCACTGCCGCCGTGAAAGAGAAAGATACCGCCAAGAGCAATGGCCCAACGGTGAGGAGCGGCCAATAAACCTGGATGCGTTGGACCAGCGTGCGGCCGCGACTAACGCCCCATATATCGTTGAATGCGCGCTCGATATCGGACAGCAGCGAGGTCACCGTCACGAAGAGAAACACCGTTCCGATAGCACCGAGCTGGCCGGCATTCGCGCTCAGCACGAAGCGCTCGATGTAATCGGCCACGACCTCGCGCTGATTCACGGCCAGGGCCTGAAAGAGGAACTCCCGAAGTCGCTCATGAACTTCGACCAGCCCTCCGAAGGCAGTGAAGATGGAGAAGACCACGGCCAGCGCAGGAATCAGACTGAGGAGCGTCACGTAGGTGAGGGCCGCCGCCTGCGTCCGGAGCCGCTCCCGACCGAATCCCGTGACGACGACGTAGACGGTGCGGGCGACGATGATCACCCCGCGACCGAGAGCGGGCGGCCAACTCAACGGATAGCGCTGGCGCTGCCAGATCTCTTGATTCCAGAAATTCCGAATCCGGCGTACCGGATTCCCGAAAGCCGCGGGCCCGCGCGCCATGTCTGGACGATACGGGGACGTGGGACATAGAACCAGTCGCGATGCGGGTCGCCCGAACGGATGAGGGGTCGCCCCTTCTGCGAACCCTGGGGAAGGGTCGGCCTCTCGCGCCGACCGCGGCGATGGCCATCGAGCAGCTGGTCGGCCAACCGGTTGGTCTCGAGGGCTTGTCGCGGCTCTTCCAGCCTTCGTTTCCGGGGGTTCGCACGTATGCGATCGAGGAGCGAGCCGCTCCGGATCAGGCGGTCGAACTCACCTTGGTCGGGGTGGCCCGCGACGGTCGACCCGTCTGGACGGGCACGAGAGCCTTCGTGCGTGGTCGCGATGGGTCCGTCGAGATCCATCGGGGCTTCGACGAGATCGACTTGGATTACCAGTCTCGCAACATCACGACCGATCTCATGCAGCGAGAGATGGAGCTACTCGAGCTTCTGGGCGCAGGTCCCAGCGCTCGCCTCACCATCGACGCCGACGGCGTGGGTCGCTACGTATGCGCTCTGCATGGCTTCGTCTTCGCCGATGAGACGGAAGAGGGTCCGCCCATCCGCAGCGTTCGGGCCTTCGAGCCCGACGGTGACCGCCAGCTCCTGCAGCTGGCGTCCCGTGAACTCGCGGACAAGATCGCGAACAAGTACGGCATCGGCCGGATCGCCGTCGAAGCGACCCATGAAGCGATCGACCGCGCCGAACAACCCTGGGACTTCGCTCGAATCACCCTCGAAGGCATGCCGCAGCGACTCGCCGATGGTGACGACGGCGCTTTGGGGGTCGGAGCGTTTGGTCGCCAGTTGTTGCTGGCGGATACGACACCACCCTGGCGCGCCGCCCTCGCCCTTCATGCTCCCGAGTCGGACGCCTGGCGCATCGGTCAAGAGTACAGACGTCGCAAGACCGTCCGTTCCGAGGCCCGCCTGCGGCGGGAGCTGTCCGACTGCGAAGCTCTTCTGCAGAGCTCGAACCGAACGCTCAAGGTCCGAGCCCTCAGCCGTTTGGGAACGATCGCCCCACTGCGTCTACTTCCGCTCATCAAGTCGTATGCGCAGAGCTCGGACCGTCGAGTCGCATCGGCCGCGCGGGCTGCTGCCCGGCAAGTCAGTGGATCGTCCCTGCACGACCGAATGCTGCGTTTCGGGCTCGACGCTCGGCAAGACGCCAGACTTCGAGGGCGGGTGCTGCGCGTCCTCGCCGAGCACCAGCCGACGCTCCTCGAACCGCACATCGCCATGCTGCGCGTGCACCCCGATCCCGACATCCAACGCTCGGTCGTGCCCATCGTCGCCGACGCCCCCGATGCCGGACCCGAGCTCGCCTCCATGCTCGCGGCGAATCCCGCGACGGAATCGGAGGTCCGGGAGGGCGTAACCGGCCTACGAATCGAGATCATCGAGCGATTGACGGTGCTCAACGATGCTTCGACGCTTCCCGTGCTCATGGCGGCATATCGCCAGCAGCCCCCGCCCGAACCCGCGGAGAAGCTCGCGTTGTCGCGGGCTCTGGTGCTCTTCGTCGATCCTCGGGCGCAGTCCGTCCTCGCAGAGAGCAGCCGCCGGACCGTGATTCCGCCCATCCCCTGACCCCCGCCCCCGTGGCCAAGAGGTCAATTTCGTCATCAACTTGACGCTGATCTGGAGCACGCTGACACTCGGGTCTAAGGGGCCATGCCCACCTACAACTACAAGTCCCGCGAGCTCATCGCGAAGATCGTCTACTACGGACCGGGGCGCTGCGGAAAGACCACGAACCTTCAGCAGGTCCACGCGAAGATGCGCCCCGAAACCCGGAGTGACTTGCTCAGCGTCGCCACGGAGACGGACCGCACCATCTACTTCGATCTTCTGCCCCTCAACCTCGGGACCATCAGCGGGATGAAGTTCATGGTCCGTTTATTCACCGTCCCGGGGCAGGTCTACTACAGCGAAACGCGAAAGCTGGTCCTCAAAGGCGCGGATGGTGTGGTCTTCGTCGCCGACAGCCAAAACCACATGATGGACGAGAACCGGCAGTCGCTGGCCGATCTCAGAAACAACCTCTCGGCGAACGGGCTCGACTACAACACGTTGCCCATGGTCATGCAGTGGAACAAGCGTGACCTTCCTCAGCTCATCTCGGAGGCCGAGCTCGACGCCACCCTGAACGACCGCGGGGTGAAGTCCATCCCTTCGGTCGCAGCGCGAGGCACCGGCGTCCTGGAGACGCTGCGAGCGATAACGCTCTCCGTCTTCAACCACATCAAGGCGGGCGGCAAGACCGCGCGCGAGCCCACTGCGACGGCTCCTGCGGGGAAGAGCGCCGGCGCTCCAGCGGCCGCCGCCAAAGCGGAAGGCATGCCCGCGCCGGCACCAGCGGTTCCGCGTGAGGGACCGAAAGCCGTCAAGATGAGCACCGATCTCGTTATGGACGAGTTCCGCAATCTGGCCCTCGTGAACAGCGAGCTGTCCGAGCGCGTCACGCGGTTGGAGAACGAGATTCGTCGAGTCGCACGCGATAATCAAGAAATCCGTGAGTTGTTGACCCGCCGGCAGTAGACCGCCTCGGGCATCTCCGAAGCCCCACCGAGCGAAGGGGGAAAAGCCGTCGGCATCGCTTGCACCCAGACCTTTCTTGCCCGACGCTGACGGCGTGAGCAGCCGGCTCCCTCCAAATTCGCTCGCGCTGGACCGCGAGCGAAAGACGGCGACCGAGGCCGAGGTCGTCGACCTCGTCCGGCTGCCCGCCGGTACGAGTCCGGCGACGATCGCCGACCTGGAGTTCGATGAGGTGGAGACCCGTCGCTACATGGAGTGCGAGCACTACCAGACCTGTCTGAACTTTGCGGCCGAGGTTCGATGGCGCAGTTTTCATTGCCGCCAGTGCGAGAAGAATCCGGAGTATCTGACGCCGGAACGTCGCCGAACGCTCGGGGAGCCAGCCCCCGTCATTCGCTTGTCGTAGCTCCAGGTCGTCTCCCCGCGAGTGCGAACCGGACCCGGCTTCGACTTGCCGCAGATGTTGGGGTAGGTTCCCTCAAAGATGGAGCTCAACGACATCCTGGCCGTCGCCATCCAAGGTGGCTCTTCGGATATCCATCTCAAGGCGGGGCTTCCGCCCATGTTCCGGATCAACGGCAGCCTCGTGCCGTTCAAAGACGGTAAGCGCATTGCTCCGGAAGAGATGCAGCGGATGGCGTTGTCCATCATGAACAACTACCAGCGCGAGCGTTTCAAGCAGTTCAACGAGCTCGACCTCGCCTACGGCGTGCCCGGGCTGGGCCGGTTTCGCGTCAACGTCTTTCAGCAGCGGGGTACGGTCGGAATCGTACTGCGCGTCATTCCCTTCAAAGTAAAGACGCTCGACGAGCTCAATCTACCGCCGGTGCTCAAGACGATCGCCATGGAGGAGCGTGGGCTCATCTTGGTCACGGGTACGACGGGCTCCGGCAAGTCGACGACTTTGGCCGGGATCATCGACCACATCAACGCGAACAAGACCGTCCACGTGATGACGGTCGAAGACCCGATCGAGTTCCTGATCCGCGACAAGCGGTCGGTCATCAATCAGCGCGAGGTCGGCGTAGACACGATGTCTTTTTCCGCGGCCCTCAAGTCCGCCCTGCGTCAGGATCCGGACGTTATCCTGGTGGGCGAGATGCGCGACCTGGAGACGATCGAGACGGCTCTGCTGGCCGCCGAGACGGGGCACCTCGTGATGTCCACGCTTCACACGCTGGATGCTTCGGAAACGATCGGTCGGGTCGTATCCGTCTTTCCACCACACCAGCAGCGCCAGGTCAGGCTTCAGCTCGGGGCCACCCTGCGCGCAATCTTGTGCCAGCGACTGGTCCCGACCAAGGACGGAAAGGGTCGGGCAGCGGCGCTCGAGATCTTGCGGAACACGGTACGCATCCGGGAACTGATCGAAGACAAGGAACGGACCAAAGAGATCGAGGAAGCGATCGCCGACGGCAACATCACTCACGGCATGCAGACATTCGACCAGGCATTGATGGGGCTTTTCCGCTCAGCGAAGATTTCCTACGAGGAAGCACTCCGCCAGGCGACCAATCCCAGCAACTTCGCTCTTCGCGTCCGTGGCATCGAGTCGGCGTCGGACGCCAAGTGGGACGGCTTCGATGGCCAGGCGGGTGGCGGACGGCCCCCGTCCAAGTCCCGCGCAGGCTCACCGGCACCGAGACCCAGCAGTGCTTCGAGCCCCGGGATCGCTCCTCCCGGAAAACGTTGAGCCCGTGCCTCACCCAACCGAGCGCTCACGTTCGGCGCTGGACTTCGTGCTCCAGGCGCTTGCGCGTCGGGGGCACAATCGCGCCGAGCTTCGCGAGAAGGCGCGTCGACGGGAGTTCGACGAGCCGGATATCGACGCGGCCATCTCTCGAGCCGAAGAGCTTGGCGTGCTGCCCGACGAATCGAGCTTGGCCGAGCAGCTAGCCCGAGAGCGGTACCGCAAGCCCGGAGCAACACCCCGGATGGTGAAGGTGAAGCTCCTCCAACGTGGATTCGATTCCGACATCGCCGACGAGGCAGTGCGTCGTATCTTCGCCGGGTGGGACGCCGATGAAGCTGCACGACAAGTTGCAGCATCGATTCCAGATCCCGCGCGCCTGGCGCGGAAGCTCAGTCGACTCGGATTTCCGACCGACGTCATTGCCGCGACTGTGCGACGATCGCCGACAAACAACGACCCCGATTGAGCAGGTCCACTTTCGGGAACTCGAATTCGGGAAGTGCTAGAAAGACGTCGGGAGCACACTCCAGGATGCTGTTTACGACTCAGGACTCGCAGACCCGAAAGTACGAGATTCTTCGGGTCGTGAACCGAGGGGGCATGGGCGAAATCGCCATGGCTCGCGTCAAGGGCACGAAGGGCTTCGAAAAACTCGTCGTGCTCAAGCGTCTCCGCGCCGATGCCGAACGTGAAGATCACATCGCCATGTTCGACGTCGAGCAGGAGGTGATGTCGAAGATCGAACATCCGAACATCGTAAAGGTCTTCGATCAGCCGTACGTCGACGACATTCCGTATCTCGCGATGGAGTACGTGCGCGGCCGGAACCTCGACCAGATGGTGCGCGCTGCTCATCAGCAGAAGAAAGAGATCAGCTATCCGATCGCACTGACCCTCGTCGCCGAAGTGCTCCGCGGATTGGCGTTCGTACACCGCCTCAAAGACACCGACGGCAACGCCCTGGGCGTCGTGCACCAAGACATGACCCCGAGCAACGTCATGCTTTCGTTCTTCGGCGAGGTTAAGATCACCGACTTCGGCATCAGCTACGTCACGAGCCGTGACGGAGGACTCCGTAAAGGAGTTCTGAAGGGCAAGCCCCGCTACGTAGCGCCGGAAGTGCTCGCCGGAAAGCGCGTCAACAACCGCGCCGACATCTACGGGGTGGGCGTGGTCCTGTACGAGCTTCTCAAAGGCAAGGCGCTCTTCGCCCGAACGTCGGTCAAGGAAACCTTGGCCGCCGTTGCCCGCAACGAACTCCCCGACTTCGCGGACGAGTTCCCGGAGCACGGTCCCGCGCTCCTGGAAATCCTTCAGCGGTCCTTGGCCAAGGATCCCAACGAGCGATACCGAACCGCCGAAGAGATGGCCGCCGCCGTACTCAACGAGCTCGCCCGGAACGGGGGGCCGGTGCCCCCCGCCAACCTCGGCTACTTCCTGCGAGGGTTGTTCGCCAACGACCCGGACGTCCCCGAGATGGACCCGGAAATGGAGAAAGCGATCCGCGAAGGCTCCTTGACCGCAGAGCAAGCGGCTCTCAAGCCGAAGGGTCTCGACGACACGCTCAAGGCTCTGGACCGCCTCCTTGCCCCATCCGGTTCATCCAGCACCAGCGTCGACATGTTCGAGCTGCCGGACGACCTCGCGGGCGAACTGTCCGAGCTTTCGGACAACGACCCTTTCGCTGCGCTGACCCCCATCCCCGACTTCGTTTGGGAGGCGAAGTCCGAAGCCGAGATCTTGAGCAAAGCGGAGGAGCTGTACTCGAAGGAACCGGAGCCTTCGCTGTTCAGCAGTGGTCCCACGAGCTCTTCGGCCGTCCTCCCCGACGAGAGCCTAGCCGACACGATGGCGCGCGAACCGCGCTCTTCTGGCCCGACCACCGACGGCGGCTATTCGATGGTTCGCAAAGAAGAGCACCGGGCCGCCGTCGAGACGCCGGCGTTCACCGAGCGTCCGACCGTACCCATGCACGCCAGCCGTGAGGAGACCGAAGCGCCGCCTTCTCGCTTCTGGATGGGATTGATGCTGGGGGCGGTCTTCGGGGCCGCGGCCGGGGCCGCGATCATGGCCGTCATCGCCGGCTAGTCTTCCAGATCGAATCGGACCGTCACCATCTGCTTTTCATCGAGCTCCGTGGGTTCGGTCAGTCGATCCACCTGGAACGGACCGACCTTCGCCAGGTCGCTCAGGACCGCGACGAGTTCGGCTCGGGGAACCCGAGCCACGACGGAACGTTCGAAGCGCTCCACCTGTCCGTGGTGCTTCGAGACCGCCGCCTCGAAGGCTTCGCGCCCCTCGACCGCGCCCAGGAGAGGCGCCTGGACCACCAGGTCGACCGGTGCCTCGCCGTAGGCGGCGGGACCCGCTCGCTTGATGTCCTCGGTCTCGGGGCGGTCGGGCAAAGCGAACAGCACGCCCGCGACGACCAGGAACGCCACCGCGGCCGCCCATCGCAGGCGTGGCCGGGGGGCCTCGTGCCAGTGATCTTCGGCCCGAACCTGGGCCTCGGCCCGGGCCCGGCGCAGCACCGTCTCGGTGAAGTCGGCCGGCGCCTGCACGTCGGGCGCAGACCGGACGACCTGCACCCACCGACGCGCGGCCTCCAGCTCGTCGGCCACACCCGGATTCCGCGCGGCCTCGGCGTGCATCCAGTTCCGGTCATCCGGGGTCAACACGTCGCGTTCCGACAGGTCCGCCAAGCGGTCCTCGTTCCGGCGACGCCTGAACCACGAAAACAAAAGAGTCATCGGTCCATTCCTTCGAGCCGGGCCGCGAGGGCCTGTCGGCCTCGGTGGATGCGGCTCTTGACGGTGCCTTTCGGCAGCCCCGTGATCTGCGCGATTTCTTCGTACGAAAGCCCCTCGACGTCGCGCAGGACGACGACCAGCCGGTTGTCTTCATCGAGGTGCTCGAGGGCCCCCTGTACCAGCGTCAGGAGCTCCTTTTGAGCTTGCCGCTCGTCGGGGCGCTGGCCCCGGTCCACGAGAACGTCCTCGCGCAGACCGTCCAGAGAGAGCCTTTGACCTCGACCACGACGGTCGAGGTACTTCAGTCGATTCAAGGTCTGATTCTTCGCGATCCGATACAGCCAGGTCGACAGCCTAGACTCGCCGCGGAACGTGGATGCATGCCGGTACAGGGTCAGGAATACGTCCTGGGCGACGTCTTCGGCCTCGGAAGGGTCGGAGAGCATCCGCAGACAGAACGCGAAGATCCGGTCGCGGTACCGCTCGACCAGCTGTCGAAATGCCCGCTCGTTTCCGTTGGCGACCTCCCGAACCCAGGCCTGGTCCTGCTGATCTCGAATGAGATCAGGGTCATCCCTGCCTGCCGAATCGGAAGCCTCGAAAGCGTCGAGCGCCGGGGTGACCGACACGCGCCCCATCATCGGTTCAGACACCGAGCCTCCCCTTTCGGTTCCGAGGCGGGTCGTCAGGGTTCCAGCTGACGGACCAACTCCACCAGAGTGCGCACACCGTATCCGGTACCACCCTTGCCAACATACCCGGCTTCGGCCGTAGCCCAAACGGGGCCGGCGATATCGAGGTGCGCCCAGGGGATCGCAGGGTCGACGAACTCACGGAGAAACAAGGCGGCCGATATCGTTCCACCGTACCGGTCGCCCAGATTCTTGATGTCGGCCACGTCGCTCTTGAGGACTTCGCGGACCTCGGGGGCGAGGGGAAGCCGCCAATACAACTCACCTGACGCTTCGAACGCGCCCTCCAACGGCGCCCGCATCTCACCATCATCGTAGAACGCCGCCGCTCGCTGGCGGCCGAGCGCGATCAGTGCCGCTCCGGTCAGGGTGGCCAGATCGACGATGTGCGTCGGCTTCAGGTCTTGGGCGTAGGCGAGCGCATCGGCGAGAACCAGCCGTCCCTCGGCGTCGGTGTTGATGATTTCGACGGTCAGGCCCTTCTTCGACTTCAAGATGTCTCCGGGACGGATCGCGTTACCCCCCGGCATGTTCTCGGCAGCCCCGACGATCCCGTGAACGACGGCTTTGGGCTTCAGCCGAGCGACCGCCTCCATGGCTCCGAGCACCGCGGCCGCGCCGCCCATGTCGAACTTCATGTCTCCCATGCCCTCAGCCGGCTTCAGCGAGATGCCGCCCGCATCGAAGGTCAGCCCTTTGCCGACCAGAGCGAGAACCGGCGTGTTCTTCGTGCGCTTGGCCGGTTCGAAGGTGAGATGGATGAGCCGAGGCTCCTTGCGAGAGCCCTGGGCCACACCGAGGTGAAGCCGCATGCCTTGGCGCTCCAGCTCTTTCGGGCCGAAGAGCCTGAAGCCGAGGTCGTGCGCCTTGGCCACCTGGCGCGCACGCTCCGCCATTTCGACGGGCCCGAGTTCGTTCGGAGGCTCGTTGATGAGATCGCGAGCCAGGCCTACTCCCGTGGCCACAGCACTCCCGCGCTGCAGCGCCCGCCGCAGCTCCGCACCGGTCGTGCCCTGCACGTCTTCGGCGACGAACGCGATCCGTACGTCGTCGAGCGGGATGGCCTCCACGTCTCGGGTCCGATAGGCATCGAAGCGATACACACCGAGCGTGGCGCCCTCCGCCAGGGCCTGAACGGTATTCAGGACCCTTTCGCTGGGGGCCGGAACCTCGACGATCGGCAGCTGCAGAGCCAATGAGGTCGCCCGAAACTTGGAAGCCACCCGTGCGGCGTGCCCGGCGAACTGCCGAGCGCTCTCGGGCTGAAACTCGGCCCGCTCCCCGAGACCGGCGACCACCAATCGCTTCAGGCCTCCGTCGCGGAAGACGCTGAACACGACGGACTGGCCGGTCTGCCCCTTGAACGCCTCGGCTCGGCACGCCTGCTCCAGTGCGCCGTCGAGGCGCCGGTTCAAGTCCGTGAATGCCGGGCCCCGATCCGGCTCATCGGAGAAGACGCCCACGGCAACGACGTCGAGCGGGGCGTCGATCAGTTCATCCGTATACAGGGCCAGCTTCATGCTGGGGCCTTATCGTCGCCCGCCGGCACCAAGGCAAGCGTGCAGGCTCCCGCGCGACGCCAGCGAGGGGTGGCCGGACCACGGGTCCTTGGTACAGTCTCGCTGTTGCGACCTGCATCCGCAGTCCTCTTCGCCTTTCCGGTGATCGCGCTGATGCCCGACACCGCGCAGGCGGCCGTCGATCCGGAGTTGATGCAGGCGATCGACGCGCGGCTGGAACAGCGGGTGGCCGCCGCCCCGTCCATCGCGATCCCGGCGGGCGACACGCTGTTCGTCGTCCATGAGGTGCCCGCCCCCCGCGAAGCCCGATCGCTGTCGGACTATGAAGCCCGCCTCACTGGAGTGGTCAGTCCGCGAGGCGCGAGGGTGCACCCACGCGCCGACTCGGTCCGGGCGGCGCGAAACGGTCGTATGCGATGGGTCGTGGTCGTGCACGCCGAGCCCGGGAGCTCGGGGAAGGGAACACTCAAGTACGAACTGAATCTCGTCGAGCGGAAGGGGATGGGTAACTCGGTGTTCCGAAACGCTTTCCGCTCCGAGCTGACAATCACCCGCCGAGAGGCCTCGGAGCAGGACCTCGTGCGCGACTTCACCGGCTACCGGATTTACCGGGCGCGGGCGATCCGAAGCTTGAAGGCGCTGCGCAAGCTCGGGCTCCGGGTGAAACTCGACGAAGACGAGCCCATCCCTCCGACCGGCCGCCTCCGGCCCGAAGACCTCGCCTTGCTCACCCGCTTCGAGCAGTCCCGGACCCGTATGTGGGTCGCCTACCGACATCTCGATCAATCGCGACGCTTTGGCCGCACGGACGAGAAGGCGATTGCGTCGGCCTATTGGCCAAACCTGAACCGACCCAAGAGCGAATGGGCCGGGATGCCGGCGATCGCGCTCGAGGTGACTCCGCCGCCCCCCGACCAGCCGCTCAGTCGAGAGTCGGAGGCGGGGATCCTCGCTCCGATCGCCACCTACGAGCCGGGCAGCGAAGGGCCGGCGACGCCAAACGCCTCCCGGGGCCCCACGCCGGACGAGGTCCTTCCCGGCGAGGCGGAGCGGAGGCCCGAAGCCAGAGTCGAAGCCGAACCGACGAGAGCCCCCCAAAGCGACCGCTTGCCGTCGTATCGACGTGGTCTCGTGCTGGACGATCCGAACGTGGGTTTTGGTGGGGGCGCGCGATTCTTCTTCGCCGATGCTCAGACCGACGAGCGGGCGTCGACGATGGCGCTCTTCTACTTTGCTCAAGCCGCGGCAACCAGCGACCTCGGGATCGAATTCACGGTCCCGACTCAGTTCGTGAGCCTCACCGACATCGACGCGGACAACGTGTACGCAGCGGGAAATCCGCTCTTGGCCGTGAAGTATCGGTTTCACCTTCCTCCCCTCGAAGGGCGCCGCCCGGCGCTCCTGGCCAAGATGCGTTTCGGCATGCCGATCTCGCCGCCTCACAAGCTTCGGCCCAGCGACTTCACCGCCGAGCAGTTCACCCAACCGGTCTACTTCGTCGATACGTATGCGTTCTTGGCTGACTACTACGATGTCGGACTCGGTAGCAGCTTCGTTTGGAGCCATGGGATGCTCTACGTCGCCGCCCAGCTGTTCCTCGACTACTACATCCCTTTGGACAGTGAGAATCAGGACCTCTTGGCTTTGGGATATGGGGCCAGCGTTGGAGTCCTTCCCTGGTCATGGTTGGGGGCGTTCGCCGAAGCTCGAGCCACTAGCCTTCTCACCGGTCTCAGTCGCACCGAGATGGTGGGGTACTTCGGGTTGCGCGGCGTCTTCTGGAAGGTATTCCAGCCCGCGGCGTTCGTCGGTATACCCGCCGGGTCGATCGCCGACGTATCCACGGTGCAGGTCGGATTCGAACTTCAGGCGACGTATGATGTCGGCGGTCGGGTTCGGAGGAAGGCGGTCGCATCAGAACCGAAGCTCACCGAGTAGAAGTCGCGATGTCGAGACCATCATCCATGCTCCGAACCTCGCGAGGAACGTGGCCGGCCTTCGTCGTCGGAATCGTTGCCGGCTGGTGGGTCGCCGGACCCGGATGCGCCGACGAGTGCGCCTTCGACGTGGACGACGGCGATGTTCCCATTCCCGCCATCGAATGCCCGGCCGGTGAGCTATGCTATCGGGGCGAGTGCTTCGTGGCATGCAACGCCGGACGAGAAGGTCTGGAACGCTGTCGCCGGCAGGACGACTGCTCGGGCGCGCGGCCCTTCTGCAGCGACGACACGGGCTTTTGTAGCGCTTGTCCGAACGGCCAGGGGTGCGTGCCCACGCTCGACATCTGCCGGCCGGTCTCGTCGGTGCCGGTCATCGACATTCCCGAGCGCCCGGAGGACAACGACTTCGTCCCGCCTGGCCCTCTGGATGCCGGCCTGCCGGATGGCTCGGGGTTGGTGCGCTTTCCCGACCTCGGCGACCCCGACCTCGGCGAGTTCCAAGCGACGTACGCGCTGCACGTGTTCATGGCGCGCCAAAGCGAGGTCCCGAGCACCGGCACCTGCGCCAGCGGCGACCTGTCCCAAACCGCTTCCGTCTCCGTGCGAGCCTGGGACGTTCGCCGAACCGAGCTCGGCCCCGTCAACTGGCGAGCCGACTTCGCTCCCCCTCGCGCCGAAGAGCTCGCCGACCCGGCACTGCGCGAAGGCACCTGCGAAATCCGATTGCTTCGGACTTCGACCGGTGCCCTCTCCGCCGACATCGGAACCGTGGTTTTGGAAGACCCCGGGGCGAACATCGCCGTCCTCGATAACTGGGTCGCCGAGCCGGCGTCGGATCGATACGACGTTCGGACCGCGGATCGGGAGCCGCCCGACCCACGGGTCTTCGTGCCCAATCGCCTTTTCGACGACCTGGGTGAAGTTCAGATCTTTGGCTTTGGGCGCCCCTCGGTGACCAACGGAAGCTTCGGCGCCCTGCTGGCCCTGCCCTTCGAGTTCGAACCCTCCTGCCAGAGCTACCGAGAGTTGCGCGATGGATTTCGGGTTCCCGCGGCGCCCCGCGCCGACCTCGTCTTCGGGTGGAAGAATCCACTCAACGGAACCAGCGGCCAGTTCGTGTATGTGACCATCGATGCCGCCGCGTTCGACCATGAGCTCGTCTGCGAGGACTCGGAGGCGAGCGGGGCGTCGACGATCGTGATCACCGCATCACTGCTGGAAAAGTTCCGGAACATCCTGGGGCCGACCTTCAACGCGTCCGAACGCCGGCTGCGTCTTCGCTTCGGACGCCGCAACCTGCGGCGCATCCAAGTCAACCCGGCGACCGGAGAGAGCTTCTTCGCCACGGCGGAGGTCTCCTTGCACGTTCGTTCGTCCGTCGTCTTCGAAGGTCCCTGAGACCACGAGCACGCCGAGCAGTCCGGCGAGCACGAGGCAGCCGGCGCCGCCGGCCAGCAGAGCCCGCTCGCCCGCCGTGGGGCCTACCCGCGGGGGTCGTTCGGACTCGGACGCGTCCGGCGCCGGCTCGGTGAACTGCTGACTTTTGGCCTCGGGCCCCATGGCCTTCGGGTCGGCCCCGAGTCGCTCCAGGAGCGCACCAAACTCCGAGGTCGCCGGTGTCATCGGTCGCCCCCCCCGACGATCTCGCGGCACTCGAGGACTGCGGTCCGCCATTCAACCTGCGGTCCCGACCGAGTGGTACAGCTCAAGAACTGTTCACAGGCCGCGATCGCACCCGAAACGTCTTCGGATCGGCGGCGACTGAGCGCGATGCGATGATGTGAAGCGCAGAAGGTCCCGTCGAGTTCGAGCGCCGCCGACCACTCCTCCCGCGCCCGGCGATGGAGTCCCTTGTCCGCGTAGAGCACGCCGAGGTCGAAGTGGGCCGAAGGGTCCGCGGGATCCTCCTTGATTCGGTCGAGAAACGCCCGCACGACTTCGTCTTCCAGCGCACACTGCTCGTAGGCAACACCGAGATTCTGGCGAGCGCCCATCGCGACTCCCGAGCGATCGCTTCCCCGCAGGGCGGCGATGAACGCAGCGATGGCTTGGTCGCACCGTGCCGTGCGGAGAAAGACGTAGCCCAGATGATAGCTACAGTAGGCATGCTCGGGATCGATCTCGAGGCAGCGAGCCAGGTGGCTCTCGGCTGGTTGGTTACGCTCCTCGGTCAGCGCGATGAAGCCCAGATGGTGGTGAGCGTTCGCGTTATCCGGCGCAAGCTCGGACAAGCGAATCAGGTGGCTCCGAGCGAGGGAGAAGAACTCCGCAGATCCTTCCAGATCCCCGGTCTGACGCGCCAGTGCCCCTCGACGAATCAGACAGAGGCCGAGGTTCTCACGAGCCGTCGTGTAACCAGGATCGATTTCCAAAGCGGCCTGAAACTCATCGCAAGCCGACTGATAATCGGGCGGCTCCCGCCGGAGGAGCGTCGTTCCCAGGTTGTTGTGGGCTTCGGCGAAAGCGGCATCGATGGCGATCGCATCCTTGAAGTGTCGAGCGGCGTCGTCCAGGTCGCCCGTACACTGTAGAGCCACGAGCCCCAGACAGTTGTGCGGGTGTTGGAATCTACGGCCGTACTCCAGGGCGAGTTGACACCGCTCCTGGGCGCGAACGCACTCGCCCTGGCTCAGCAGTTCGAGGCCTTCATTTTGGTGGCGGACCGCTTCGGGGGGAATCGACTGACGTGCACACCCCGTCGTCGAGGCAACGAGGGTCCCGATGACCAGAGGACGAAGCCGCCGGCGGCGTCGGGAGGCCACCCATTTCATTTGCCCGCGAACGAGGGCGACGTCAACGAAGTGCGCGAGCGGCCCCTTGAAGGGAAGACCGGCGCCGTGCTCATCTGCGTCGGCATGCTCCGCGGTGCCCTCGTTTCGTTTACCTTCCTGGTCGTCTGCGGTTTCGCATCCCCTGCGGCGGCGCAGTATCGCTACTCGCTGTTGGGATTCGAGGCTGGCTATCTGTACTATGGCGTCGACTACAACGCGGTTGCTGTG
>CAYYOT010000057.1:0-32485 GCA_964473255.1 uncultured Myxococcales bacterium | reverse complement strand
GTGCGGTTCGTTATCTTCTCTCGGGCGCCAAACGCTGCGGCGGATCCACGATCACGCAGAAGACCGCCAAGACCTTCTTCCTGACTCCTCGACGGACCTACGGACGGAAGTTGAAGGAGGCGGTCCTGGCCAAGCGTCTGGAAGAAGCGCTGACGAAGAACGACATCCTGTACCTCTACTTGAACCAGATCTACTTCGGACACGGCGCCTACGGCGTTCAGGAAGCCGCTCGAGTGTACTTCGGCGTCGACGTGGAGGAGCTCACACTCTCCCAGGCGGCCCTCTTGGCCGGACTGCCCAAGTCTCCGGCCCACATCGACCCCTACACCCACCCCGAGCGGGCGAAGGAGCGCCGACGCTACGTCTTGGGACGCATGAGGGAAACGCAGGCGATCACCGCCGAGGCTTTCGATGCGGCCGTCGGAGAACCGATCGCTCTCGACTGGCAAGAGGCCGAAGCCGACCTCGACAACAACAACCACTTCGCCGCCCACGTCCGGCGGCTCCTCGAGGCATCCCATGGTTCGGAGGCCACGTTGACCGCCGGCCTCGAGGTCTACACGGGTTTGGACCCCGTCCAGCAGAGGGCCGCGGAGGAAGCGGTCGACCGGGGGCTCCGCGCGGTCGACAAACGTCAGGGGTGGCGAGGGCCGATCTTCAGCCTCGAACGCAACGAAGTCGGCGCGTTGCGGCATCACCTTCAGACGAAGATCGAACAGTTCGACGGGTCGAGCACCGCCGACTCTCCCCTGGTGTGGGACCTGAGCAAGTTCGCTCGAGTGGACCGTGGGGCGCGACCGCCAGAGCTGGCCGAATTGGCCGAGGTCCGGCCGGCGTCGATGGATCGTCCGGTAGCCGGGCTCGTCGTAAGCGTGGACGATGGTGCCCGAGAAGCGATCGTCGACCTCGGAGGATTCACCGTGCGCATTCCTCACCGCACGGGCATGTCGTGGGCACGTCCATTCCGACTGGACGCCTGGTCGGCCCGCCCCCGCTTGCCTTCGGAGGTGCTGTCGATCGGCGACGTGGTGTTCGTGGGCCTGTCCTCGCTCGAGCCCGCCGCCAATGGCAACGTCCTCGGAACCCTCGAGCAGGAGCCGAGGGTCGAAGCCGCCGTCGTGGTCATCGATCCCACGACGCGCGACGTTCGAGCCCTCGTCGGGGGCCACGGGGTCGGCGCCGGTCGCTTCAATCGAGCCACCCAAGCTCGACGCCAGCCGGGTTCGACCTTCAAGCCCTTCGTGTACGGCGCCGCCTTCGAGAGTCGCGAGAGCACTCCGGTCTCGGTGTGCCTCGATGCACCTCGCGTGTACCGTGATCCCGGCACCGGTCGATCGTGGAAGCCGGAAAACTACGGCGGAAGCTTCGACGGCGAGATCACCCTGCGCAAGGCACTCACTCTGTCCAAGAACCTCTGCTCGATCGCGCTGATCGACGCGGTGGGAATCGAGGCCGTCTCCGACTTCGCGCATCGGGCGGGCATCGTCAGTCCGCTTCCCCATAGCCTGACGTTGGGCCTCGGCTCGGGGGAGGTGACTCCGCTCGAGATGGTGAACGCCTACGCGACGCTCGCCGCCCGGGGTCGGCATGCGGAGCCCGTCTTCATACGCAGGGTCCGCTCCTCGAACGGCGCGCTCTTGGAGCGCCGCGAATCCGACCTCCGTCAGACGATTCGGCCGTCGGTCGTCTTCCAGGTCACGAGCCTCATGCAGTCGGTGGTGGAAGAAGGCACCGGTCGTTCGGTCCGCGACCTGGGCCGCCCGATCGCGGGCAAGACCGGAACCACGAACGACGCTCGCGACGCCTGGTTCATTGGTTTCACGCCCGACGTGGTCGCCGGCGTATGGGTGGGTTTCGACGACAACGTCCCTCTCGGGCCCAACGAGACGGGGGGTCGAGCGGCCATCCCCATATGGGTCGAGCTCATGAAGGTTGTCCTCCGGGACGCTCCCGTGCACGACTTCTTGGCCCCGGAGGACATCGTTTTCGCCTGGGTCGACCCCGCGTCGGGCGATCTGGCACCACCGGGGAGCGCCGGGGCCCGTGTGGAGCCGTTCCTGGCCGGGACCGAGCCCACCACCTTCCATGACGAGGCGGCACCGGTGGATCGCGGCCTCTGGGAAGACTTTCAGTAAGCATGCGAGGCTTTGCGGCCCCCGGGTGGCGCATTCGCGCTTTCCGGCGATAGGGTCGTGCGCGGGAGCCGAAGGCTTGGGGGAACAGCGACTCGAAACCAAGCGAGACGGCGAGTCTCACCGGTCGTTCATTCGGTGCTTGCTGCGCGATCTGCAGGCGCTGGAAATCATGATCGACCGCGGCCTCCTCGAGACGGACGTACGACGCATCGGGGCCGAGCAGGAGGTGTTCCTCGTCGACTCGAGTCGGCGGCCGGCCTTGAAGGCGGTCGAAGTCCTGGCCACGATCGACGACGATCACTTCACGACGGAGCTCGCACAGTTCAACCTGGAGGCGAATCTCGACCCGCTGGTCTTCGAGAGCGGCGCCCTTCGCAAGATGGAGTCGCAGCTCCTGGAGCTCTTGAACAAAGCAGAGCATGCCGCTCGACAGCACGGAACCAGCGTGGTGCTAGCCGGGATCCTGCCGACCATCCGCAAGTCGGATCTGAGCCTCGAGTCGATGACGCCCTACCCCCGGTACGCCGCACTGAACGACATCCTGTGCCGGCTGCGGGGAGGAGCGTACGATTTTCACATCAAGGGTCTCGACGACCTGGCGGTCAAGCACGACAACGTCATGGTCGAGTCCTGCAACACGAGCTTCCAAGTCCATTTCCAGGTCGGCCCCGAGGAGTTTGCCGAGCTCTACAACATCGCCCAGCTCGTGGCGGCACCGCTCCTCTCCGCTTCCGTCAACGCACCGCTGCTGTTCGGTCGGCGGCTGTGGTGCGAGACGAGGATCGCTCTATTCGAGCAGTCCATCGACACTCGGGGCTCCGCCCATCATCTCCGAGAGCGGGCGCCGCGGGTGAGCTTCGGTCGCGACTGGGTGCGGGAATCGGTGGTGGAGCTCTTCAAGGAAGACATCGTTCGCTTCCGGGCGATCCTCGCCACCGAAGGGGAGGATGAAGACCCGCTCGAGGTTCTTCGGAACGGCGGCATTCCCAAGCTGCGGGCGCTACGACTGCACAACGGGACGGTTTATCGCTGGAATCGAGCCTGTTACGGGATCACCGACGGGCGCCCGCACCTCCGCATCGAAAACCGAATCCTTCCCGCTGGCCCATCACCCCGGGACGAGGTGGGCAGTGCGGCGTTGTGGTTCGGTCTGATCAGCGCCCTTCGCGAGGAGGGCCGGCCGATCGCCAGCTACATGGATTTCGCCAAAGTGAAGGCGAACTTCGTGCGGGCTGCGCGGTACGGCCTGGATGCGGTCTTCGACTGGACGAAAGGGAGGTCCGTACGCGCCCAAGACCTTCTGATGCGGCGACTGATTCCCATGGCGCGAGAGGGCCTCATCGAACGGGGCATCGATGCCGCCGAGTGCGATGAATACTTGGGAGTCGTCAAACGCCGCGTGCGGCGGCACCGGACGGGCGCCGATTGGATGTTGCTGTCTCTGCAGGCCATGGGGTCGGCGGGCAGCCTGAGCGAACGCCTCGGAGCGTTGGTGGCGGGAATGCGCTCCCGCCAGGCGAGCGGGGCCGCAGTCGCCGACTGGGCGTTGGCGACCTTGGAAGAATCCGGGGGCTGGAGGCATCACTACATGCGCGTCGAGCAGTACATGACGACCGACCTCTTCACGGTGAAGCCCGACGAGTCGATCGACCTCGTCGCGCGCATCATGGATTGGCAACGGATCCGCCACGTCCCGGTGGAGGACGACCGAAATCGACTGATCGGGCTCGTCTCCTACCGTAACGTCCTGAATGTTCTGTATCAGCGTAAGGATGGCGATCCCCCGACTGCGGTGAGCACCGTCATGAAGCGGGAGCTCCACACCGTCGGCCCCGAGACTCGGACGCTGGACGCGATTCGCCTCATGCGGCGAGAGCGCATCGGTTGCCTACCCATCGTGAAGAACGGACGTCTCGTTGGCATCGTAACCGAGCGCGATTTCATGGTATTGGCGCGCGACCTGATGGAGCAGGCTCTCGCCGAGGACTCGCAGGAGCCCACCTCGGCCGACAGCCTCCCCCGTCCCGTCCTCGAGCTCGTCGAGGGTGAGTTCGGCAGGTTGCGAGGCGAGGATGAAGACGGAGAGTGACGGTGTTCAGCCCCGAATCATCGGCGATGCCCAAGGCTCACCGGATGGACCACTGCTCTTGTGCGTGGCCGGGATTCACGGGAACGAGCCGGCCGGCATCACCGCGCTGAGCCAGGTCTTCGACGCGCTGACCGAGAGAAACATCGAGCTGAACGGTCGGCTGGTCGGCCTTCGGGGCAACCTTCGGGCGCTCGCTCGAAACGTCCGATTCATCGACATCGATCTCAATCGCGCCTGGACGTCGGCGAGGCTTCAGGCGATCCGCCGAGGCGAGCCCGCCGCCGACTCCGAAGCCCACGAACAGCGGGAGCTCTTGTCCATCATGGATCCGCTCCTGTCGGACCATGAGGGCCGCGCTCACTGCGTCGACCTCCACACGACCTCGGGCTCCGGAGCACCCTTCGCTACGCTCGGCGACACCCTGAAGAATCGCGATTTTGCCCTGGGCGTGCCTGCGACGAAGGTCTTGGGCATAGAGGAACAGATCGACGGGGCGCTCCTCGAGTACCTGAACAATGAGGGGCATGTGACCCTCGGCTTCGAGGCCGGCCGTCACGACGATCCCAAATCGGTCGAACGTCATCGCGCGTTCATCTGGCTCTCGCTGGCCAGCGCCAAGATCGTCAGGCCCGACCAGGTACCCGAGCTCGACGTGCAGAAGGCTCGGATCGAAGAGATGTCGAACGGGTCGCCCCCGTTCGTAGAGATCCGACATCGGCACCAGGTGCGACCCGGGGATGGCTTCCGAATGGCGGAGGGATGGTCGCACTTTCAGCCGGTCGAAAAAGGGGCGATCCTCGCTCACGATGCCGAAGGTCCGATCGCTGCGCCCGAGGACGGAATCCTCTTGCTCCCGCTGTATCAGGGCCAGGGGGACGACGGCTTCTTCATCGGTCGCCCGGTGAATCCGCTCTGGCTCGGCGTTTCGCGGGCCGTGCGACGCGCGGGTCTACCCGCCCTCGCCCACTGGCTCCCGGGTGTGCGGCGAAAGAAAGGCGACCCCCGCACCGTGCTCGTGAATGCTCGGGTCGCCCGATGGCAGAGCGGCGGCGTGTTCCATCTCCTCGGGTTTCGTCGGGTCCGCGCGGATGGACCGTATCACGCGTTCTCCCGACGGCCGGAATGAGCGAGGGCGAGGAGCGCCTCGACCAGGGACACCAGCGCATCGAATCCGCAGGACGGCTGCGTTCCGAACGGCTGCGGCCCCCCCGCGCTGGGTTCGTACGCCCATCGACGCTCTCGGCCTTCGCCCATCCAACCCAAGGAGCGAACCTCCGACCAGCGGGTCAGGGTCGAGAGGGACGGGTCCCGGGCGAAGCCGGCCCGAGTGAGGCGCAGTGCGGGCTCGACGTCCCTCACGAGCGACATCGATGAGACCGTGACGACAACGATGCCCCCTTCTCGCGCGTGGCGAAGGGCGCGGTCGTGGTGCACGTGAGCCCCGTAGAACAAGGGGGCGATATCGAAATCCGGTCGCAGCGGCGGTCCCCAGCGACCCGCGGCATGCCAGTGGGCGGCCAGCGGATCTTCGATGTAGAGCTCGGTCTCTTCATCCTGCCAGCGGTAGCCCGATTCCGCCCGTTCCAGCCGGTGGGAGGGTCTCAATGGCACCAGGTCGAGAGCCGCCCCCGCGACGATCGCTTCGTCCGTCTTCCCGACCTGCAGGAGCTCACGACGGAGCTCGGCCAGCAGCCCGCCCGAGGCCCGTCGTCCGGCGCGCGCGATGGTCAGGCTTAGGGCCAGTTTCGACGGAAGGTCAGTCTCGGCGCGGATCTCCTCCTCCAGTGCATCGAGCGCGGCATCGGTGAGCTCCGCTTCCCGAGCGATGGCCGCGACCCGACGATCGTCGGATATCTCGACGGCGAAGTACCTCTGCTGACGGTCACTCACGCGTCGTCCGGCGGCGTGCTCGGATCCGCCTCGACGGGCGTCTCTTCGGCGGTACCGGGATCGGCTGACGCGGGCGCGACGGTACCGTTACTTCCCTCGGGGTCGCTCTCCGCCACGGCACAGACCGCCTGGACGCGGTCTTCGGAGGTGAGCCGCACGATCCGAACGCCCTGGGTATTCCGACCGAGCAGAGAGATGTCCTCGGTCGCCATGCGAATGACGACGCCTCGATTGGAGATCACCATGATGTGCTCGCCGTCCATCACTTGCCGCACGCCGACCACCATCCCGTTCCGCTCGCTGGCCTTGATCAGGATGATGCCGCGTCCTCCCCGCTGCTGCGCCCGATACTCCTCGGTCCGCGTGCGCTTGCCGTAGCCCTTCTCCGTAACCGAAAGGATCGACGAGCCGGAGTCGAGGATCCCCATGCCCACGACCTCGTCCTCCTCGTCGAGTCGTATGCCTCGGACGCCGACCGACGGCCGGCCCATGGCTCGAACATCGCTCGCTCTGAAGCGGATCGCCATGCCCTTGCGCGTGCCGAGAAGGACGTCGTTTTCGTCGGTGGTGAGGGCGGCGGCAATGATCTCGTCGCCGTCGGCGATGCCTGCGCCGATGATGCCCGACGCCCGCGGTCGCGAGTAATCCGGAAGCGGGGTCTTCTTCACGACGCCCAGTCGGCTACAGGTCAGAACGTAGGCGTGCGGCTCGAAGTCGCGAACCGACAGGATGGCCGTGACCTTTTCTTCGCTCGCCATCTGAATCAGGTTGACGACGGGGCGCCCGCGGGCGGTCCGGCCGCCTTGGGGTAGCTCGAAGACCTTGACCCAATAGACCTTCCCCCGATTGGTGAAGACGAGCAGATAGTCGTGCGTGGAGGCGGTGAACAGCCGCTCGACGAAGTCCTCGGCCTTGGTGTCGGCGCCAGCGACACCTCGTCCGCCGCGCCGCTGTGCGCGGAACTCGGTCACGGGCGTGCGCTTCACGTAGCCGGCGTGAGACAGCGTGACCACCATGTCCTCTTCGACGATGAGGTCCTCTTCCGTGTACACGCCGACTTCGCCGGTGATCTGCGTCCGCCGAGCATTGGCGTAAGACTCGCGAAGGGTCGTGAGCTCTTCCACGATCACGTCCATCAGCGCTTCGTCGTTGGCCAGGATATGGCGCAGCCGCCGCATGAGGTCCTTGAGGCCGATGGCCTCTTCACGGAGCTTGTCCGCTTCGAGGGCGGTCAACCGCTGAAGTCGGAGATCGAGAATCGTCTGCGCCTGGCGCTCGGTGAGGTGAATCAAACCGGCCGACACCGCCTCGGTCACCTGCGGATCGTCGGCTTCGACGAGGCGTTCCAGGTTCCCAAGCTGCGAAAACGGCTCCTGAACCAACCGCTCTTTGGCCTCGGCCGGGTCTTTGGAGCCACGGATGATCTCGATGACACGATCGATGTTGTCGAGCGCGACGAGCATTCCGACGACGTTGTGAAACTTGCGCTCCGCCTCCGCGAGCTCGAAAGCGGTGCGCCGAGTGACGACCTCCCGGCGGTGCTCGATGAATGCCTCGAGACACTCGCGGAGCGTGCACAGCATGGGCTGGCCATGCACGATGGCCAGGGTGTTCACGCCGAACGTCGATTCCAGGGCGGTGTGGGTGAAGAGCTGGTTGAGCGTCACCTGCGGGACGGCATCGCGACGCAGCTCCACCACCACGCGCAGGCCCCGCCTATCCGATTCGTCGCGGACATCGGAGATACCGTCGATGCGCTTCTCGCCCACCAGTTCGGCGATCCGCTCGATCAAACGGGCTTTGTTGACCTGATAGGGAAGCTCGGTGATGACGATCTGCTGGCCGCCGCGCTTCCGCTCCTCGACGTCGGCGACGCCTCGGACCTTCAGTGAACCTCGCCCGGTTTGATACGCGCGGCGGATCCCATCTCGGCCACAGATGACGCCGCCAGTGGGAAAGTCGGGCCCCGGGAGGAGCTCCATGAGGTCGTCGAGGCTGACGTCGGGTGTCCGGATCACCTTGACGCACGCGTCGATCACCTCGCCCAGGTTGTGGGGGGGGATGCTCGTCGCCATGCCCACCGCGATGCCCTGAGCCCCATTGACGAGGAGGTTGGGGAAGCGGTTGGGAAGGACGACCGGCTCCGTCTCCTGGTCGTCGTAGTTCGGCTGAAAGTCGACCGTGTCCTTGTCCAGGTCGGCCAGCATCTCCGACGCCAGCTTGGTCAGCCGAACCTCCGTGTAGCGCATCGCCGCCGGGGGGTCTCCGTCCACGGAACCGAAGTTGCCTTGGCCGTCGATCAGCGGCTCTCGCATGGAGAACTCCTGCGCGAGGCGCACGACGGTGTCGTAGACGGCAGCATCGCCGTGCGGGTGGTACTTACCGATGACGTCACCGACGACGCGTGCCGACTTCTTGTACGGCCGATTGAAGAAGTTGCTCGCCTCGTTCATTGCGAACAGGACGCGGCGATGAACCGGCTTCAGGCCGTCGCGAACGTCGGGCAGGGCTCGCCCGATGATCACGCTCATTGCGTAGTCGAGATACGAAGAGCGCATCTCGTCGACGAGGTTCACCGGGTGTGTTTCACCGGCTCCGTCTCCCGATCCCGGAAAGGATGGCGGGTCTCGGTCTTCGGCCATGGCCGACGAGTCCTATCCCGGTGCCCGTCGGCGGTAAAGCGCTCAGCGAACCCGAGAGCGTCTGCGCGGGACTCGATCCTTGCCGGCCGCTGCAGCCATCAATTCCGCAGCCACCCTGGCGGGATCCCCGCCCGGCGCGCCTCCTCGGGGAGCACCACTGTGAGCTGGTGGAGCAGGCCGTCGATCTCCGACTCGAGCTTGGAAAGCTTCGCGTAAAGCTCCTGCTTGCGTTGGGCTTGGCCGGGAAAGAGCGCGTAGTCGGCTTGGATGGCGAGCGCGGACCATTCCTCTTTCGTTCGACGAAATTCGGCGAGCTTTTTGTCGAGACTCTCCTGGAGCTCCGACTGCCGCCGCTGCCATTCCTTCTTGAGCTCATCCCGCTTGGCATTCCGCGCCTGGAGCGACGCGATGGCTTCGTCGATCGCAGCCAAGCGCCTACGGCGCTCCGCCTCGGACATCTGCGCCTCGGCGATGCGCTTGCGCTCGGCTTCATACTCGGCTCGCTCGCGCTCTTCTTTGGACATCCGGCTCTTGGCCGCCTCCTCCTTCTTCCGCTCCTCTTTCTCCAGCCGGTTGTAGTACGCGCGACGCTCCGAAGGCAGCTGCGAAAGCCGGTCCGTGTACACGACGGTCCCGTCGGGCTTCGTGTACTTGTAGATCCGAGCCTCGGCGACCGAGCCAACGAACCCCACGACAACGAAAACCGCGAGCGACACCGTGCGCATGCCCCATCTTCGCACGGGTGGATTGAGATTCAGAAGCACAGCCTGTCCTCGGGAGGGGAAAGGTGGGTGACCCCGCGCCTCGTTTTTGCGTACGGTCCACCCGTGGCGCAGCTCCCGCTCGGCCTCGGAAGAACCCGAGCCGAAAAACCGGCGCGGCCGGCTCGGAACGAGCGCCGGATCTACTCGGTCTCCGAGCTGGGTCGAGCCCTTGGTGAGACACTGCAGACCCATCATCCGAGCTTCTGGGTCGCCGGCGAGATCTCGGGACTGCGACGGCACGGACCCTCCGGCCACTGCTATTTCGACCTCAAGGACCGAATCGGAAAGCTGAGTTGCGTCATCTGGAGCTCGAACCTGGCGCGGGTCCGATTCGAGCTGCACGATGGGCTGAGCGTCCTTTGTCACGCGAAGACCACGGTTTTTCCCCGAAGCGGCCGGCTCCAGCTTTCCGTCTTTCACGTTGAGCCGCAGGGCCTGGGAGCTCTCTACGCCGAGCTGGAAGCGCGCAAGAACAAGCTGTTGGCGCTGGGGCTCATGGCCGCCGAGCGAAAGCGGCCTCTTCCCCCGTCCCCCGAGACGGTCGGGCTCGTCACCAGCCGGGAGGGTGCGGCGTTTCACGACGTTCTGCGGACGCTTTGGCGTCGAGACCCTTCATTGACCGTGATCGTGGCGCCGACCCGCGTTCAGGGCCGAGCCGCGGCTCCGCGGATCGCCCATGCCGTACGCCAGCTGGATGCCCTCGGGCGATGTGACGTCCTGATCGTCGCTCGCGGGGGAGGAAGCCTCGAAGACCTGTGGGCCTTCAACGAGGAAAGCGTAGCCCGCGCGATCGCCGACTCCGGCACGCCGGTCGTCGTCGGCGTAGGACACGAAACCGACGTCACCCTCGCCGACCTCGTGAGCGACCATCGCGCCTCGACTCCGACCGCGGCCGCGGAAGCCGTCGCGCCCGACCGCGCCCAACTCGCGCGAAGCTTCGAGCAGCTCGAACGTCGATTGCTTCGCGCGATGGGGGAACGTGTCCGGTCGGAGCGCGCGCGGCTGCACACCCTCGACAGAGCGCTCCGCCATCCGGCCGAACTGCACGCCCAGCATCGGGGTCGGCTCGAAGTCGTCGAGCGTCGTCTTGCCGCTTCGCTGGGGGCCCGCCTGGCTCGTGCCCGCGGCCGCCTGCGTTCACTCGACCAGCGGCTTGCCGACCGGCACCCCCGGCTCGGCCTGGAGCGCCAGCGATCCCGCCTGCGGGATCTCGAAGCCGGCATTCACCACGCCGCCCGGAGCATCCAGGTCCGTCGACAGCATCGTCTGACGGCCCTGGCCGGTCGTCTCGAAGCCTTGAGTCCGCTCGCCGTCCTCGCTCGTGGTTTCGCGCTGGTGACCGACGAAGACGGGCACGTCGTCCGTCGATCCGAACAGCTTCGGCCAGGTGACCGCATCGGTATTCGCCTGAGCCGAGGGCGGCTGGTCGCTGACGTGCGGTCGGCCGAATCGGCTCCCGAGACCAACGATGAGTGAATCGCCAACGAACACCGACGTCCCTTTCGAAGAGCTGATGACCCGGCTCGAGTCCGTGGTGGAGGAGCTGGAGAGCGGCGAGCTGTCGCTGGAAGCCGCCATGACCGCGTATCAGCGGGGGGTCGAGCTGGCGCGCCTCGGCCATGACCGGCTGGATTCCGCCGAACGGAAGCTGGAGGAGCTGGTTAAGGGCGGAACGACCCGCAGCGTGGAACCGAACGACGTCCTCGACGATCCCGACTGAGGTCGAGGCTTGCCCCGTGAAGCGAGAGCGCGCCGACGAGCTTTTGGTCCGCTCCGGACTGGCCACGGAGCTGATCCGAGCCCGCGCACTGATCATGGCTGGAGCCGTGCTGTGGACCGACGCGCGAGGGCGGGAGGCCAAGGTCAAGACCCCGGGTCAGGCGCTACCGGCCGAGTCCACGTTTCGCTTGAAGGGACAGACCCGTGCCTTTGTCGCACGTTCCGGGCACAAGCTCGACGCGGCTCTCGACGCCTTCGAAATCGAAGTGGCCGGTCGGGTCGCCCTCGACGCTGGCCTGAGCACCGGAGGCTTCACCGACTGCTTGCTTCGCCGGGGGGCGGCGCGGGTCCATGGCGTCGACGTTGCTTACGGGATCGTCGATCTGGCGCTCCGCAACGACCCACGACTGCGACTGTACGAGCGGACGAACGTTCGCCATCTCAAGCCGAACGACCTCGGCGAATCGGTCGACGTCGTCACGGCCGATCTCTCATTCATCCGGCTGACCCCGCTCTTGCCGGGTCTCCTCGAACTTGCGGGTGCGAACGCACTCTTCATCCTTCTGGTTAAACCGCAGTTCGAGCTCGACCGCGATGAGGTCGACGGAGGGATCGTGACGGACGACATCGCCCGGCAGCGGGCCGCCGACCGCGTCGAGCGCCGGGGGCGCGAGCTGGGTCTCTCGGTCTGGGGACGGACGGATGCGGCGATCTCGGGAGCCAAAGGAAATCGTGAAATCGTGCTGGTGATGGGACGCGGAGACCCTGCTCGCTTCAAGAGAGCGAACCAGGAATAGGGGCCCGTCGCTTCCGGTTCATCCAACGAGACTCGGGTGTCCGTGTCTCGGCTGGCGCTCCAGGGCGAAGCGAACCGACCCCTCCCCGGCTGAACCCTGGAGCGCCGGCAGCTTCATCCGGCTTCGCGCGGCTCTCGCCCGGCTGCTAGCCTCGGCCCCGATGGCGTCAGCGCCGACCAAACCGATCGGGATCTTTGCCCTGTCGAGCCCCTTCGCCCGCGAGCGGTTCGAGACCGGGCTACAGATCCTTCGGGAACTGGGGTTCGAGCCCATCCTCGCTCCGGACGCTTTCGCTACCGACGGCTACCTCGCGGGCTCGGATGAACGACGGCTGCGTGGATTCGAGGCTCTGCTCGAGCACTCTGACCTGGACCTTCTGATGGCCGCCCGCGGCGGCTACGGGATTCATCGGCTCCTGGACCGCTTCGATTACGCCCGCCAGGCGGACCGCACCATCGTTGGGTTTTCGGATGTGACCGCCCTCCAGCTCGCCCGATGGACGCTGGTCGGCGCCCCGTCGATCCACGGTCCGGTCGTCACCCAGCTGGTCGACCTGAACGAGACCGACCGGCTGGCCCTGCGGTCGGCCCTCACCGGCGAGCCGGCGGGCCCGATCGAAGGCCGCCCTATCGTCGGAGGTACCGCGGACGGCGTCCTCTTGGGTGGATGCCTCGCGTTGGTCGTCGGCCTCCTCGGCACGCCGTATCTGCGGTCGACGGAGCCGGTGATCCTGCTCTTGGAAGACGTCGGTGAAGCTCCTTTTCGGTTGGATCGAATGCTCACTCAGCTCGAGCTCAGCGACCTGCGGCCGCAGATCGCGGGCGTTGCCGTCGGGGCATGGACCGACTGTGAGCGACGACGACCCCACGAGCCCGACGGCTCGGAGGTCGCCGAAGAGCGACTGCGTCGTTGGGGGGTCCCGGTGGTACGCGATCTCCCCATCGGACACGGGCGGCGAAACCACGCCCTCTGGGTCGGACGACGGTACCGCCTCGACGGCGATGCCGGACGTCTTGCGCCGCTGCCATGAGCGACCGGCTTCGTTCGCTGCTCGAGGCCGGAGTCGCGGAGCGTGCGGTCCCGGGAGGACAGTTGGTCGTTCGGCGCGAGGGACGGGCCGTGTTCGAGGAGGCGTTCGGCCGACGGGGCCCGGGTCTCGACCCCGTGCGCGCGGCGACCCGCTATGACCTTGCGTCGCTGACGAAAGCCGTGGGGACGTCGATACTCTGGGCGCAGGCTTGGGAACGCGGATGTCTCGACCCGGCGGACCGTCTCGCCTCCACGTTTCCGGGCGCCGATCCGCGGGTCGAGCACAAGCACCTGCTTCAGCACCGTTCGGGACTCCCGGCCCACATCCGCTTCGACCGGCGTCTCCCGGTCACGCTGGCCCCCGGCGCGCGGGCGACGCGAGCCTGGATTCAGGAGCGAGCGGCCCGCGCTCCGCTCGAAGCGACACCCGACGAGCGAAGCCGCTACACCGACCTGGGATTCATCGCGCTCGGCGCCGCCGTCGAGCGACTGACCGGCCGCGAGCCGGGGCTCGCACTGGCTGCGCTCGGATGTCCGCTGACCGATCTCGCAGCGGTCCGGCGTGCGGAGGACGTCGCTCCGACCTTTCAGCCGCACCGGCATCGGGTCCACGATGACAACGCCTGGGCGATGGGCGGGATCTGCGGCCATGCGGGTCTCTTCGGGACGGCGAGCCACGTTGCGGACTGGACCGACCGGCTGCTCGCGGCGTTCCACGGCGACCGCTCCGGCCCTCTCGCTCCGGAGACCGTTCGCACGCTGTGGGCGCCCCGCAAGGAATCAATCTGGACTTGGGGCTGGGACCGTCCCACGCCCGGCGGCAGCACCGGCGACGTCTGGCCGGCCGATGCGGTCGGCCACCTAGGGTATACCGGCACAAGCATCTGGATTCATCCAGCCACGGGCCTGACGGCGACCTTGCTCACAAATCGCACCGTTTATGGCGAAAACCCGGAACAAATTCGCCGGTTTCGGCGCTCGATCATGGCCGAGGTCTGGGAGCGAGGTCGCGGCTAGCCCATCGCGTTATCGACCGCCGAGATGAGGATGCCGCACGCCGTCACCATGGGCCGAGTCGGTTAGAAAATGCGTCTCAAGGGTCCCCGCGCTCTGGATTTCCTCGCTTCAACCCAGGCAGACTGTCGGACAGTGCGGATCGCCGACCGAGTGTGTCTCGGAGCACTCCTGTTCGTTCTGAGCGGGTGCGAAGCTTTGTCGCGGGATGGTGTCGTGGGCCAGCGCTCTGAGGAGCCGGCTTCCGACACGACCCCATCGCGTCCGTACGTGTGGGAACCGTCCGACGCCGTCCCCGACCTTGTCGACCACGATGGTCCCCAAACATTCGACCAGCCGCAGGTGAACCTTCGCGTCGCGGCCGTCGAGGGCGTGCCCGAAATCTGGGTCCCCGGTCGGCGGAGTTCGATCGTCGTCACCCTCGAGAACGACGGGATTCATCCTTCACCTTCGACCTCCGTCGGTCTGCATCTCGTGCCCGAAAACCCAGACGTGCCAACGGTTGAAGTGGGCAGACTGCTCCTGCCCGGCCTGGGTCCGCGGTCGACCTTCACCATCGAGGAAGCGATCGCACTCCCCCCGTGGTCCCCGTCGACGACCTTCGCGTTCGAGGCCCACGTGGACCCCGACGACGTGGTCGCGGAGACCCGCGAGGACGATAACGTATGGTTCGGCCGGGCCTTGGAGGTGAACGAGGTGATCGTTCAGCCCCAGTTCGTCGAGTTCGACGTCGTGCAGACCGGTTGCCGGGAGACACGGATCGTTCGCATCGAGAACCGTTCGGAGGAACGGATCCTCTTGGCCGGGGTATCGGTGGTCGGCGACCCCGCGTATCGACTTTCCGGTCCCCTCACCCCGCGCTCGCTTTCACCGGCCTCGGACCCCTTCGGCGTGTCGAAAGCCACGTATCAGCTGCACCTCGAGCCCGACGCTCCCGGCGACCTGGGGGCGTTCCTCGAGGTGCGTACGTCCGAGCAGCTCGACAACGCGGTCTACATCCCGATTTCGGCCCGCGCCGAAGAGCAACCCACGCACGTCGAGCCCAGGGCTCAGCCTCCGGGGCCGATCGTCGACGTGCTCCTCGTAGTGGACCGTAGCGTTTCGATGAACGTCGAGCTCGGCGAGCTCGATACGTTTCTTCCTCAGTGGATCTCGACGCTGAAGACCACTTCGACCCAGTTCGAGATCGGCGTCATCTCCGCCGATGCCGGCGACGGCCGGGGCCAGCTCATCGGCTCGCCCGTCTCCTCCGAGGCTGTCGATCCGGTCCGGGATCTGTCCGAGAAGCTCGACCTGCTCGCGACCGAGACCGACTTCGACAACACCAGCTTCGAAGCCGCCCGACTATCGATGCTCCATCATCGAGGATGGCTGCGCGAGGATGCTGCGCTCTCGATCGTCTTCCTATCCGACCGCGACGACCAAAGCGCAGAGCCCGTAGGTTTTTACGCCGAGGCGCTGAGGACGGCAAAAGCGGATGTCCGCCAAATCGTCGTCAACGCGATCGTCCTCGACGGATCGTCCCGTTGCCTGGACCAACCGCCGGCCGACCGCTACCTGGAGATGATCGGGAGCTTCAACGGCACGACCTCGGCGATCTGCGACGTCGACGCGTACCAGCCACTGTGGTGGCGGCCTTTTTCCTCCTTCGGGCTGCCTCACGAGTTCAAGTTGGACCGAACGCCGCGGCCGGAGACGCTCACGGTTCGGGTCGACGGCGTTCTCGAGCCCCCGGTCGACTCGAGGGGCCGCGAGATCTGGCGGCACGACCGGTGGTCGAACGTCGTAACCTTCAGTCTCGAGGATGCCCCGAGAGCCGGCAGCCTCATCAATTTCGAGTACGTCCCCGTCTGCCGCTGACGTGAACGTCGGCGGTGTTCCTGCACCGTCCGCGCGGCGACCGCCCGAGCCTTGTCCGATCCATGCCGGCAGTCGGGGTGGGCAGTCGGGATGGGTGAATAGGATGGTCGGAGCCGACGCGGATGACTACTCTGCGACGCGGCACGCGTCATCGATGCGCGACGCGTGAACCGTGTCCGGAAACTTCGCCTTTAGCTCGCTTCTCAGAGCGTCGACATCGTCGGCTTCGAGCCGACACGCCGCCACCAGTTCCGCGGCGAGGCGCTCCTCCTCGAGGATGCCTTCGGTGAACCGCCGACGGTGACGGTCGGCGAGGTCGGCAGCGCGCTGGTCATCACCGTCGCGCAAGGCCTGTTGGATCTCCGCCACGAGGCGAGCTTCCGCAGCGAGGTCGGGGCCGTGGCCCGGCGCGCCATCGGAGTCGACCACCGGCGGAGACGCTTTCCTGGTCGGTGCTCGCCGCTCGGGAAGGCGTTCGGGTGAAGGTACACGACTCGGAGTCTCACCGACCGTCTCCGATTCGGGCGGCGTCGCCCCTCGCTCGTCGAGGTCGGCGGCCTCGACCGCCTCCGGCAGCGTGGTCTTCACCTCGACCGTGGCCCCGTCTCGAGCCGGTACGTCCTGGTCGTCCGGGCCGCCGCTCGGCGACACGTTGACCACGAGCCACGCGGCCGCGGCCGCGGTCGCGACCGCCCCCACCGATTTTGCCACCACCGACCAGCCGCTCGCTCCCGCACCGCTCGGTGGCTCGAGCGACGGCTCGACCGCCGCCGGGTCGACCAAGCGTGCCTGGAGCTGCGTGCGCAGGCGCTCCTTCAGACCCGCTGGTGGCACCTCCGCCGAGGCGCGAGCGGCTTCGAGGACATTCTGGGCATCGGCACCGAGACGCTTCATGACTCTACCCGCGCTTCCTTCGCTCGATGCCGACGGACCGCTTGCTCGAACTGCTTACGCGCCGCGCGGAGACGGCTGTAGACCGTGTTGACGCGGATCCCCAAGGACTCGGCGATCTCGGGCGCCGTCCACTCTTCGAGCTCGGCCAGGATGAAAACGTCGCGTTTATCTTCGTCGAGTGACTCGAGAAACGCATCGACGAGGACCTTGGCCTGATTCGATTCTGTGATCGCGTCGGGCCGCTGGCTGGCGTCGGCGCTGAGCTCGGGGCCGAGCGGGTCGAGGACGCTCGACCGCGCCGCCTTTCGCCGATAGCTGCGCGCCACGCGGAGAGCGATGCCGAACAACCACGTCCGGACCGCAGAACGACCCTCGAAGTCAGCGAGCCTGCGGTGCACCACGAAGAAGACGTCCTGGAGGGCATCATCGACGGAGTCGGGCCGCACGCCGAGGCGTCGTAGGCTGCGCCACGTGAAATCGAAGTGCTCATCCCAGACATCCTCGAAGCGAAGCTCTCGGTCGCCGGCTTCGGCATCGGTCGGGTCCCCGTCCGCCGAGGAGCCGCCTTGTCCGCCGCCAACGACCAACCGCTTCCCTGAGTGTGAGTGGCCGTCCCCCGGCGGATCCGTCATCAAAAACGCACGCTGAAGCCCGCTTCGATCCTAGGAAAGACCCTGCTCGGCTGAAAGACTTCGGTGGTCAGGTCCGGTCGGCCGGGCGTGGTCTGAACGACCACTCGGTCGCGCGTGATGTTGACGCCCAACCCGATTCGCCCATAAACCCCCAAGATTCTTGAAAAAAGCCACGTCGCGCCCGTGCTTCCCAAGACCGCGGCCCCGACGAAGGTCTGGCGCTGCCCGTCAGGTTTGCCCTCGGCCCACCAAGGCCCGACCTCGGTGCCCAGGCAGACTTCGACTTCAAAGGTCCAGCGCGGCCACAGCCAGCACCCGTCGGCGCGAGCCCCGGCAGCCCCGTAGGATATCGTCAGGCCCTCAGCCTGCTGGTCGGGGGACCACCGACCGAAGGCACCCAGCCGAAGTCGCCATCCGCCTCGAAGCCAGCGCGGCGAGCCGAGGTCGGCCCCGATCCAGGTCAATACGACATCCCCGACCAGGACCGGCCCCGCATTTGCCAGGACGCCAACGTGGACGCCGCTCGCGACCGCGAGATCGAAGCGGACCGGAAACGACGTGGCGATCGGGGAGAGGGTGAGAACCGCGGGCTGGGGGACCCGCGGCAGGTCGGGGAGCCAATCCTCGGGCGGCTGGGCTGGTTCCCGTCGAAGGTCGGCGAGCGCGATGGCGATGATCACTGCTGCCGCCTGGGCGATCGCCTCGCAGTCTTCGCCCACGAGCGTTCGGCGGCTCTCGCCGTGGGCCGACCGGGCCACGAACGCCGCACGCCACGGCTTTCGGGTGACCGTCGCCGTGACGACGAGCTGTAGGGGGCCATCCGCGAGAGGGCGTCCGGTCAGCTCCTCCACCGCCTGCAGGACGTCTCGCGAGGAGGGGCAGCCCTGCGGGTGAGCCCAATGCAGCTGGACTTCGCCGCCGACCACCGCGACGAGCGAAAGACCCAACGCGATCAAGGGTAGCGCACCACCATCGAACCGTCGCGCCCCGGAGCGAGCCGCGCGGCAGCGTCTTCGGCCATTCGGCGCGTCTCCCATGCTCCGACCCGGACTCGATACCACGTGCCCTTCCCCGCGAGCCGCACGGGCACGATGAAGCGCGGCCCGAACGCCGGATCGATCCGGGCTTGGATCGCCCGAGCCCGGCGTAGGGTCGGGTAGGCTCCGACCTGCACGCCATAGCGGCCGGCGGGAGGCTCGCGCAGCTCGGCCGCCACTCCCCGGCTGCTGGTCTCGCTCGGAGGAGGCGCCCCTGGCTCGTCGTATGCCACTCGCGGGTCTGGGACTTCGTCAGCGGCCGCGGAAAGCGTCGACGATCGCGTCGAAGCGACGGGAACCGGGCCCGGTTCGGGAACGGGCGCCGCGGGAGACGGGACCGGTTCGGGAACGGGCGTCGCGGAATCCGTGGTCCGCGGCGCGGACGGCGAACCCTCGAGGGGGCGCCGGTGCCCGCCGACCACGAAACCCGCGGAAAAGGACAGCGCAAGAGCGACGACGACGGTCGCCAGCATGGCCGCGGGGGCCCACGGCGGAAGGACCCACACGACCTCATGGACCCGGTGCCGAGCGGAGCGCCGACGCGGACTATCCGGCGCCGAGAAGGACATGGATCGCCCCTCCGTCGACGCTCAGCACCACGACATCGGTCCTCGCGTCGCCATCGATGTCCTGGCAAGCGATCGGGCCACCGCTCGCTCCCCCCGGGAGCGGCGTGAGCGTAGGTGAGGTGGTGAGACCCCCGAAACCATCACCGAAGAACACCGCCAAGGAGGACTCCGTCGAGCTCGCCGCCGCCAGGTCGAGCCGGCCGTCGCCGTTGAAATCGCCGATGCAGCCCTCGTCGATGGCGAACGGCAGGCCGCGGCGACGACAGAACTTCCGGTCCGTCGGGTCGACGTCGTACAGGTTCGGCTCGCCCGCCGTCACCCAGATGCCGAGGCAGCTCCGATCTTGGGCATCGCTCCGCTCGACGGGACAGCTGCTCGCTGACCCGCAGGGGCCGGGCGACCAGAACCAGACGTCTCCTTGAAGCTGATCCGGATCGGAGGCGGTTCGTGCGTCGAGCCGCGGATCCGCGTCGACGAGTCTGACGCCGGTGACGTCCCCGGGGATCGTGAGCGTGAGCGCATCGTCCCGGGCGTAGTTCCAGGTCGGATCGCCCGGGACCAAGCCCATCGTTCCCGCGCTGCCGACGACGATGTCGCGCTGCCCAGCTCGGCGGAGCACTCCGATGTCGAAAGCCAAGGGGACCGACTCGCTGACTCGTATCCGAGCCCGCAGCCTACGCCGACAGGGGTCGGGGTCGCGCTCCGGCTCGGCGAAAAACGCGTCGGCGCACGACGACAGCGGCGGAGCGAAACCGGACGGACAGAACGGCTCGTTGAAAACGTAGCACGAACACCGCGTGCCCTCGAACAGGGCTTGGTCGCGCAGATCGAGGAGCTCGACTCGAGCGTCCAGCCGATTGCACACGTTGAGACCGCCCCCGGACACACAGTTTTCACCTCGAGGGCAGCCCGTGTCGCAGAACGGCCCCGGGCGACACGGGCGACGATCCTCGAGTCGACCCCGCATCAGCAGCGCGACCCGACGGTCGTCTTCCTCGTCGACGACGGCGATGTCGACCGCGTTAGACGAGGTGGTCACGTAGCGCGGAGCCACCTCCGTCCAACCGTTAGGCTCGGCTCGGAGCAGATCCAACGTCGACGCCTCGCACGAGCATGGTCCGCCCGTGCTCGAGCGCGCGCACTGGCAAGGCAGTCCGTCGGGACAGGCCGTGGGTCGGCAGTCGGAGTCGCGAGCAGCGGCCAGAGCGATCTCCTCCCCCCCGCCGGGAGCGAGGTCGCTCAGCGCAACGCCGACGGGAATGCGGGCGTCCCCCAGCCAGACCGGGCCGAGCGTACTCGCGCCCGCCACGTCGAAGATCACGGCCAGCGATGCCCGGCCCTGCGGCTCCTCGACCCGAAGACGCTCCGAGACTTCACACACGCCCTCCCCCGTGCATCCCACCGCGACCACATCGTCGGTGCCGTCGCCGTCGACATCACCGACGCCCAGATCGATCGGTTGCCCCTCGACGGAGCCGACGGTCCGGACCGACGCGAAGAAGCTCGGTGCGACTGCGGAAACAAAGGTCGTCGACTCGAACGCGACGCCTTGCGCCTCGAGCGCTGGCGCACGGATGCGGACCTCGCTCGTTCCCGGCCCGCCATAGCGGAAGGGGATCACGGCTTGACCGTCGGAGCCCGTCAGCACGGGCCCGGCGCCCGAAGTAAGCTGGGCGTCTCCGTCGATCGCCACTTCGAGCCCCACGCCCGGCAAGTCGTAGACGTCACGCGTGGTCCCACCGGGCACGGCGGCCCGAGCCCGAGCCCGGAGCGGCTCTTCGGCATCGGCTCCGGGCACCCCCACCTGCGCCTGCCCGGAGACGATCTCGAGGCGAGCCGAATCGGGGATCACGAGATTCATCGCGATCGGTACGCCGGACCGACCGTCGTCGCTGCCGGCATCGAAGGCCTCGGTGCATCCCTCGAGAATGACGGGGGGCTCACGATCGTCGGTGCCGAAGACTTCGAGATGCGCGCGCACGTAGATCGTGTACGAGGCGGCCGCGAGCCCGGAGATCGATACGCGCTCCAGCCAGCTTGGTTCGCAGGGTTGTTCGGGCAGATCCGCACAGCTGAAGCGCTGCCCCGGCAGCCCGTCGAGCGGCGGGCGACCCTCCGCGGCCGTCCCCAACAAGGCACCATCCTCACAGGGAGGGGTCGCAGCAGAGGCCGTGGTATCGATCAGCCACATTCCCAGGCCCCGGACCGCGGCCCGACTCTCCTCGTTGGGGAACTCGAGGACCACCGAACCGGTATCGGATTGGCAAGCGACCAGGGAAAGCGCGAGAACGCCGATGAAGCCGCGCATCACAGACGCTCGACCTCCAGCGCCACGAGGCGCGGCGAAGACGTCGGGTTGCACACGACGGCCACATCCGCCGCTCCATCTCCGTCGAGGTCGGGGACGGCAAAACGTGAAAGGGTTACGCAAGAGTCGGTCAGGGCTCCGAGGCGGAGTGGCTCCGGAGCCATCACGAACGAGCCTCGTCCGGTGCCCAAGAGCACGCGAACGTCGCGAGTCGACCGAAACAACGCTGCGAGGTCCCATTGTCCGTCGGCGTTGAAGTCGGCAGCTTCGACGGTCTGGGGATCGTTGGCCGAACCGCCGATGGCGACATCGTCGAAGAAGATTTCCTCATGGGTCATCGGTTGTTCGAACAGAAGCTCGTTGTCCGTGATGTCGTCTCCGCTACCGAAGGCGATGCGGACCATCGCATCGTCGACCTCCCCGAGGAGCACGGCGTCGTCCGGAAAGGGGCAGTCGACTTCGCCGATGCCACACCGGGTCGGCACGCCAACCGCATCGCGGACGGTGAAGGTCTCGGCCAAGCGAGGCGCTTGGCCGCAGGTGATCCGGGCTGCTCCCTCGAGCGACTCACCATAGCGAACGTGGGCGCCGTTGTTCACGGCAACGAGAAGGTCTCCTCCGAGGGATGCCCCGTCCGTGAGAGCATCGGCTCCCAGCTGCAGGACGTCGAAGCGGACGCTCGGAGGCACGACTCGCGCACAGTCACACCGCTGGGGATGGAGGCGCCCGGAGGCCGGGTCGGCATAGTGGAAAGTTATCGTCTGGCCCCCTTCGGCCCCCAAGGCCAGGTCGGTCAAGCCATCGCCATCCACGTCGGAGGGGCGAAGATTCACGGGCAGGTCGGGGGTCACCGGCGATCCACACGTACAGGGTCCTGCCGGCTCACACACGCCCGCCCGACAGATCGAGCCGGAAGCGCAATCCGACTTGTCAAAACAGGGTCTCAGCTCGATGGGACTGCAGAATCCGTCGATGCACGCCTCGTTCTCCGTGCAGTCGCTCGAGCCGGTGCACCGCAGCGCCCGACGACAGAGAGCGTCCACGCAGAGCCGGCCGATGCCCGGGCAGTTCTCGGGTCCGAAGCACGCGATCCGATTGGTCTCTGCGCACAGTCCCTGGACGCATCGCGAGTTACCGCCGCCACAGTCGTCGTTGCGGGTGCAGGAGCGCGCCTGAGCCTCCCGGCACAGTCCGTCCTGACACGTTTCGCCGGCGCCGCACGCAGCTTCCCCCTGGCACGACGCAAGCGTACCGCACGAACATCGGGCGCACGGAGCATCCAGAACTGCCCCGCGCGTCAGCGACGCTCCGTCCCATTCGAGCAAGCGGAGCTCCACTTCGCGCTCCTCGCCCGCCCCCACGCCGACCGCCACCGCGATCTGCACGGGGGAGGTAGCCGGTCCGGCGACCGTTCGGAACGCCGTCACGCCGTGCCCCGTGACGCCGGAGAAGACGGTCGAGGTGCCCGTCAGAGGCTGAAGCTCACCCGCCACCAGGCCGAACATCTGGACCTCCGCCTGAAACGGCTGGTCCGAGCGTCGCGTCAAGACGACGAGTCGATCCGGTCCACCGGCTAGACCGGGCACCGAGGCGACGTCGAGTACGCGCGCACCGGGGAGCGGCCGCTCGTCGTGGACCGACCAGCTACCCGTGGGAGCTACACAATCCACTCGAAAGCGGACGGCCTCGCTCCGTCCGAAGAGTCGCGCCTCCACCTCGAAGGGCTCGGAGCAGTCCTCCAGCTCCAGCGGGGGCGAGGCCCGACCGCGGCGATCGGTCAGCACGCGCTGGACGGGGACGCCACCCGGAACTCCGACGGTAGGGATCCGGAACTCGATGGCCGCCCCGGACGCATCGGACAGCTCCGGGCACGGCGCCTCACACTCGAAGCAGGGAGGACGGCCGGCGTCGTCACAGCTTTCGGTCCGCAGACAGACCGACGGACCGGGTCGCGTCACACCCGATGCAAGCGCCCCCGCCGAATCGGGTCCGCAGGGCTCGAGCCGGAACTCGGGAGGGGCCACCGGGCGGAGAGGGATGGTGCGCGACTGGGTCGATTGACCTTCTCGACCCCCGAGGAGCGGGCAGCGCTCGCGGACCTCGTCGTCGAGCAGAGGAGCGTCGGAAGCCCGCCCGGTACGCGTTCGGACACAGTAGCAGCCGGACAGGAGCGTAGCCTCGGGGGCGACGCCTCCCCGCTCGGCGACCACGGTTCCTCGGGCCTCGAAGAAGACGGCGAGCACTCCCCACGGATTGCTCCCTCCGCTGGGCAGGTCGCCGAAGCCAACCTCGACCGCGCCCTCGAGGGGAAACGTGAAGCGTCGGCGGGCGAGCTCGCGGACCTCGCTGTCTCCGATCGCGATCCCAGAGACCGGCCCAAATGTTCCGATGCGGTCGCAGCCCACGAACCGGAGGTCATCGTCGGCGCCGAGCAGCGGCTCCACCACGGTGACGACGACCGCATCGATCGGCACCTGAGATGATTCCGACGGAAACACGAGCGTGATCTGCTCATTCGTCGAATTGCAGGCCACGACCCCCAGCAGCCCGACGAGGCTGAACCATCGGACCGACATCGCTTCAGGGGGCGACCCCGGTGGTCGTCTCGATTTCGAGGGTCACGTCATCGCTGGAGCTATTGGCGATCGCGATTCCCGTCACCACGCCTCCCCCCACGACCACTCCGATCGTCGTCCAGAACCACCACTTCGCGTAGAGAGGCTTCTTGCCCTTGGCTTTGTCGACGCGAAACACCAGGGGATCGCGCGCGCCGCCGACTTCGCTCAGGACGCCTTCCCACCGATCGATCGCGCGCACGAACTTCTCCATCTCGTAGCCGTCGGGATCGCTGGGAACGGATAGGGCGGGGATGACGAGCGAAACGTGATCGTCGGCGCGAACGGAAACCGGCGTGTAGACCGTCACGCCGGCCCGGCGGAAGTAAACCTGCATCTGATCGACCAGCCGCAGTGGATCGAGGACGTCGACTTCGATGGATACCGGTGAGTTCGGCTCCACCTCTCCGGGAGGTGCGTGCGATAGCTGTAGGCGCCGGCGCTCGGGGTCGACGCGCTCGGCATTCTCGAAACACGAACGGATCTTCGGCGGGACATCGAGACCCATTCGGTAGGTCGGATTCAGAGCCAGCAGGATCTCGAAGGCCCGCTGGCAGCGTTCACGCTCCCCGTTGACGGCATCCACGAAGCCCTTCAGACGGTAGACGTCGGCGAGATCATCGCGGCAGTTCCGGGCATGCTCCACGGCTCTTTGGAGGGTCCGCGACGCACGGTCGAACTCGAGACGGTCGTACTCTTCTTTGGCTCGCGAGAGGTAGGGATTGGGACGACACTCGGCCCCGGATCCTTGGGCATGGGCATCGATCCCAACCAGCGCAAAACCGAGCAGGCATGGCCCGATCGCACGGATGTGCCTCATCGCCCGCCCAACCTACTGTGCGTCCTTGGTCGCAGCAAGGCACCGCTTTTGAAAGCCCGCCGCAGCTGGTACCAAGGAGCGGATGATTCGCCTCGGTTGGCCGGCGTTCGCGCTCGTCATCGCCGGTTGGCTTACCGCAGTGGGCTCGGGCTGCACGGGTCGCTGTTTCAAGAACGTCGACTGTGGGCAGGGAAGCTTCTGCATCGACGGTCGCTGCGAGACCGAGTGCTTCGATGACCGCGACTGTCGTGAACCACCGGAGTGTGCCGACAACCCGACGGCATGTACGCCCAAGGGGCTCCGGTGTACGTCGACCGGCCGGTGCGTGGGTCCCATCGTCCCTCCCGATACCGAGCTCGCCAGCGGTCAGGAGAATCCTTTCGACTCGGTCGTCGACGGTTTCGACGATCCCCCCGGCACCGGGGCCGCTTTCATCGTCGACCGGCTCGTGATCGCCGATGCCGATCAGGGCTTCGATGTCGACGGCAAGTGCACCGACGACGGCTGCATCGACAACGTTCTGGGCGAGCTGGGGAGCATCGCCAACACGCAGATTCAGCAGGGGATCCGCAGCGGCGAATCACTTCTACTCATGGAGCTCGTTGGGCTCGAAAGTCCCTACCAGGGCAACGAAACGTCCGCCACCGTGAAGATCTACGGCGCTCGCGATGCCGACGTCCCGGTCTTTCCGGCGGACAATTTTCGGGTGCCGGAGGGGGCCGCTACCTGCTGCAACTTCAACATCAGCCCTCAGTCGCTCATCAACGTCCCGCCTCAGGCCGGCGCGCGTTCGCCGGTCCAGATCGTCAAGGGGCGGCTGGAGTCGCTGGCGCCGGTGCCGATCCAGTTCATCCTCACCATCGGGGCTCCGCCGCATCCCGAGATCCGGATCAATCGGGTGCGCGTTCGGGCCACCGTTCCCGGAGATCTCGGCGGTCTCGCCGATGGTGTCCTCGGCGGTTCAGTCCCGGTGAACACCTTGGCCAGCATCGACAATCCGTACTGTCGCGCCGGCGAGTCCAGTCAGTGCCCCCGTGAGGTCCCGTCCGGCAGCACGTTGATCGACCTGGTCGCCATCTTCATCGGGCCTCGGCCCGACATCGACGGCGATGCCGACGGCCTCGAGTGCATCCGCGATGACGACGGTGACGGGATCGTGGATGGATGTTGCGACGCCCAGCAAGCCGAGCGGTGTCCTCTCCGCAGCAGCGCCTGCGTCGGCGGAACGATACCGCCCAGCGAGCGGTCGCGGCCCAACTCCTGCGCCAAGGACCCCCGAATGGCGGACGGGTACTCCATCGCGCTCAAGTTCCGAGCGGTCGCCGCCAACATCGTCGGCATCGCAAACTGATTGCTCAGCGAGGACGCACTTCGCGGTCGGCGGGCTTCCGTCAGTTGTTTTGACACTCGTCGGGGACGGGGAAAATGCAGCTGCACTCGATGCCGGGCGGTCGGGGGCCGGGATCGAACGCGTCTGGATCTTTCGGTTCTTTGGCTGCGGAGATGATCGCGACCCGCAAGTCCTGATTGTCCGGGTCGTTGGTCGTGACCGACAAGAGCCCTACGTCCCAGCCGCGTGCGGGCGGTGTGAAGTCGACGGCGATCGTCACTCGCTCGGCGAACGGTACCTGGCACGGTACCTCGTTGCTGCAAGGCACCTTGTCGATATCCTGAATGCGAACGTTGTCGAAGGCGCCCGCGTTCGTCTGATCTGCGATACGCGCTCCCCCGACTTCCAGGGTCTGCTCACCACGGTTCACGATGATCAGGCCAACCTGCTGGGTGGCGCCCGCCACCGGGAACGGGAGCTGGTTCAGACAGATGGGAGACTGCTCGGGAAGAGCCAACGGCTCATCGCGCTCCGGCTGGATCGCGCTCCCCGGCAGATCTTCTCCGCAGGCGACCGAAGCCGCGAACAGTCCAACGCAAACGGAGATGGTCGTGACCTTCATTACCTTCACTGTATCTTCCTCACGGTCTTCCGCAACGGTCGCCGACGCCCGGCTCGATGAACTCGCCGGCGCACGGCCCCGGCACCTGACACCCTGCGCGCGCCCGCAGTCGGAAGCGGTACTTCGCCTGGGGTCGAACGTCGAAGTCATCACCCGCAGGGGTGTCGTTGTCGAACTCGCGAAGCGTGGTGCTATCGTCTCGAACCTCGAGACGCCAAACACCTCCGCGGCGGTCGGAATTGACCCGAAAGACGACCTGACAACACGAACGATCGTCGTTCCCTTGGCATGACGGGGACAGCGCCCCTCGTTCCAAGTCGTGGAAATTCTGGGCCGCACTCGTGTCGCACGGGTCGGGGACGGCGGGGCTCGGGGGTTGCTGTCTGCACTGGGGAACGACGTTCCTCGCCACACCGCCGCTCTCGTTGGGCGTCACGATCTCGGCGCGGTATTCGACCTCGGATGGACCATCGACGAAGAAGTCGTACGACCACTCCCAGTCACCGTTTTGTGTCGGTGCGAAGTCACTGATCGGGAACTGCATCGTGTAGACGTCCACGTCCCCAGTGTACGAGATGTAGCCTTCGACCCAGTCGAACTCGAGGACTGCGGCCGCGGTGGAGGTCACGAGCGGCACGGGCAGCGCCGCTGATTCGTTGAAGTTCTCCGTATCGTCGGCCGGGAGGCTGACCTCATCGACGGTCAGCCGGTAGCGCATCGATTCATCGAACTCGTTGTCCTCGAAGTCGTTCACGCGAACGTAGAACGTGCCCTCCTCCGTGAGGGGAACGCCGTGCCGGCATATGCGGTTGTCGTGGCAACGAACGTCAACCAGGGATCCGTCGTTGAAGCGGCGCAGCGCAAGGCAACCGTCGTCGAAGGTCGGACAGAAAAGCTCACCCTCACTGTCGAGCACGGCAAACTGGAGCTCGACCGGAGTCTCCGCCTCGCCGAGACGCTCGAGGGTGATCGAAAACACCTTGGCATTGCCCGGTCGCGCGCCGACGACTTCGAACGTGTAGAAATCGAGATCGCTGGTCGAGGCCAGTATCCCCTCGACCGGCTGGCCCAGCGTGAGCGGTGTCGAGCGATTCCGGCTGTCATTCGCCAGCGGCAGCTCGAACGCGTCCGGCTCGTCGATCAAGGTGACCGTCAACTGATAGGCAGACTCGGTGCTCGACTTGCTTTCGCGGTCGAACACTCGCAGCAGGAACGTTCCGCCGGCTCCCGTGGGCCGATTCTGGTTCGCGTTCGACTCGGGTCGACCCGTTGATGACGAGGCAATGGGCTGCGTCGAGTCGTCTTCGCTGTAGAGCTCCCATTCATTGCTGAGCGTCCCGGGGAGCGTGGCCCGGATCTGCATGATCTTCCCGGCGGGCGCGTCGATGGTGAACCAATCCTCATCATCCTGGGATGCGATCTGGCCGGTGGCGGTCACTCCTTCGGTGAGCGGCGTCGCCTCGAGCGGCCCGTCGTTCGGCTCGTTGTTGTCGGTCTGCTCGATCAGCGTGATCGTCACCAGGTAGCTGCGGATGGTGTCCGCGTCGTCGCCGCCGACGTCGCGAACGTCCAAAGACCACACGCCGGCTTGGTCGGCCACGTGCTGGAACGAGAACATCTGCGTCTGACTGGGCCCAGAGTTGCTCTGCCCCTGAGCCGCCTGATCGAGACTGGGGTCGAAGAGCACGCCCCGAAGCTGGACCTGACTGCGCGCGGCAGCCATCCTCACGTTCACGTCGATGATCTGACCCTCGGCAACGGTGATCGTGTACCGGTCCACATCGGTCGCCGGGGCAATGAAATCTCCCGGCGCCGAAGACACGCCGCTGGTCAGAGCACACGGGGCTTCGATGGAGCAGTTGTCGACCGTGACCGAACCGTCGGGCCGATCGAACTCGCCCGGGTCGCGGGTGCTCTCGCCGCAGCCAACTCCGGTGAGCAGAAGGGTCGTCAAGACCACGGGTGTCATTCTCATGATCGTTTCCTCAATTGATCGGCCGGCCGGTCGTGCAGTCGACGTCCGGATCGAAGTCCGTGATCGTCTTGAAGGCGTCGCCCGGCACTTCGACTTCGGGGAACGGAGGATTGCGGAAATCCGGCACAAGGTACTGTTGCTCTACACACGCCACGCGAATCAGGCCAAAATCCGTCGGGTCATCGAACGGCGCCTGAACGGCGTACAAGAATACGCGATTCCTTCCGCCATCCAACGTGTCGGCCAAGGTGATGTTTTCTACGCGGACCTCGTAGCAAGACTGACCTTGCACCAGAGCCTGCACTCGGAAGTCGTCATCGGGCAGGCCGGAAAGCTCACCTAGATCTTTCTCCTCGAGCTCATATCGATAGGAGATGGCGCCGCGACGGGCCGCATCGTTCACCGCCGGATCCGAATGTCCGCGTAGCTCGTCGCCGTTGCGCGCCGAATCGAAGTCGAGGTCGGAACGCGTGTCGTCGACGACGGGGTTGGTGCCGTTCCGCAACTCGAGCGCGTCGGGGAAACCGTCGGCGTCGGTGTCGGGAATCAAGCGGTTCGTGCCCACGAAGCGTTCTTCGCAGTCCAAGAGCTCGTCGCCATCCGTGTCCACACGATCGATCCCGGCCGTGCAGTCGGCATCGCTCGGATCCAGCGGGTCGAAGCCCGACGTTCCGAGCAAGACCTCGATGAAGTCGTTGAAGCCATCATCGTCGGTATCCAGCGCGCGGGGGTCGGTCCCGATGAGGTCCTCTTCCACGTCGTCGAGCCCGTCTCCGTCCGTGTCGGGGCTGGCTCGACCCACGACATCGCTTTGGCCGTCGAAGAGCAGCCGCGGTCGAGCGTTCTGATTGCTCGCGATCAGGTTCTTGAGCGTGAACACGCGGCGAATGCTCGTGAAGTCGATCTTTAAAAAGTTGATCTCTTCGCCGTTCGGAAAGCTTCGGAACGTGCCGTTACCAATGTCGGACATGCCCTCGAGGAGCGTGCGAGCTTCGATCTCGACGCTGATCCATTCACAGTTGTTGTCGGCCCGACAGGCACTCGAGTTCGTCAGGTCCTCACAAGAGGTCCCCCCTTCCTGATCGCGGTCGGTGCATCGCGATCCCGTGCGGGTCGCTCCGAGAACGAGCGCGGTGTGAAGGCGCAGTTCGGCCGGCCGATACACGCGCTCCAGTTCGGAGATCTGATTGACCAACTCGAAGATGGAGCTCCGGGTGTTCGTCGGAGGGTCGACCGGGTTGGGGAGTCCGTCGGAGAGGAAGATTACTACGTACTTCGACCGGGATAGGTCCTCATCGTCCGAGCCGACCATGTCGTCGGTGAGGACGCGAAGAACCTGCGAAAGCGCACCTTCATAGTCGGTCGTCGCCTCCGCGACGCCCAAGCGAACGATGGCATCCTCGATGTTCTGGCGGTCCCGCGTGAATCCATCTCGCGGCTCGGGCACGCCCTGCGCATTCAAGACCACCGTCGACGTGAGCACCGTCGTCTGCCCCGAGAACTGGATGACGGCAAAGGACACGCCTGGATCCGCGATGAATGCGTCCACCACCTCTTGCACGGCGAGGAGGCGTTGCCCCTGAGGGTCGGTCCGGTTCATCGACTGGCTGGTGTCGACGACGAACATGATCTTCGTCGGAAAATCGAGAGTCGTCGGATCGGCGGTGCAAAAACGCGACTCGATGGCCAGCTTGTTGTCCAGCGCCTGGATGCCGTCGCCTTCGGTTCGAAAGAGCTCGGGATTGGCGCAGGCCGCGGTCCCCACGACCACGGCCCCGATGATGACGCGCTTCATGGTTCGGGCAGCACTCCTCGCTCCTCCAACGTCGCCGTTCCGTTCAGGCCCACGCAGTCGGTCTCCGGCGAGTCGAGCGTGACGTCGAGGTCGATATCGATCGGATCCTTGAAGTCCGACGGCTGCAGCTCGACGATGCCGGTGACCGGGTCTTTGAAGTCCGGCGGAACGTACCGGGCCTGCACACAGGCTACGCGGAAGCTGCCGAAGTCGGATGGGTCGTCGCGCGGAGCTTGATTCATGTAGAGGAGGATGTCGTTTCGGGCGAAGCTCCCCGACTCCGCGGGACGCGCGAGCGGAGTTTGGAGCTGGATGTTTCGCACGGCGAAGTCGTAGCACGTACCACCCCGCTCGTCGGTTCCTGCTTCGGTGGTCTGATATCGATACGCGATCTCGGACCGACTGGTGCTCTCGTTGAACCCGACGCTCGTGTGAAATCGAATCTCATCACCGTTGCGGCGGCCGTCCAGGTCGGAGTCGGCGAGCTCATCCGATTCGAGAGGCTCGGTTCCGAGCGCCACTTCGAGACCGTCGGGGACGCCATCCGCGTCGGTGTCGTACAGGTCGATGGATGTCCCGAGTAAGACCTCCTCACACTCGACGAGGCCGTCGCCATCGAGATCGTCGCGTGCATCGGCTCCGCAGGTCTGCTCATCGACGAGCGGGTCGAGGCCAGCCCGGGAAAAACGAAGCTCCACGGCATCGGACAGGCCATCCTGGTCCGTGTCGCGACTGGTCGAGCTCAGATTGGCTTCAAACTCGTCGGGGTCAGATATCCCGTCTCCGTCGGAGTCCAGTACCAACCCTGAACTGGTGGCCAAGACGTTCTGATTGGTGACGATCAGATTCTTGAGCGCGTTGGAGCGCTTCACCGAGCTCAGATCGAAGCCCAGGAAATCGATCTCTTCAGCGGCGGAGAAGTCGCGGTAAACGCCCTCACCGATCTCGGCCATCCCTCCGAGCAGGAACTCAGCGCGGTCCGGACAGACGAAGTTCACCCCGCCGATCGCGTAGCAGCCGGTGACGGGGTCGAGTGCGCCGACGAGGGTCGGGTCGAAGAGAAACGCGGTGTGCAGGCGAATCTCGCCCACACCGAAGTCCGCGCCGAGCTGCATCATGTCCTGGACGACGTTGAACACCTGATAGGGCTGGTTATAGTCCTTGCTGGCCTCGAGGAAAGGTAGCGTCGTCGGGTTCTGACGGATGGCATCGGGGTCCTCGCAGAAGAAGATGTTGGTGTCCCGAGTGCAAAGCCCGGCGGCTTGGCTCTCGACCGAACAGCAGGTGGGGAACGGATCGCCGTCGGACAAGAACAAGACGACGTACTTCGTTCGAGCCAGCTGAGCCGGCGGGCTGTTCAGCATGTCCTGCGACAAGATGAGGAAGGCCGTGGAGAGCGCTCCCTGGTAGTCGGTCACGGAATCGGCGATCCGCAGTCCCTGCACGGCGTCGGAGAGGATCGCCGGGTCGGTGGTAAAAGCGTTCCGGAGGTCGACGCCCGTGGGATCGCCCGAGGTGACGGGGCTGCCCGGCTTCGTGAGCACCGCGTCGGCTTCGTTGAAGCGAATCACGGCGAACGAAACCGCCGGATTGTTGCGAAGGCGGAGGATGGCTTCCTCGACCGCCAGGGCTCGGCGGGTCGGCTGGTCGACGAACTGCATGCTGCCCGAGCCGTCGATGATGAAGAGGATCTTGACCGGGAAGTCCGTCTCCTCCGGGGGATCGGTGCAGAGCTGACCGCGGATCTCGATGAGGTTGTCGACCGACTTGGTCACGATCTCATCGACGGGCTGGAGTGCGGGGTCGCTGCAGGCGCACAGGGCTACGAAAGCGGCGAGTCCGGCCTTCTTACATACGTCGTTCATCTCTCTCATCCCCTCACCCGGTCCGACACCGTCCGGGTATGCACGAAGGCCGGAGCCGCCATGAAGGCGGCCCCGGCCTATCTA
>CAYYOT010000056.1:0-32640 GCA_964473255.1 uncultured Myxococcales bacterium | reverse complement strand
CATCCGGGTCATCCGGGTCATCCGGGTCATCCGGGTCATCCGGGTCATCCGGGTCATCCGGGTCGGGCGAAGGGGCATAGTCGCCATGGGCGAGGAAGACGTCCCCGCCTCCGGGTTTCGGGTGACCGATCGGCGGCGTTTCGACGACGAGGGCAACGTCCGCCCCTCCGAGGAGAGCGTCGCGGCTCGGTCCGAAGCCACTCGCCCGGCTCAACCGCCGCCTCCGGTCGACGACCCAGGAGCAGCCGGTGAGCCCGTCACGCCCGCCGATGCGCCGGCGGGTTCGGTCGGATTCACGGAGCTGGTGCTATCGATCGCGACCAACGCGGTCGCCTTCCTGGGGCAGGATGGCGATCCGGCCGACGGCCGGGTCGCGGCCCCGAAGGCAAACCTGAAGCTCGCCTCGCAGAACATCGACATCCTGGCGATGCTGAAGGAAAAGACCGCCGGAAACCTGAACCCGCAAGAGGAAGAGCTTCTCGATTCCGTGCTGTACGACCTGCGGACGCTCTTCGTGCAGGTGTCCCAGTCCCAGGGCTCGGCCGGCTAGCTCAGGACGACCCGAGCGACCGCAGCAGGTCGATCCGCCACGCTCCGTCTTCGCGAACCATGAAGACTTCCGCGCTCGCGCCCCCCTCCACCGTCGCGCGAAGCGTCACCGAGTCGCCCAACGGGGAAACGACGACGATGCTCTCCGCGGAGTTCAGGACGGTGAGGTCCAGACCCTCGCTCAGTAGGTCCGCCGGTTCCGGCTCCTTCGGGGGCAGACCGGTTCGCTCGCGCATCTCGTGATACCGACGGGAAAGCGCGTCCCGGGTCGACCGACTCAGTCGCTCCGCCGCCTTGTCCAGGCGGCCGAAGCTGACCTCCTGGAGAAAGCTCTCCAAGACGTCTTCGGGGCTCTCGACGGCTTGGGCGCAGGCGCCCAACACGCCGATCCACAGGAGCGCGGCTTGCTTCTTCAGGCTCGACACGATGCGGCAGACTACACGTTGACACCAGCCGGGTGAATCCTTTGGATGGGCACCCCATTGGGGTGTGGCCAAGCGGCAAGGCATCGGATTTTGGTTCCGACACTCGCTGGTTCGAATCCAGCCACCCCAAAAAGAAAGGCCCGCGCGGCCGGTCCAGGGGGAGTGAGTGGTTGGAAACGTGCTGAAGATCTTCGCCGGAAATAGCAATGCGGGCCTCGCCACCGAGGTCGTGCGTAAGCTCGACGTGCCCCTCGGCCGGTCGAAGGTCGGACGATTCTCGGATGGAGAGATCAACGTCACCATCGGAGAGAACGTTCGTGCTTCGGACGTCTTCGTCATTCAGTCCACCAGCTCTCCGGCCAACGAGAACATCATGGAACTGCTGGTGATGATCGATGCGCTCCGTCGTGCATCGGCCACCCACATCACCGCGGTGATTCCGTACTACGGCTACGCCCGCCAGGACCGGAAGGTTGCGCCGCGCACACCGATCTCCGCCAAGCTCACCGCCGACCTCATCGCGACGGCCGGGGCGACGCGCGTCCTGTCCATCGACATGCATGCGGGCCAGATCCAGGGCTTCTTCAACATTCCCTTCGACCACCTCTATGCCATGCCGGTGCTCCTCGATCACATGCGGGCTCGCTACGACGAGTCGGCGATCGTCATCAGCCCCGACGCCGGCGGCGTGGAGCGAGCGCGCGCCTTCGGCAAGCGCTTGAACTCGCACCTGGGCATGATCGACAAGCGTCGACCCAAGGCGAACGAAGCCCAGGTCATGCACGTCCTCGGCGAAGTCGAGGGTAAGGACGTCATCATCATCGACGACATGATCGACACCGCGGGGACGCTGGCGGCGGCCGCCGCAGCGCTCCGGGAACGCGGCGCGAGGCGGATCGTTTCCTACGCGACCCATCCCGTGTTCAGTGGTCCGGCGATCCAGCGGATCAACGACAGCCACATCGACCAGGTCGTGGTGACCGACACGATCCCGCTGAGCTCCGAGGCCCTCGAGAGCCCCAAGATCGAGCAGGTCAGCGTCGCGCCCCTCATCGCCGAAGCCATCCGGCGCATCCATCACGGCGACTCGGTCAGCTCGCTCTTCGTCTGAGCGCTCCCCCGGACGTCGCCTGGCCGGGCAGGGTTGTTCCTCGTTGACGGTGCCAGGGCCCGATGCTATCGAGCCCGCCTTTCAGGTCCGGGGCCCGCCCCGGCGCGAGGCGATCATGACTCAGCAGGAAATCCAGGTCGAACCCCGTGAACAATACGGCAAGGGGCCGGCGCGACGCGAGCGCCTGGGCGGACGCGTCCCCGGCGTACTGTACGGACACAAAGAAGAGCCCCTCACCTTCACGCTCGACCCCAGCGATTTTCACAAGTGCCTGCGAAATTCGGGCGTCGGTCGCAACACGGTCTTCAAGGTCAACGGCCTGCCGCGGGGCGCGACGGCGCTCATCAAAGACCTTCAGATCCACCCGGTTCGGCGGAACGTGCTGCATGTCGACTTCCTCGAGGTACGCGACGGCGATCGGTTGGTCGTCGAGGTCCCGGTGCGGACCACCGGACGCGCTGCGGGCCAGGTCGCGGGCGGCGACCTCCAGATCGCCATGCGGACCATCAAGCTCGACTGTCCGGCTTTCGGCATTCCCGACGAGATCCTGATCGACGTGACGCCGATGAAGCTCAACGAGACCGTCCGGATCGGCGATCTGCCGCTGCCCAACAACGTGAAGTTCGTCGAGAGCGAGCGCCTCGCGGTCGTCGCGATCAAGGAGTCGCGTCGTTCCAAGCAGCTGGCCCAGACCAGCGACGGAGCGGAGGAGCCGGCCGGCGACGCGTAACGGCGGAACGATGTTCTTCATAGTGGGACTCGGAAACGCCGGTCAGAAGTACGAGGGAACGAGGCACAACGTCGGGTTCGAGGTGGTCGACCGCCTCGCGAGCCGCGCCGGCCTCTCGGTCTTTGATAAGAAGTTCAAGGCTCTGGTGGGCCGCGGTCGACTCGAAGGTCGGGACTGCTTCTTCATGAAGCCCCAGACCTTCATGAATCTGTCCGGCGAATCCGTCGGTCCGGCCGTCGGTTTTTTCAAGGGCTCGGTCGAAGACGTCGTCGTCATCCATGACGACATCGACCTGGACCTGGGCCGCCTGAAGCTCAAGCAAGGTGGCGGCCACGGTGGACACAACGGTCTTCGCAGCCTCCTTCGCCATCTCCCCAGCGACCGGTTCATCCGGGTTCGCATGGGGGTTGGGCGACCGCCGCCGCAGTGGGACCCGGCCGACTATGTCCTCAGCCGGTTCAGCTCGACCGAGCAGGCGGACGTCGAGGCGTGCCTCGACGACGCCACCCGAGCCGTGGAAACGATCCTGTCCGACGGGTTGTCTCGCGCCATGGAGCGCTACAACCGATCGGCAAAGAATGAGGGTGACTCGTCGGAGACAAGTCGCCGAAAAGGGCGGGCGGCCGAGGCCGACCGCGACGAGTGAGTGAAGATGAGCACGACGATAGGCAAACTTAGGGAGTACGAGACGGTCGTTGTCGTCCAGCCCGACCTTCCCGAGGACGGGGTGAAGAAGGCGCTCGAGCGTCTCAAGGACGCCCTAGGCCGCAAGAAGGGCGAGGTCCTCCGGGAAGACGGTTGGGGGAAGAAGAAGCTCGCCTACGACATCGGTCGGCAGGGTCGCGGCAACTTCTTGGTGCTGCATTACGCCGCCACCGCCGACGCGGTGAATGAGCTGGAGCGGACCATTCGCAACTCCGACGACATTCTCCGCTTCACCACGCACCGTCTGGGTGAGGTCACCGATCTGGAGGCCAAGCGGGCCGACGTGGAGCGGCTGGTTCGTGAGCGGGCCAAGGCCGCCGAGGAGGCGGAAGCGGCCCGCGCCGCGGCCGAAGCCGCCCACGCCGAGAGTGCCGAGGAAGACCCGCCGAGGGCAGAATCATGATGAAGGTCATTCTCCAAGAAGACGTGCCGAACCTGGGCGTGGTGGGGGAGCTGGTCTCGGTCAAGGACGGCTACGCGCGGAATTACCTGATCCCGCAGGGGAAAGCGGTCTTCGCCTCCGTCCGCTCCATCAAGGAACTCGACCACCAGCGGCGGCTGGCCGACCACAAGCGCGTCCAGGCCACGGCCGAGGCCGAACTCGTCCGGCGCAAGATCGAGAGTCTGGCCGTGACGATGGAAGCCAAGGTGGCCCCACCTCAGCTCGACGAAGACGGAGAGCCCATCCAAGAGGCTCTCCCGAAGCTGTTCGGTTCGATCACCAATCGCGACATCGCTCGAGTTCTGCGCGACTCCGACGTGACCGTCGACCACCGGCGCGTGGTGCTCTCGAGCCCGGTGCGGACGATCGGGAAGTACACCGCCAAGGTCCGGCTCGACGGCGCGATCGTCGCCGCTCTGCCCTTCTGGGTCGTTCCCGAGGGGACCGAGGACGTGGACGCCGCGAAGCAGCGGATCGAGGAAGCCCAGGCCGCCGAGGCCGAGGCCAAGCGTCTGCGAGAGGCCCAGGCTGCCGAGGCCGCGGCCCCGCCGGAGGCGACTCCGGCCGCCGAGGAGACCGAGGGCGAGTCCGCGGGCGACGCTGAAGCCGCCACCGAAGCCGAGGGCTGACCCCGGCCGTGTCGGTGGAGGCTTCCTCCCTGTCTTCAGCCGGCGGACCGGTCAAGGGCCGCACGCTCCCTCAGGATGTCGAGGCCGAGCGAGCGGTGCTCGGCTCCATCCTGATCAGCAACGAAGCGATCTACACCGCGATCGAACGGATCGATCCCGGCGACTTCTATCGCCCGCAGCACCAGCGCATCTTCCGCGCCATGCAGGATCTCGCCAAGCGGAGCGAGCCGGTCGACGTCGTCACGTTGACCTCTCGTCTTCGAGCGGACGGTGAGCTGGAGGCCGCGGGCGGCGTTGCGGGGCTGATCGAGTTGGGCGAGGCGGTCCCGACCGCGGCCAACATCCGCTACTACCTCGAGATCGTTCGGAAGAAGTCGATGCTGCGCCGCCTGATCCAGGCCGCCACCGACATCGCCGCCGGGGCCTATGAAGCGCCGGATGCCGAGGAGACCGTCGACGCCGCCGAGAAGGCCATCTTCGACATCGCCAAGGCGCAGACCCGAAAGGGCGTCACCCCGATCTCCGAGATCGTGGCGACCGCCTTTCAGCGGATCGAGAAGCTCGCCGAGGCCCGCTCTCCGATCACGGGAGTGAGTACCGGCATCCACGCCCTGGATCAGAAGACGGCTGGCCTTCAGCCGTCGGACCTCATCATCGTGGCGGGCCGACCGTCGATGGGGAAGACGGCGTTCAGCATCGGCATGGGCCTTCACGCCGCGACGATCGACAAGAAGGTCGTGGCGGTCTTTTCGCTGGAGATGTCCAAGGAGAGCCTCGTCACTCGAATGCTCTGCAGCGACGGTCGGATCGACTCCGCCCGGCTCCGCGGAGGGTTCTTGAACGAGGAAGATTGGCCCAAGCTGGCTCGAGCGGCGGGGCGGATCAGCGAAGCGCCGATCTTCATCGACGACAGCGGCGCCCTCTCCGTCCTCGAGCTGCGGGCGAAGTGCCGTCGTCTGGCCGCCGAGTCGGGTCTCGACCTGGTGATCGTGGATTACCTTCAGCTGATGCGGGGGTCGCCCGGCGCCCAAAGCCGCGAGCAGGAAATCTCCGAAATTTCTCGCGGTCTCAAGGCGCTGGCCAAGGAGCTGGAGGTTCCGGTTGTGGCCCTCTCGCAGCTGAACCGGGCGGTGGAGCAGCGCGTCGACAAGCGGCCGGGGCTGGCGGACCTGCGAGAGTCCGGCGCCATCGAACAGGACGCGGACGTGATCATGTTCGTCTACCGCGACGAGGTCTACAACAAGGACACCGAGCACAAGGGGATCGCCGAGCTGATCGTCGGCAAGCAGCGAAACGGCCCCGTGGGAACGGTTCGGGCCAAGTTTTTCCACGAGTACACGCGGTTCGATGCCTTGGCTGACGACGAAGCCGGTCGTTAGCCTACGGGCTCGATCTCGGCCCGCGTTCGTAAGCGAACGCGGGTATGCACTATCAAGAGGAGCTTTTCTCAGCTTCCCGTTTCGGCCTGAATCATGCTTTACCCGGCCCGTGCGCGACATCGCGCGGAGGTTACGTTTGAGCTCGCCTGGTACACCCGTCGGGAATCGTCCCCATCGCTCCATCACTGCGCTCTCGTTGTTGGCCGTCCTGGCGGCCGGCTGTGAGGACAGCGGGATCACACAGGTGAGTCCCGACATCGAAGTTCGGCTCGTGTCGGGCGCTTTCGACGACGGCCCGCTGCTCGAGGATGGCGCCGTCGTTCCGTTCGGGGCGTACGTCCTCGAAGAAGACGACGAGATCCAACCCCAGATCTTCCGCGTCGAGAACGTCGGCCTGGGCAATCTACAGATCTTCGAGATCTTGCTCGAGGGCGACGATGCCAACGAGTTCGTCATCACCCAGGACATTCGGCAGGTGATCGGACCGTCGGGAATCGACGACCTGTTCATCCGATACCGCCCGCGCACCCACGGTACGTCGGAAGCGACCCTGTCTTTTCGTACGACCGATCCCGAGGCGCGCGAGCTTCAGTGGACCCTCCGCGGCGAAGCTCAGGACCCGTGCCGCCTGGCCATGTCGCCTTCCTCGCTGAAGTTCGAATTGGGGGAGGAGCGCGACATCGAGATCCGGACGCTCACGAAGTCCTCGTGCACGCTGAACTTCCTAGACACGGACGAGACCCTCTTTCGCTTCCAGGAGCCTCCGCAGATCCCGGTCACCATCGAGCCGGACGCGCCGCTCGTACTCACCATGCGCCACGAGTATTTCGAGCCGCTGCTCCTTCCCGGGGAGCCGGTCCGGCAGCTCACGGCCCTCGCGCAGCACGGCCAGCGCCAGGAGATCAATCTCATCGGACAGACGCCGGTCTTCGGCTGCATCACCGTCTCCCCCAGCGAGCCCATTTTGTTCCCATCGACGCAGGTCGGTTTTCCCGTGACGCAGACGGTCATCATCCGCAACGGCTGCAGTCGTCCGGTCGACATCCGCGGCTTGAAGATCGCTACCGGCGACGAGGAATTCGACGTCCCCGACGACGGACTCGCCGACGGCTTCACCATGCCCGCCTTCGAGACGACCGAGTTCGAAGTCCGCTTTTTGGCGCGCTTCGCTGGCAACGCGCAAGGCAACCTGCGGGTGCTGACGGCCGACACTCGTAATCCTCAGTTCTCGATCGACCTCACGGGTCGGGCCGAGCCTCCGCGGGTCGATGTCTTTCCGCGCGACCTGGACTTTGGAACCGTCACTTTTCGCAATCCCGTCGGTCAGCCGCCGCGCTCCGAGTGCAGTTCGCCGGCCCGCGAGGTTCGGCTCTTCCCGCTGGGCAGCGCCGATGTCGTCGTCCAGTCGCTGGACATCGATTCCGCGAGCGACTTGCTCTTCGTCATCACGTCGGTCACCGTCGACGGTCAACCGGTCACCAGCCCCACCGGACCGTTCGTCGTTCCCTCCGGAGGCGACGGATTGCGCGTTCGCATTCAGTTCTTCCCCACGCGGATCGACCCCGCGGAGCACTTGGCGACCCTGCGGATCCGCCATAACGGCGAAGGTGGGGAGGTGACCGTTCAGCTCCGCGGCTCTTCCGTGCCCGACATCCCCGCTCTCGAGTCCTTCGAGCAGTCGGAGGGCCCCAAGGTCGACATCCTCTGGGTCATCGACAACAGCTGCTCGATGGCCGACGAGCAGGAGCGCCTCATCGAGAATCTCGGTCGTTTCATCGACATTGCCGACGCGGAGGACGCCGACTATCAGATGGGCGTGACGGTGACCGACGGCTTCTCCTCGGAGTCGGGGAAGCTCAACCGCTGTTTTCCGCACCCGCCCGTCATCTCCGGCGACTACCCGGATCGCGAAGCGGCCTTCGAGTGCACGTTCTTGGTAGGCACCGACGGGTCCGGGATCGAGGCTGGCCTCGAGGCGGCCAAGAACGCTCTCCAGCTCGCCCAGTCGGATGAAGAGAACATCAACTCCGGGTTCCTTCGCGAAGAAGCCGACCTGGCGGTCGTCGTCATGAGCGACGAGGAGGACCAGTCGCCGAACTATCCTGGCATCATCGAGTTCATGAAGGGGGTGAAGGGCCCCGGTCGAGAGTCGCGGGTGAAGGTCCACGCCATCGCCGGGCCCATCACAGGGCCGTGTCGAGACGGCAGCGGCTTCTTCTCGGCGTTCCCCGGGTACATCTATTCCCAGGCGACCATCGACACCGGGGGCATCTTCTTCGACATCTGCCAGTCGGACTGGCGGCCGGTGCTCGAGAATCTCGGGCTCGACACCTTCCAGGCTTTCGACACCTGGTACCTCGAGCAGGTCGCGGACCCCACCACCTTGGTGGTCACCGTCGATGGTCGACCGGTCGCCCTCGACCCCGCTGACGGCTATACGTACCTCTTCGGCGAGAACGCGATCCGCTTCCACGGGACGTCGGTTCCGGGCCCAGGTCAGCGCATCGAAGTCCGATACTCTTCCTTGTGTCAGCCGTAGGGTAGGTGTCGATTTCGCGAACGGCCGCCGTCCTCGCCATCGGCGACGAGCTGCTCAGCGGTGACGTCGTCGATACGAACAGTGCCTGGCTCGACGCCGAGCTGGGACGGCGGGGCGTGGTGGTTGGCGAGCATCGAACGGTGCCCGACGATGTCGAGGCGATCGCGCTCGCCATCGACGACCTGACGGCTCGCCACCCGCTCGTCGTCGTAACCGGAGGCCTCGGTCCGACCGATGATGACCTGACCCTGGAGGCGGTCGCGAAAGCCGCCGCCGTGCCCCGCGAGCTTCACGTGAAGACCTGGGCAGCCATCGAAGCGCGCTACCGGAAGAAGGGCTCGACCGCACGGCCCGGCCACCGACGCCAGGCGGAGCTGCCGCGCGGGGCTACGGTGTTGCCCAATCCCATCGGCACCGCGCCCGGACTGTGCCTCCGGCTCCGTCGGGCCGAGCTCTTCGTACTCCCCGGCGTTCCTGGCGAGATGCGGGCCCTGTTCACCGCGGAGGTCGCGTCGCGCCTCCAGTCCGCCGGCGGTCGGAGGCCGCCACGGGTCGTCTCCGCGATCGGTCTCGGGGAGAGCGACCTGGAAGCCGAGGTTCGGGATCTGGCGTCCCCCGGGGTGCGATTCGGCTATCGCAGTCGCGGGCCGCTTCAGCAGGTGCGGCTGTACGGAGGTGAGCCGGCGGAGCTCGACGGGATCTCGGCCCGGATCCGCGTACGGCTCGGGGAGCGCTACGCCGGGGATGACGTGGAGCTGGCGACGGCGGTCGGTCAGCGGCTCCGAGAGCGTGGCCGTACGGTGGCCGTCGCCGAGAGCTGCACCGGTGGGGGTCTCGGCCAGGCGCTCACCCGAATGCCTGGTTCATCGGCGTACTTTCTCGGCGGGATCATCGCGTACGCCAACGACGTCAAGGTACGGCTGCTCGGTGTTCCGGAGTCGCTCTTGACGGAGCACGGAGCGGTCAGCGCGGCCGTGGCCGTCGCAATGGCCGAAGGGTCCCGCCGGGCGATCGGCGCCGACGTCGGCCTCGCGACGACGGGGGTCGCCGGACCGGGTGGCGGCACCGCGGACAAACCGGTCGGCCTGGTGTGGCTCGCGCGATCCGGGCCTGGAGAAAGCGCCGCCCGGGAGCTGCGGCTCACCGGCGACCGCAGCGAGGTGCGAAGGAAGACGATCGAAGCGGCGCTGGCCTGGCTGTGGTCGGACTGAGTCGAGACACCACGGGTTGAGTCAACTTTCGCAATGGCCCACAAGATGCGGACACGGTCGTTGCGTTTTAGGCTGAACACATGTACCGGTAAGCCATGTCTGGCAAGCATGGTTCCGACAACGGCGGCGACGGGCGCACCAAGGCCATCGAGCTGACCCTCGCCACCATCGAGAAGCAGTTCGGCAAGGGCGCCATCATGCGCATGGGCGACGGCAAGCCCATCATTCCCGTCGATACGATCTCGACCGGCTCGATCGGGCTCGATGTCGCCTTGGGCGTCGGGGGTCTGCCCCGAGGTCGCATCGTCGAGATCTACGGCCCGGAGTCTTCAGGCAAGACGACGCTCACGCTCCATGCGGTGGCCGAAGCTCAGAAGGCGGGCGGAGTCTGCGCCTTCGTCGACGCCGAGCACGCCTTGGACGTCGGCTACGCCAAGAAGCTCGGAGTCGACACCGCCGACCTCCTGATCGCCCAGCCCGACACGGGCGAGCAGGCGCTCGAGATCACCGACATGCTCGTCCGCTCGAACGCGATCGATCTCGTGGTCATCGATTCGGTGGCCGCGCTGGTTCCCAAGGCCGAGATCGAAGGCGAGATGGGTGACAGTCACGTTGGCCTGCAGGCTCGCCTCATGAGTCAGGCGCTCCGCAAGCTCACCGGCACCATCTCGAAGTCGCGAACCTGCGTCATCTTCATCAATCAGATCCGCATGAAGATCGGCGTGATGTTCGGCTCACCGGAGACCACGACCGGTGGCAACGCCTTGAAGTTCTATGCCACCCAGAGGCTCGACATTCGGCGGATCGGTTCGATCAAGAAAGGCGACGAGAACATCGGTAATCGGACGCGGGTCCGGGTGGTGAAGAACAAGGTTGCCCCTCCTTTCCGCGAGGTGGAGTTCGACATCCTATACGGGCACGGCATCTCCAAGATGGGGGAGCTCGTCGATCTCGGCACCGACCTGGGGATCATCGACAAGTCGGGCGCCTGGTTTTCCTACCAAGGGGAGCGCGTGGGTCAAGGCCGCGAGAACGCCCGGGCGCACCTCACCGAGCGCACGGAGCTCGCCGACGAGATCGAAACCAAGATCCGAAAGCACTTCGGTATCGGCAGCGGCTCCGACGAGGCGGTGTCCGAGCCGCCCAACAACGTCACCCCCATGCCGGCTTCGACGAAGCGGTCGAAGGGCAAGTAGTCCACGGCTTGGAATCTAGCTCCTGACCTCGCAAGATGCCGGCCGTGGTCATGGTCGGCCGTATTCGGTGGGGATGGGCGTTCGTCGGCTTGCTGTCGGTCGGGGGCGGATCCAACGCCTGGGCCCAGGGCAATCCGAACAGCCAGGTCTTGGGTGGAGCCTCGGCTCTCAAGGGCGGAACCGGAGTTGCTCTCGGAGACGACGCGGCGGCGCCGTTTCTCAATCCGGCGACGATCGCGCGCATCGATCAGTCTTCGCTCGCTTTGTCGTCCCAGCTCGTCGAGTTCACCTACCAGAGGCTCGTCGATTTCCAGCAGCCGAGCCCGGGACCGGGCGGAGTCCAAGTCGACGACACCGACATCACCAACATCAGCGTCAACTTCGTTCCGGCTGCCCTATGCTACTTTCAAAACTTCGGCGGACAGAGCCCGGCTGGCCCTACCGCTTCGCACACGCTTTCGTTCTGCTTCGGCAGTACGGAACGAAACCGGATCTCCACGCTCGGCGACGCCGACTCGGGGAGTAACGACCGGTTCCGGGTCGATCTCGCGAGCTCGGGCGAGGGCAGCTGGTCTCGCAACGACTTCGTCCTCACCTGGGCCCACTTCTTCGTCGACTGGTTGGCCGCCGGAGCCTCGATCGCCTTCGAGTATGCGTCGCAGCGATTGATCTACCAGTCGTTCGCCACCCTCAATGACCTCGGTACGGGCACGGGTCTCACCAACAGCATCGCGCTCGGTCGGTCCGCCAACTCCTATACGCTCCGCGCCGAGGTCGGCGCGCTCTTCCATCTGAACGACGACCTCAAGCTCGGAATCAGCTTTCGAAGCCCGTCCTGGGTCTTCGCCAGCGACTTCAACGGAACCCAGGCCATCACCGATGTCCAAGGAACGACCGCGCAACAGGCCCTGACCGGCTCCTTCTTCGCGCCGGCCCCCATTCGCATCGGCCTGGGGCTGGCCTACGAGTCGCGGCAGTTCGACCTGGAAACGGATTTCTTTCTCTACCCGCCGCAAGACGACTTTCTGAAGATCGAAGGCGAGCTGGAGGAGGTCGTGATCGCACCCGACGGAACGTTGAGCCGGTCCACGAGCGACTACGAGGAGCGTGAGTCTTCGCAGTTCGTGGCCAACGTTGCTCTGGGAGTGCGGTACCGACTCAATTCGACGTGGAGCCTTCTCGCCGGAGCCCAGACCGACTTCAGCCTCCTGCGTTCGCGGAAGGAACTCGAACCCGATGAGCGGATCGCGACTCAAAGCCGCGACATCTACCACGGGTCGGTCGGGACCGGATATCGAGGGCCGTTCGGCCGGATCGTGACCGGCTTTCGGGTCAGCTACAGCAATGGTCAGATCTTGGCGCCCGACAACTTCGCGTCGTCACCGTCGTTCAGCGTCGTGGATGACGAGCTGCTGACGGTATTCCTGGTCGTCTATGGCTCGCTGGACGTAACGGCGCTCGCCGAGAAGGTGACGCCGAAGTTCCTGGAAAAAGACAAAGACGGCTCGAGCGCGGACGTCGAGCTGGAACAAGACTAGGAGGCCCAGCGACGGCGTCGCTGAGCCTCCAAGTGCGAGCAACACTAAAGACCTGGGACGGGACTCGTTGTTAACAAAGCGTGCTGCTCGCGCGGGGAGACGCTGCACGCAGCGTACCAACGCCTTCAGGCGACTCTTATGGGCCGCGGGAGGCCTTCTGTTCGCGGACTAACGTTCGAAATCCATCAGAAAGCGCACAGGCGAACGCCGAGCGGCTCGAAAAGCAATACGCACTGCTCGGGGGAGGGGCAGTCCTCCTGCATCTGGCAGTACGCCAGGCACCGAAGGGTCTCGCCGACGGGCACGCACGCGAGACCGCTTCTGCAGCTGTCGTCGGACCCGCACGTCTCACCTCGTCTCCGATCACCGGGCATGAGGCATCGCCAGGACCAGCGGTCCCGATGCCGCCAGGGGGCGCAGGTCAGGGACGCTGGACATGAACGGTCCTCAGGGCCCGAGCAGGGGAGCGGCGGTGGCCGGCAAACCCCGTGGGTGTCGGCGGCGGACACGGGACCGCAGACTTCGCCACCTCGGGGACACACCCCGGGTCCGCCGTCGCCGAACGAACACCGGTCGAGGCACTGGCGCCCAACGCTCGTGGACACGCACACCTGGTCTTTTGGGCAGTGATGGGGTGGGCAGTTTGGCGCTTCGCTGGCCTGGCAAGCGCCAAACGCAAGACAGATCCACCCACACAGGGCGAACGTGCTGCGAGGGATCCCCGGGAATCCGGGCACCGAACCCGACTCAGTTCATGGACGAAGAGCCGGAGTCGTCGCGCCGCAGGGAGAACAAAGGGTGACCGCGGCCCTCGTCGTCGTCGTCGCCGTCCTCTTCGTCGAGGAAGTTCGAGCTGTGGTGCAAGACCAACTGCCAGTTCCCGTGGGTCTTCTCGAAGATGTTGGTGGTCACGACCTGAGCCTTGAATGCCTCGTCTTCGGCCGTTGCGATCCCCAAGGTGACGACCTGGTTGACCCAAGCGATGGTGCCTACGACCTCGACCTGCACGTCTTCGAGGGTGACCTCCAGGTCTTCGATCGATTCGAAGATGTCGGCCCAGCTGCGCCGGATCGACTCCCAGCCCGTAACCAGTTCCCAGCCCGGATGCACGCAGCGGGCGTGGGGGGACGGCGACCAAACCTTCGACATGGCGTCCAGGTTGCAGTCCTTGAAGGCTTCGTAGAACGCGATGTTGGCTTCTTCTACTCGGGACAGTTCGCGCGTCAGCGATCCGCCGCCGACGCCCTCCGCCGGAGGGACCTCGAGAAGGGGCTCAGCGGTCTTAACCATGCCTCGTGACGCTAGCAGGGCCCTTCCCGGCAGACCAGCACAGCGGGCAAAATCGACCCCCCACCCGCCGTTTCGACGACGATCGTGGCCCGCGTTTCCTCCGGCTCGGCGGCGAGCGAGGCGGGAAGTTTGGCGAAGGGCAAGCCCGGGGGTACGCTTCGCTCGCTTTGTCGGCCGTGGCCAACGTCGCGCGTTTGCTTCACGCCCTTCTGTTGAGCGTGTGGTTCGGTGCGCTCTGCCAGCTCTGCGTCTTGGCGCCGCCCATCGACCGCGTGGTGGACTCTCGTCATCAGGCGTCGACGGTGTTCTTGTCGGTGCTCGCGTCGAGCGAGCAGTACCTCCTCTGGGTTTTGCCTCTCCTGTTCGCGACGCTGTGGGCCGGGTGGTCTGGGCTACGGTCGCGCGGCCGCGGACGAACCTGGCTGTTGCTCGGTCTGAGCGCCGTCCTGCTCCTCCAGCGCTATGTGCTGCGCCCGCGCTTCGAGACCATTCGCGATGGGCTCGGACGTCCGGTCGAAGACCTGATCCCGACCGACCCCGCGATGCTGGATTATGCCTGGTACGAGTGGTTGGTCTACGGCGCCCTGTGGCTTCAGGGGCTCTCTGTCTTTGCCCTCTTGGTGTGGGCGATGACCCAGCTCCGCCCTCGCCAGTCGTTCGGTATCGAGCTTTGAGGGCTCAGCGCTTACGCTTTTTGTCGAGGAAGGCCTGCATGCGCTCGACTTTGTCCTTGGAATCGAAGCAGACGGCCTGAGCCAGGACGTCGACCGTTTCGAAGCCGGGGTGGGTTCGGCCGGCCGCATTCAGAGCGAGTTTGGAAAGGCGCACCGCCAGCGAGCCGTGGCGCGAGATGCTGCGGGCCAGCGCGAGGGCGCTCTCTTCGAGAACGTCGTCGTCGACGACCTGCTCGACGAGGCCTATGGCCAGGGCTTCGTCGGCCTCCACGATCCGACCGGTGAGGACGAGCTCCTTGGCCCGGCCCAGGCCGACCAGCCGGGGCAGGCGCTGCACGGCCCCCGCCCCCGGCAAGATCCCGAGCCCAACTTCGGGCTGGCCCAGTTTCGCGCTCTTGGAAGCGATCCGAAGGTCGCACGCCAGCGCGAGCTCGCATCCCCCGCCTAGCGCGTAGCCCCGGATCGCGGCGATCACGGGAACCGGCTGTTCTTCGATCCTCCGGAAGATCCGCGCGTTGATGCGTCGCAGGGCATCCGCTCGACCACGGTCCTTGAGCTCGGCGATGTCCGCGCCGGCGGCAAAGACCTTGGGACTCGAGCTCTGGATGACGACGGCCTTCAGCGACTCGTCGCTTTCGGTCTCGTCGAGCCATCGATGAAGCTCATCGACCATCTGCTGACTGATGGCGTTGCGCTTCTCCGGACGGTCCAGGGTCACCAGGTGGATGTCCCCGTCGTCGACGGCGGCCACCGAGAGCGTCTCGTAGGTCATGGGCCGGTCCTAGCGCGACCGACCCGCGGTGTCAGGTCGTGGTGCTGGTGGTGCTGGTGCAGGCGCCTCGCAGCCGGTCTTCCGAGCCCTTTTCTGGTTCGGTCGTATAGAACAGATTCAGACTCTCACCTTCCTTGGGCCCCGAACCCCCGAGGAATCGGAACTCGGTTCCGTCCTCGCTCACGCGGAAATCTACGCCGGGCTCGAGTTCGCGCACGACTGAATCGGCACCAAGGATACGGACACGGACGCCGTCCGGGTTATTGGCGGGCGGTTCCAGCGTGAAGGTTTCGGCGGCGACGAGCTCGAGGGCGATTCGCTCCAAGGTCTCGTCGAACTTTTCTTCGCAGATCGAGTCGATCAGGCAGAACGTTTGCTGGCCCTCGGTGGACCGGCAAGCGTCGCGCCCCGTCGATGTCGGATCGCGAGCCAGCGCACCCACCCGCTGGACGAACGCCACGTACTCATCTCCCGGCTCGGCCAGGCAGCAGTCCTCGACGTTGTAGTTCGTGCACGACGCGCAGGCCCGTGGATTGCCCTCGGCCACGCCCTGCAGGTACGGGCCCCACTTTCGGAAAACGCAGCGGGGCTGGTTATCGGGCGCCCCGAGCGCCGTGCACAGCTCGTCCGAAGTGCAGTCGGACGGCTCGCTGCAGTCGATGCCGCTTCCGAGCTCCGGATCGCCTTCGCTGGGGACCCGGTCGCACAGCGATCCACAGGCAGCGGTCGGGCCGTCGTTGTCGGCCCCGGTCTCATCGGTGCGACACTCCGAGGCTTGGCCGTCGACCGAGCCCACGATCGCAGCGGCCCGCACTTGGCTGAGACGCTCCAGATCTCGGGGATAGTCGACATCGCTCGGAAGGCCGGGATTACCGCCCTTGGCTCGGATCAAAGCGTCGATGAACTCTTGGAGCTCCTCGTCTTGGATACCGTCGGACGGGTCGTCGATGCTGTTTCCCCGCTCGTCGGCGACGAAGACCACCACCAGATTGGCCTCTGCGCGGAGGAAGCCCCGGTTGCATCCGTTGGCCGCCTCGTCGAGTGCGCTGGCCATGGTGGACAGACCGCGCTCGATGCCCGACCCGCAGGTGCCGACCCGGACGGCCTGTTGGAAGGACTGCTCGATCTCCTCGGCCGTCTGGTCCTCGTTGGTAATGACGGACCGACCGTCGTCGTCCGTACGGAAGCAGGTGACGGGGACCGGCAGGGCCTGGCAGGCGTCCACCGACCGGGAGACCCGGTAGAACGGGTCTTCGGTGTCGAACTCGAATTCGACGAAGCCCCCGCATTCTTGGCCCGGCTGGCGGCAAGCGTTGCCGTCGTCGAAGTCGGTGGTTACGATGGCGATACGGTAGCTTCCGGTGCCTCCGCTCAATGCCTCGATGAACGAGCGGAAGTTGTTGGCGAGATTGTCCTGCTCCTCGCGCATCGAGCCCGAGTTATCCACGACGAACAAAATGTCGGCCGGCGTGGCCCGGAGCTCGGCGACGGACTGGGCAACCTCGTTGATGGTCTCCGGACAGACCTGCTCGAACACATAGTCCTGGCAGCCGAGGACCGGGATCAGAAGCGCCGCGGAGCTCCACGGGAGCCGAGAAAACGCCATACGTGCCTATACTCGCCATCGACTCGGCTTGGATTCAACTTGCCGGCTCTCGGGCGGAGCTCTTTCTTTCGTTTCCCCTCGGGTCGACCTTCAGTATGAGGCGGGCATGCTCGACTTTCGGCGGGTCGGTGAAGACCTGGAAGGCTATCGCCAGCGCCTCGGGCGGCGGCCAACCTTCGATGCGCAGGTCCTGGACGTGGTCCAGGACCGTTTCCTGCGTCGGTCGAGCGCTCTGACCGAAACTCAGAGCCTACAGGCGGAAAAGAATCGGCAGAACAAGGAGATGCAGAAGGTCTTCCGGACCGGAACCCCGGAGGACAAGGAGCGCGCACGGGCGCAACAGAAGGCTCTGTCCAACCGAATTCGCGAGCTGGAAGAGGAAGCGGATCGCCTCGAAAACGAGCTGTCCGACCTGATGCTCGCCATTCCCAACGAGCCAGACGCGTCGGTGCCGTTCGGCCACGACGAGTCGGACAATGTGGTCGTGCGTACGTGCGGTGCCCGTCCCACCTTCGACTTCGAGCCCCGCGACCACGTGACGCTCGCGGCCGAGGGATGGGGTCTCCTCGATCTCGAAAGTGCGGCAAAGCTGGCCGGTTCTCGCTTCGCGGTCATGTACGGCGACCTCGCGCGTCTCGAGCGGGCGCTCGCCCATTTCATGCTCGACGTCCACACCCAGGAGCACGGCTACCGCGAGGTCTCGGTGCCGTTTCTCGCCAACACGGCATCCCTCACCGCCACTGGCCAGCTGCCCAAGTTCGCCGATGACCAGTTTCGCGTGCCCTTCAACGAGAGCACCGACTACTACCTCATCCCTACGGCGGAGGTTCCGCTGACCAACCTCTTGCGCGACGCGATCGTCGGTCCGGATGATGCCTTGCCTCAGGCCTACTGCGCGTGGACGCCGTGCTTCCGTAAGGAAGCGGGCTCGGCCGGCCGCGATACCCGTGGCATCATGCGGCACCACCAGTTCCACAAGGTCGAGCTCGTGCGCTTCTGTCACCCCGAGCGCTCCGACGAAGAGCACGAACTCTTGGTGGGCCACGCCGAGAGCATTCTGCAGCGTCTAGAGCTGCATTACCGCGTATCGCTCCTCTGCACGGGCGATCTCAGCGCCAACGCCGCCAAGTGCTACGACCTGGAGGTCTGGCTGCCGGGCGAAGATCGCTACCGGGAGATCTCGAGCTGCTCGAACTTTGGTGACTACCAGGCGCGCCGGGGTCGCATCCGCTTTCGACAAGAGGCCAAGGCCAAGCCCCGCTTGGTCCACACGCTGAACGGATCGGGACTGGCCGTGGGGCGAACCATCATCGCGCTTCTCGAGCAGCACCAGCAGGCCGACGGATCGGTCCGCGTTCCCGAAGCGCTGCGGCCCTATCTGGCGGGTCGCGATCGCTTGCCCAGCGGCTGACCGCTTCGACCCGCGTTCGCGGGCCCCCGCGTTCGCGCCCTTCGCCATGCTGCGCACGAATCGATTTCGAGTACCCCGCCGGAGAACCGGGAGGCCCTCGACCCTCGCCGTGCTCGGCCTCCTGCTGTGGGCTCGGTCGGTCGGTGCGGAAGAGCGGTTGCCCGAGAACAAGGCATTGGTGGCCGAACCGCGGGGTGAGGAACCGATCGTGATCGATGGACGCCTCGACGAGCCGGTGTGGCAGCGGGCGGCGGTCGGCACGCGTTTCGTCGAGCGTATCCCGGTCCCCGGCTCGCTGGCTCCGGAAGGCCACGAAGTCCGCGTCGTGTACGACGACGGTGGCCTCTACGTGGGCCTTCGGCTGCCGCTGGACGCTTCCCGCGGCGAACGGCCGCGGGCCTTGGAGCTCACCCGGGATAGCTTCCAGGTCTTCGACGACGATGCGGTCTCGCTGAAGGTCGACGTGCGGCGCGATCGGCGCACCACCGTGGGTTTCGTGACGAACGCGGCGGGCACGCAACTCGATTACCTGGCCCTGGAGAGCGGGAAGCAGTTTCGCCGCGAGTACGACGCCGTATGGTGGGTTGCGACCCGTGTCGAAGCCGACGCGTGGTACGCAGAGTTTCGGCTGCCGGTCGCCGCGCTCGGCATTCCCGCCGGAGAGGCGGACCGGGTCATCGGATTCAACGTAACGCGCGATCACGCGACCCGCGCGGCGACCTACGACTGGTCGGAGGTCCCGCCGGAGCTCGGTGCTTTCGCCGCGCTCTACTACGGCGACATCACCGGCCTCACCGGGATTGGGGGCGGCCGCCCGCTGGTCCTCATCCCCTACGTGCTCGGTCGTCACGCTTCGGAGAGTGAAGACACGTTCGAGCTGACCGGGGACTTCGAAGGGGCGATCGGCGGGGATATCCAGTTTCGGCTCCTGGAAGATCTTTGGAGCGAACTCACCATCTTCCCCGACTTCGCCCAGGTCGACCTCGACGATCCGATCGTCAACTTCGATCGCTTCCCCCTCTTCTTTCCTGAGCGACGTCCCTTCTTCTTGACCGGTCTCCAGGTCTTCGACTTCGGCGAGCCGGGAGTATCGCAGCTGTTCTTTTCTCGTCGGATCGGTCTCGACGACGACGGGAACGAAGTCCCGGTTTCGACCGGTCTGAAGCTCTACGGCACCGTGGGTTCGTGGCAGGTCGGCTTCTTTCAGGTCTTCACGCAGCGGGAGGGCGATACGGAAGCTGCCAGCTGGACCATAGGTCGACTTCGCTACAACTTCGGGAAGGTCGCACACCTCGGCGTTCTTGGTACACTTCAGGGCGATACGGCAGTCTTCAGCGAACGGGATGTTCCCTTCGAGCCCGACTACGCATTCGGAGCGGACGGAAGCCTGCGGCTGATCGATGGGCGTCTCGAGTTCACGGGTTTTTGGGCCCGCAGTGAGGACACCGACCCCGACGAAGGAACACAGGGCGATTCGGCTCAGCTTCGCGTCTCCTGGGCAGGAGAGTATCTCAAACCGTCGATCTCGGTATTGCTGGTCGACGAAGGCTACGATCCTGCGATCGGGTTCGTCCGCCGTTCGGGAATCCTACAGGGCCAGACCGTCCTAACGTACGTTCGGCGCCCGAAGGGTGACCAGCGGGTCCAGTTTCAGGTCACGGCGGAAGGACTCGCATTGCGTGCGTCCGACGGTGACGAGAGCCTCGGGCAGACGGCGATCCTTCGCAGTGAGCTTCGGTGGCGGTCCGGTTGGCAGGCGGCCGGTCGCGTCAGCTATGCGGAAGACGTCGTGGAAGAGGAGTTCGACCTGCTGGGCGAGCGTCCGGTGGAGCCGGGGCGATATCGGGGAGCCCAGGCACGGGTCGGCGTCAACTCTCCGTCGGTGCGAAACCCGTTTGCCTCCCTCACGTGGGACTTCGATGACGCGTTCTTTGGCGGTTTTCGTCACGGTCCGACCATGGCCGGCGCGATTTCGCTCGGACCCATCGTCCGTTTGGACGCCGACGTCGTGCTTTCCTTCGTTCGCTTCGACGACGGCTTTTCCGAGGACGTGGTGACCGTGAACTCCAAACTCCGTGTTGCCCCAACGACCACCTTCCAGACGGACTTCATCTTTCAGCTGAATACGGTGGCCGAGGTTGCGACGGGCCTCTTCCGCCTTCGTTGGCGCTACTTCCCCGGGAGCGATCTCTTCTTGGTCAGTCGCTATCAGCGGGACTACGGCGACGACGAGCGCCACCGCTTCGAAACCACCCTCAAAATCCAGTTCCGCTATGACCTTCTGCTGTAAGTCGGCTAGCGGCGGGTTTCGGAGCGCTGATGCGCGTCACGGGTTGAGCCCGTATCGACGTCGAACAGGAGGAGGCGGTCGATGCGGAAGTCCTTGGACCGGCCCTGGATGACGAGCGTGTAGCGGCCGGCCTCGAGCGACCATTCGGCCGCCCACTTCTTGTGGTTCGTGTCGAGGGCATTCTTCGTCGTCCAGGCCCAGCTGTCGTTGCCGCCTCCGAAGAGCTTGATTCCCTTACCGATTGAGCCTCCGGGCTGGTTGTTGAAGGGGACGTAGTCGCCCATCGCATCTTCGATGTGAACGAATGCGTCGTTGGAGATGTCCGTCCGAATGCACTGATCGGGCTCGGAGCAGTCGTTGCCGTTGGGGATCCCGAGGCTGGTACAGGTTCGGTCGTTCTCCTCGCAGCGGTTGTTGTTGTGGGGCTGGCCCTTCACGCAGTGCCAGTAGCGCGCCGCCCGAAGGTGGAGGCGATAGGTAGCATCCCGCGTCACCTCGAAGTCATAGGTCAGCGGACTCCGGGCCGGGCCATTACATACGCCGTTACCAACGAAGCGATAATAGCTGCTGCCGGTATGACCGACGAGGTCGGACTCCTCGACCCAGTCGTGCCCGGCAGGGATGGCGGCCGACTCCATTTCCATGACGACGTAGCCGTCTCGTTCGACGAAGGGAGTCATGACCCCGGCATCCACGGCCTCGCCGGCATCCGGTTGGTCTCCCGGCCTCGTCGCGTCCGCTCGGCTCGCAGCGTCGGCGCGGCCGGAAGCGTCGGCCTCGGATGACGCATCGGGCCGGGCGTCGGCGTCGCCGGTGGCCTGGGGGTCGGCGTCGGGAAGGCCGTCTCGACCGCCCGCGCCATCGAGACGGTCCGACGCGTCCGGCTGGCCGACCCGACCCGGCTGCCCGATGTCGGCTCCGCACCCAACCAGGCCGACGACGAAGGGGCCGACGACCAAGAGGCCGACGATCGCTTTGGACGCGCCGCGCATGCCTAACCCTCGGACACGACCTGCGGAAGCGTCAATGCGCCGATGTAGGCCCTCGGGGCCGATCATCGTCGAAGTCCGACGCCGGATCTCCAACCGGGACGTGTGGACACAAAAGACGTGTTTTCGTCTCTACGTCCAGGTCATTGGGCTGGGGCCGTTGGTTGGGGCCCAACGCTTCTGGTTAGCATGAGCGGTATGGGCGTCGACAAATTGAAGCGGGCCGAGACCTGCGTTTCAATCGTCCAGTCTACTGCAACGACGATCGCGATCTTGGCTGCCGCGGTCTGGTTCTTGCTGCGCGGCGAAGGAAACGATCGCGCGAACATCGCTCACAGCGTGACCCACCGTCAGCTCCACGAGGATTGGACGTGGGTGGGGCTATCGGTTCGGTTCGAGAACAAAGGCAACCAACGCATCGACCTTACCCGTGCCCTCATTCGCATTCAGCAGGTCCTGCCACTGCACGACAAGCTCCTCCGCCGGATGGCGGACGGCGATCCACTGATTCGAGCGGGCGAGACAGCGGTTCGGTGGCCGAAAGTCGTACCCGCGTACGACGTCGAGCTCGATAACGAGATCGAGCCGAACGAGGTCGATACGTCGTTCAAGTATGACTTCTTGATTCCTTCGAACGTCCGAACGGTGCGGCTCTACAGCTACTTCGAACAGCAGGAACAACCATCGGTCGGCTGGTCCGCTGCCACGTTGTACGACCTCGAACCGGAGGCTTCACCATGAGACTTCGAACACTTGTCACGTACCTACTTCTGATGTTCCTTCCACCGATCGGCGCCACGCCGATCGAAGGGCGTCGCTGCGTCGAGCCGGTCGATGTCGAGCAAGGACCGCCCGAGCCAGATCCTGACGGGCCGGACGGGCAGGGGCCCCCGGAGGACGACCCGGACGGGGCACCGGACGAAGAAGAACCCGACGAACCTATGCCGCGGGGCCCACCGGAGCGAGATCCGGACGAGCCTGACTCTTCGACCGCCGAAGCCGAAGGCCCGGAGCGCTCATCGCTCGAGAGCGGGGTCGTACGCGAAGTCGGGATCGAAGAAGCCGGAGCGGCCGTAGTAGATACGGTTCTCACCACGACGGAAGTCCCACGTGAACCAGTCGGGGAAGGCTGAGCGCCCGTTGAAGATCCCGAGGATGCGGGCCAGCCACTCGCCGCCTTCGGTAGCGAAGATGACGCCATTGAGTCGCTCACCATCCGGGTAGACGAACACCAGGAGCGTATCGTCGGCGGTGGACACGCGCCCGTCGATCTCGACGCGCTCCGCCGTCCACTCGAAGGGGATGGCCTCCGGAATGGTCAACATGTCGGACTCGACGCCGACATAGATCCGATTCATGTCGGCGGCTTCGTCTCGGCGGGAGAAGGGTAGAGCGCACGCCCGGCCGTTGCCGATGACCGCCCACTCGGCGACGAGGTTGTTGGCCAGCCCGCGAGCCCCGTCGTCGTCATCGGGATAGATGTAGCAGAGCGGTCGGAAGAAGACTTCCTTGAATGGACCGTGCTGTCCCGGGCCCTTGATCGATTCACCGACGATGATCGGACCACCATCGACGGGCAACGTCTCGCCGTTCACGATGGCCTCCGTAACGCCCACCGAGAGGAGTGCGTCGCCGTCGAGTTCGAGGGCCCGGGCGTTGATGGTCGTGACCACCGTGCGAGAGCCTTCCGTGGTGACGTTCACGCTAACGTCTTGGTAGGGGTCCTCGGCGGCGCGGATCCGCAGGAAGCCGAAAGTGTCGTTCACGAACGGCGCCGGCGTCGTGTAGGCGAAGTTCAGCGGCATCTCTTCTCGTCGCCGCTCGCGCATGGTCTCGAACATGGGGGGCCAGTCCACGCATGCCGCGCCCGGCTCGGGGTAGCCGTCCCACCAGTGGCCGGCGCCCTGCTCGAAGTGGAAACTCAGATCTTCGGTTACGCTTTCCAGCTCCGAGATCATCAGCTGGGCTTGGGAGAGGGGCACGTTATTGTCCGCGGTCCCGTGCACGATGTAGACCGGGCGGTCCGCGAAGTTGTCCTTGTACTCGATGGTCTCGCTGGCGGCTCGGGCGCGGGCGTAGGCGTCGGGCACCTGCGGTAGACCTCCATAGGTGGAATAGCTCGGCCAGCCGGCGCTCGGGCCGGTTACCGCGAAGCGATCGGGGTGAAGAACGCCGATGTGCCACGTGCCGTGGCCGCCCATGGAGTGGCCGGTGATGTGGATCTGCTCGGGATCGATCCGAAACGTGCTCTGGGCGTCGGCTAGCGACTCGAGCGCGTCGAGCCGGCCCCAGTCTTGCCAGTCGAATCCGAAGGGTCGCCGATTGGTCGGCGCGATGATGTACATCCAGTCTTTCGCTCCATAGGCCCGAGCCTGCCCGATGGCCTCGACCGCCGCGCCGTGGAGACTGAGCGCCAGCGCGTACTCGGTGCCGGTATCGAAGTCGAGGGGAGCGACCACGCCGTAGTATTGCGCCGAGCCGTCCATGTCCGACAGGAACGTCCGGCGGTAGGCGGAGGTTCCATCGACTACGGGGATGCCGAATTCTGCGGCGTAACCGACCTCGGCTGCGGGACCTTCCAAAGACAGCGTGACCGTCGCCGTGGTGCCCGCCGCGAGACCAGGCTTCGGGTACAGCAGGAACGCCACCTGCGTGGAGGCGCCTGCGGGGATGGGGGCGGTCTCGATCGATGAGGGATAGTAGGCGTCGCTTTCGAGCACGCGGGCCTCCCAGCCGACCAAGGGCTCCCCCGACACATTGGCCACGTGGATCCCGAAGTAGAGCTGGTCCTCCCTTTCGCTCAGGATGTCGGGTCGCGTGATGTCGCTCCCATTGAAGAAGACGGGCGTATTCGATTCCCAGAATCGGATGCGGGGGGCGCCGCGCGTATAGTCGCCGCGAGCGACGAGCTCGTGGCGGCCCGCCGCGAGGTGGACGCCGTGGCGATGGCGACCGGACCGATACGGGTCCGAGGGAAGCACGCGGCCATCCACGTTGAGCTCGAATCCATCGAGCGCGAAGATCAGGTTCTGCGGCTCTTCGAGCTCGAAGCTCGAAGCCAGGTAGACGACGACGCCTTCCGTTCGCAGCAGCGGGACCGAGCCGTCGGGATTGAAGGTGGTCGTGAACCAGCTGACCCCGCGGTCGTCCTCACCCGGTTGTGGTGCGGTCATGCTGCCGCGGAGAAAGTCGAAGCCGTAGGGGTCGCTGCCGGCAGTCACGACCGCCCGCAGCCACGACAGCTGAGGCGTGGGCTCCTCCGTCACATCGGCTAAGGTCACGGGCTTCGCCGGGCCAGGATCGATGCGGTCGATGCCCGGTCGAGCGTCGGGAGCACCGCCGCCGACATCGGGCATGCCAAGGGCATCCGGTGGTCCGACGTCCGGCAGCCCGGCATCGGGCAGCGAGAGCTCGGCGTCCGGAGCGGCAGCGTCGGGACGGCCGGTGCTGCCATTGACGCTGTTCCCCCCGTCGTCTGCACAAGCAAACCCCAGTGCAGCCAGGCTGGCCACGATCACGCGCATCATGCGCACTTCGACTAGGCGGTCCGAGGGGCTTGGTCAACGCTGCGCCGAGTCGTCGTTGGAACCGAACAAGCTCAACTGAGGGTGGTCGCTGGTCGGCCGCCGAAACGTCGAGGGTGTGAGCGGCATCGCTCGGTCCGGACGATCGCCCAGGTGCTTCTTCACCAAGCGGTCGATCATCGATAGGACGGCGCGGGCGTAGGGGCCTTCGCCGCGCATGCGCTTTCCAAAGCGAGGGTCGTTCAGCTTTCCGCCGCGCGCTTCCCGGATCCGAGCCAAGATCTTGTCCGCGGTCAGCGGTAGTCGTAGGCGGATCGCGTCTTCGAAAACGCGGGCGACGTTGCCGGGAAGACGCAGCAAGATGGTGCCGACGCTGACCGCGCCAGCGTCGGCCGCCCTTCGAATGAGCTCCTCCAAGTTGTGTTCGCTCAAACCCGGGATGAAGGGGGCCACGTTCAGCGCGACGTGGAGGCCCGCCGCCGCCAGCGTCTCCAGCGTGCGCATGCGTCGTTCGGGAGAGGCGACGTACGGTTCGACCGCGCGGGCCCGCTCCTGGTCCCAGATGGGGATCGAGACATGAACGCTGAGGTGTGTGACCTCGTGGAGTTCCTGCAGCAGCGCAAGGTCACGGGTGATCAGCGTGCCTTTGGTCACGATGCCGACCGGGTTTCGAAAATCGCGGCAGACCTCGAGACAGGCGCGCGTTAGCCCGAACTCTGCTTCCAGAGGCTGGTAGCAGTCGGTGATCCCGGAGAAGGCCAAGAGCTGACCCTGCCAGCTCGGGTGAAGAAGCTTCTGCTTCAAGAGCTCGGCTGCGTTCGCTTTGAACAGGAGCCTTCGCTCGAAGTCGGTGCCGGCGCCGAGGTCGAGGAACTCGTGGGTTGGCCGGGCGTAACAGTAGCTGCAGCCATGAAAGCACCCGCGGTACGGATTGACCGAGTGGTCGAAGCCGACGTCGGGGCTGTCGTTCTTGCTGACGATCGTACGTGACGCGTCGCGAGCCACCCGAAGATCGACGACGGGTTCGAGCCCGGGCTCGTCATGGACGAGTTCGAGGGGCGCGAATCGATTTCGCGGATTGTGCACCGTCCTCACACGGTGGACAGATATGCTGAACTTATGTTCATGTCCAGCCTCATGGGCGCGGTCGGTCCACGGTGATGAGCCCTTGAGGCCTGCTCGACGCACTACCGGATCGAGGGTTGCATGGCGTCATTTTCTCGGAATAGACCGCCCTCGGCGCCTGTAAGGGGCGTCGAACTCGGTTGCACGACGGCCGAGTCGGCCGTTGGACCTACGGATCCGCGACCCGAGGCATCTTCCATGAACCTGAACTGCTTTTCGCTTCGCCTAGCTCGCATCGGAGCCTGGATGGGGATCGGCGCACTCTGTTGTGCGCCGGTCGAAGGCTCGGCCCAGGTCGACGCCGAAGAGGGCGCTGCCTCGGTCATCGAGGCGACCCCGCCATCGACGCTGCGCGTTTCGTTGGCCGAGGCCGTCGAGATCGCGATCGCTCGCAACTTCGCCCTCAACCGGTCTCGGCTCGACGTTCGCACGGCCGACCAGCAGGTGCGGGAGGCGTGGTCGGAGATCTATCCGCGGATCGACGGCTCGGCCAGCTATACCCGGCAGCTCGAGCAGCTCAATCCATTCGCGGGTTCGGCCGCCGGTGATCTGTTCGGCGGAGGCTTTGGAGACGCTGGTGCCTATCTGACCGAGAACGAGCGGCGCGTGGCGGCGGGTCAGCCGGAGCTCGGATTTCAGGAGTTCGTGGAACAGCGGGCGACGAACCAAGCGGTTGCGTTCACCGACGCTGGCGGCGAGGTCAACCCCTCGGACAACCCGTTCCTCATCGACAACAGCTTTCGCTTCGATCTCACCGCGACTCAGCTCATCTACGACCACCGAGCGTTCGTCTCCTTGGGCGGCGCCAAAAAGCTCCGGGAACAGCAGCGGGCGGCGTTTCGAGATTCCGCGCGGAACACCGTGCGGAGCGTCGTCGAAGCGTACTACCGAGTGATCCTGACGCGCGACCAGGTCGACATCTTCCGACGCAGCGAGACCCGTGCCCGAAACGAGGTCGAAGAAACCCAAGCTCGAGTCCAACAGGGAACGCGTCCCCAGATTCAGCTCCTGTCCACGCAGGTTCGTCTCGCCAATGCCGAGGCCGTCCGGATCCGCGCCGAAAATGATGCCCGCGATGCGCTCGACCTCCTGAAGCTCGAGCTCGGCCTGAGCTACGAAGACGATATCGTCCCCAGCGACCCTCTGATTCGGCCAAAGGCCGGAGAGCTGCCCGTGATAACCATGGACGAGGCCCTCGGGATCGCGGCTGACTCACGTCCCGACTTCCGGGCGGCCCAGCTCCAGGTCGATCTCCGCGAGGTAGATGAAGGCGTGACGTACGCCGAGTTCCTGCCGGTTATCGACGCGTTCTTCACGCTCGCGCTGGTCGGTCAGGTGCCTTCGAACCGGACGGTGGTCGTCGCCGAGGAAGACCCTCGGGCGGGTGCCGGTGAGGTCTCGAACGACCCGCTGAACTTCCAGGGTGAAACGCTCGACTTCTTCGATAGCTCCTACTGGGGCCCGGACATTCGAGCCGGCGTCCGCCTGAACTGGAAGCTCTTCAATGGCTTTGGCACCATGTCGCAGCTCGAGCAGAAGAAGGCCGCAACCCGGCAGGCCAGATCTCAGCTCCTGGAGCTCACCCAGCGGATCAAGACCGAGGTCTCACGGTCCCTACGCACCTTGCGGTCGAATCTCGAGCAGCTCGAGAGCCAGGACCAGAACGTTCAGAATGCGGAGCTCAACTACGAGCACGCACGCATCCGCGTCGAGCAGGGTGCGGGAGACCAGGTCCTCCTCCGCGATGCGAACGAGCAGCTCGACAACAGTCGCCTGAACTACCTGCAGTCGGTCTACGACTACCGACTCGCCGAAGTGCAGTACATGGTTGCGGTCGGCCAGCCGCCGCTCGTGGACCTGGACGCTCTCGACCCCACGCCGCTCGACGACGGCAAAGAGGAGGAGGAGAATCGATGACCATCCACCGTAGCCGGCCCTGGGCCCTCGTCGTCCTCAGCTTCGTTGCGGGCGGATGTTCGGCTCCCGCCGCGACGGAGGCGCCCCCGCCCGACGACGCTCCGTCGGCTACATCGACCACCCGCGGACAGCAGGTACGGACCATCATCGCGGAGGGGGAGACCTTCGTCGAACAGGTCGAAGTGAGCGCAACCGTCACCACGCGCAACGACGTGACGCTGTCGGCTCGGGCCAGCGGGACGCTGGTCAAGGTCGTGGAACTTGGCAGCCGCGTCGAGAAGGGCGAAGTTCTGGCTAGCATCGATGCCGAGCTTGCTCGATCGCAGCTGGCGCAGGCCCGCGCCGGTCTCAAGGTCGCGCAGGCTTCGCTCAAACTCGCCGAGGACAGCTACAAGCGTCGAAAGCCGCTCTTCGATCAGGAAGTGATCTCGCCGCTCGAGTTCGAGCAGATCGTGGCCGAGCTTCATCAAGCCGAAGCCAATCTCGCTCAGGCCGAGGCCATGGTGACCCAGATGCGAGAGCAGGTCCGCCTCGCCTCGGTGGTCACGCCTTTCGGCGGCGTCGTGGAAGACAAGTTCATCGATCAGGGCGAGCAGGTCGCCCCGGGAACGCCGGTCGTACGCGTGGTCGACGCGTCTACGGTCAAGGTGAAGGGTGGAGTGCCGGAGCGCTATGCTCCGGACATCGAGCGTGGCCGGCAGGCCACGGTGCGCTTCAACGCCTACGGGCTCGCACCTAGAGAAGGTCCGGTCACTTTCGTGTCCTCGGTGATCGATGCCGCAAGTCGGACGTTCACCGTCGAGGTCGAGCTCGACAACCCCGATGGGAGTCTCAAGCCGGAGATGGTGGCGCGCATACTCCTCGACCGGACCCAGACCGAGGGTGCTCTGGCGGTTCCCCAAACCGCCGTCCTGCACGACAACGAGGGTGACAGCCTGTTCGTCGTCAATCGTGATGGTCAGCTAACCACGGCGGAGCGGCGACGGGTGGTTCTGGGGGCACGCTCCCGCGGCCGGGTCGTGATTTTGGACGGGATCCAGGAGAACGACGAAGTCATCGTGCTCGGTCACACGAGCCTGGCCTCCGGCGACTTGGTCGAAGTCGAACCGACGACTTCGGCCCAACTCGAGTAGGCTGGAGTAGGCGTGAAAGTCACCGACCTCTCCATCAAGTACCGTACGACGACCGCGGTTCTCACGGCCCTCATTACCTTGGGCGGGATCGGTGCCTACGTCACCTTGCCCAAAGAGTCGAACCCGTCCTTCGAGATCCCGATCATCGTCATTACCACCATCTATCCTGGTGCCAGTCCGAGTGACGTCGAGAATCTGATCACGCAGGTCATCGAGCAGGAAGTTCAAGCCATCAACGGTATCGATGAGATCCGTTCGACTTCGGTCGAAGGCGTTTCATCCATCGTCGTGGAGTTCACTCCCGACGTGAACGTCGACGAAGCAACGCAGAAGGTTCGAGATAAAGTCGATCTGGCCAAGCCCGATCTGCCGGAGGATGTCGAAGAGCCGCTGATCAACGAGATCGACTTCTCCGAGTTCCCGATCATGAACATCAATCTGGCTGCGGACTATCCGCTCTCGCAGCTCAAGGACGTGGCCGAAGATCTGCAAGATGAGCTGGAGGCGATCGCCGCCGTGCTCAGCGTCGACCTGGTAGGAGGACTCGAGCGCGAGGTGCAGGTCGACGTCGATCTGGCCACCCTTCAAGGGTACGGCCTGGCGTTCGATGACGTCGTCGATACCATCCGCGCCGAGAACACGAACCTTCCCGGCGGAAAGATCGACGTCGACCGGATGAACTACCTCATCCGGGTCGATGGTCAGTTCGAAAGACCTGTCGAAATCGAGGATCTCGTGCTGAAGGCCCCCGGGGGGCAGCCGGTCTATGTTCGCGACGTTGCCTCGGTCACCTTCGGATTCAAAGACGTGGAGAGCTACGCTCGGCTCAAACGAATCCGTGACGAGGACGATGCCGGCGATCTCTTTCCGATCGACGATAAAAACTACCGTCAGGTCATTTCGCTGAACGTGAAGAAGCGAAGCGGCGAGAACATTCTTCAGGTTTCGTCCGAGGTCGAAGAGCTCATCGAGCGGTATCCTTTTCCCAACGGCACGGAGATCCTCATCACCGGCGACCAGAGCGAGGAAGTACGAAACCTGGTCAAGGACCTGGAGAACAACATCCTCAGCGGTCTCGTCTTCGTCGTAGCCGTCCTGCTCTTTTTCTTGGGAGTTCGTACCAGCATTCTGGTGGGTATTGCGATTCCGCTGTCGATGTTTGTGTCCTTCATCATTTTCATGGCTCTGGGCGAGACCCTCAACTTCGTCATTCTTTTCAGCCTGATCATTGCCTTGGGCATGCTCGTCGACAACGCGATCGTGATCGTCGAGAACATCTATCGCTACCGAGAAGAGGGCCATGATCGCTGGGATTCGGCACGCCTGGCCACGAGCGAAGTTGGCGGCGCGGTCGTCGCCTCGACCGCAACGACGGTGGCCGCTTTCATCCCCATGCTCTTCTGGCCAGGAATCATCGGGAAGTTCATGGGCTACATGCCGCGCACGCTGATCGTGACGTTGACCGCGTCACTCTTCGTGGCTTTGGTCATCAATCCGGTAATCACCGGGTACTTCGTGAAGGTCGAGGGCGTCGACGAGGATGCACCCGCTCCGCGGGTCATCCGGTGGGCCGGGTGGCTGCTCGTGGCTGCCGTTGCGGCGATGATCGGTCTCACGAATCCAGTCATGCTCGCCGTGCTCGTAGGTTCGACCATCGCCATCATGGTCCTCCATCGTTTCGTACTGAAACCGGTTGCTGATGGTTTCGTTAAGAAGGGTCTTCCTCGGCTGATTTCTGCCTATCGGTCCTTCTTGTCCCTCATGCTGGAGCGTGACTACACCCCGCCGCGAGCGATGCTGCGGAACGCGCTCGGACTGGTTTCGTTCACCGTCGGGTTCGCCGGCCTGGTCCTGGGTGGCCTCGCCGCGGCCGCGGTCGGTATGCCCGCGGCTGGAGTGCTCTTGGTCCCGGCGGGCATCCTCTTCGCGGTGGGAGTTCTCGCCATCATCGTCCACACGCTCGAAGTGGTCGCGCTCGGTGGCATGACGAGCGTGAAGCTGGGAGCTCTCGGTCTTGCTGGTACGGCGCTGCTCTTGGGCATCATGTACTTGAGCCCGCGTTCGCTCGACCTTCTGACCATGGCGCAGCTCTTGACCATGCCCCTTCTGGTCGTAGTCGTGGGATTCTTGGGCGCCGCCATCTTCCGTAATCGGAGCCGACTCATTCTCACCGATAACCGGGCCAAGCTCATGAATGGGGTCCTGGGTGGTGTGGGTGCTTATGTCGATCGTGGTCATGTGCGTCGTGGCCCCAACTGTCGTCGAGTTCTTTCCCGACACGGATCCCAACCAGATCAAGGTCGTGGCGACCGGGCCCATCGGTCAGAATGTCGACACGACGAACGAGGTCGCAACGATCATTCAAGAACGACTGGAAGAGCTATTCGTCGCCAGTCCCCAGACCCAGGAAAACATCAAGAACCAGCTCGTGAACGTCGGTATCGGGGGGGATTCCGAGTTCGGCGGCGGGTCGGAGGCGGCCGAAGAAGGCTCGGTGACGATGAACCTGGTCGACTTCGAAGACCGAAATGAAGCCAGCACCGAGACGCTGGCTCGGGTTCGCGATGGTCTTCAGGGCATCCCGGGCATCGAGATCAAGATCGAGAAAGACAGTCAGGGACCGCCGACCGGTGCGCCGGTGAACATCGAGATCAGCGGGCCTTCCTTTGCCGACATCGTTCGCATCGCCGAGGAGGTGAAAGCGCTCTTGCGCAAGGGCGTACAGGGCGGAGAGCTCGCCGGCCTCGTCGACGTTCGCGATAATCTCGACTCGGGTCGGCCCGAGATGCAGGTCAACATCGACCGCGACCGTGCCGCTCAGTTCGGGCTCGACACCTTCATGATCGCCAACACCGTCCGCACCGCCATTCAGGGGGCGGAGGCGAGCACGTGGCGGACGGGCGAAAAGGAATACGATATCACCGTTCGACTGAAGAAGGAGGACCGCGACTCGCTCGACGTTCTGCGCGACCTGACGATCGTCAACGAAGACGTGCAGATTCCCTTGGTCGCCGTCGCCGATCTGAAGCTGGCCAGTGGTTTTGGGTCCATCACTCGGCTCGACCTGGAGCGGGTCATCACCGTCGAGGCGGACGGCTCGCCGGGGGTCAATACCCAAGAGCTCCTGGGCCGGGTTCAAAGTTATCTGGCCGACTACCGTGAAGGTCTGCCGCCCGGCTACGGCATGAAGTACACCGGTGAAAACGAGGAGATGGACGAAAGCTTCGGCTTTCTCACGACCGCACTCTCCGTGGGCATTGCGCTCATTACGATGATCCTCATCGCCCAGTTCAACTCGCTGCTCGGTCCCGTGATCATCATGGTCGCAGTAGGTCTCAGCATGATCGGCGTTCTGCTCGGCTTGCTCCTCACTCGTTCGCCGTTCGGCCTGTTCTCATTCTTCGGCCGCTTCAGCCTGGCGGAGCAATGGCATCGACTGAAAACCCGATAGATTG
>CAYYOT010000055.1:0-32745 GCA_964473255.1 uncultured Myxococcales bacterium | reverse complement strand
GTAAAAAGTACGGTCGGCCCGGCGCCCGCAAGCGCTTCCAGTTCTCCAAGCGCTAGTCTAGCGTCGGGGGCGCATGGGTTGGTCCCGACGCCAGCTCCTCGTCGGGGCCGCGGGTCTGGCGGCCGCCCCGGCTCTGCCGTCGCGCGTCCGATCCGAGCCGCTGTACCCGACCTTCGTCCCGCTCTCGACCGAGGAACTCTTTCAGAAACGGCTGCGCTTCCACCAAGGCGAGCCTCGGGTCTCAATCGGGATCGCCCGCCGGCTCGCCGAGCTCGACGTCCGCTCGGACCGGCCTCTGCGGCTAAGCTTCGACGAAGCGGGCCTACCGAAGAACCTCTATCTACAAAACGGTGCCCGGCTCGTCGCCGAGTCGTCGAGTCCAGGTCGGGTCGAGCATTGGGTGATCGTCGACCGAGGGCCGATCCGCGACGACGCGGATTTCGATGCCAGGCGGGCCCGCTGGGAGCAGCGCGCCCGGCGCACGCGCGTGTTCGAGCGAGGCGTGGTCGTCGCTTTGGCCGGGACGGTTCTCGACACTCGAGAGCGCCGGATTGCGGTCGGGGGGTTCGATTCCCGGGAGGAAGCGGATGCGTTGGCGCTACGCCTATTCGAGCGCGACCAGCTTGCCCCGTCGGTCGAAGTCGAGCTGGCCGAGCTTCCTCGAGGGCGCATCCAGGTGTTCGACGGTGCGGGGAAGCGCCGGGCGGTGGCCAGCGGAGCCGTCTGCGTCTCCGGCGCTCGCGGCCACGCGCTCACGAGTGAACAGCACGGCACCTTCGCCGGCCATCTGTACGCCGTGTGCGACCGCTTCGGGGGGATGAGCCTGGTGAATTCCATCGGTACGGAGCGCATGCTCGCCGGACTGGTTCCCGCCGAGATCTTCGCCAACGCGCCCGAGGAGGCGCTCAAGGCCCAGGCCGTCACCGCCCGAGGAGCCGTGTTTGCCAAGCTCGGACACCGTCACTTCGACGAGCCCTTCTTCCTGTGCTCGGAGCAGCACTGCCAGGTCTATAGGGGCGTGGGGCAGGAGCAGGACAAGACGTCGACCGCGGTGGCGTCAACCCGGGGTCTCCTGGCCGTCCGCGGCGGGAACGGAACACCGCTGAAGCTGGTCCGGTCGGTGTACAGCTCCACGTGCGGCGGTTTTTCCGAGAACAATGACGTAGTCTGGGATCAGCCGCCGTCGAAGAGTCTACGGGGTCGCCTCGACGGGAGCACCGCCGACCCTGCCCTGTCGGCGTTCGCTCGCGGGCTCGACGAAGACAATATTCGTGCGTGGCTCGAGTCGTACCCGCCGACCTTCGAGTCGCGCAGCAGCTTCGTTCGGCCCGACAAGTACCGCTGGAAGGTCTCGTACTCGAAGGAAGAGATCGACGGGTTGGTCAGCTCCCTCGGCGTCGGCTCCGTGAAGCGGCTCGAGATCTTGGGTCGCGGTCCCGGCGGCCGCGTCACCGGCCTCCGTATCCACGGCGACGCGAAGAGCACCGAGGTCCTCCGCGAGCTTCCCGTCCGTCGCCGCTTCGGAAACCTGAACAGCGGCATGTTCGTCATCGACCACGTACGCGGAGCCGACGGCTCGCTCGAGCGCGTCGAGTTCACCGGCGGAGGCTGGGGCCACGGGGTCGGGATGTGCCAGATCGGCGCCATCGGCCGGGCCGAAGCCCAGCAAGACTTCCGCCAAATCCTCGCCCACTACTACTCCGGCGCCCGCGTCGAACGCCTGTACTGAGCGGACCTCCACCGGGAACGCGAGCCGCAGGAATCAGGAAGCCTTGGCGCGGAGGGTCTTCTCGATGAAGAGCTCGCCGGCGCGGTAGGAGGAGCGGACGAGGGGGCCGCTGGCGACGTAGCCGAAGCCGAGCTCGCGGGCCTTCTCGGCGTACCGTTCGAAGGTCTTCGGATGGATGAACTCGACCACCGGCAGATGCTTGTGCGTGGGCCGCAAATACTGTCCGAAGGTGATGATGTCGACGTCGACCGCGCGAGCGTCGTCGATGGCCTGCTCGACTTCCTCGGCGGTCTCGCCGAGACCGACCATCAAGGACGTCTTCGTGAGCACCTCGGGGCGCATCTTTTTGGCCATCGCCAGGACTTCCAGACTCTGCCGATAGCTCGCGCGGGGGTCGCGCACGCTGGGGGTCAGCCGTTCGACCGTCTCGACGTTGTGGGCCAAGACGGCGATCGGACTGTCGACGACGAGGCGGAGAGCATCGAAGTCCCCCATGAAGTCGGGGATGAGCATTTCGAGGAGAACGTCGGGGCTCTCGTCTTTGATTGCCCGCAGGCAGGCTGCAAGGTGCCCCGCCCCGCCATCGGGGAGCTCGTCGCGGTTCACCGAAGTCAGGACGACGTAGCTGAGGCCCATCTCGGCGACGGCTTCGGCGATGTTGCGGGGCTCCTCGGGGTCCACCGCGGGCGGCCGTTTCGCGGTGTTGATCGCGCAGAACCGACAGCCGCGGGTGCAGGTGTCGCCCATCAACATGAAGGTGCCGGTTCCGATGCTCCAGCACTCGCCGATGTTGGGACACCGAGCCTCTTCACAAACGGTGGCCAGTTTCAGCCGTCGGGCCCGCTGTTTGAGGCCCGCGTATCGGGGCCCACCCGGGGCCTTGACCTTGAGCCAGGGCGGCTTGCCTCGCTCGAGGGGCCCGGCGGGGCGCCCGTCGGCGTTTTGGAGGACCGGCAATTTCGAACGCACGTAAAAAAGTTATCACCCGACCTCGTCGGGGCCAATTCAAACCGCGAGACGCGCGTGTGCGGCGGCGGCGACGACGTAGCATCCCGCGGCGACGACGGAGACCCCGAAGAAGCCGAGTTCGGTCGCGAGGATCAGCGCCATCACCGTGGCGCCGACCGAGGCGACCGCATTGAGACCGAACGCCCAAGCTGCCCACCGGGCCCCGAAGGTCCGGGTCTGGGCGAGCCCTAGGGGAAAGGGCTGGCCCAGCGCCACCCCGAGGGCAAACGACACGAGGAATTCGAAGGATAGTCGCACGGCGAGGGGGGCGCCGAGGACCGCGTGGACCAGCTCCGCGCCGAGCACGGCCCACGCCGCGACGGCAAGCGCCGCTGCGACCAGGCGGCGTCGCGGTCGAGTGGCCCGTTCCGCCCAGGCCGACCCGAGCCCCGCACCGAGCAGGATGCCCCCCACGACGATCGCGAGCGTGCGCGTCGGGACGCCGCTGAGCAGCCCGAGCTGCTGGATGAGGGAGATCTCGACGAGCATGAACCCAATGCCCAAGGCCGGGTAGTACGCCAGGTGGGCGAGGACGGCCGGGGCCGAGCCCTGCTCTCGTCTTCTTCGCGGGCCGGAGGCCCAAAACGGGAGCAACACGACGAACGCGCCCACGACGAGGACCTCGAGCAGGACGACCACGGCCGACGTTTCGGCGAGCGGCGTGTCCTCCAGCGCCATGCGCGCTCGGCCCCCCGACCCGAATGACCGGGCGAAGTCGCGCGGACGCAGGTCGGAAAACGCGATCCGCTGGTTGAAGAACGGGCGGTCGTCGGTCGCCGGGACCAGGAGCTGGCGGTCGGCGCCCCGCGGGCCTCGCCCGAGCCCGGCCGCCAGCGCCGGCTCCCGCGCCGGGAGCTCGGGTCCGTGGAGCAGGAGGAGGCCTCGAGTTCGCAGGCGCTCCTCGACACGCCGTCGCTCCTCCGGCGTGAAGGGCTGCTTCGAGAACAGAACACCGCCGTAGAACCCTGAGCTCTGGGCGCCCTCCGACCAGACGAACAAACGATCTTCGACGGAGCGCGTGGCGGCGACGAGGGTTGCCACGAACCGCGGGAGCTGAGCCACCGGTCGCGTCACGAGGAGGACCCCGTCGTCGGCGAGGACGCGGACGAGCGCCTGCGCCGCTTCCAGAGTCATCAAGTAGCTTTCCGACAGGTTCAACGCACCCGAGGCGCTCGCGGCGTTCGAGATCGTGTGAATCATGACGATGCTTCCGTAGGTGCCTCGCGGAACTCGCTCCAAGAAGGTGCGGCCGTCCTCGAGGTGCCAGGTGACGCGCGGGCTGCGCTGGAGCTCGCGCGGCGCGAAGCCGGCGACGTGGGGATGGATCTCGACGGCATCGACCGGTCCTCGACCGAAGTGAAGAGCTTCGGCGACCTCCCACCCCGCGCCCGCGCCGATGATCAGCGTCGGCGCGTCGGGGCGCAGCTCGTAGGGCAGGGTGGCGTCGTGGGCGCTCTTAGTCGGACGGACGGGGACGCGCACGGCCGCGAGTCCGGCGTCGAAGAGAAGGCGATGGACTTCGCGACTGAATCGCACTTCGTCAATGCGAGGATGAGCCGACTCGACGGTGGAGATGGTGAGCGGGCCGGCCAAGATGGGCCCGAACGGCTGACCTCGCGAGGTCGTCTTCGCCTCAGAGATGTACTGCGGCAGCAGGGAGTCGGCCCAAGGTGAGCTGAGCGTGAAAACCGCGGCCAGACCGGAAACCACCCAAGCTCGCGGTCTCGGGAGCAGGAGCGCGCTCGCTGCGAGGGCGGCCGCCGCCCCGAGCATGAGCGCCCCCCGCGGTCCCACGACGTTCATGGCGGGCACTGCGAGCGCACAGCCAACGCCGGCCCCGAAGAGGTCGGCGGCGTACATGCGAAAGCCCTCGCCCTCGCGGGCCGAAAGCAGCCGCGAGACGGCGGCACCGCTGAAGCAGAAGGGCACGGCGAGGACGATGAAGGCCACCCCGAGGCGAGCGACCTCGAAGGTGGAGCTCGCGACGGCCAAGGGCTCGGCTTTCAGTCGCTGAACGATGACGTGAGCGATGAGGAAGGTCAGTCCACCACCGGCCATCAGCATGCCCGTGTGTTCATCGGCCGGGCGGTCGTCGCCGATGGGTCGTCGGCTCTGCCAGGCCGCAGCCGCTCCGGTGCCCAGGAGCGCAGTCGACAAGATGAGAAAGGCGACGTGCGGAAAGTATGCGATGGATGCGATCCGCGTGTAGGCCAGCTCGCTCAGGAGAGTGGCCGCGGTGAGCCCGGCCATGGCCGCAAACCGAAGCGCCGGGCGACCATCGGAAGACGAGTCAGCCAACCAGAGTCGTCTAGCATGAGACGGGGACGGACGAACCCGGTCCGCCCGTCCCCGAGGTCGTTCGAATCAGTTGGCTTCCGACCAGTCGGCGTCGATGACGTTTTCGTCCTTCTTCTCGCCGGAGCCGGAGGGCCCCCCCGATCCAGATGCTCCAGCTCCCGGATCCGTAGGACCATCGCCGCCGCCTTCGGACGCGGTCTGCTTGTACAGGTGCTCGGCCATCTTCGACGATGCGGCCTTGAGCTTCTCCTCGGCGGCCTCCCATGCGGCGGGCTCGTCTTCCTTCTTGAGCGCCTCCTTGGCCTCTTCCAAGGCCTGGGAGACCTCCTGACCGATCTCGACCGGCAGCTTGTCCTTCGCGTCGTCCATGGTCTTTTCGACCTGGTAGACGAACTGGTCGAGGCGATTCTTCTTCTCCACACGCTCCCGGCGCGACTCGTCCTCCGACTCGTGGGCCTTGGCGTCTTCGACCATCTTGTTGATCTCGTCCTCGCTCAGTCCCGAAGAGCCTTCCAGGCGCACCGACTGCTCACGACCGGTCGCCTTGTCTTTGAATTCGTTGCCAACGATGCTGTTCGGGTCGATTTCGAAGGTGTCCTCGACCTGCGGCTTGCCTCGAGGGTCGGGCGGGATCTGGTCCTGGATGAACTGCCCGAGGGTCTTGTTTCCCGATGCCATCTTCCGCTCGCCCTGAAGGACGTGCACCTCGACCTGGGTCTGGTTGTCGGCCGCGGTGGAGAACACCTCCGACTTGCGCGTCGGGATCGTCGTGTTCCGGGGGATCAGCGGCGTAAAGACACCACCAAGCGTTTCGATACCCAGGGACAGCGGAGTCACATCGAGCAGGACGATGTCCTTGGCATCACCGGTCAGGACGCCGCCCTGAATGGCCGCACCGACGGCAACGACCTCGTCCGGGTTCACCGTGCGGTTCGGGTCCTTGCCGAAGTACTTCTTCACTTCCTCCTGGATCAGCGGGATCCGGGTCGACCCACCGACCAGAACGATCTCGTCGATCTCCCGAGGCGACTTCTTCGCGTCGTCCAGAGCCTGCTTCACCGAGGCGAACGACTTCTTCACCAAGTCGCCGATCATGGCCTCGAACTTCGCACGCGAAAGCTTTAGCTGCAGGTGCTTCGGGCCGCTCTGGTCCGCGGTGAGGAAGGGCAGGTTGACCTCGGTTTCGAAGGCGCTCGACAGCTCGATCTTGGCCTTTTCCGCAGCCTCCTTGAGGCGCTGCATGACCATCTTGTCGCCCGAGACGTCGATACCGGTGTCGCGACGAAACTCGTCGGTCAGCCACTTGATGATCGTCTGGTCGAAGTCGTCACCGCCGAGGTGGGTGTCACCGTTGGTGGAAACGACTTCGACGACGCCCTCGCCGACCTCGAGGATCGAGATGTCGAACGTTCCGCCACCAAAGTCGTAAACGGCGATGACTTCCGAGGACTTCTTGTCGAGGCCATAGGCGAGGGCGGCGGCCGTGGGCTCGTTGATGATCCGCTGCACGTTCAGGCCAGCGATCTTGCCCGCGTCCTTCGTCGCCTGACGCTGGGCGTCGTTGAAGTAGGCTGGCACCGTGATGACGGCGTCGGTCACTTCTTGACCGAGCTGCGCCTCGGCCGCCCGCTTCAGCTTCTGCAGTACCTTCGCGGAGATCTCGGGCGGCGCGTACGTCTTGTCTCGAATCTTGATCTGGACGTCCCCGTTCGAGGCCTGTTCCACGTGGTAAGGCACGCGGGCCGCCTCATCGGCCACGTCGGCATACTTCATCCCCATGAAGCGCTTGACCGAGGACACGGTGTTCTCGGGATTCGTGATCGACTGGCGTCGCGCGACCTGACCGACGAGGACCTCGCCTTTGTCGGTCCAGGCGACCACGGAGGGCGTCGTGCGCGACCCCTCTTCGTTGACGATCACGTTGGCTTCGCCCGATTCCATGACGGAGACGACGGAGTTGGTGGTTCCTAGGTCGATACCTATGACTTTCCCTGGCATGTAGATTTCCCTGCCCGGGAATTTAGGCACACCCTGTAGGACGTCAATCGCCAAAATCCTTGGTCGAGCTTGCGGGTTTGCACGTATTTTATTCGCACATCGATCGAATTCGGCTTCATTTGACAGTGCCAAACGGCGAGCGTTAAGGCGCCCACGTTTTCCAGGGCGCACGGAAGTCGCCCCGAGCTCAAGGAGTTGGTCCAGACGTCATGAAAACAGGTGCAGCAGTCATAGGTATGGTCGTAACCGCCGGCATTGGCCTCGCGGTTGGATATGCGGTTCGCGAGGGGCGGCAGGGCGGCGAGCCCGTCGCCGCCAAGAAGGCGGAGGCTGATCGGGCGGCTCCGAGCCCTTCCGGCGGAGCCCCGGCGGCCGACGTTTTCCGCGTTCCGGTCGGAAAATCGGTTCAGAAGGGGCCGCAGGATGCCCTGGTGACCATCGTGGAGTTCTCCGACTTCCAGTGTCCCTTCTGCAGCCGCGTGAACCCGACGATCGCCCAGATCCAGAAGACCTACGGCGACAAGGTCCGCGTCGTGTTCAAACACAACCCGCTGCCCTTCCACCGCGATGCCCCCCTCGCCTCCGAGTACGCTCTCGCGGCCGGTGAGCAAGGGAAGTTCTGGGAGATGCACGACAAGCTCTTCGCGAACCAGAAGCAGCTCAAGCCCGATGATCTGAAGCGCTACGCCTCGGAACTCGGGCTCGATCAGGCGAAGATCGATGCGTACATCTCCTCCGGCGAGGGAAAGAAGATGATAAAGAGCGACCAGACCTTGGCGCGCAGCATTGGCGCGACGGGTACGCCGTCGTTCTTCATCAACGGCGTCAAGCTCTCCGGCGCCCAGCCGTTTCCCGCCTTCCAGAAAGTGATCGACGAGCGACTGGCGGCGGCCAACGCGCTGGTGAAGGACGGCGTTCCCGCGAAGAAGGTCTACGCCGAGCTGACCAAGAATGGTCGCACGACGCCGCCGGCGAAGGCCCCGCAGAAGGCCAAGCCGGCCGATACCCGCCAGAAGGTCGAGCTCGTATCGACCACCCCGATGAAGGGCGGCAAGCAGCCGCTCGTTTACATCGTCGAGTTTTCCGACTTTCAGTGCCCGTTTTGCTCGCGCGTGAACCCGACGCTCAAGCAGGTCCAGGACACCTACGGAGACAAGGTTCAGATTCGATTCCGCAATCAGCCGCTGTCCTTTCACAAGGACGCGCTACCCGCGGCCAAAGCCGCGCTGGCGGCCGGCAAGCAGGGCAAGTTCTGGGAGATGCACGACAAGCTGTTCGCCAATCAGAAGGCTCTCAAGCCCGACGACTTCAAAAAGTATGCGGAAGAGATCGGCCTGAACGTCGCGAAGTTCGAGAAGGACCTGACCAGCTCGGACATCGCCAAGCAGATTGCGAAGGATCAGGCCGACGCCAGCAAGTACGGCGCACGCGGCACGCCCACGCTTTTCGTGAACGGTGTGCCGGTCCGCGGCGCCCAGGCTTTCCCGGCGTTCAAGGCGGTCATCGACAAGGAGATCGAGCTCGCGAACAAGCTGATGAAGGAAGGCGTGAAGAAGAAGGACGTCTACGCCGAGATCCTGAAGCGCGAAGCCGGCAAGACCGTAGGCGGGGCCAAACCTCAGGCCGCGGCGCCGCCGAAGCCGACCGGTCCGGTCGACGTGGAGATCGGCCGCGCTCCGACTCAGGGCAAGAAGAACGCCCCGGTGAAGGTCATCCTCTACTCTGATTTCGAGTGCCCCTTCTGCGGTCGCGTGAACCCGTCGATCGAGCAGATCAAGAAGGAGTACGGCGACAAGGTGGTCGTTGCGTTCAAGAACTACCCATTGCCCTTCCACCGCAATGCGAAGCCCGCGGCGATCGCCAGCCTCGCCGCGCATCGCCAGGGCAAGTTCTGGGAGATGCACGACAAGCTCTTCGAGAACCAGAAGGCGCTGACGCCTCCGGACCTCGAGGGCTATGCGAAGGAGCTGGGGCTCGACATGGGCAAGTTCAAGAAGGACATGGCCGACCCGGCGCTGGCCAAGTGGGTCGACCAGGACATGGCCGAGGGCGCGAAGATCGGCGTCCGCGGCACGCCGGCCACGTTCATCAACGGGCGCATGGTTTCGGGTGCGCAGCCCTACCAGAGCTTCAAGAGCATCATCGACGCCGAACTCGGGAATTCCTGAGCGAGAACTTTCCCGGGGCGGCGTGTCACGTCGCCCCGGGGGCTCCGGGGCGTCAGTTTAGGTGTTGGCAGGAGCCAAAACGCTGACCTAGCCTGATTCCTACATGGCGCGTCGACTTCGGGAGGCCGTCCGCGGCCCCACCTGGATTCTGTCTCCCGCGCTGGTAACCATCCTCTTCTTTGCCGTCCAGCTCCTCATCTCGCTGACCGGCGCACGGTCATCGACGGGGGTGGCAGGTTTGGCGCCTCAGACGCCTCAGGCGGTTCGTGGTGAGCGGATCGTTCAACCGATTCAGCCCGCCGACCCGGTTCGCCGGGTCGTCCCCGCGACCGAAGCCGAGCTCTTCGAGCTCCTCGAGCGGCACCGCTCCGTCCGCTTCACCGGGCAGGCACAGCCCTAAGCCGGCCATCAGTCGTTCGTGCGGGCGCGCGGGCGTGTGCCGACGGCCCGCGTGCAGGGGCCTGGCTCAGGGGGCGTTGCGGCACATGTCTTCGTCGAAGTAGCGCTCATCCGGTGTGCAAGCCAGGTACGGCCCCTCGCCATCCTCTTCGAAGTACGAAGGCATGGGTGCCTCTACGTCGAGCATCTCGTCGACGTAGCCTCGCATGTTCACGCTGCCGCCGTCGCTCGGTAGGTCGCTCTCGGCCCATGCGATCCGCTCGAACTCGCCGAAAAACAGAGTGAGGAGCTCGAAGGTCGAAAACTCCTCGGCTCCGGGGAGCGTCACGCAGTGGCTGTCGTTCGTTTGGCGGTAGAACGGCATGAAATAGCCCAGGTTTTCGTGCGCGTCGTATACGGACCGGAGGAGCTCGGTATCGTCCCACCAGAGGCGATAGAAGGCGCTCCGGTCCTCGGGGGCCCGCTCGTCGAGGCCGAGGCCGCTGGTGCCCGAGCCATCGTTGAAGAGCACGACGTTCCCGGCTTCATCCAGCGTGTAGAAGCGCTCGTACGAAAACAGCGAAAAGTTGTAATCGAGTCGGTAATACGTCTGTGCCAACCGGTCGGTGGGAAAGGCCTCGGCGAGCGCCCGGTTGATCGCTCCCAAGTCGCTACGAACGGCGTCGGCCTGCGGCCCGGAGTCGATCAGGGTGGCCAGGTTCCAGGTCTCCTGCACGCGGTCGTGCAGCGGACCCGACCACGCACCCTCGGCCTCATCGGGGAAGATCGGTCCAGCATCGTTCAGCAGAAAGCCGAGCGACGGGTCGAGTCCCGTTCGCAGATGATAGTAGTTGTTGATCGCGCCCGCTCCCCCGGCGCTGCAGCCCCCGACGAACATGCGGTCGATGCGGGGAAAGAAGACCTTGAGCTGGTCGATGACGCCCAAGACGTTGCGATGCCCGACGTGGCGGAATTCGAGAGGATCGGATGTACCGTTCGGATCGAAGTAGGTCACGACCGCATCTCCGGCGAAGACGTCACCCGTGCAGTAGGGGAGGAACACCTTGTTCCAGTCGTGCATCGGCGTGACCGCCGGGTCGTCGTTCATGAGAGGATAGAGGACGTCGGCCCCGAAGGTGATGGTTGCCAACGTTCCCACTTCGTCGGCGTAATCGTCGGGAATGCCGTCTTTGTTGGCGGCGCTCCGCGCGGAGCCCGTACAGCTGAGGTAATCCCAGCAAGCACCGCCGCCCTCGAACATGATGACCACGTCGTCCGCGCCTTCGGTGAACTTCACGAAGTACTTATACTGGCTACCGTCGGCGCAAAACGTATCGGGCGGCTCGAACTGGATCCACTCGCCGTACTCGGGCGGCGTGAAGCCGGCATCGGCGCCTGAGCCCCCATCCGCTCCAGGGGACGCGTCGGGTTGCCCTGAGGCGGCATCTTCCAGTCCGCCTCCGTCGGGAAGGCCCTGGGCTGCATCGGGGGCAGCACCAGCGTCTATACGCCCCGCGAGCTGGCTGTCCGTTTGTTCATCCCCGCAGTGCAGCGCGAGGGCTGCGGCGGCGACCACTTCCCATCGTCGGACCATCAAGCGTTTCTACCACGCTACGGCCGCCTCGGGTCACCGCTTTGCGGTCTCCGGACGGCGCAAGCCGGCTCAGTCGGGCACGCCGGCATCGGCGCGACCGCCGCCCCCACCTCCGCAGTTTCCGGTGGCGGCGCCCCCCCGAGCGTAGCAGTCGCGGCAGCCGTCGCCTTCGGACCGGAACCAGTCTTGAGCGTTACGAGCCGAAGTCCAGGTACCATAGTCGCCGAGGTCGCCGGACTTGGCTTCGATCAGCTGGTCCCAGAAGTCATCATAGTCGGTGCAACCGCCGGGCACTTCTGCGTCGCAGTAGTCTTCCTCGTCGATCGTCTTCAGGTTCTCGCGCCGGTTTTCATGGGTCCACCCCGGGAGTCCGGGGCCGGAACCCGACGCATCTCCGCAGAAGTCGGTCGACTGCCAGGTCGTCTCCTTCGAGTCATCCATGAAGCTGGTTTCGTAGCTGAATAGACCGATCGGTCCCACCTCGAAGCCTAGATTGTTGTCGTAGAGAACGAGTCGGTCGGGGGCGCACGGCAAGCAGCGACCCGTCCCGCACGTCTTGCCGGTGCCGCCGGAGCCGTCGTCGCAGGCGCCGCCCGTGGTGGCTCGCCAGTAGAAGTTTCGGAGGACGTTATCGGCGACCAGCCCGCCCGGACGAATCATCAATCCGTTACCGGAACGACGGCTCCTATTGGTCTGATAGCCCCAGTTGCGTAGGGCGATGTGGGCGTAGTCGGAGTTCGTCGTCGCGCCGTTCAAGAACCCATAGACGAAGTGATTCTTGTTGAGCTCACCGTAAAAGACGTTGTCAGCCATCACCGTACGGTCCGCGTGATCGGACTGGATGACGGAGTTTTCGCAGCCCTGGGTGCCATCGCCGAAGCTGAAGTGGCGCATGCTGTTGGGGCCCGTGATCTGAGCGCATGCCCATGGCTTCGAACCCGGGATGTGGATATGGGACATCAGTACATTCTCCGCCGCCTGCTTTCCGAACCACCCCACCGGCGTCGCCACCACGCGCGAGACCTCGAAGCCGTGGATTACGACGTGCTGCTCGTCATCCAATCCGCTGAAGCCGTTGATTATCGGGCGCTCGATGGCGGTAACATTCGAAGAATCGTCGTAGGGGGCGACGACGATCTGAGCGTCGAGGCCTTGACCGCTCTTCCCCTTGAAGTCGATCGATTCCGGATAAGTCTGGCCGGCAGCAACGAGGCACCAGTCCGCGTCACCATCGTCGACGCAGTTGTTGATGCAGTACTGGATCGTCTTTACCGGCTTGGCCTTCCCCGTGTCGTCGTTCGTGGTCGCGCACCCGTTGCCGTTGCTCCCGTTCGCCCGATCGACGAACGTAATGGTGTTGCCGGCTCCGCCCGGATGCTCGAATACGGGCTCGAAGAGCTGAATTGAAATCCCGTCCATCGTCGCGTCGGGGTCGGTCGACGTGACCAGGCCTCGGGAGTTGATCCCTCCTTCCGTCGTATCGAGCGTGTCGTCGAAGCAGCCGAGGTCGAGACCAAAGTCGATGAGGCCGTCGCCATCGTTGTCGATCCCGTCATTGCACTCGGAGCTCGAGCCACCAGGGCCCGAAGTCGAGGCCGCCTTGACGGTGATCGTCGCGTTGAAAGACGTCCCCGCGTCGGTCCCGTCGTCGGGAGTCACGGCGACCGTCAACGTCCCCGTGTAACCGGTGGCGGGGGTAATCGTGCAGCCGGCTCGGCTGTAGTTGCTCCCGTTCGCGCAGGCGACCGTATACGGTCCGGGGCCGTCCGGGTCGTCGATGGTGAAGTCGGCGGCCACCAGGGTGATGGCCACGTTCTCGTCGGTCTCGAGCGATGTAACGGCACCGGTTATCTCGGGGGGGTCGTTGACGGCGGTGACGTCGACGGTCGCGCTATAGACGGGCCCGGACACGGTGCCGTCGTCGGCACGGACCGGTACCGTCAGTGTCCCGTTGAAATCCGGATCTGGCGTAATCGTGCAGCTACCGGCCGAGTTACTGTAGTTCGTTCCGTTGCTGCAAACGAAGGTGTGGACGTCGCCGACGTCGGGGTCGTCGCCCGTGAACCCGGTCAGCGCGATACCGACGTCCTCCGGGGTCTGAAACGAGGGCTGGGCCGAGATGGTCGGCGGATCGTTCACGGCCGTAACGGTCATCGTCGCGTTGTAGGTAGCCCCGTTGGTGAGTCCGTCGCTGGGAACAACCGGAATGGTCAGTGTTCCATTGTAGTCCCGGTCAGGTGTGATGGTGCAGCCGGAACGGGTGTAGTTGGCGCCGTTTCGGCAGGAGATGGTGTTGGGGCCAGGCCCATCGACGTCGGTGATCGTGAAGCTACCTGCAGACAGGGTGGCTGCGGTGTCCTCAGGGGTGGTGATCGCCGCCTGGCCGGTGATGGCCGGCGGGTCGTTGACGGCGGTTACGGTCATGGTCGCGTTGTACGAAGGCCCGTTGATGAGTCCGTCGTTGGGGACGACGGGTATCGTGAGGGTGCCTGTGAAGTTTGCAGAAGGCGTGATGGTGCAGCCGGAACGGGTGTAGTTGGCGCCGTTTCGGCAGGAGATGGTGTTGGGGCCAGGCCCATCGACGTCGGTGATCGTGAAGCTACTTGCGAACACGGTGGCCGCGGTGTCCTCGGGAGTGGTGATCGCCGCCTGGCCGGTGATGGCCGGCGGGTCGTTCACGGCGGTGACCGCGATCGAAAGGTTGGCTGCCGGCCCGTTGGTAAGCCCATCGTTGGGAACGACCGGCACAGTCAGCGTGCCAACGAAGTTTGCGGACGGTGTGATCCGACAGCCCGAGCGAGTGTAGTTCGGATTGTTCCAGCAGGTGATCGTATTCGGACCGGGGCCGTCGGGGTCGGTGAGCGTGAAGTCGCTCAGCAAGACGCTGATCGCCTGGTCTTCGGGCGTCGTGAGGGTGATTCGCGGCGAAATGGTGGGTGCGTCGTTGACGGCGGTAATCGTGATTTGGGCGTCGTAGACGGGCCCGGTGTCGACCCCATCATCGGGCACGACCGGGACGGTCAGCGTTCCCGAGTAGTTTTTTGCTGGCGTAATCCGGCAGCCGGATCGCGTGTAGTTCGCGCCGCTGCGACACGTTATCGTGTTCGGTCCCGGTCCATCGGCATCCACGATCGTGAAGTCGCTGATACTCAGCGTTACCCGCTTGTCCTCGGAGCCGGTAACCGTGCTCTGGGATGTGATTCTCGGAGGATTGTTGCCCTTCTCGTCGACGGTGACGACGGCGTAAAAGGGCGGCCCCTCGTTGACTTGGTCCGTGGGCACGACGCCGACCGTCAGCTCACCGGAAAAGCCGAGGTCGGGCGTCAAGATGCAGCCGTTTCGCCCCGAGCTGACGTAGTCGTTACCTGGCAGGCACGAGATGATGGGCCGTGAGAGCGGTCCATCGGGGTCCGTGATCGTGAAGTCCGAACGGCCGACAGTAATGGGGGTCTCGTAGGCGGTCGAGAGTTCGAATTGGGCTTCAATGATGGGTGCGACATTCGCCGGAACCGCATACGTGCGAATGGCTGCCCGCTCGGCTGCGGACACGACGAAGTCGAAAAACGCGAGATGGGAGACTTCGCCCAGGAGGCTCCGGGCGGCGCCCTGATGCTTCATCCCCACCAGCAACGGAGATCCGTGGTCGCCGATGTCGGCCGTGCCCGCAATCATGAGCGGGTTCGAGGCCGAGGGCGTATCGTCGACGTACACCCGGAGCTCGTCGCCGGAGACCGTCAGGAAGACGTCGTGCCACGTGTACGGCTCCAGGATCGTGCTGGCTGCGTTGATCGTAGTGTTGTCCGCAGATCGTCGGACCCAGCTCACCGTACCGTTCGCTTCGAGGAAGAGTGCCGAGGCGGGTTCGGTCAGGCTCGCATTCCGAGTATCGAATACCGTTTGAATGCCTGGAGAGTCGTAGATCCGTGCACGCAGCCAGACCGTACTGTCCCTTCCGTCGTGCAGCAGCGAGAATCGGGAGAGCTTGTCCGGTTGCTCGTCTTCTAGCTGCGCCGCCACATGCGGCGACGCGAAATCCGCAAGAGTGAACGCGACAGACTGCCCCGTGAAACTCGGATTCGAAGCACCGACCGTCGTCAACGCACCGATGCCTCCCCGAGCCTCCCAGCGCAGGAGTGTGTCCCCAACCAGAGGCGCGGGCCCCGAGCCGTCCTCGTCGACGTTCATGGTGGTCGCGTCGCTCCCATCCCACCACGAAAGAGGATGGAGTTCATCGGGTCGGAACGGCCCCTCGACGACGTCGAAAGCATCGTCACACTCCGCATCGTCCGTATCGACGTCACCGTCGTTGTCGTTATCGACCTCGTCCATGCATTCGGGCGTCTTACCTTCCGCGAAGACTGTGAGCGTCGCATAGTACGGCGGACCCTCGTCGACTTGGTCGGTCGGCACGATCCCGACGGTGAGGTCGCCGGAAAATCCCGGGTCCGGGGTCAGGATGCAGCCGTTTGCACCGGCACCGGTGTAGTCCTTCCCGGGCAGACACGAAATGATGGGCCGGGCGAGAGGGCCGTCCGGATCGGTGATGGTGAAGTCGGTGCGCCCCAAAGTGATGGGAGTCTCGTAGGGCGTTCCCAGCCTGAGTTGTTCTTCGACGATGGGCGCAGTGTTGGCCGGCACCGCATAGTCTCGGAGGGCGTCCCGATCGGTCGGCGATAGCACGAAGTCGAAGAAAGCGAGATGGGCAATCTCCCCCAATAGATTACGGGCGGAGCCATTATGCTTCATCGCGACGAGCAACGGCGAACCGTGAGCACCCGAGTCTGCCGAACCGGCGATGATGATTGGATTGGATGTCGACGCCGTCCCGTCCACGTAGACGTTCATGTCGTTGCCCGAGAACGTCAGGAAGATATCGTGCCATTTGTAGGGCTGGAGCACGGTGCTGGCCGAGTTGACGGTCGAGTTGTTGGCCGATCGTCGGACAAAGCTCACCGTCCCATCAGACTCTAGGAAGAGTGCCGCCGCCGGCGTGGTGAGGCCATCGTCTCGGGTATCGAATACCGTCTGGAGTTCCGGCGAGTCGTAGATTCTCGCTCGAAGCCAGACCGAGCTGGACCGGCCATTGTGCAGCCGCGTGAAGCGCTTGAGACTGCCGGGCTGCCGATCCTCCAGCTCAGCCCTCACGTAGGGCGAGGACGCGTCGGTCAGGGTGAAGGCAACGGACTGTCCGGTAAAGCTCGGACTCGATGGCCCGATTTGGGTGAGAACGCCGACGCCGACCTGCGTCTCCCAGCGCAACAGCGCCTCCCCGACCGCGGGGATCGCTCCTGCACCATCTCCGTCCACGTTCATGGTGGCGGCGTCGCTTCCGTCCCACCAGGAGAGCGGAAAAAGCTCGTCGGGGCGGAACGGCCCTTCGATGATGTCGAGGGGGCCGTCGCACTGTGAGTCGTCGGTGTCGATGTCACCGTCGTTGTCGTTGTCGATCCCGTCGTTGCATTCGCTCGTCAGTGTGGATTGCAGCCGGGAAGCCGAGGCCCCGGACGGTGTGGGATACGATGGGGGCTGGTAGCCCGAGCCTCCGCCGTAGGCGAAGCACGCCCGAGGTAGAGCCTCGTGGTCGGGAGAAGGGGTATCGGCGAGAGCCGGGCTCACGCTCGCGAGGAGGGCAGACCAGGCAAGAACTTCGCGGTGTCGCGTCATGGCATGGGACCTGAACCGAGCTGAGGTAGCCGGCGTTTGCGACGGGATGATTCCGCCGCAGGGACGAAGTGCGGAGTGTCACGCTGAATCGCGCAGGATCAAGGGCAATTGGTCGGCGCAATGTTCGAGAATGCACTCCGAATGATACATGTCGGGTCTCAGCGCACACCGGAGCGTTCTCGACTGATCTGTCTGGCTTCAAGGTTGAAAGAGCACGCCCATGGCTCTCCATTCACTAGTCGCGCACGGTCTTTTGAAGCGAATCCGCGAACCGGTCTGACCCGGGGCCAGCCCTAGGGGAGGAAATGCCTCATCGAGAGCCCCAGGGCGCGTGACCGCAGAAAAGAGACTGAGAGGGCTTCGTCCCGGACGGCGTTCACCTGCCGAGACGATGGCCGCGGTCGCCCCTAGGGCGCACTGCGGGTGGAGAGTCTTCTTGCGGCTACGAGGATGCCGTCGGGGTCGGCGTAGAGGTAGTGGCCTGAAATGAATGTCACGCCGGCGAAGTGGACCGTGACGTCGCGGAGACCTTGGCCGCGTTTGATGGTTTTTCGTGGGTTCGTGGCCAGCGCCCAAACACCGATGGCGGTCTTTCGGATCTGCTCGACGTCGCGGATGCAGCCGTTGACGACGATGCCCCCCCATCCGTTTTCCGCCGCGAGTGCGGCGAGGCGATCGCCGACCATCGCCCACTGTCGTGCTCCTCCACCGTCTACGATCAGGATGGCACCGTCACCTGTTTCGCCGAGAGCTTCGCGCACGATGCTGTTGTCGCCGTAAGCTTGGACGGTTCGTATCGGCCCCTCGGCTCGCTCGCGTCCGCCGAAGGATCGCAGGATCGGAGCCGCGACTTCGACCTCATCGGCGTGTCCGTCGCAAATGTCGGCGGTGAAAAACGGCTCGGTCATGGTCAAGACTTCACTCGGCTTCGCTCGCTTCCGCTTCCATCGCTTCGGCTTCCGCCAGCGCCTCGGCGGCGCGCTCTGCCTCTTCGACTTTGCGCGCCTCCTCGGCGAGTCGCACGCTCTCTGCCTTGGCTGCTTCGTTGATCTTGGCGAGACCTTTTTCGAAGTCTTTGCCAATCATGCCTTCCATGTCCATGAACAGGCCCATTGCCTTGGCCATGAAGTCGTTGGTTCCGCTCATGGTCCAGGTGACCTGCGTGTCGTCGCCGAGCGATGCGAAGGTGAAGACGGTGTCGCTTCGACCTTCGAAGGGCTCGAAGAACTGCAGGTCGATCTCGATCGCTTTCGTTGGCTCTGACGCGACGATCTCCATGCGACCCTTTCCAGTCTTTTCACCGGTCCACTCGGTCACCGCTCCGACTCCTGCTTCCGGGCCGGAAAAGGTCTTGGTTTGACTTGGATCGAGTTCGTCCCACGGCGACCACAGATCCCAAGCCTTGAAGTTATTGATGAGCTCGAAGGTGATGGCCGGTGAGGCCTCGATGGTGGCGGTTCGCTCGACTGTATACTCGTCGGGCTGCATGGCGACCACCACGACGAACACGGCAATGATGACGACGAAAGCGATCAGGATGTTCTTCAGCATGTGGTTCTCCTCGACTGTTCGAGCCGTCCCTCCCGGAGGGTGAGACGCTCGGCCGTGCGAGTCCACCCCGCTCGTTCGCATTTCGCGGTTGGACTGCACGAATCGCGCAAGCGCCAGCGCGGTCGCACGTCGACGTGAAGCGTTACCGAACTGTCAGCCGCGACGGGAGGCCTTGCGCTATACTCGTGCATGGTGGCCGGTCCTCATTCAAGCCCCGGCCCAAGGCGAGGTCGGAGGGCGGGGAGGGTGCTACTCGTGGGCGCCCTGGGGCCGCTCGGCATCGTCGCAACGGGACTCGTCCTGACCCTCTGGGGCTCCCACGGACACCTTCCGGCCGTGATCGCCGGCCAGTTCGATCATGGCCCCGCGCTCGAAGATCGCGACGTCAGCATCCGGCCTCCGAGTGACGTTCCGCCCCTCTCCGTCGCGCTCTCGATCGACACGAGCACCGTCCTTCGCTCGGTCGACGAGCGCTACCTCTCGTTCGCCATCGACACTTCGGTCGTGGTCGGCGGCAAGTGGTGGAATCCAAAGGCGGAGGGACGCGAGCCTCGGTCGGGCGGCGTGCACGCGCCGGTCTTCGACTTCGACCGGCCGCGACTGGACGCGCTCACCCGCGCCCTGGCGCCGGCCTACCTCCGCATCGGTGGTTCCGAGGCCGACAAGCTGTTTTACGGAGTCGAGCCGGGCGCGGAGGGCGATGAGCCTCCGCCCGGATACGAATCAGTGCTGACTCGCGATCAATGGGACGGCGTGTGCCGGTTCGCGAAACGCAACGAGCTCGATCTCGTCATGACGCTGAATGCTGGACCCGGACCGCGGGACAGAGCGGGTCGGTGGCAATCCGAGAACGCCGAGGCGCTGCTCGAGTACACGCGGGCGCAAGGCTGTCGAGTGGCGCACTGGGAGTTTGGCAACGAGCTCAACCTGTTCTGGTTCGTGCAGGGCTTGTCGAAGCAGGTGGATCCGAGTCAGTACGTGGAGGATCTTCGCCGCCTTCGCAGCCTCGTCGCCGAGTATCATCCTGACGCGTTGGTCAGCGGCCAGTCCGCGGCTTTTTGGCCAGTGCTGGGTGAACCTCTCGGCTTCTTCTTCGGGTTTCAAACCCAGTTTGCCCGGCGAGGGGGAGCCTACACCGACACCTTCGGATGGCACTACTATCCGCAGCAAGGTCGAAGAGGTCCATTCGCCTCGCGGCGGGCGACGCCGGGGCGTCTGCTCCACCCCGACAACCTGGACGAGGTCGTGCACTGGGCTCGTCACAACATGGCTCTACGCGATTCCTACAGTCCCGGCCGTCCGCTTTGGTTGGGGGAGACCGGGCACGCGCAGTTTGGCGGGGAGCCTGGCATCTCGGATCGATACCTGGCCAGTCTGTGGTGGCTCGACCAGCTCGGACTCTTGGCGGTGCACGGACACGACGTCGTGGTCCGGCAGACTCTTTGCGGGTCGAACTATCAGCTGGTCACGGCCACGGACTTGGAGCCTCTGCCCGACTACTGGGCTTCGCTGCTGTGGAAAAAGTTGATGGGGACCGAGGTCTTGGCTGCGCGTGCCGAGGGCTCGGACAAAGTCCGGGTCTACGCTCACCGCACCCCGGACGGGAAAAGCGTCGCGTCCCTCATCATCAATCTGAATCCTCGGCGACGCGTGCAGGTAGAGGGCACCGAATTCGGACCCTCGGCTCGCGTTTATCGGATCACCTCCGAAGACCTGTTCGGCACGAAAGTGCGCCTCAACGGCCGCCCTCTGAAGCTGCTCGACGCGCGCACCCTGCCCGAACTCTCCGGCGCTCCCGTCCCGCCCAAACTGATCATCAATCCGCTCTCCTACGCCTTCGTGGTGACTCGAGTTCGCTGAAGCTGGTTCACCCGAGTCCGGCCTCGGCGTCGCGCAGGAGCGTCTTTGCGCTCAGCTCGCCCGATATCAGGCTCGGCGGCATTCCGGGGCCGGGGACCGTGAGCTGTCCGGCGAAGTACAATCGCTTTACTCTGTTCGAGCGGAGGCTGGGCTTCAGGGGACCGGTCTGGCGCAGCGTGTTGGCCATACCGTAAGCGTTGCCCTTGAACGCCGAGTAGTCGGCGACGAAGTCGCGCATGGCGTAGCTGCGCTTCACGCGAACGTGGGCGCGAAGGGGCCGGCCGACGTGGGCCTCGAGTCGGGCCATCACCGTTTGATAGATGCGCTCGCGCTCGATGTCCCCGTCGGCAAGTCCGGGCGCCAAGGGAATGAGCAAGAAGAGGTTCGAGCACCCGGGAGGAGCGACGGTCGCGTCGGTCACTGATGGGGCACAGACGTAGAAGAGCGGCCGTTCCGGCCAGCTCGGATACTCGTAGACCGCTCGCATGTGCGCATCCAAGTCCTCGTCGAAAAAGAGGGTGTGGTGCGGAAGGTCGCCTACGTCGCCGTCGATCCCTAGATAGTACAACAGACTGGAGGGACTCATGCTTCTACTGTCCCAATAACGGCTGCTGTATTGGCGATACTTCGGCGGCAGAAGCGCTTGCTCTACGTGGTGGTAGTCGGCTGCGGCCAACACGGCGTCGGCTGGTAGCCGACCCCGCTCCGTCGCGATGCCCGCAGCGCGCCCACGTTCGACCTCGATCGACTTGACGGATTCGTCCAGTCGGAACTCGACGCCAAGCTCCTGAGCGATGGCCACCATGCCCTCGATGATCCTGTGCATGCCTCCTTCGGGGTACCATGTTCCCAGCGCCATATCCGCGTAGCTCATGAGGCTGTAGAGGGCCGAAGTATCCCGGGCGGACGCGCCCAAGAAGAGAACGGGCCACTCGACGAGGCGCGCGAGGCGCTCGGAGTCGAAGAAGCTCCGGGCATACGCATGCATCGACCGGAGCATCTTGAGCCGGAACACTTCGGCCACGAGTCGGACATCGACGAACTCGAAGAAGGAGAGGCTGGGTCGAAAGAGGTAGTCCTCGTAGGCCGACTCGTAGATGTACTTGGTTTCCTCGATGAAGCGGTCGAGCTCGGAGCCTGCGCCCGGTGCCTCGGCCTCGAAGAACGCCCGCAGCGCCTCGAGTCCGGCGGGAACGTCCGAGGCCTCCCCACCCGGCCAGACGACCCGGTAGCTCGGATCGAGCCGTCGCAGGCGGTAGAAGTCGGAGGGGTCGCGGTCGAACGCCCTAAAGAATCGTTCGAAGACGTCCGGCATCCAGTACCAGCTCGGTCCCATGTCGAATCGAAAGCCATCCTTCTGCCAGACCCGCGCGCGGCCTCCGGGGCTCTCGTGACGCTCGACGAGCGTGACCCGAGCGCCGGCGCGCGCCAGGTGGCAGGCCGCCGCCAGACCTGCAAAACCCGCTCCGATCACGGCCACGTCGGTCATGGTCGCGGGATAGATGTGCGCAGCCGCAAAGTCGAGCCCGGCGCGACGGAAGCGGTTCCGTCACGGAAGCCCCGGAGCACCCACGACCATGCTCCCCCGCTTCCGGCCAGACAGAGTGATCGAGGATGAGCGCTGACCGCACTAGGTCGAGTGATGGCCAACGACGATAAACCAGACAGGGGAAGGGCAACGAACGCGGTCGCCGGACGCGGCTTCGAGCTGTCCCGTCGGGTCGTGGCGCCCGAAGGGCGGGGCGAGCCCCGGGGTTCCGTGGGGCCCGCGCGGGTCTACCTGAACGGGCGTGCCCTCGAAGCCGAGGAGCTCGAGGCCCTGGGGTGCTCCATCCCGGCGGGCCACTACTGGTGGGATTTGGAACCCGAACGCTGAGAGGGGACGTCGGTTGCTCGTCGCGGGTTGGCGGTGAGGCTTCTTTCGAGGAACTCGAGCACCGCCGGGACGTATCTATCGGGCTGGCGCCGCATGCCCAGACAGTGACCGAAGTCGGTGCCGCGGAGGAAGGTCTTCGGTTCCTTCGCCGCGGCGAACAAGGCTTGACCGTCGGCGAAAGGCACGAAGTCATCGTCGGTCGAGTGGATCACGAGCAAGGGACGGGGTGTGACGCGGGCCGCCGCGGCTTTGACGTCGAGCTGGCGGGGACGATAGCCGAGGAGCTCTTCCACCCGAGCATCGAATGCCAAAAAGAATACTTCCCTCAGGGCGGCGTCGCTGCGGGCGTCGGGAGGCATGTACTCGATGAAGGTTTCGACCGCGTGGTGGGTCGCGGAGGCAGGTGCGGCGTCGACGATCACCGCGCGCAGCTCGGGGTGTTTCTCGGCCAGGAGCAGCGCCCGCGTTCCGCCCCACGAAAAGCCGTACAGCGCGGTCGGCTCGAGCGCCTGCCCCGCGCGTTCCTTCACGTGGGCGAGGACTCGCTCGAGGTCCGCGAGATCCTGCTTCAAGAAACCCTTGAATGACTTCGCATCGCCACCTGCGTGAGCGTTGGCTCGGTCTTCGACGATCAGAAGCCGATAGCCTTCCGCGAGGAGGAAGTCGGATTGACCCAACGCGAACCCGGCATTCGACTTCCAGCCCGGGAGAACGATCACCAGACCTTTGCTCACCAGGCCGCGCGTCGCCCGCACCCACCAGGCGCGGATCGGCTCTCCATCCGTCTCGATCATGACTTGGTCCACGGTCGAAGCCGGGTGCTCGCGCAGCGCCTCCTCGCGCTCCGCCGACGCGTCGATGAACGGTACGGCGTCCTCGAGCACGGTGGCTTCGGCCGCTTGACGACCCAGTCGCTGGGCCCGGGCTTCGAGCGCTTCCCGCTCCGGAGCAGCAGCGGCGCCGTCGACGACGAGCATCGCGAGCAGACACAAGACGGCGAGGCACGGACCGATGGAACGCATGCGACCATTTTAGCACCGAGTCACTCTTTCGGATCTCGGCTCTTCGAGCGGGGCGTGCGCAGGCTCTGCGTTTGAGCTTCGATTCGACTGCGGCGAGCAGCGCGCGGAGCTGCCGCGGTGGTGCTAGCTTGGGTCCGACCGCTCGGCCTGGGCCATGCCGGCCTCGACGGCGTCGACCAGCCATTGGCGGAGATTGGTGGCCGGGACGATCTCGTGCAGGGAGCCGACGTCTTTCGCGCGCTGAACGTTGTGGACGGAGTCGAAGTACTCCGCCATCTCCCCCTGCTTCTCTGTGTACACGCCGGCGAAGACCTTGTCGTAGGCGGCCCGGGCTCGGGCGCGGGCGCCGTCGTCGGTCGCATCGTTGATCAGCCGTTGGGCCTCCTGAACGCGAGGATCGGCCACCGTATTCGCCCTGACTTCCCGGGTGAAGACCACCGCTGCGGCGGGGGCGCCGCCGATCACCGAGGCGTAGGAGCCTTCGAGCGCCGCGACCCGGAGATTCTCGTTCAGTGTGCACGAAAAGACGACGTAGGCGCCGCCGTGGTACCGAGAGATCACGCAGAAGACCATCGGACCGTCGAAGTTCACGACCGCCCGACCGATCTCCGCGCCGTACTCGAGCTGCCACTCACGCATCGATTCGGGTGAGCCGTCGAAGCCCGAAAGATTGGCCAAAACCACCACCGGACGGTTGCCGCTCGCCGCGTTGATCGCCCGAGCCACCTTCTTGGAAGAGCGGGGGAACAGCGTCCCTCCGGTCCATGTATCGGGGCCGTCGCCAGGCACGAACCCGAGGCGGGTAACGGGTCGAGACTCGAAGCCGATCATGGTCACCGGAATTCCGCCGAGACGGCAGTCCCAGGTGACGGCCGTCTCCGCCATCCTCATCATCTTCCAGCGCTCGAGCGGCTCGTGGTCCCGATCGATGGTCGCTTTCATCACGGCTCGGATGTCGAAAGGCCGCTTGCGGCCGGGATTCGTCTGGTTGGAGAAGACCTCACCGATCGTGCGGAAGTCGACGCCTTCCATCGAAGGATGGGGAGCCTCGCACACGTTGCGGTCGGTAGGATCGGCCGTCGGCGCCCGACGCGGCCATCGCTCGCCGGGGACCACGTAACTGTGGTCGTAGTAGCGGAATAGGATTCGACAGGCTTCGTTCACGTCTTTGGCCGCGAACTGCGCCTGACCGTTAAAGCCCATGATTCGCTCCACGCCGCCGATGCCCCGGTTGTCTTCAGCCGAGACGCCGCCCGAGTAATCGAGAGCCTTCTTGCCCGTCAGTACCATCGCTGCCGGCGGCGTCATGATCAGGATGCCGCGGGTATGCATCAGCATGGTCGCCTCCGCGTTCCAGTACGACTGGCCGCCCACGTTCACGCCCGGCACGACGATGTTGACCTCCCCGCCGGCCTGCGTGAATTCGATGAGGCGGCGAAGCGTACGGGCCACCCAGTCGAGCCCCTCGGTGCCGACGTCCATCGAGATCTTCGCTCCCGACGACACTGCAAACCATTCGAAGGGAACCTGCATCTCTTCGGCCAGATCGAGCCCGGCGTTGATCCGCAGACATTCCGGCTCGGCAAGCGAACCCATGGACCGGCTACCATCGCCGAGGCAGATCACGCGCTTCATCCCCTCGGGGACTCGGTCCGTGTAGTTGGTGATGACGCCCATGACGACGTTGGCCTGGTTGAGACCTGGGTCTCGATCGACGGGAACGAGACGGCTCGAATCGTCGAGGTCGTACTCCTGAAACTCACCGGGAGGGAGGTCTCCGCCACTCGGTGCGCCCTTCGCGGGCGTCATCATGCGCGTGATTTCGTAAGGGTACGCCAGGCCCAGTCGGCGGAGGCGCACGACCTTCTGACCGTACGGGGTCAGCGGCTCGGCGGGCACCGTGGACGGCTGACCCACCCGAATTTCGAGCCCCGTCCCGCTGCGGTTCGAGATCTGGACGATCTTGTCCTCGACCATGCCGGTATCGGGGTCGCGAAGGTTCATGTGGATCACGACCTTTTCCAGACCGAGGTTGCGCCCGGCGGGCTCGAGGCGCTTCGCCAGCCGGAGCAAAGTCTGCATGGAGATCGTTACCGGCTCTCGAATCAGAAGGACCACCCGATTCCAGGCCAACCGTCGGTGTTGCTCGCGCCGCGCCTGAATGTCCCGAATGTTCGAGAGGACCTCGAGATACAGTCGTTCGAGCGCTGGGAGCTGGACGATGTCGCCCGCTTCGTTGAGCACCGGCGTCATGTCGCGAACCTCGACAAAGCCGACGAGTCGCTCGTCTTTGATATTGTCGCGGGCGACGACGTGAAACAGGTAGATATCGTCGGAGACACGAAGCTGATGGGCTTCGAACTTTTCCAACCGCCACAGCTCGAGTCTTTCGGCCTGCATGGGATGTATTCCGCGCAGCTCCGCTACCTCGCGAAAGCGTTCGCCGGCTCGTACGAAGGTCAGGTAGTTCCGACGGCGTAGGTCGCCGGGTCGGACCAAGCCCACGCACACTCGGCTGATGGCCGGCGTCAGCAAGGTCTCGGCCAGCACGGCGCTGACCCGTGCCGCCTGGTCGTTGGCGGATTGCTCCATGCCGTCGTGCACGACGCAGATGTCGGTGACGGTTTCGGCTTGTGTGGCCAAGCCTTCACTTACGCTGTTCAAGGCATTAAGCGCTTCCGGCAAGCGCTCGAGGCTGCACGCGGTCAGCATGGCCCGCATCGACTCTCCACCGTGGCCGCAATCGCCGTAGACGACCTCGAAGCCGTGGCGCTCAACGGCTTCGACCGCATGAATCCCGCGCGTGCGATAATAGCGCCGAAGCATGATCTCCGCGGAGATTCGCCGGCTCGGACCGCTGGTCGAAAAAGTGGGCGCCAGGAGCCCCAGGACGGGCTGAGGAAAGTCTATGACTTCCTGAAGCTGGCGGCCGCGCGCGTCCGAGTCGGGCTCGAGCGGGGTTGCGGCCAGCTCGCGGAGCCGCCTCTCCATGCGCTCGTACGAGTCGGCGCGGGCTCGCTCGAAGGTCGGTCGCTCGTACATGACGTACCGGACCTCTCGCGCCAGGTCGTGGAGCGCCAGATAGCGATCCTGACACTCTTCGATCAGGCGATCGAGGAGGGCGCGCAGCTCGGGCGTGGCGGCGGACTGGAGGACTTCGGCGTGCTGAAGTCGACGTTCGAGCACGTCGAAGATCTGCTCGGCGCTGCGATCGAGGCGGGATCGGGCCTTGTAGAGGAAGAAGAGGGCGGCCTCGAGCTCCGGCGTATGCTCGAGATCTTCGATCCCGTAGTGCAGGAGCGCCGCCTGGAGCTTGCGAATGAAGGTGGTGGGCAAGCGCTCCCCGCCGGCATCTACCGAGCGAAGGTAGGTCTGCAGATACTCTTCGGCCGTTGCCGGATCGTCTCCCGATTCGATTTTGAAGAGCGGTATAAGGTCGGCGAAGATTCGGATCAGCTCCTCCTCGTCGGCGAGCAACTTCTTGTCCTCGGGGGCTAGACTTCCGCACACCGCGGCCCGTCGAGCCCGGACCTGTTTGGCATCACTTTCGTCGATGTCGAAGCCGAGGAGCAAGCGGCGGAGCTCGGTCAGGATGCTCCGGCACTGAGCGTGGGGTGAGCCCTGCTCGGCCTGCGCCGGATCGCCCCGAAACACGACGCGCTCCGACGACTGTTCTTGGTCGGCGTCACCCTCGGGCTCGAGCACCATCAGGGGGTCGCCCGGCGCAACCTGTTGGCTCTTCACTACATCGACGCGTCGGACCCGCCCGGTGAAAGGCGCATTGACGGCGACTTCCATCTTCATGGCCTCCAAGACGATCAGCGGCTGGCCAACTTCGATGAGCTGTCCTGGTTCGGCGCGAAGCCCGAGCACGACGGCGGAGGCCGGAGCTCGGATCATGCCTCCGGCATCCCGAGAGATGCGATAGGGCATGCCGTCGACCTCGACGAGGTTGGTCGGGCCGTCCGCCAGGGCCAGCACACGGAAACGCGTCCCGCCCACGGTCAGGAAGCCCGCGAATTCACCCAGCGGGTCGAGGTGGGCTTCGATGGTGCGCCCGTCGACACGCACGCGGTAGATGTTTGGCCCCAGCTTGAAGGTGTTGAGCTCGAAGCTCTGACCGCCGTAGCTCAGCTGGACGGTGTGCCCGACCTCGCGCCGAACCGTGGGACGGCCTCGGCGAGCGCTGGCGAAGAACTGCGCGGTCTCCACGGCCATCTCCTGCCCGTAGACGTCGATGGCGGCCCGGATGAGGGCGATGTCCGCGAGCGGGCGGCGCGGCGGGCCGCGGGTTTCGGTCAGTCGGTCGAGCCATCCGATGTCGTAGTCGCTGGCCACGACGTCGGGGTGGGCCAGCAGCTCGAGGAGAAAGGCCTTGTTGCTGCTGCCCCCGCGGATGACGATCGAGCTCTCCAGGAGAGCTCGGCGAAGACGACCGATCGCCTCCCCGCGGTCGCGGCCGTGCGCGATGATCTTGGCGATCATCGAGTCGAAGTCGGGCGGAACCACGTCGCCTTCGCTCACTCCGGAGTCGACGCGGATGCCCGGTCCGATCGGCACATCGAACAGCTCGACCTTTCCGGGGGCGGGGGTGAATCCGTTGTCCGGATCTTCGGCGTTGAGCCGCACCTCGATCGCATGCCCGAGGTGAGGAGGGGGCTCCCCTTCCAGTCGACCCTCGGAAGCCACGTGAAGCTGAAGCTTGACCAGGTCCAGGCCCGTCGTCTGCTCGGTCACGGGATGCTCGACCTGCAGCCTGGTATTCATCTCCATGAAGAAGAAGCGCCGGGTCTTGGGGTCGAACAGACACTCGACGGTGCCGGCGTTGTAGTAACCGGCTTCCTTGACGAGCCGAACCGCGGCGGCTCGCACTTGTCGGTCTTCTTCCGGCGTCAAGGCTGGCGAGGGCGCTTCTTCGATGACTTTCTGATTGCGCCGCTGGACGGTGCAGTCGCGGACGCCCACCGCCCAGGCGTTCCCGTGCTTGTCGGCGATGACTTGGACCTCGATGTGGCGGGCCCCTTCGACCATCGTTTCGATGAAGACGGTTCCATCCCCGAACGCCTTCAGCGCTTCACTCTGGGCGCTTTCGAAACGCTCGGCCAGCTGCTCCGGAGTCTTGATCCGACGGATGCCGCGCCCACCGCCGCCGGCGCTGGCTTTCACCATGACGGGATAGCCCAGGCGGTCGCAGACGCTTCGGGCCTCGTCGAGGGTTGTCACGGGCCCCCTGCTCCACGGCGTCACGGGAACGTCGGCCGACTCGGCGAGGTGCTTGGACGCGATTTTGTCGCCCATCTTCCGCATGACGTCCCCGCTGGGACCCACGAAGTTGATGGCCAGGTCGTCGCAAAGATCGACGAACGCCGCATGCTCGGCCACGAACCCCCAGCCAACCCAGACTGCATCCGCCCGGGTCTCGATCAAGGCGCGCTTCAGGCGTTCGTAGTCGAGGTAGGAGACCTTTCGCTGACCGTCTTTGGGATCGATGAACTTCGCCTCGCCCAGGTGGTACCGCTCGTCGGCTTCGCGCACGAACTTTGCCTGGCGATCGGGGTCCGTGTAGAGGGCGATGGTCTGCAGATACCAGTCATGCTGCTGATTGAGCTCCCGAACGGCGTGCAGAAGCCGCATGGCGGGCTCTCCCCGGTTGACGATGGCGATGCGACGAAAAGCTAGTTCCATGAGGTTCTTCCGCGGCTGAAGCCGACTCTCGGCGCAGGCTATTCAGCCCTGCGGCGCCGCGGCAACACCCCGCGGGGCGGTCGACGCCCCTGATACGGAGACCCTTCCGGCGACGAGCTCCAACGTGGCGCCCAAACCGACGGACCGCGAACGTTATTAGCAGGCTGTCTGGTCGGCTGCTCGCGATGAGCCGAGTCCCGAGGCCTTCGACTCAGCTGAAAACGTTGCAGAGGTGCCCTCTCGTCGAACGCGATATGATCGGCGGGTCGGATGAACCGGCAGGGGTTGAGGACCCTGCGACGGTTGCAGGGCTCGACTCCTAGGAAGGAATCGAACATGTCCCTGCAAGAAGTCGAGAACTTCCTCCGTACGAAGAACGTGAAGTATCGGACGGTGCACCATTCACCGGCCTTCTCTTCACAAGAGATCGCGGAGGCAGCCCACGTGCCAGCCCGGCGGCTGGCCAAAGTCACGATGGTCAAGATCAACGGCGAGCTGGCGATGGCCGTGCTCCCCGCATCCGAGATGGTCGACGTCGAAGCGCTCGGCAAGCTGGCGGATAGCAAAACCGTACAGATTGCAACCGAGCACGACTTCGCCGACCGATTCCCCGGCTGTGAGGTTGGTGCGATGCCGCCTTTCGGAAACCTGTGGGGGATGAAGGTCTTCGTCAGCAACGGGTTCTCGAAGGACGAGAACATCGCCTTCGAAGCCGGTAGCCACAGTGAGCTTCTCGAGATCCCGTACACCGACTTCGAGCGGCTCGTGGAGCCCCAGGTCGGCGCTCTGGCTCGGTAGAGAGACTGCGAATCGACACCCTGATTCGAAGTCGCGTTGCCCGGGAAGGGACTCGAACCCCCACTACTCTCGTAAGCGGATTTTGAATCCGCCGCGTCTACCATTCCGCCACCCGGGCTGAGGGCCCCGGAACGTGCCGGGAGGAGTCGGCGAGCGTCAAGGGCCATCCAACCGACTCCAGGCGGGAATCCGACGATTCGTGGCCGGTCGGGAGCCCTGCTAACATCCGTCCGTGCATGCGGGAGTGAGCGTCCGGGCAGGGGTCGTGCTGGCTGTGTGCACGCTGACTGCGTGCCGGACGGCGTCCCCGGGCGATCCTCCCAAAAACCCGCTCCAGATCGACGCCGACAGCTACGACTTCGCCGACAATCCGGCCGCGTTCGAGCGCATCCGCCAGCGCCCTCACGGTTACTTCCGGTTCATCAACCGAAAGTTCGCCGATGAAGTGTGCCGGCGGTTCGAAGCCCAACTTCCGAGAATGCCCGAGGTGAACCTCCACGGCGATGCGCACCTCGAGCAGTACGCTGTGACCGATCGCTCACGCGGGCTCAGCGACTTCGACGACTCCAGCACGGGCCCGGCCGTCCTCGACCTGATCCGCTTCGGTGTCTCCATCTATCTGATCGCCCATGAGCGCGCGTGGGAGTCGTCGGCCCCCGACCTCTTCGATGTGTTCCTGGACGGCTACTTGGCCGCACTCGAGGAGCCGACCTTCGAGGCCCCGCCGCCCGTATTGGCGACCAGACTCCGAGAGCGCTTCCACCAGGATCGCGCCACCTTTTTGGCATGGGCCGCCCGCGTGGTCGAGCCGGTATCGCCCGAGCGTCGAGCTCAACTCGAGCAGGCTCTCGCGCCGGCGTTCGCGCGCATGGTCGAAAGTCCTCAAAACGATGCCGACGATCTCGGCTTTTTCGAGATTCGCACCATCGGTCGACTCAAGCTCGGGATCGGGTCGGCGCTCGATGAGAAGTACCTGGTCCGCGTCGAGGGTGAGTCGCCCGACCCGGAAGACGACGTGGTGCTGGAGCTGAAAGAGGTGCGCGACCTGTCCGGCGTATCCTGCGTGGACGGGGCGGCGCGCGTCGACCCGTTCCGCATTCTCGTCACGCAGTACCGTATCGCCTACACGCCGTACCTTTATCTGGGATACCTCGAGCTCGACGGCCGCACGTTCTGGCTGCACAGCTGGGTCATGAACTACCGAGAGCTCGACGCGGGCGTGATGCTGTCCCGCCCCGAGGAACTGGCCGAGGTCGTCTTCGACGTCGGTGTCCAGCTGGGGCTCGGACATCCGAACGACATCGCCAGGCCTATGGACCGCGAGCTTCGGTCCGAGCTTCGGGACATGGTGACCGACCTCAGGCCGGAGCTCACCGATATGGTGGTCGAGCTTTACTCAGAAGTTCTGCGGGCTTGGCGCACGTTTGCCGCAAGCCCGGTTCCGCCAGCCGCGAACCCGTGACCTCGACGCCGAGGCCCCGTCTTCCCCGTCGATTCCAGTCCGGGGTCCTGCTAGGAGGCCGGCATGAGCAAGCGATTCGCCGTGCTGACCGCCGGCGACCAGGAGGGCATCGTCGAGTTCAACGACGACGCCAGTCGGGCTGCCCTGAAGTTCGACACCGAGCAGCGTGAAGCCGTGCCGGCCGAAATCGGCTCGTCGTTTTGGGATGCGATGAAGAAGTCGGGCGTCGACCCGCTTCGGCAGAATCACTTTCACATCCACGAGAACGAACGAGACGGAAAGCTCGTGGGCACGATGTTTCCCGTCCTCGAGGGGGCGCGCGTCGTCTGGCTAGTACTCTTTCGCGCCGACAAGGACGCGAGTGCCTTCAAGCCTCTCGGCAATCGACAGCGGATCGGGGACGCACTCGACCTCGCGTTTCGTGAGCTCATCAAAGAGATTCAGCTACCCCACAAACCCTGACCAACGAAGAAGGAAGACCAGGAGAATGAAGGTGTACAAGTTTCTGCCAGCCATTGCCGCCCTGACCATCGCCCCGGCCTGCGCGTCATCGACGATGGTCGTGAAGAGCGACCATGACCGTAACGTGAATTTCGAAGACTATCGGAGCTTCTACGTCGCCGAGGAGGCGGGGGCGGTGAACGTCCTCGCGACCGACGGCTACGACGTCGGTTTCGTTGGCGGCGAAGTCGCCCCGGACCTCAAGCGAGTTGCCATCAATGCGCTGGTCGACGGCTTCGAGAAGAAGGGTCTGCGCCGCACGACCGAGTCCGACGAAGCGAGCATCATCGTGACGTTCCTCGTGAATGTCGGCGCCAAGCCCGAGGTCATCGCTCCCGACTATCGCGTCGACAGTTGGTCCGGAGAGAATGAGCTCGGCTCGGCCCCGGTGGCTCGCGGCACTCTGGTCGTCGACGTGCTCGACCCCAATCTATCGGAGCAGAGCCGCAGCTTCCTGGTTTGGCGCGGGTGGGCGACCGACCAGCTCGACCCGGACAGCAATGCCCCTCGCGGCTCGAAGATCAAGGAAGCGATGGACAAGATCATCGCTCGCTACCCGAACTGAGTCGGCGCGGCCGGCCCGTCAGGCCGACTTCTTGACCGGCTCTTCGGTCCGGTTCCGATCGTACGCCAGGTTCGGAGCCAGCCAGCGCTCCATGAAGGGGAGCGCGACCTGCTTGCGCTCGGCATAGTCCGCGACCTGGTCGCGCTCCACTTTCCCCACGCCAAAATACTGTGAGTTCGGATGAGCGAAATACAGTCCACTCACCGATGATGCCGGGAGCATGGCGAAGCTCTCCGTTAGACGGATGGACGTCGTGGCGGTGGCATCCAGCAGGTCGAACAGCTTCGCCTTTTCGGTGTGGTCGGGGCAGGCGGGATAGCCAGGTGCGGGGCGAATGCCCCGGTACTTTTCCCGGATGAGCTCCTCGTTCGATAGCGTTTCGTCGGCCGCATAACCCCACAGCTCGGTCCGAACCCTCTGGTGCATGCGCTCCGCGAAGGCCTCGGCCAGTCGGTCGGCGAGCGCCTTGGCCATGATCGAGTTGTAATCGTCGTTGTCCTTGTCGAAAACGTCGACCAGGGCGTCGAGTCCGACGCCGGTGGTCACCGCAAAGCCGCCGACCCAGTCGGCGATGCCGCTGGACTTTGG
>CAYYOT010000054.1:0-33156 GCA_964473255.1 uncultured Myxococcales bacterium | reverse complement strand
CCAGGGTGTCGACCCGCCGCTGCACCTCGCGTTAGCGCTCCCGGGGCTGCTCGGTCAGGTCTTCCCATCGTCGAATGCCCACCCGGACCCGGTTGACCGATAGCTCTGAGGGCGGCAGCCGTGTCGCGTCGGCTTTGCGGGTGGCGACCTCGGTCTCCAGCTCCGACGTGGACTTCTCCAGGTCCTGCAGTGAGCTCAGTCGTTCGACGGTCCGTTGGTAGTCGTCGATCTGGTCCTGGTCCGCTTCCAAGTCCCGCAGCAGGTCGGAGAGCAGGACCTCGGATTCCTCGGGGGCCGCCTCTGCTTCGGGGGGAGGCTCCGGCGTCTGTCCACGTGAAGGGGTCGCCCCCAGGACCAGGAGGACGCAAAGAAGTCCCCCGCGGAGCGTCTGAACCCGTTTCGACATGGCGACGATGATCGATGGCTGCACCAAAACTACGACCAGGTCACCACCCGCGTCCGAATTGACGCGGCCAGGCGGCGGAAGTTGGGGTTGCCCGGGCGCCGGTCGTCGGCCTAGGAAGCTCGCATGCGAACCCCGTCCATGGCGCTGTGCGCTGCCGGCCTCGCCATCGCGCTCGTCGCCGGATGCAAGACCCCTTCGGTCAGCGTCAAAGGCAATACCGCCAAGGAAGCCGATTTCTCGAAGTATCAGACCATCGCCTGGGCCGGCGAGGGCGGGGTGCCGGAGAAGTACCAGCGCGCCGAGTTACCGGAAGACCGGCGGGCCATCGCGCGGGAGATCATCCTGGCCCGGATCGCCGAGGCCGGCTACACCGTCATCGAGGACACCGAGACCGCGGACCTGCTGATGATCGGCGGGGTTGGGTTCCGGCAGGAGACGGTGCTCCGCTCGAATCCGGTTTATGACGGGGGCAACTTCACCACGGCCGTCCCCGACGTCGAAGTGACCCGAGGAACCCTGGTGCTCGAGCTCCTCGATCGCAGTCAGGACGCCTTGGTCTGGAACGGTACCATCGAAGGTGTGCGGGAGACCGGGGCCGGCCGGTACGACGAAGAGAAGTTCCGGGAGGTCCTGACCAAGCTCATGAAGACCTTTCCCGGAAAGACCGACGAGTGACCCGGGCCAGCGGGTCCTCGGGCCAGGTCAGCCATCGATTCGAAAGAAGCTGAGGGCGGTATCGCCGTAGCGTCGTTGCTCCGTGGACTTCAGCTCCGGAATCGCCGCGACCTCCATCGAGCTTCGGTGCTCCACGAGGAGAAGCCCATCGGAGCGAAGCACCCCCGTGACCGCGGGGAACAGCTCCGTCGCGAGCCGCGGTACGTCCTCCCATGGGGGGTCGGCGAAGATCAGGTCGAAGGGCTCCGGGTTCCGGGCGAGGTAGCGGGCCGCCGTTTCCCCCACGACCTCGGCCTCTCCCCCGGTCAGGCCCAGGCTCTCGACGTTGGTTCGCAGCACCGCCAGCGCCCTTCGGTCCCGCTCTACGAACGTCGCCGAGGCGGCACCCCGGGACAGGGCCTCCAAACCGAGGGCTCCGGTCCCCGAAAACAGGTCGAGGACCCGGGCCCCCTCGATCCTCGGGGCGAGAATCGAGAACAGCGCCTCCCGGACCCGGTCGGTCGTCGGTCGGGTCCCCGAGCCCTTGGGGGCGGTCAGTCGGCGCCCCCCGAAGCGTCCGGCGATGATTCTCATTTTGAATCGATGGCCGAGGTGAAGCTCCGGCGGTTCGTCAGGGTGGGTACCCGCTCTCGGGCCTCGTGCAGGGCTTGCAGGGCGAGGTCCACGACGCCGACATCCGGGTCGCGGCCCAGCTCCAAAAGAACCCGTCCCCAGGGGTCGACGACCATCGAGTGCCCATAGGTATGGCGCTTGAGCGAGTGCACTCCGGTCTGGGCCGCGGCCACGACGAAACACTGGGTCTCGATGGCCCGGGCTCGAAGCAGGACGGACCAGTGGTCCCGTCCGGTGGGCACGGTGAAGGCCGAGGGGACCAGCAGGATGTCGGCGCCGGCTGCGCTCAAGTCGTTGTAAAGGCCCGGAAAGCGAAGGTCGAAGCACACGCTGAGGCCCAGACGACCGCAAGCGGTGTCGACCACCACCGCCTGGGAGCCGGCGGCGGTCGAGGAAGACTCCCGATAGCGAAACCCGTCGCCGACGTCCCCGATGTCGAAGAGGTGGATCTTCCGGTACCGGGCCAGCACGTTGCCCTGGGGTCCGAACACCACCGAGGTGTTTCCGACCCGGGGCTCATCGGGGATTCGCTCCACCAGACTTCCGGCGGCAAGGACGATGCCGTGTCTTCGGGCGGCTTCGGCGAAGCGGCGGTGGATGGGGCCGGTCTCGTCTTCGGCCACGTCGACCTTGCCCCGCTCCGGACCGATATAAGGGACGGCCTCGGGCAGGCACACGAGCTTCGCTCCCCGGGCGTGGGCGGCCTCGATGCCCTGCAAGGCAGACTGCATCGACGCCTCGACGTCGGCCGTCGAGGTCAGCTGAACCACACCCACCCGCACCTTGGGGTTCGGTCTCGTCGACATCGGTTCGTCCTCCCGACAGGGGCGCGCATCTTCGGTGGCGCCCCCGCTTCCAAGTGAGTATGGCACGCGCATGCCGTTCGAGAAGGTCGATCAGGCGATCCCTAACTTCCCGGAGCTGGAACGGCGGATCCTCGACCTGTGGAAAGAGCGCCGTATCTTCGAGCGCACGCTAGAGGCGTCTGAGGGCAAGCCCGAGTTCGTGTTCTACGAGGGCCCTCCAACGGCCAACGGTCTCCCGCACAACGGACACGTTCTGACCCGAGCGATCAAAGACCTCTTTCCCCGCTACATGACGATGCGTGGCTACCACGTTCCCCGTCGAGCGGGATGGGACACCCACGGTCTGCCGGTCGAGGTCGAGGTCGAAAAAGAACTCCGCATCTCGGGAAAGGAAGCGATCGTCGAGTATGGCGTCGACCGTTTTGCCCGTCGCTGCATGGACTCGGTCTTTCGGTACACCGAGGAGTGGGAGCACCTGACCGAGCGGATCGCGTTCTGGGTCGACCTCGACGAGGCCTACGTCACCTATCACAAAGAGTACGTCGAATCGGTCTGGTGGGCTCTTTCCCAGCTATTCGAGCGCGGCCTCCTCTACAAGGGCCACAAGTCGGTCTGGTGGTGGGCGCAAGGGGGCACGGCGCTTTCCGCCGGCGAGGTCGGCAATAGCTACAAGACGGTCGATGACCCTTCGGTCTTCGTGCGCTTTCCGCTGGAAGAGGACGATGCGTCGCTCGTGGTCTGGACCACCACACCCTGGACCCTCCCGTCCAACATGTTCGCTGCGGTCCATCCCGAGTTCGACTACGCCTATGTGCGGCGGCCGAGCACGGGGGACGTTCTCATCTTGGCCAGCGAGCTCGTCGAATCGTTTGCGGAGAGGCTGGGCGAGGAGCTGGAAGTGGAGAGGGTCGTAGCCGGCGTCGACCTCATCGGTAAGCGCTACCGGCCGCCCTTCGATGCTTTTCTCTCCGAGTTCGGCGAAGACCGGCGGTACTGGCGGGTGGTGGCCGGAGACCGGAGCGCGAGCTCGGTGCCGCAGTTCTTCGTGACGCTGGATGCCGGGACCGGCGTGGTCCACATCGCGCCGGCGTTCGGAGAGGACGACTGGAAGCTCTGGCGTCGCCGCCAGCAGGACGAAGGTGAAATGGCGATGTTTTGCGCCGTTCGGCCCGACGGGAAACTCGACCACCGAATGGCCGCGCTCGGGTTGGAAGGCGTGTGGGTGAAAGATGCCGATCCGCGTCTCACTCGAGACCTGAAAGACCGAGGCCTTCTCGTGAAGGCGGAGACGTACCGCCACGAGTATCCGTTTTGCTGGCGCTCCGACAAAGACCCGCTGATTCAGTACGTGCGCGACGCCTGGTTCGTCCGCACGACCGAGAAGATCGACCGGATCCTCGAGGACAACGAGCTCGTCACCTGGCAGCCCGAACATATCAAGCACGGACGCATGGGGGACTTTCTGGAGGCAAACGTCGACTGGGCTCTTTCCCGCGAGCGTTTTTGGGGCACCCCCCTCAACATCTGGGTATGCGCGAGCTGCGGTCATATGGTGGCGCCTTCCTCGTGCCGCGAGATCGAGGAACGCAACCCGGATGCCTTTTCCGCGTTCCGCCAGGCTCGGGCCGAGGATCCGTCCTTGTCGGAGCATTTGATCGTGCACAAGCCGTGGATCGATGCCGTCGAGCTCCCTTGCGAGAATTGCTCGGATACGATGCGTCGCGAGCCCGAAGTGATCGACGTATGGTTCGATTCGGGCTGCATGCCCTTCGCCCAGCTCGGCTATCCACATCGAGAGGGTAGCGCCGAGGCGTTCGAACGCGCTTTTCCTGCCGACTTCATATCCGAGGCGATCGACCAGACACGAGGATGGTTCTATTCGCTGATGGCGATCAACAACGTCGTGTTCCAGGACCACCCGCAGCCGATCCCGTTCAAACGATGCATCGTGCTCGGACATGTGCTCGACAAGACCGGCAAGAAGGAGTCGAAGTCCGCAGGGAACTACACGCCGCCGGAAGTGATCCTCGATGCCGTTCGCATGGAGTTCGCCGTAGTGGGCGAGGATGCTCCCTACGCCGCGGGTGTCACGCCGAAGCCGGGTACGGTGGTGATCGGCCCCGAGGACCTCGATGGGTTGGACCTGAAGTCGGGCGTCGGTCTGCACGCCTACCGCAAAGACGGGGAGGGTGGCCGGCTCGACCTGAAGGTCGTTTCGCACAAGAAGCTCCCGCGACGCGTTGCCCTCCTTCATGCGGAAGACCGCGAGCGATTGGGACTGGCGGCCGTGGCCGCCGACGTTCGACCGGCCGAGGTTCCCAAGCTCCCCGGGTCGAAGCGCGTGACACTCGAGTACGACGGTGTTCCCTCCCCGGGGGCCGATGCCTTCCGCTGGTTCTTCTATGCGTCGAACCCGCCCTGGAACAGTACTCGGCACAGCTTGGGCAACGTTCGGAAGCTCCAGAAGGAGCTACCGATCAAGGTCCGCAACGTCTTCAGCTTCTTCGTGACCTACGCGAACATCGATGCCTTCGACCCCATCCGGGACGAGGGCGCCAAGCGTCCGACGGCCGACCGGGCTCTCTTGGACCGCTGGATCCTGTCGGAGCTCGAGAGCCTCAAGCAGAGCGTTACCGAGCACATGGACGCCTATCGCTCCTACGAGGCCACGCAGGCGCTCAGCGAGTTCGTCGAGGGGCTTTCCAACTGGTACGTGCGTCGGTCACGAGACCGTTTTTGGGCGGAGGGTCGAGAGCAAGACAAGCTGGATGCGTACTGGACCTTGTACCAGTCGCTTCGCGATCTCTCGCTGTTGCTGGCGCCTTTTCTCCCGTTTGCGGCCGAGGACATGTATCAAAACCTCGTCGTCGGACCCTACGGCGAGGGCTTTCCGGAGAGCGTACACTTGCGGCTCTACCCGACGGGCGATAGCCGCGTGATCAACGCGGACCTCTCTCGGGACATGGCCGACGTGCGAGCCCTGGTTTCCCTCGGCCTCCAGGTTCGGGCCTCCCACAAGCTGAAGACCCGCCAAATGCTCCGGGAGGCGAAGATCGTTCTGGCGCGACCCGAAAGGCGCGAGGCGCTGGAGCCATACGTGGACATCATGATGGAGGAACTGAACCTGCAAAAGGTGACCTTCATCGAACGGGCCGACGAGTTCGTCACCTACCGCGTCAAGCCGAACTTCAAGCTCCTCGGCCGCAGGCTGGGGCCGAAGATGAAGAAGGTGCAGAAGGCGCTGGCCGAGGCCGATACTCAGGAGCTCGTCCGCACCATCGATGCCGGTGAGTCGGTGACCGTCGACGTCGACAGCGCGGAAGTGGCGCTCACCCCCGAAGAGATCGAAGTCGCGGTCGAGGCCCGAGAGGGCTTTGCGGCCGCCAGCGACGCAGTGGGCGTCGTCGTCCTCGACACGACGCTCGACGATGAGCTCGTCGCCGAAGGTCAGTTTCGAGAGGTGTTGGCGCGCATCCAAGCCCGACGCAAAGAGCTCCAGCTCGAGTTCACGGACCGCATTCGTCTCAAGCTCGGAGGTAGTGCAGAGCTTTTGGCGATATGCGAGGCCCGAAAAGAGCATCTGGCCCGGGAAGTCCTGGCGGTCACCGTCACGCTGGATGCGGGCGCGTCGGGCGGTCACTCGGTCCGCATCGATGATCGCGAGTTGAGGATGGACATCGAAGTGGCCTCCCGCACCGGCGCTTGAACGCCAGCACGGGAGTTTCAGACGGCAGGAAGACGATCGCGGGGCCTACTCGACGTCGACGACCCAGATATCCGTGTTCCCCGACCGGTTGGACTCGAAGACGAGCTTCGTGCTGTCGTCATTCCAGCGGGGGTACATGTCGAACCCGAACCGCGTGAGCTGGCGTGCATTCGAGCCGTCGGCGTCGGCCAGCCACAGGGTAGCTCGGTAGTTTTGGTCCCAGGCCCAGTAGGCGACCATCGTGCCATCCGGCGAGAACACGGGACCGCGGTCGCCAAGCGTTACGCCCTGCGTGGGGAACACCGGGTTGTTCTCACAGAGCCCCGTGTCGACTGGCTCCGTGCTGGAGAGCGGGAGGAGCTCGATGTCGTCGACCACGACCATGTACGAGACCCGGTCTTTACCGGAGGCGTTATTGACCAGCTCCGCGGTGTACGCGAGGTACTCGCCGTCCGGACTCCAGTCGTACGCCTGGATGGAGTGCGGCCCATTCTGAACGTGGTCGGGCGGCGTGTCGTCCCAGGTGTGGACGTCCGGCGTTTCGAAGTTCTCGTCGTCGAACGTCAGGAAGTTCTGGGTGCACAGCGGATATTCGCCCGCGGCACAATCTTTGTATGTGAGCCGCAGCGGTGACGTGGTTGCCGTGGGATCCCAGATCGCGGTGGTCTCCGAGCCCTCGCGGCTGGTGACGCGGTAGTCTGCGGTTCCATCGTTGGCGGCCACGTGAATGTCCCAACTCGTATCGACGGTTTCGATGCCGTACGCGATATAGTTGCCATCGGGGCTGAAGGAAGGTCGATCGAGGCGCTGGCTCGCGCTTACGACTTCGATCTCGTCCGTCCCGTCGACGGCATTGTTCAGGATGTACGACTGTCCCGTGTTCTCGTTGTATCCCCAATAGACAAGGCGAGTGCTGTCCGGGCTGAACAACGGCTGAGCGTAGATGAGATCCCCGCCGCCGGTGATCTGCGTTTGATTCCCGCCGTCGGCATCCATGACCCAGATCTGGAAGGATCCGCTGCGGTCTGAAACCCACGCGATGTGGTTTCCATCCGGACTCCACACCGCGCCGGTGTCGGCACCTTCGTCCGTGGTCAGCTGGGTCAGAGCCAGCTCTGGCTCGTTGTTGGGCGTGTCGGGCAGCGTTATGCCTTCGATGACCGGCTCGCCGGCCGGCATGGGCGCTTCGAGACGATGGCAGTTGTAGCAGCCGCTGCTGCTCCCGATGGGAACTACGAAGCGAACCGGCAGAGGCTCACGGAGCGGGAAGGGGAAGTAGAAGCCTTCCACGTCGAGGGAGTACTTCGACTGAAGGATCTCGCCGTCCCAGTTGATGCTGTAGGTGACGCCGTCGATGCCTCCGAAGTCGGTGATCCCCGAGATCTCCTGGCGCAGCGCGGCATCGACGGGATTGTCGTCGATCTCGACGTCCACCGCCGGTCTGAAATCGGAAGGACCATCCACCAGTGAAACCGCCGTATTCACGCCGGTCAGGTCGATGTCCTCCGTGATCTCATCGAAGAGTGTGTCGACCTTCCCCAAGACGGCATCTCGCCCGAGTCGGTAGCTCTGGCGCTCGGCGATGATCTTGTAGGCCTTGTTCAGACGCCACGCGCGCTCCGGCGACGGGTAGAGCAGCAAGGAGATGTCGTCATGGAGCGCCATCGCTGCCTCGAGGTCGAGGTCTCCGTTCGCATCGATGAAGGCGTCCTTGATCTCTTCGTTGTCGCGGAGGTCGTCGCCGGCTCCGGCGTAGAGCAGATAGAAGGAGTACTCGTAGTGTACTTCGTCGCCGAAGTCGTACGTGACCTTCGGCTCGGTGATGCCGGTGAGGCCCTTCTGGTCGTGGTGGTACCAGCCCTCTTGGAACGCGTCGGAATCGAGCTTCCGCGAGAAGGAGAACACGCTGTCGGTGGTGGCTCCGAGGCCGCCGTGGCACCCGATGCAGTATCCCGTCTCCTCGAAGGTCTGCGGGCGCAAGGCACCGTCGGCGTCTTCGATGAAGCCTTGCATCGTCCAGCCGACGCGATTGCTGACGCCTTCTTCGAGGTTGCCCTCGAGTGTCTTGACCCAGTCGTTGGGGGCCACGCTCTCTTGGGCATCACTCTTGGCGATGGCGTCCAACTGCTCGGGCGTGAGCCACTCGCTCTTCACCATGTAGCGGACCTCCTTGAAGCGAGCGGCCATCTTGATCTCGTCTTGGTCACCGACGTCGAGATAGCGCACCGTGCAGAGAAGCTCGGTGCCCTCGGGGAAGAGGCCGGTGGCGAGCTTCACCTCGTCCGCCTCGAGGCGCGTCTTGGCGTCGCCTACGTACGACATGTCTTCTTCGGCGTAGACGATCTCCGTCGCCGTCCCCAGAGTGCCGTCCTGGTCGAGGTCGACGCCGTAGGTGTTCTCGTTCGTCTCCTGAATCGCCACGTTCTCGCGTTTGTGGAGAGCCTCGAGTATCGCGAAGTTCAGTCGGTAGACCTCGACGTCCAACGTCCCGTTGCTCGTGCGGAACGGTTCGGGTAGCCGGAGCAAGACGTCCCCGATGGCGCCGTTGGCCGGCCAGTGCGTGGTCGGGAACGGGTAGTAGGCGAGGGCCCGCCAGCCGGTGAAGTCACCGTTTGCCGCTTTGTCGAATCCTTGGTTGTCGAAGTTGAAGAAGGCGTCGGGCGTGTAGCCGTCCCAGGCGCCGTCCTTGTCGAAATCCCAGCCGCTCGGCAGATTGGCCAGCTTGTCGGCCAGGATGATGTTCCCTTGGCTGTCGAAGTAGTTCGACTCTCGAACATACGTTTGGATCTCGCTATCGGGAATGGCGTCGGCCATGGCCTGGCGGTCGGAGAGCGGATTCGACCACGGATTCTCGGCCACGCGCTGCGGGATGAACTGGTAGTTCTTCTGCCGATTCGTGGTGATGACGAAGTCGGGCTTGCGGCCCTCACTGTGGCACGCGAAGCACGTGTTGCGCACGCGGTCGTCCTCGTCCTTGGTGTCCACGTAGCAAGGAGGCGGTATGTACGGGGCCTCGTTGTTCAGGTCGAGGCTCAGCAGGAAGTCCGAGCCGGCGTCGGGCTGACCGACCGCAGCGTCCGGCTGACCGATGGTCGCATCTCGGGCTCCTCCGGCATCCGGATTGTTGGAAGTCGTATCGCCGTCGTCGCCGCACGCCGACGACAGACTGAGCATCATGAGTAGACAAGACAAACGCATGGGCCAACGCATCATTACCTCCAGGCCTTAGGCGTTCGCGGGACAGTTCGCGGCCCGCGACTCGTGCGAGCGCGTGTGCACGGCGCGTGCCCACCTTGAGGACGTGGCGGTCTCGGATCCCGTTACCGTGGTGATACTATCGACGATGGGCGCCGACTTTGCGGGCCGGTGTGCTCATCGCCATCGTGCCGTCACAGGGGTTGCGGCGCTTCCAAGGGCTCGACCACTTCCGAGATTCGATCCTTTCGAAAGACTCAGAATAGGTGACGATGGCGACCTCGACTATGACAAGTATGTGCATCACGAAACGGATTCGCCGCTACCGTTCCGTGCCGACACGGAGGAAAAGCAAACTCACGAGCGTCGATTCGCTGGGCTTCGAATGTTCGAATCGGTATCGCGCTTTCGCTCAGGGCTCGAGGTCGATCAGTTCGGTGGAGCCGGTTCCGAAGCCGGGGCCGATGAATCCGCGCTGGCGACCGTCGATAGTGACTTGCGCCGACCAGTTGCCCGGGTCGGCCAACATGAACCGGAACTGGTCGCACCACTGGTCGGTCTCGGGATCGTATTGGAGGACGCTCGACAGCGGGGTCCCCAGCACCAGGAGCTTGCCGTCGGCGGCGAAGGCCATCCCGTCCTCAGGCGACTCTTCGCCAAGGCCGGACCTCTCCGTCCACTGCTGGGTCGCCGAATCGTATTCGTACCAATCGCGCAGCTCGTCGAGCTGAAGCGATCGCCCGAGTCCCACGAAAGCCCGGTCCTCGACCAGGGCCGCCACCGCCCCCGAACGCCCGGGACCGGGAAACTCGGCGACCGGCGTCCACTCGATTCTATCGTCTTCCCATGCGCCCTCGAAGAACGCGGCCGAGAAGGCTCCGGAGCCGTCGATACCCCCGCCGACCAGTACCCGGGATGGGGTGAGCTGCAAGACGGTAGGGTCGCGGACCGCGGGCCCCGGAAAGTCGCCGACCGTCGTCCATAGGTCCTCGGCGGGGTCGTATCGGTGGACGCTCCGACTGGGGACGTCGCCTTGTCGACCGAGAGCCACGAAGCCCCATCCGTCGAGCGCAAAGCCAACCCCGTCATTGATCGGCTGGGGTGGACGAGAGAAGGACTCCCACTCGGAGTCGGGGTACGAACGCATGTCGATCCGGTGCGGAATGACGTTCGACTCGACGGCATTTTTGAAGCCGCCGACGACGTAGACCCACCCTTCGAGGACGAAGGTGCTGGCCAACCGAATGTCTCCATTGGGGTGGCCGGCGTAGTCTTCGAGACGAATCGTCCCGGGGCAGGGGTCGGTGTCGACTTCCTCGCACGTGGGTCCGGTCCAGCCGGCGTCGCAGATGCAGTAGCACCCGAATTCGTCGGCCTCCCGAGGTGAGCCATTGACGCAGTTCAGATTGCATCCCCCTGCCAGCCCGGTCGTGAACTCGAACGTGCCAACGACGACGGAGAGATTTCGGAACTCACCGATGAAGGAGAGCGCATATGTCGTGCTCGGCTCGAGACCCTCGACGACCAGCGTACCGGTGTGACGGCTCGACGTTCGAGGGAACGGCCAGAAGAACTCTCGTTCGACCCGTCCATCTCGGGACACCCGCACGGTGACTCCGTTGGACTTGTTCACGATCCGCTCGCCGCAGGACTGAGCCTCGGGGACGTCTCTTTTATTGTCCCAGGGTCCAGCCCCGTACGAGTCGCCCAAGGCAACCTCCAGCGTGGCTTCCAGGCGGTTCTCGCTCGCCGTGATCACGTAGACGTTCGTGAATCCACGGCGCGCCTCGCACGTGCGTCGTCCGCAGGCCGTCGCCCCGAGTACCAAGGCAAGGGTGAGACCAAGGCTGGTTCTGGTTAGCCGGTGGAGAGCGAAGCGCCGAGATCGATGGGGCATGCCGACATCGCATGCACGGCCCGCGCCATCGGCGTACGACGAGAGTGGGTCCCCTCGGAGGGCGTTTCGGGCTCTGCGGACTCACACCTTGGCGCCTGTTGGCCCGAGGCCGGCCGAGCCGTGACGACACGTGACGGAACGGCGAGCCAGCGCCGCTCAGCCTGCGCTGTCGACGGCCGGCGAGGAGCGAAGACCGCGTGTGATGATTTCGTGAACTGGTCAGGGGGCCCGCGGACAAGCCCGTGACGCCTGGCATAAGCCACTTGCCATGATGAGGCCCGAAGGTCCGTTCGTGAGAGGTCGAAGACCTCATCTCTGCCGGCGTGTACGCCGAGCAGCGCTCCTCGGATTGGTCGGCATGCTCGAGGGGCAGGCCGCGTGGGCTCACGCGAGCGAGCTCGATGAGACGATCGCCGGGGTGCCTGGCGTAGCCGACGAGCGCGCGATCGGCGTCACTGCAGGGCCGACTGCGCCCGAGCCCGATGAGGTCGACGTAGCGCCGTACATGGCCGAGCCGGAGTCCGACGTTCCGTCCCCGCCGACGGCGCTGCCGGCTCCGCCAGCGGTGAGCTCCACGGTGGCCACCTCCACTTCTCCCCAGCCGAGCGCGAGTTTCGAGGGTCTCGACGACAACGGGCTCAGCATTCCGCCGGACACCCATGGTGCGGTCGGTCCATCGCACCTCATGGTCACGCTCAACACGGAGGTCCGCATCCAGTCCCGTATCGGCGCCGACCTGGGAACGGAGCGGCTGGAGACCTTTTGGACCAATCGCGGCCTCTCGATCACCGACGCGTTCGACCCGCGTGTCGTGTACGACCCCTATGACGATCGCTGGACCGTGGTGGCCGTTGCCGAACGACGCTCCGCCGATTCGTCGGTTCTGGTTGGCGTCTCTCAGACCAGCGATCCGACGGGGCTTTGGAATACGTACAAGGTCGACGCCGATAGCGCCGACCTGCTCTGGGCGGACTTCCCCAGCGTCGGGTTCAACAAGACGTGGGTCGTCGTGAACGTGAACATGTTCCGAAACTCGGACGATAGCTTCGCGCAAGGACAGCTCTTCGTGTTCGACAAGGCCGACCTCTACGGCGGAGGAACCGGCCTTTTCACGCTGATCACCGTGACGTCGGGAGGCTCGACCAACGTCCCGGCGGTGACCTACGACGAAAACGAGCCTGACGTCTACGTGGTGCGAGCCTGGGCGGCCTCTCTCGGTCTTCTGCGTCTGCGCAAGGTCACCGGTCCACTGGGTTCCGAGGTGCTCGATTCAGTGAGCTTTCCCGGCGCGGGCACGGCGAATGCCTGGGCCTCATCCCCGCCCGACAACTTCGCCCCCCAGCTGAGCTCCACGGTCGGGATTCACGTGAACGATCACCGGATTCAGGATGTCGTTTTCCGCAACGGCTCGGTCTGGACCACGCACAATGTCTACTTCCCCAGCACGACGCCGACTCGAAGCAGCATCCAGTGGTGGGAGCTCGACGCCGCAACCGGTCTCGTGAACCAGCGTGGTCTCATCGACGACCCCAGCGGGGACGACTTCTACGCCTTCCCCTCGATCTCCGTGAACGCATTCGACTACGTGCTGATCGGCTACTCGACGTTCTCCTCGTCGCGCTATGCCTCGGCGGCCTACCGCTTTCGCCGGCCCCTCGATCCGCACGGGACGCTCGGCACCGAAGTCGTCTTCAAGGAGGGCGAGGATGAGTATCGCAAGACCTTCAGCGGAACCCGGGTTCGCTGGGGGGACTACAGCGCGACGGTCGTCGATCCCGTGAACGACTCGGACCTGTGGACCATCCAGACGTACGCCGATATCGACACCTTGGGGGGCAACGCCATCGATCCCGACGACGACCGGTGGGGCACCTGGTGGGCCCAGGTCGCGGTCGCCACCCCGGTGCCGCTGCCCCGGACCACCGCCCTGTCCCTCGCCGCCCTGCTGCTCATCCTTTCGGTCGTCCGCCGGCGAAGACGACACATCGTCGCCGTGATCGTTCTTGGTCCGGGCCTCGCATCGGCTCAGCCGATCTCCCTGGAGAACCGTATCGTCTCCGACGACTTGGCGGGTGGAGATCGATTCGGCACGGTTGTGGACGTCGACGGGGATACCGCGGTCGTGGGCGCGTTCACTCGCGACCAGCCCGTGTTCGCCGCCGGCGCGGCGTACGTCTTCGTTCGGGTGGATGGCGTCTGGACCCAGCAGCAGAAGCTGACGGCCAGCGATGCGGCGATGTCGGACAACTTCGGGCTGGCGGTCGCTATCGACGGCGATACCATCGTCGTGGGGGCGCCGGAGGAGGGGGCCGTCGGTACCGGCGCGGCGTACGTCTTCGTGCGCAGCGGGGCTACGTGGACGGAGGAACAAAAGCTCGCGCCGACCCCCGGCGGCACCAACGATGACTTCGGCCAGTCCGTCGGCGTCTCCGGAGACTCGATCGTGGTGGGGGCGCCGGGCGCCGACCATTCTTCGCTGACCGACCCCGGCGCAGCCTTCGTCTTCGTGCGCAGCGGGGCTACGTGGACGCAAGAGCAGCGACTGATCGCCTCGAACGCCGACGCTGGGGATCGCTTCGGACAGAGCGTGGCCATCGATGACGACACGGTCGTGGCGGGAGCGTTCGCCGTGAGCACGCTGGGCAACGACACCGGCGCTGCCTACGCCTTTTTGCGCACGACCTCGACCTGGGCGGAAGAGCAGATCCTGGAGCGCGCCGACCCGCAGATCAACGATCGCTTCGGGTGGAGCGTCGACGTCGACCAAGACCTCGCGATCGTGGGCGCCTACTTCGAGGACGAAGGAGGTTCGAACGCGGGCGCCGCCTACGCGTTCTCTCGAATGGGCACGGAGTGGACGCAGCAGAACAAGCTCCTGGCCGGCGACGCGGCCGACAACCTCTGGTTCGGCTTCGACGTGGCGGTCGATGGTGACCGTTTCGCCGTCGGCTCTCAGACCAGCGGCATCACCAACGGCTCGGCCTACCGATTTCGAAACGGGCCCGGCAGCTGGAGGGAGGTCACACCGGCCGTCGTTCCGACGAACGCGTACATGGTCTACGACGAAGCGCGGGGCGAGACGGTCGCTTTCACTCGAAGCGGCGCTGAGACGTGGACCTTCGACGGGACGGCATGGACGCAAGAGTCTCCAACGACGTCTCCCCCGGCCTCGTCCCTCGCCGCGATCGCGTACGATTCGGCGCGCGAGGTCGTCGTGCTCGTCTTGAACTCCAGTTCGAGCCTCGAGACGTGGGAGTGGGACGGGACCGTCTGGACCGACGTGACGCCGGCGGCCGGGTCGCCGCCCGGCCGCGGTGGCTTCGCGATGACCTACGACGAAGCCCGCGGCGAGATCGTGTTCTTTTCCGGCTTCTTCAACGTGTACCTGGACGATACGTGGACCTGGGACGGCACCACCTGGACCGCCGTCACACCGGCTTCGGGTAATCCGACCGGCCGCCTCGGTCACACCATGGCCTACGATGCGCCGCGCGCTCGCGTGGTGTTGTTCGGAGGCGGCAGCGCCTCCGGGAATCTCGATGACACCTGGGAGTGGGACGGCACCGGCTGGAGCGATAAGTCACCCACCATGGGCCCGGCTGCTCGCCAGTTTGCGGGGATGGCCTACGACCCCGTCCTGGGTGAGGTGCTGCTCTTCGGCGGCGACGGTGTCTCGGGCGAGTTGGCCGATCTGTGGGCGTGGAACGGGACCAGCTGGGTCGAGCGAACGCCCAGTGTTGGAGGTCCGAGCGCAAGAGCTAACTTCGGGCTGACCTACGACTCCGGTCGAGGCAAGGCGGTGCTTTTCGGCGGATTCCTACCAGTCGTGCAGGAGGATACCTGGGAGTGGTCGAGCGTCACCGCGGTCCAGGAGCAGAAGGTCATCGGCGACCGCGACGATCCCATCGACGGGATGGGATCTTCCGTGGCGCTTGCAGAGACCACCGGCGGCGACTCTCTCCTGCTCGTGGGGGCCCCGTCCGAGTCGACGCCCGGGGCCACCGCGGGGGCCGTCTATGCGTTCGGCCCGGGCGCACCGCCGCCGGCGGTCGTCACCGTGACCCCCGGCGCGACCTCCGGCCAGGCGCCCGGCCCCGAGCCGGAGTTCGCCACCAATGAGAGCCTGTCCGGCTCGGGTTCCTCGACCGTGTTCATCGGAGGCGCTGGCCGCGGTCGAAGCGGCGTCTACAAAGAGGATGGCGGCACGACGGCGATCATCGCCGACGCCAACACGGCGGTGCCGTCCGGGACGGGCACCTTCGACACGACCTTCATCGACGTGGACACCGAAGGTGACGATACGATCTTCAGCTGTGACCTCGGGGTGTTTGCCATCGAGAACAGCGGCGCGCTCTTTCGGATCGCCGACGCCGCGACGCCGATTCCCGGCGGGGGCGGGGCGACCTTCGACACCTTTGGTGAGGTCGAGGTCAGCGACGGCGACTTCTTCTTTCAGGGAGGCTCCGGCGGCATCACGGGGATCTTCCGCGACCGCGCCCGGACGCTGATCGCCGTCTTGGACGCGACGACGACTCTGCCGACGTCTGGCATCTCGCCCACCGGCTTTTTGGAGCTGGCCTCCGGTCAGGGCGAGATCGCGTTCACGGTGACGACGGCCACGGGTCCCGGCGTCTACAAGGCGGACAGCGCGACGACTCCGGTGCTGACGTTCATCGCCGACACGACGAGCACGGTGCCCGGGTTTGGCACGCTCTTCACCGACTTCGAGGAGGTCTCGATCCGCAGCGGCGACGTTGCGTTCGTGGGGATCGGGTCGGCGGGGATCTTTCGGGGCGATGGCGTGACCCCGCTCCGAAGGGTGGTCGATTCGAACGACACGATTCCCACGAGCCCCCCCGAGCAGTTCGACGCGTTCGATCTGATCGGCGATCTGGACAACGGCGAGGTCGCCTTCGTGGGAATCGACGCCACGGGCAACGTCGAAGGCATCTTTCGGGCGACGGATACCTCGCCCACCATCAGCACGCTATTCGACATCACGGCTGCTCTTCCGGGCTCGACGATCAGCGCCGACCAGTTCGGGGAGACGGCGGTCAACGGCGACATCGTGTTGTTCGTCGGCGAGTCGGTCGACGGCACGTACCTGGGCGTGTACGAAGTCAGCGTCACGCAGGCGGCCACGGCGAAGCCGATCACCGACATCACCGGCGCCCTCGTGTGGCGCAGCCTCGGAACACCCATCTCGCTCGAGGGCCGCGTCGCCTTCTTTGGAGAAACGTCCCAGAATATTCGAGCGCTGTACCAGCTCGACGACCAAGGAAGCCCCGAGGTCCTCGTCGACAACGGTCCGAACCTTCCGGGGTTTCTCGCTTTTGTCGACTTCCCGAGCTACGCCGCGCAGGGAACAGATCTGCTGTTCGCCGGGCTCGACGAGGACGGCGACTACGGGATCTACAGCGCGAGTGCTCCGCAGACGCTGACCGTCGAGGTCGCGGCGGGGCTGTCGCTCCCCGGCGGAGGCACCCTCGGCGTGCCGTCGGCTCCGGCGGTCGCCGACTCGGAGTCGAACGCGATCTTCGCGAACCCGAGCACGGGCATCTACGAGGCCGCCGTGACCACGCCGACCGTCCTCGTGGACGACCAGACGGCCGACCCCAGCGGCACGGGCTTTTTGGGGCCGGACTTCGTGCCCCTGGCCTCGCGGGGGCGGGCATCGGCGTTTCTTGCCGACGATTCGAGCGGTAATCCGACGCTCTACCTGCAGGAAGGTACGCAGGCCCCACGGGTCGTTGCCAACGACACCACGCCCGACCCCAACGGTGCCGCGACGCTCGACGGCTTCGGTCCCGGGATGTCGGTGGGCGTCTCCGGGACCGATGTCGCCTTCGTGGCCGACGACTCGGACGGACAGCCCACCGTCTACCTCTGGAGCGGCAACGCCGTCTCGAGCCTGGTCCAGGTGGGCGACGCCATCCAAGGCGGCACCGCCATCGGAGATCTGTCCAGCGCCCGCGTGGACTACGACAACGGACAGCTCGTCTTCACCGCCGAGGACGACACCGGCACGAACGGCCTCTACCTGGTGTCGGGCGGCGTCGTCACCGTCCTCGCCGACGAGCTGAGCGCCGATCCGACCTTCCAATCGTTCGGGGAAGTCGCGCTCGATACCAACGTCGTCGTCTTCACCGCGACGGATCAGGGCATTCGAGACGTGTACTCGGTCGACCTCGCGCCTCCGCCGTCCGCGCCGTTGGTTCCCGGACTCGGCGCGGGGGGGGCCGCATTCATGGCTTCCCTCTTGGCACTCCTCCTCCTCCTTTCGACTGGCAGCGGATGCTTCATCCAGAAGTCGAGGTCCAACGGGTGATCGATGGCCAGGGCTCGAAGCACCGTGACAGAGTAGAGCCGGAGAGCTCATGTCGAAGCCACGCCCCGGAACTTGGCTGACGCTGCTCGCCGTCGCCATTCTCTTCGACTGTTCGTCCGAGTCGCCGGGCCAGGCGACGTTTCGCCTGACGTGGCCCGACGGCCGACCGACGGTCGACGAACGGCTCTTCGGTTTCACGGAGGTAGCGCAGGGAGCGACGGTCATCGCGAACGAAGGACCCGTGGCCTACGACTCCCTGAGCGAACTCGAGCTGCCGGTGGTTCCTCACGGAGGGGCGCTTCGGCTGCGCTTCGAACTTCGTCGGGCGCCGTGGGCGAACGCACGGCTCGCGTATCTCGGAGTCTTGGGACCCGTCGATTTTCAGGCCGGGAATCGGAGGGTGTACGAGGTTCCCGTCCGTCGAATCGAGGACCCTCCGAGCCCCGAGGCCGATGGCTCGGCCCCGCGCCCTCGGGCCGAGTCGATCGTCTACGTTCGCCAGCCATGGGGCTCGCGAGAAACCGCGGGACAGCCGGACTACATCGTTCGTGGCGAGACCGGGGCGGCGACACCCGGCTCACGAGTGCTGGTGTATAGCGAAGCCGATGTCGCCGTCGCCGATGTCGTGGCCCAAGTGGTGGTCGAGCCCGACGGAGCATTCCGGGCCGTGCTTCGCGCCGAGGCGGTCGGGCAGCCGCGTACGGTGTACGTGGGCACCGCCGTCGACGACCTTCACAGCGATAGCTCCACGCGGGCAGGTCTACAGGCAGAGGTCGTTCGACGAAGCGAGTGGCGCGCAACGCTGCGGGGAAAGATCGCGGGTTCTAGCTTTCCAAATCCGCACGAAGCGCGGCTGGTCTACGACGCGAACGAGTGGCTGGAGGCCGAGGAACGACTATACGACGAGGCGCCGGACGACGCGTACGCGGCGGCCGTCGACCCCGACGGCGAAACGATGCGAGCAGAGGGGCGTCTCGTCTGGAGACGACACGCGCAGCCGGGACGCCCTCCGGTGCGGGCACAGGCCGCGTCGACCGTCGACCGCCGCAACGGCCACATCTTGATGACCGGAGGGCGAATCGACACCCGACCCATCTCCGGTGGAAACTATCTGGCTCGCTTCGACCGACACCAATGGACCGAGGACTCGGCCCCGGCGCCGGTCTCTCGAGCGGGGGCGACCTTCGAATATCTACCGAGGGACGAGGCGTCATTCTTGTTCGGTGGGCTAGCCGAAGGGGGTTTCAACCAGCCAGCCCCTTCCTTTCGGTACTCGGACGATGACGGCTGGACCGAGCTCGCCGTTCCGGAGGAGCTTGCGAGTCTCTTCGGTCAGGCCACGTGGCTCGATGAATCCGACGGCACCCTGAAGCTTCTCGGCGGTTGCATCGACACTTCCTGCGAACGACTGCGGGACCAGCTCTGGTCTTTCGACGGAGTCGCGTGGACCTCGGTGGAGATGCCCGCGACCCGGCCAGCGGCCCGTGCCTTTCCGGCGGTCGTCTACTCCGCGTCCCAGGATGCCGTGTTCCTCTTTGGTGGATTCGTCGCGGGAGCCGAGCCCATCGGTGATTTTTGGCAGTTTCGGGACGGCCGATGGCGGCGGCTGGAGACCGCGACGACGCCGCCGGCCCGAGGCTTCGCGAACTTCTGGGAGGACCCGCTCACCGGCGACCTGCTCCTCAGCGGTGGGGGCCTAGGGTCCGAGACGGGACCAGAACAAGACGCGGAGCTCGAACGCCTTACGCGCCTTTGGCGATATGACGGCAATGATTGGCAGGAAGCGGATCCGGCGCGCCCCCGACCACAGATTTCATTCCGGACCGCCGTCGAGCGTCTTCCGGGGACGAACGACGTTCTCCACATTTCCGGCGGGGGTAACGAGGCTTTCGATGAGGTCTGGCGGTTTCGCAATGGGCGCTGGCGCTTGCTCAATCCTCGGTCTCCCGGGCCGGGCGATCGCCTCCTCGCCGAAACCACGTTCGATGCCGGGCGCGGCGGCGTGCTGCTGTTTGGCGGAACCGAGATCGAGCTGAGCCAGAACAACCTGAAGGACGATACCTGGCTCCTCGAGGGCGACCTGTGGACCGAGCTGCGGACCTCGGATGCGCCCCCAGCTCGTTCGCAACACGTCCTGGCCCATCTTGCGTCCCGTGGTCAGACGGTCGTGTTCGGGGGTGAAGGCGAGGAGGGATTTCTCGACGACATGTGGATCCTGTCGCCGCCCGTCGATGGATCGAGCCCCAGATGGCGGCAGATTTCGCGTACCGAGCCGTGGCCCCTGCCCCGGGCCGGAGCGGCCATCGCGGAAGACGTCGTTCGACAGGAGCTGGTCATGTTTGGCGGCTTCAACGACGACTTCACGCTCGGCGACACGTGGGTATGGGATGGAGACCACTGGACCGACCGCACGCCACTGCGGTCCCCCGAAGCTCGCTCCCTGCACGACATGGCCTACGACCGCGAAAGCGAAAGGATCGTATTGGCGGGCGGTCAAGACGCTGCCGGCATTGGTGTCCCGAGCACCTGGTCTTGGGATGGGGCGCGATGGACGTCCGCGGGGGCCGGGCTAGCTCGTATCGGAGTGGCGATGGCGAGCGGCGCGAGGGCCGGGGTCCTCGCGTTTGGAGGCGTTCCGGGACCCGGACCCGGAGGCTTGACGCTTCGCTTCCCGGGCTCTTCGGGAGGATGGCAGGCCATCCCCACCCCCGATCTCGCACCCTCGCCCCGAGCGTTTCATGGCCTCACCTTCGACCCGGTTTCGGACCGTCATATCGTCGTGGGGGGCTCACTGCTTCAGCTCGAGGACCGCAACCGGACGTGGCAGTTCCAAAGTGGCGCATGGTCGATCGTGGAGGGGGCCGAGCAACCCGAGGGGTGGCTCAACTCGCCGATGGTCGCCAATCCTGAAGCGGAGGAGCTACTTCTCCTGGGGGGCTGCGACGACTCTTCGTTGTCGTTGTGTTCGGGACAAGACCTGTTTTCATTCAACGGCTATGCCTGGGCTCGTAAGCCAAGCGCGCCGGGCCTCACGTTTGGCGCTTGGGCCCGAAGCCCGCGAGGCGGGGCCGTCCTCCTTCCGGACGGCTTCCTGGAACGGGACACGGCCTATGTGTTCGACGATGGAGCCTGGGACGCGCAGACGTGGAACGTGCCGCGCATCGGTCGGGCGTCGTCGGCGTACGATGCCGAAACTCGCCGTCTTTTCTTGGTTGGCGGAGTCCGAACGGTACCCGGACGAGGTTTCGAGCTGTCGGACAGACTGTACGCCATCGGAGCGAACGCAAGCTCCACACCGCTTGGCGACGGCGTCGACCTCCCACTTCGCTTCGGCGCTCGCGCGGTGTGGGACGACGTTCGTGGCCGGCTGTTCGTCGCGGGCGGATGTCCGGACCTCACCTCTCCCGCGTGTCTCTTCCTGGAGGACGTCTGGTCGTGGGGCGAGGAGGATGGGTGGCGACAGGAGCAACCGCCGCCGCGGGCGTTCGGACTCACCACCTTGAATGAGCTCCCGTTGGTCTACGACTCGTCGCGGGGGCAGGTGGTCGCGCTAGCTTCGAATCCTCCGTGGACCTTGAGCGAGTTCGACGGAGACGAGTGGGTCCAGCGGCCGACCTTCGGGCCGGGTCCGCGGCGGGATGCGGCCCTCGCGGGCGCGCGATATCTCGCGTCGGAACGGGCTGTGGTTGCCGGCGACGTACAGCTTGAACTTGACGCGAGTAACAATCCGAACCTCCGCTCCAGCCCCGATACGTACGTCCTTTCGCTGGACCCGGAGCAGAAACCGGCCGTCCAGCTGCGCTTCGACGTCCGGACGGCGGGGATCGATCGCACGACCGTGACCGGCCTGCGCTTGGAGGTCACCGCGAGGGGCGAGGGCTTCGACAATCCACGGGTCGTCCGCGGAGCGCCTGCATTCGGAGCCTGCGTGGAGGTCTGGGACGCCTGGTCGGGCAAATGGACCGAGCTGGCGTGCGCCACCGCTTCCGAACCCGAGCTGGTCGCCGTGGCGGGCACGTCCGACGATCCCTCGAGGATTCGGCGCTGGTTCACGATTCGGGACACGCTCGAGTTTCGGGTCGTTCCCCTTCTCGGCAACGGGAACGGACCGCGTCCGGCCTCGGTCGAGCTCGACGACGTCGAGCTGTCCATCGTTTACACCTCCGGCTGATCCATACCGAAACCGGCCCTCCGATCCTGAGTCGAGTCGCTGTTGCCCGACATCCGCGACGGCGCGTGGGGGTCCCGACATCCGTGCGCGCTGATGACCCGTCCTTGGGTCACGAGTTCGATGGACTCGAAGACGTCACCGCTCGACGCGGGTCTCGATCTGCGGTGAAGGATCGTGTCGAAACAAAAAAGCCTCACCCGGGCGGCCGAGTGAGGCGTTCATAACGAGCCATCCGAACGAATTCGGACGCCTCATCGTATCGAGCTTTTGTGAAAAATGAAAGTCATCGACTCGTGCGGCCGATCGGCGAGGCGCACGTCACGCTTTCAGCGCCACGTTACCTTGTCGCGGAAGCTGCCGCGTTCGGACACGGGCCAGGGGCCGTTCGGGTAGCCGAGGTAGAGGACGCCCAGGCACCGCTGCGGAGGAACGAGTCCGAGGAAGTCGGACATCGCACGTCCGAACACCTTTTTGCCCGACGACCAGAAGGCACCGAGGTCGAGCGAACGTGCGGCGAGGTGGAGATTCTGTACTGCCATGGCGACCGAGGCGATCTCCTCGTGCTCGACGATGTTCGAGCCTCGTCCAGGCTCGCAGACGATGGCCACGACCACGGGTGCCGTCAGCACTTTCTTCATGACCTTGGTGCGTCGCGGGTCGCCGTCACTCGGGGGTGCATCCGGTTCCGTCATCCCGGCCAGAATGGCCTCGCCCAGCCCGCGTCGGGCGTCGCCTGTGTGGACGACGAATCGCCACGGCTCGGTATGCCCGTGGGATGGCGCCCAGTTGGCGGCTTCGAAGAGGCGGTCGAGGGTAGCTTCGGGGATCGGCTCCGGCCTCATGTCCTCGGGCTTCACCGAGCGTCGAAGAGCGATCGCATCGAACACGTCCATGGTGGAAGCGGTATGCCCACGGAGCTCCTCGGGTCGAGCATCACCACGCGATCGAGAGCGCCGGCCGACGCGCGGCTCGTGCAGCAGGTGCGGATCGACGCCTGTCACAAACCCGCAGCCTCTCCAGGTCGGACGGTATTTCCCTTGCCAGGTCGCCGTCGGTGACTATTAATGGGAGCATTCACTCTCTGACGTCCGCTGACGCGGACTTAGGGGTGGGAGCCTTCGCGGGCTACCCACCTTTTTTTATGGGCGAAGCATTGAAAACCGGTGGTTCGAGCCAGACGCAGCGGATCCGAAGCGCGGTAACGGCGCTGGTCGAGCCGCTGATCGCGCCCGAAGGGTATGAGCTGATCGAGGCCGAGTACGTCGTGGACCGGGGCCGCAACGTGCTGCGGCTCTTCATCGACACGGTGCCCCCGGGCACCGAGGAAAAGGGCGTCACCATCGACGACTGCACTCACGTCAGCCGCCTGGTCTCGGACGTGCTCGATGTCGAGGAAGTGGTCCCGGGAGCCTACAGCCTCGAGGTTTCGTCTCCGGGGATGTTCCGCCCGCTGACCAAGCCCGAGCACTACGAGCGGGCCGTCGGCGAGCGAATCAAAGTGAAAACCTATGAGAAGATCGATGGGCGCAAGACGTTCACCGGTCGGCTGGAGGGACGAGAAGCGGCCGAGGTCATCGTGGTCACCGAAGACGGGAATCGATTTCGCATTCCCGACGCAGCCATCGCCAAAGCCAACCTCGAACCTTTGATCTAAGGCCGCTCAGGCAGCCTTGCGAGTACGCGCCATGGAATTGGAAAACCTCAATACGATCATTGGCCAAGTTGCCGCGGACAAGGGGATCTCTCGGGATATCCTCGTCGAAGCGCTGGAAGCCGCCATGCTCACCGCCGCCCGTAAGGTCTTTGGGATGGAGCGGGACATCGAAGCCCAGTTCAACGACGAGACGGGCGACGTCGAGCTGTTCGAATTCCGAACGGTGGTCGATGAAATCCAGGACCCCAACCTGGAGATCACGATGGCCGAAGCGTCGGAGCTCGACCCCGAGACCCAGCCCGGCGACTCCTTGGGTCTGAAGATCGAGAAGGGCGACCTGGGGCGCATCGCCGCGCAGACCGCCAAGCAGGTCATCATCCAGCGGGTTCGGGAAGCGGAGCGAGAGAACGTCTTCGCCGAGTACTCGGACCGGACCGCGGAGGTCCTCTCCGGCGTGGTCCGCCGCTTCGAGCGCGGCAACATCATCGTCGACCTCGGACGCGCCGAAGCGGTGCTCCCCGTGCGAGAGCAGTGTCCCCGCGAATCGTACCGGGTGAACGACCGGATCCAGGCCTACGTCGTCGACGTGAACAAGCAGGCCCGAGGTTCGCAGATCGTCTTGTCGCGCAGCTCGCCGGGGCTGCTGATCAAGCTGTTCGAGACCGAGGTCCCCGAGATCTACGAGGGCATCGTCAAGATCGAGGCCGCCGCCCGCGAGGCGGGGGCCCGCTCGAAGATCGCCGTGAGCTCCAGCGACCGCGACGTGGACCCGGTGGGAGCCTGCGTTGGTATGAAGGGGTCGCGAGTCCAGGCGGTCGTGCAGGAACTCCGGGGCGAGAAAGTCGACATCGTGCCCTTCGACGAAGACACCGCCCGGTTCGTCTGCAACGCGCTAGCGCCGGCCGAGGTCTCGCGGGTTCTGGTCGACGAGGCCAACCACGCGATGGAGCTCATCGTGCCCGACGACCAGCTCAGCCTGGCCATCGGTCGTCGCGGGCAGAACGTTCGCCTTGCGTCGCAGCTTACGGGCTGGCGCCTCGACATCATCTCCGAGTCGAAAGTCAAAGAGGTCAAGGACCGGGCGTTCGAGAGCCTGGGGCGCATCGAGGGTGTTGGCGAGATCCACATGCAGACGCTCTACAATTACGGGATCCGGTGCGCGCAGGATGTCCTCGATACCGACGAGGCCTTTCTGACGCAGATCCCGACCATCGGGGCCGACTTCGCCAAACGCATTCGGGCCGACGCCGTTCGCGTCGTGGAGATCGAGAATCAGGAGCAGCTCGCCGCGAAGAAGGCCGAGGAGCAGCGGGCTCGCGACGAAGCCCGAGAGATGTTCCGGGAAGCGGAAGACCGAACGAAGCGGCTGCCCGAGTACGAGCGGATGATCCGGATCCGGGGGGTCGGGGTGGAGGGTCTCCCCAAGCTGGAGACCGCCGGCCTGCACTCGGTAGAGGACATCGCAGGCGTGACCGACCTGGCTCGGGTGGCCGAGCAGGCGGGACTTTCGCCCGAGCAGCTCGACCAGCTGCGGCACGCCGCCGCTACTTACCTGCAGCGGGAGTCGGCCGGCGTCGAGGTCGAGCCGTCGTCGGAAGACGCGGGCCCGGAGGAGGGTTACGAGCCCTCTGAGCTCTTGACCGGTATCGAAGAGGAAGCCACGGAGGCGACGGCCTGAGGAGATGATGTTCGCCGTGGATGATACCCGGGATGCTCGAGCGCCGACGGGCAAGACGCCGATGAGGCGGTGTGCCGTCACGCGCGAGCGCGCGCCGAAGGATAGCCTTCTTCGGCTGTGTCTCGATCCGGCGGGAGCCCCGGTGTTCGACGTCATGGCGAGGGCCCCCGGTCGTGGCGTGTACGTCAGCCCGGACCGCGAGACGGTGCAGCAGGCGTTGTCCTCCGCGGGATGGGGGCGCATCTTCCGGGGGGCGGGGAAGGCTCCGGCTCCCGACCGAGTGGAGGGCATCCTCGAGCAGACGGCGGAGCGTCTCGCCGGGCGGGTCCGGGATCATCTGACTTTTGCTCGCCGGGCGGGCGTCCTGGTTTGGGGAGTCACCGAGGTCCTCGATGCCCAAACGGAGCTCAGCCTGGTCGTCGTAGCCGAAGACCTGAGCGCGCGCAGTCGAGAACTCTTGCGGAACGCCACCGGGAAGTGGCAGTGCCTGTATTTTGGTCGAAAGGCCGTCCTGGGTGAGTGCCTAGGGAAAACCGAAGTGGGCGCCGTGGGTCTGCGCCCCTCGATCTTCGTGGAGCGCATCGAGCGAGACGTCGAGCGGCATCGAAGGTTGACGAACCAGCGACCCGGGCCGGAATGGGCCTGACGCGGAGCGGAGACGACTCGAGGAACCATGGGGAAGAAACGGATCTTTGAGCTGGCGAAGGAGCTTGGTTACCAGAACAACCGAGACCTGATCGACCAGCTGCAGCGGCTGGGGTTCGACGTGAAATCCCACTCCTCGACCGTCGAGGAGGAGGACGTCCGGTCCGCCTTGAAGCGAGCGGAGGAGGGGCGCAAAGCCTCGACCGACGAGCGCCGCGTCAGCCGAACGGTGATCCGGCGTCGGGCCAAGGGGTCACGGACGCAAACCGCCGCTCCGGCCACGCCCACCAATGGCGACGCCGCCGCACCCAAACGAACGGTGATCCGCCGTCGTCCCGCGGCCGAAGAACCAACGCCGGCCGAGCCCGAGGCCGCTCCAGCGGTCGAGGCCAAATCCGAAGCGCCGGCCGCGTCTGAACCGGTTCCCAGCGCCGAAGCAAAGACGCCTGCGGCGGTCGAGCCCGAAGCTCCCGCCGTGGAGCCCACTCCGGAGCCGACCGCTTCCGGCGAAGAGGTCGCGAAGGTCGATGCTCCCGAAGCCCCTCCGCCGGAAGCCTCCGTTACCCCCGAGCCGGTGGCCGACGCGCCCGGCGATGCGGCCTCCGACGAACAGGAAGTGGCCGCGGCGGTCGCGGAAGGAACGACACCCGAGTCGCCTCTCCCGGAAGCGTCGACCGAGACCGTGGCCGAAGCGGCCGAGACGTCTCCGGATGCTCCTCCCGTCGAAGAACAGACCGGCGATGGCGAGTCCGCGGACGACGACGACAAGAAGGAGCGGAGGGCAGCGCGACCGGAGCGTCGACCCGCCGAAGATTACGATGACGACGAGGACGAAAAGCCGGACATCGAGGACTTCAGCTTCGACGAGTTCGACTTTGCCGAGCGCGAAGACAGCGATCAGAAAGGTCAACGCGTGGCACCACCTCCACCCAGCTCACCGGTAACGCCGACCCGGCGTGAGGAAAAGCAGCCGGCACGCATCACCCGGAGGATCGATCCCAACGTTCTCAAGGCCCGGCTGAAACAATCGAAGCGACCGGAGCCTCCGAAGGATTGGGGCAAGCCGGCCGCACCCCCAGCGGAGATGCCGGCTTCGCCGGTCACGGAGCTGGTGGTCCGGACGGACGCTACGGGCAAACGCAAGGAGCTCGTGGATGTCCGCAAGGAAGCGCAGAAAAACAAGCGCGGTGTGTCGCGGCGGCGTGAAGAGATGTCGGCCAAAGACCTTCTCGAGCACCGTCGCGGTCAGGTGTACTACCCGACTCCGAACCGGAAGCGGGTCAAAACGAAGCGACCGACTCGCAAGCAGGAGCCGGCGGTTCCCGTAACGAAACAACCGATCGAAGTGGGCGATACAATTACAGTCAACGAACTCTCTCAGCAGATGGGCATCAAAGCCACCCAGATTATCGGGTGGCTCATGCGCAACGGCGTGATGGCCGGCATCAACCAGCCGATCGATCACGACACCGCGGTGATGGTCTGTGAGGAGTTCGGATACGAAGTCACCTCAACCGTGTTCGATGAAGAAGAGCGCTTCGCCGACGGAGCGACCGAGGCCGCCGAGGAGGCGTCGGGTGAGCCGCGCGCGCCGGTGGTCACCGTCATGGGCCACGTCGACCACGGCAAAACGTCACTGCTCGACCGCATCCGCAAGACGAACGTCGCCGCCGGCGAGGCGGGCGGCATCACCCAGCGCATCGCGGGCTACCAGGTCGACACGGCGAAGGGACAGGTCACGTTCCTGGACACGCCAGGTCACGCTGCGTTTTCGCAGATGCGAGCTCGCGGTGCGAACATCACCGACATCGTCATCTTGGTGGTGGCGGCAGACGACGGTGTCATGCCGCAGACCCGGGAGGCGATCGACCACGCGAAGAGCGCCAACGTCCCGCTGATCGTCGCCGTAAACAAGATCGACAAGCCGGAGGCGAACCCCGACCGCGTTCTCCAGCAGCTCGCCGACCAGAGCGTGATCGTGGAGGACTGGGGTGGAGACGTCCTCATGCGGAAGATCTCGGCCAAGACCGGCGAAGGCGTCGATGAGCTGCTGGAGCTGATCGCTTTGCAGTCGGAGATCATGGAGCTCCGCGCCGACTCGACGAAGCCCGCGATGGGAACGGTGGTGGAAGGCCACGTCCACAAGGGGCGCGGCCCGGTCGCGACCGTACTCGTCAAGGAAGGCACGCTGAAAAAGGGCGATACCGTGGTCGTCGGCGAGGCCGCGGGGAAGGTCCGAGCGATGATCGCGGACGGCGGCAAGGCCGCGAAGGAAGCCGGTCCGGGAATGCCGGTCGAGATCCTGGGACTGGATTCGGTGCCCCAGCCCGGAGACGAGCTGAGGGTGACCACGGATCTATCCGCAGCGAAGGAGCTCGTGGCCCATCGTCGAGAGAAGCGACGGGCCACCGAGCTCGTGGGTACGTCGAAGGTTTCGCTTCAGGAACTCTTCGCGCGCTCCCAGGCCGGCGAGCAGAAAGAGCTCAAGGTCATCGTCAAGGCCGATGTTCAGGGCTCGGTCGAGGCGTTGAAGGATGCGCTGACCGCGCTCTCGACCCCCAAGGTCAAGGTGCTCGTCATCAGCGGAAACGTGGGCGCCATCGTCGAGTCCGACATCGAGTTCGCGGTGGCCTCGGAGGCGATCGTCGTCGGATTCGGGGTTCGTCCGGACACGAAAGCCATCAAGGCGGCCCGAGCTTCCGGCGTCGACGTCCGGACCTACAGCATCATCTACGAGGCTGTCGACGAGGTGAAGCTCGCCATGCAGGGCCTTCTATCGCCCGTGGAGAAGGAGCGCTACCTGGGTCGGGCCGAGGTTCGTCAGACCTTCAACGTGCCCAAGGTGGGCACGGTTGCCGGCTGTGCGGTTGTCGACGGCATCGTCACTCGGAACGCGAACGTCCGCCTTCTACGGGAGAGCCGTCCGATTTACGACGGCAAGCTCGCCAGCCTGAAGCGCTTCAAAGATGACGTGAAGGAGGTCCGCGAAGGCTTCGAGTGCGGTATGGGCATCGAGCGCTTCAACGACATCAAGGAAGGGGACATCATCGAAGCCTACGAGATCGTCCTGCAGGAAGCCGCCCTCGATGAGCCCACGGCCCCGACCAACGAGGCTCGACCCTAGGTCGGATGAGCGCGCATCGTGGTCGTTGGTGTCCTCCGAGTAACGCTCGGAATCGAGGGGGCGTATTCGCTCAAGGATAAGCGGGGCGTGGTGCGTCGGATCAACGACCGGCTGCGAAACAAGTTCAACGTGTCCGTCGCGGAAGTGGACGGTCACGACACCTACAATCGGGCGATCATCGGCATCAGCGTCGTGGCCAACGAGGGTCCTTTCGTCAATTCGGTGCTCGACAAGGTCCTGGACGCCGTCGAGCGCATCGGGGCGGGCCAAGCGGACGTCCTCGACACGTCGCTCGAGCTCGTCCATTTCTGAAGATGGCGCGTCGTAGTTCGAAGAAGCCGAGCCACCGAGCGACTCAGGTCGGCGACCAAGTCAAGATGGTGCTCTCCGAGTTCTTGCTCGACCGAGGGCTCGACGACCCACGAATGGCGGCGGCGTCGATGGTCACCGTAACCGAGGTTCAGATGACACCCGACCTCAAGCGAGGCCGGGTCTACGTTTCGGTCGTCGCCGACCGGCCGATGGAGGGGGCATCGTCGACGCCCGACCCCGAGCACGTCCAGGTCTTGGCGGCGCTGAACGCAGCAGCGGGGGCTCTGCAGCGGGTCGTGGCCGATCGCATTCGGCTTCGGTATACGCCGCTCCTGGAGTTTCGCCACGACGACAGCATTCGCTACGGTGCTTACATGGAGAATCTGATCGGCGAAGTGAACGCTGACGATGCTCAGCGGACCCCGGACCACGACGACGACTAGGATCTTCGTGGCGCGCAGAAAAAGCCGTCTTCCACCGTCCTTTCACGGCTTCTTGGCGCTGGACAAGCCCACCGGCTGGACATCGCACGACGTCGTCAAGCGCTGCCGGCGGGTCTACGGCCAGCGTGAGGTCGGGCATACCGGAACTCTCGACCCGCTCGCGACCGGCCTGCTGGTCGTCGCGCTCGGGCGGGCCACGCGGCTCGCCCGCTTCGTCGAGTCCGAAGACAAGACGTACCTGGCCGAGGTGATACTCGGAGTCGCGACGGACACGTTCGATGCCGACGGCACCGTCACCGAGACCGCGCCGGTCTTTGTGGAGCGGGAGCGGGTGGAGGCGGTCCTGCAGGGACTGGTGGGAGCGCTCGACCAGACGGTGCCTGCGTTTTCCGCGGTGAAGGTGAAGGGAGAGCGCCTGTACAGAAAGGCCCGGCGGGGCGAGACCGTCGAGGCCCCGGTGCGGCAGATCCACGTCCATGAGCTCGACCTTCTCCAGTTCGAAGGCGACCGCCTCACCGTCCGGACCCGGGTTTCGAAAGGAACCTACGTGCGGAGTCTAGCGGTGCAGATCGGCGAGCGCCTCGGCCTGCCCGGCCATCTCGCCAAGCTTCGCCGAACCTCGATTGGGCGCCTCTCGGTGGACGTGGCTCGCTCGCCGGAAGCGCTCACGGGAAGTGCTTTTGAGCTCATCGAGGAGGCCGAGGTGTTGGCGGGAAGGCCGACGGTTCGCGCCGTCGGTGCGGCGGCGGAGGACGTTCGATGTGGCCGTCCGCTTTCGGGGCACCAGCTCTTCGAGGGGGGGGCCGTCGCCTGGAATCCAGGAGATACCCTGGTGATCCTCGGGCCTGACGGAGCGGTCACGGCCATGGCGGAGGCGCGCGAGGATGCACGTTCGGCCCAGGGCGACCCGGACGCCCCGGCCATCCGCTATCTGTGCGTTCTGGCTTCGACGTCGAGTTGACAGGTCCTGTTCCGGGCCCTAGCTTCCGCCGACTCAAAATCAGAGGAGTAAAGGAACAGCGAATGGCGCTCCTTCAGCAGCGAAAGAAAGAAATCATCGAAAAGTTCGGACAAGCAACGAGCGATACGGGAAGTCCCGAGGTCCAGGTCGCCCTCCTCACGGAGCGGATCAACGACCTCCAGAGGCACTTTCAGGCCCACAAAAAGGACCATCACAGCCGCCGAGGGCTGCTCCAGATGGTAGGTCGACGACGCCGACTTTTGGACTATCTGAAGAGCCGCAGCGAAACCCGGTACCAGGGCCTCATCAAAGAGCTCGGGCTCCGTAAATAACTAGAATTACTGCCTAAATGGGAGGTCAGGTGAAACCGGAGAGGGGTGCGGCTGCGGGCTAGACCTTCGAGCCCGGATGGCCGATGATGCCTCTCGGGTCCCGTTGGTCGGTCGAGCAATGGGCTGAGCGGACGGTAGAGCTTTTAGCGTCTTCTAACGAGCCATCCGAATCCGCTTTTCGCTTTTGTTGCCCGTTCAGCCCATTGCTCGGTCAACCGACGGACCTTCCTCCCATACCTAGGCATGTCCCCGCGGCTCTCGAGAAGGAGCCGCAAGAGAGAGCGAGTTGGATCATGCCTCACGTAACCAAAGCGATCACGGTAGCCGACAAGGAGATGGCGTTCTCCTTGGGTCACGTTGCCAAGCAAGCCCACGGGTCGGCCGTCGTATATTTCGGCGATTCGGCCGTGCTGTGCACCGTGTGTGCAGCGAAGGACCCTCGACCCGGTGTCGATTTCCTTCCGCTGACCGTGGACTACATCGAGAAGACGTTCGCCGCCGGGAAGATCCCTGGCGGCTTCTATAAGCGGGAAGGCCGTCCGCGGGACCACGAGACGCTCACGTCCCGCATCATCGACCGCTCGATCCGCCCGCTGCTCCCCAAGACCTGGCGGTGCGAAACGCAGGTCATCGCAACCGTCCTCAGCTACGACAGCGACTACCCGACGGATGTCTGCGCGCTGATCGGGTCGTCGTTGGCCATGATGGTGTCCAATGTCCCGTTCGCGGGGCCGATCGCGGCCGTTCGTGTGGGACAACTGGGCAACAAGCTGGTCGCCAATCCTTCGAACGAGCAGCGCCAGGAGTCGGATCTCGACCTCTTCGTCACCGCTTCCGAGTCGGCCATCATCATGGTCGAAGGCGGCGGCAACCAGGTGGAAGAATCGACCGTGGTCGACGCGCTCCTCTTCGCACACGACTCGGTGCAGCCGTTGCTCGCGCTCCAGAAAGAGATTCAGGCCGAGATCGGTCTTCCCAAGCGGGAGGCTCCCCCCGAGCAGCATGACGAGGCGCTCGAGAAGCGAGTGAGCGAGCTCGCCACGCCGCTTCTGAGCTCGGCGATCGTGGTACCCGAGAAGGCCGCGCGTTACGACGCCATCGACGACGCCAAGGACAAGGTCATGGCGACCCTCACCGAGGAGCTCGGCGAAGAGACCTTCACCGAGAAGAAGAAGCTGGCCAGCGGTGCCTTCGGCGACATCAAGTACAACCTCGTCCGCAAGATGATCGTTCACGAGAAGAAGCGGATCGACGGACGGGCCCACGCCGACGTGCGACCCATCCTCTGTGAGGTTGGCAGCTTGGAGCGTGTCCACGGTTCGGCCCTGTTCCAGCGCGGAGAGACCCAGGCCATCGTGACCACGACGCTCGGCACCAGCGCTGACGAACAGCGGCTCGATACCCTCGAAGGAAACTCGTTCAAACGCTTCCTTCTACACTACAATTTCCCCCCCTATTCCGTAGGCGAAGTGAAGTTCCTTCGTTCGCCGGGTCGGCGAGAGATCGGCCACGGCGCGCTTGCCGAGCGCGCCGTCGAGCGGCTGGTTCCGGAGTCCGAAGACTTTCCGTATACGGTGCGCATCGTCTCCGAGATCACCGAATCCAACGGGTCGTCTTCGATGGCAACGGTGTGTGGCGCGACGCTGTCGATGCTCGATGCGGGTGTTCCCATGGAGGCGATGGCGGCCGGCATCGCGATGGGCCTCATCGAACAGGACGGTGAGATCGCCGTCCTGTCCGACATCCTCGGCGACGAGGATCACCTGGGCGACATGGACTTCAAGGTGTGCGGTACCGACAAGGGCATCACCGCCGTTCAGATGGACATCAAGCTCACCGGTGTGAGTCGGGAGGTCTTGGAAACGGCGCTCAATCAGGCTCGGGAGGGCCGTCTGCACATCCTGAACGAGATGCGTAAGGTGATCGATGCACCCCGCGAAGAGATCAGCAAGTGGGCGCCTCGAATCACCAAGATCAAGGTCAAGGCGGAGCGGATCAAGGACGTGATCGGACCCGGAGGCAAGGTGGTGAAGGACATCGTCGCCAAGACCAATGTCGCCGTCGACATTGCCGACGATGGAACCATCAGCCTGGCCTCGGCTGATTCCGTCATGGTCGATAAGGCCATCCGGATGATCAAGGACATCACTCGTGAGCCCGAGATCGGATTGATCTATCTCGGCAACGTCCGCAAGGTGATGGACTTCGGGG
>CAYYOT010000053.1:22101-33685 GCA_964473255.1 uncultured Myxococcales bacterium | reverse complement strand
CTTCGAGTAGTGCGGTTCCTTCTCGATACTCACTGCTGGCTCTGGCTACAAACATGCCCGGAGCGGATTCCTACCGATTCGTTTGAAGCGCTGTCATCGACAGAGAACGACCTCTTCCTGTCGGTAGCGAGCGCGTGGGAGATCGCCATCAAGTACGCGCTTGGGCGTCTGCCGCTCCCACACCCCCCCCATCAGTACGTGCAATCGCGAATGGTGACTTCAGGCACGGCACCGATGCCAATCGAGATCCGGCACGCCGTTCACGTAGCAAGTCTTCCTGCGCATCATCGCGATCCGTTCGATCGGATACTTATCGCGCAGGCCCAACTGGAAGAGCTGACGCTCTTGACGGCCGATGCTCGGTTGTCGGCTTACGACGTCGAGCTTTGGTGCATCTGAGCGATCGAGCGCTCCGCCCGCCCTTGGACTTCTTATCGGCCCTCGAGAGGCCGCTCGTCGAACGGCTTGAGGAACCCTTTCCGACGACGAAACCAGGACCTCCTGACTCTGCTCTGTGGTGGAGCGGGACGGCCCCGTCTGGACGGGTGAGAGCATTCCGAGCGCCGAATGCCGGCGCTTTCGACCGTAAGAAGATCTCGACGTACGCGAAGATCGCGGTCATCAGTTCCTGTCTTGTATGAACCCGCCTCCGGTCGAGCAACTCTACTTGCATGGGCTTCTGACCTGCCCCCAGGTGGCTCTGGGCCGGGGCTCAAGCGAGGAGCGGATTCCGTACCAGGATGGGGAACCGGCTGAAGTCCCGGTCTGCCGTCAGCAGCTCATCAACGCCGTGATGAATGCACAGCGCAGCGATCCGAGCGTCGTGAACCCGGGGGCCACGGACTTGGCTTTGGTTCAGCACGTGGTCTAACACCGACCAGTAGCCGTCGGTTTCAGAGAGTACCGTTAGGGTGGGAGAATCGAGCCACCCCCGAACCGCTTGGCGCGCATCGACGATAGGACTCGGAGGGTCGAACACGCGAGAATGCGTCGACACCGCGAGGAACTCGTGAAGGCACGGCGCAGGCAACGCCCACGTCCCTTCTGCTACGTCGGTGAGCACGGCCAGCGCTTCTGCGTGGAACGGTGAATCGGATCGATGAGCGTAGATCAGCAGATTCGTATCGACCGCAATCACGCTCCGCGACCCTCGTAGGTGGACTCGATGATCCGCCCGAGGTCCTCCCACGATTGGCCGGCCTGCAGGCCGTTGCCACCCACGACATGGGTCTCGAGCGGCCGCGTGGCACCAGTGTACCGGTTTCGCTCTATTGCGTATCGAAGTCCGTCCTCGATCAGCGCCTTCAGTGTGATTCCTCGTCGCGCCGCCAGCCGCTTCGCCTGCGCAAGGAGACCGTCGGGAATATCGACTGTCGTCTTCATATGGCTGACCCATATCTGATACGGGCACCAGGAGCAAAAACCCCTGAGCGACCTGAGCCGACTCGGGCCACCGGTCGTCGAGCACGTTCGCGGCCACGAACGCAGCGGCCGGAGGGGCTGACGTCAGGACGAGCTCGAAGCTACCGTCGCCGGCGACCCGAGTGGCCGTGGCGAAGACGACCTCTTCGTCGAAGGGCAGCCGCCACACCCAGTAGACGCCCAGGGGCGGGGCATCCTGGACTTCGACCCGGCCGGACAGACGGGTGACTTCGATCGCCGCGTCGGGAGACCGCAGGCCACCGCACGCGGCAAGAACCCACATGAGTATGCAGATCCTCCGCACCCGATCGGTCTACCATCGCTTCCGGCGGTCCGTCCCCAAGGACACAAAACGCGGCGGTCGAAGTCGAATTGCAGCTACCAGCAGCAGCGGCGCCCAGGCCGACGGGGGCGCTGCTTGGCAGCCGCCACCGCCCTCCCGGCCCGGTCCGTCCCCTTCGACGCTCATGCCTCCGTCGTCTGCCTCAGGTGGTACGGCACGGCCGTGTGGGGTACTGCTGGTGCGTCCGGGCAGCGACAAGGCCTCTCCAGCGCGCGGTGTCGGACGTGGTTGTCCAGGTCGCCAGGTACCCTCCGGATCACCGAGCTCCTCCCCATTGGAGAATCCATCGCCGTCCGAATCGAAGGCGTACAGCGACCCCCAGTCCGGCAGTCCTCCTGAACGATGCCTTCCCGCATCCCGCCCGAACCGGTTGCGAGGCCCGCCCCCGTCGTCCGCCAGGTGACAGGTCCCACACGAGGCAGGGGCGTTGGGGATCTGGTCCAGGTAGATGGACACAGCCCGCGCCGGGGACGACGGCCATGCAGACCCCACGGCCAGCGCCGGGGCGAAGAGGACCCATCGGTTCAAATGAACTCTGGCTCCGATGCACCCAGGCGAGCCAGGCCGGGAAGCGCCGACGCCAATGCCTCGGAGCCGAGTCCAAACCAGCGGCCCAAGGGTGCGGCGTACTGCTCGACCGAAAGACTCGGAATGAGCCGTCCCCCCCCGGCATCTCGTTCGTGTCCGAGCGTGGCTTCGGGAAGGTCGCCGTACACGGCGCCTCCGCGGACAGCGCCTCCGATGACGAATTGGTGGCCTCCCCATCCGTGGTCGGTGCCATCCCCGTTGACCGCCAAAGAGCGTCCGAACTCTGAAGTCGTGAACAAGGTGACCTGCTCCTCGAGACCCAGCTCCTCTATCGCGGTCTGAAACGCCAAGATGGCCGACGAGAGCGAAGACTGCAGCATCGGCAGCCCCTGAGCTTGGGCGCTGTGGGTGTCGTAGCCCCCCATGCCAACGACGAACACCTGTCGCCCCACCGAAAGCTGCGAGCGGACGGAGATCGCCCGCGTCACTGCCTGCAGCTGCATGGACACGTCACTCGGAGGAAAGCTCGTCTGCAGGGCCGGCGCCGACTGCTGCGCCGCATCGTACAGGGCGTTCGCCTGCGCGCTGCGGCGGGTCAGCTCGACCACGTCCCGTTCGAGCACACCGCGCTCCGGTCCCGTCTCGCCGTGGAGGTGTTGGCGAAGCGTGCCGAACCAGGACGGACGGTCGTCTGCCATGTCTTGCTCCCAATGGTGGATGAACTCGATACGCGCTGCGCCTTCGACACTTACCTGGTAGGGGACGGTGGAGCTCCCGGTGAGGAATAGTTCGTTGTCTCCGGTCGTGATGGCCCCGAATTGCGGGGCCTTGTTGCGCGAAGCCACCGCATCCGCAAAACGCCCACCCCAGCCGCTGGTGCTTCCTTCGGGCCCCCCGGACTGCCACGTCGAGGCCTGGTCGTTGTGCGAGAACAGGCGAGACGGCAAGCGGACGGTTCCCCCATTGTAGCTGCTCCGGGTTACGGGCTCTACGAGCGGGCCGACGTTGCCTACGATGGCCAACTTGCCCGACTGGTAGAGCGAGGCCATGTCCGCCATCTCGGGGGCCAACGCGAACTCCCGCGTCCCGAATCGGTCTCCCGCCTCGATGGCTAGCAAGGTGGAGCGGTCCCGAGGGGTCGCGTAAGAGGGCAATAAGCTCTCACGAATTCTGGCGTATTCCGCATAGGAGGCGTCGTCGTACGGGAACACGGTGTCCCAGTTGTCCAACCCCCCGCCCAAGTGAATGCAGACGAGAGCCCTGTAGTCGGCGGCTTGGGCCGCCGTTTGGCGAGAGAGAGCGAACTGAGTCAATGCAGCTCCGAGCCCAACGGCGCCGGAACGTGCGAGGAAGTTTCTTCGATTCATGGCATCGGCTCCTTGAACTACCGTTGAACGATGAAGTCGGCGCTGGTGACGACAACCCAGATGGCGAGTCGAATCCGCTCATCGACGTCGAGCTCATCATCGGGCGCCTCCAGCACTGTGCGAAGCGTGCGTCGGGTGGGGATGGACATCTTGCCGTAGGTCAGGCGCCCATCCAGCTCGTCGATCAGCGCATCCGTGCCCATCGACTGCAGTGCCGAGAAGTCGGGTTGAAAGGCCCTCCGAACCCTCTGTGGATCCAGACCGAAGTCGTTCGGCCCGTATTCGTCCACCTCACGAAAGATGGTGGAGAACATCGTGTTCGCGTATCCGGGCACGGTGGATGCGTTCACAAGCTGGAGCTCGGGCGCGGTCAAGCCGGCCTGACCGCTGCGGGTGCCCGGAGCCACGTATCCTGGACGGTAGAAGTTGAAGACCGAGTTCGCCCGATAGGGATGCTGGGACAGCAGCCTTGGGGGCGACAGATCGAGCAGGAGGCCGAACGCGAGCGGGTCCACGGTACCCACCTCGAATGCACGGAAGAAGTTGGCGAGACGGATCACCGGCTCCCTGAGCTTTCCGAAGTTGGGCTCCGTGCGATGCGTTTCACCGCGAGCCTGTTCGTCGAAGAGCACGGCGGCAAGGGTTGCCGCCAAGTCTCCCCGCCGACCGGTGCCAACTGCTGTTCCATTAGGAAGATGATAGATTCCGGAGTTGAATGCCTGGGCTACCCGCCGGACGTAGGCTGGGTCGGGGTGGCTGGTGACGAACCGCTGAATCAGCTGCCGACCGAGAAAGGGGCCAACGTTGGGGTGGGCGGCAATCGTATCGAGCGCAATTCGGATGCTCTCTTGCCCCGGAGTTCCTGGCGGAATCGTGGTACCGAGAAACGTCTTCTCTCGCTGCGAGTGGTCTGTCGCGTACACTTGGAGCCGTCGAGCCCAGATCGCCCCGTCGTGTTCGTCGAGCACTTCGTCCTCCGCGTAGTCGAGGCCGGTGAACACCCTCGCCAACCCGGTGATGTCTGCGTTGGTATAGGTTTCTGTCCGCCCCTCCCGAGTGACAGGTTGTCCATCCAGGTCCAGCTCCTGCACGCCGATGGAGAACAGCTGCATGATCTCCCTCGCGTAGTTCTCGTCGGGCTGCTGACCCGTCTCCGGATTGGCCTTCTGGTTGCCGATGTACGTGAGGTAGTAGGCCATGGCCGGGGCGTAGGTGACTTCTTCCAACAGGTCGCGGTAGTTCCCGAAGGCTCCACGAATGAGGATGTCCTCGAAGTAGGCAACTGCTTCCGGGAAGTCGGCCAGAGTTTCGCCACCGTCGTTTGAAACGACGAATACCTGAGACAAGGCCCAAGCCATGCGCTGGCGCAGCTGATCGGATCCGGTAAGCGAGTTGCGCCAGAAGCCTTCCGTGACCGATTCGTAGATCAGAAAGTCCGCCTCGTCGTCGTCCAGCTCTGCGAACGTGGCCCTTGCCTGCCTCACGGAGGGAAGCAATAGACTGGGAGACTCGCGGAGCTGTGCTTCGAACCAGGCTGCCGCACTGCGGCCGGCCCACTGCTTTACATCTTGGGGTCGAGGCCCGAACGTAGCCTGGGTGAGAAAACGACGGGTGCTGTTCTCGGTCGAAAACGCAGCATCGGTCGGGGTCGCGATGGGCTCGGACCGGTCTCCGCCCCGTCCCACATCCGACGTGACGTCGCTGCAGGCGCAGAAGCCGAGCCCTAGAATCCAGGGCCAGGGGGTTCGTTTCACAAAAGACTCCTTTTCCATGGGGTTCATGGAGAGAGAGAAGGGCCGCTTGAAAACTGTCAACCCGCGGGCCGAAGGGACGACTTCCAGTCGGTCCCGATGACCGACATCACACGCCGCTGGACGTCCCGGCCTGTCGTCCCCGATCAGCGATTCTCGACCACGGAAAACGGTGCCACCCATCGTTTTCACGTACACAGCGCCGCTGGCGCCGTTGTTGATTTGGTCTCCGTTGGCGCTGCCTTCTCCAGAGCCCCGACGACTAAGGTCTCGCCATCGAGGGCGACACTCCAGCCGAACGTGTTGTCCGCGAAGTCACGCCTGAGCTTGGGCTCGCGTCATCTCGGCGCGCCCGTCGCCAGGGCAAAAGACTCGACGTCCTCGCTTCTTGCTGCTGCTCCCCAGTCTACCGTATCTGGAGAGCCATGAGGCCGCATGAAGACCTGGGAGAGGTTTCTGCTGAAGATCTCGAGTACTACCGACAGAACCCGGGAGAGGTCCACGAGCTCCTGAATCGAGAAACCGTGAGGCGAAAGATGATCGTTTGGATCGTCGCCATCGCGGTCGTGCTGGTGGCCGGCTCCAAGCTGATCTCAGTGTATCTCACGGATCTGGCGGGCAACTTCCTCGCAAGTATCCTCGTTGACTTGGTGTTCGAGATGGGCGCGGCCCTGATGGGAGCCGTTGCGACTCTTCTGTTCGTCGAGATCGCGCAGGCACGGCAGTACGAAGAGAACAAGCGCCTCTACCGGGCCGTCCGGGCCTACCTGGGGCTCGACCCCGAGTCGACCGGCGAGACCGAGTAGAGGGCCGAATCGACGCGCATTCCTCCTACTATTTGAGCAATGCCACGATGAATACGACGGTGGCGATGGCAACACCGTCGAGCAGAGCGGCGGCCGCCTGCCCGGACCACGTGAAGCCTACTCGCCGGGTTGCGAGCCCTTGAAGGGAGACGAGAATGGCGAGATTGAGCGCTTCGGCGCAGTAGACGAGGAGCTCACCGTCGAGCTCTGCCAGTCCGAAGATGACACCAAGAAGCGCGGCCGGGGCGGTGACGATGAGGATGTAGCGAGTGAGCCAGGCCCGACCTCATCGAGGTTCGTTGAGCGACTGATTCCGCGTATCCGTGGGCGACGGTGAGGGCGAGGGCCTTGCTCACGATGATGGCTGCGAGCCGGAATGGTCCGCTGTTCTCAGCCCCGGTGATGATGGTGTGCCCCGGATTCCTCGGAGTTCGATTTCTGGAATCTAGAGTCGTCTCGACTAGGAGGAAGAGATGGGCCGAAGAGGATACCCTGCCGATTTTCGTTGGCACGTGGTCGAGCTCGTGCGGAGCGGGCGGGTCTGCGAGCTCGCCGACGAGCTCGAGATCAGCCAGCAGACGATCTACGCGTGGCGCAATCAGGACGAGATCGATCGTGGCGACCGACCGGGGATGCGGACGGAGGAGCATGTCGAGATCTCCAAAGCACGAAGGCGCATCAAGGAGCTCGAGACGTAGCTGGAGATTCACCGCCGAGCCACGCGACTGTTGAGGGAGTAGGCCCGCCCAAAAGGCGGTACGCGGCGATCCAAGTGATGGCCGCGGAGGGCTTGCCCATCGAGACCCTTTGTCGAGTCCTCGAGGTCTCTTCCTCGGGCTACTACGACTGGCTCACGCGTCCCATGTCGAAGCGCGCGGTCCGCCACGCATGGCTCAGTGAGCTCATCGTGTCGATCCACACGACATCGCGCGGGACCTACGGCATCCGGCGGATCCGGGCGGAGCTTGCGATGGACTACGGTCTGAAGATCCACAACGACACCATCCAGCTTCTGATGCGCCGTGCGGGCATTCAGGGCGTTTCAGGACGTCGAAAGCTCAAGCGGGGGCCGCTGGGTCCTGTCGCGGACGACCTCGTCGGCCGGACCTTCAAAGCGGATGAGCCGAATCGCCTTTGGGTCACGGACATCACGGAGCACCCCACGAGGGAGGGCAAGGTGTACTGCGCTGTCGTCCTCGACGTCTTCTCCCGGAGAGTCGTCGGATGGTCCATCGACGCGAGCCAAACAGCGAGCCTCACGACCGACGCATTGTCGATGGCCATCGAGAATCGTCCTCTGGAAGACGGCTCGATCATCCATTCGGATCTAGGCACCCAATTCACGTCTTGGTCCTTTACGAGGCGCGCCATGGATTCAGGGATGGTGCCGTCCATGGGCTCGGTGGGAGACTGCTACGACAACGCCATGATGGAGTCGTATGCAAGTAGAGTTGCTCGACCGAAGAAGGTGGAATACTAGACAAGAACTGATGAACGCGACCTTCGAGTACATCGAGATCTTCTACAACCGTAAGCGGCGCCATTCGGCGCCTGGAATGCTCTCACCCGTCGAGTACGAGACCCGGCATCAGAAGGAGGCGGCATGACGTCAGCAAAGAGCCTCCGAGGAACCCGGGCCACAGCTTGGCCGCCGGCAAACTCGGGACGACTCACAGCTTTGTTGCCAGCGTCGTCGTGGACCTGGTGTTCGAGACGGGAGCCGCCCTGATGGGCGCCGTCGCAACCTTGCTGTTCGTCGAGATCGCACAGGCACGCCAATACGAAGAGAACAAACGGCTGTATCGAGCCGTCAAAGCCCACCTGGGGAACGATGCGTCCAGTTCAACGAATCCACCCGATGCGATTCGGCCCCATGGACCGGGACCGTCGTAGCCTCTAGCTACTTGAGGAGCGCCACGATCAACACGACCGTGACGACAGCCACGCTATCGAGAAGAACGGCAGACGCCAAACGAGACCATGTGAAGCTCGTTCGCCGCGTCGCCAGCCCCTGAAGGATCACCAACGACACCAGGTTCAGCGCCTCGGCGGTGTACACGAGCTCCTGGCCGCTGAACCCCAACAGGCTGAAGACGACCCCGGTGAGGGTGGCCGGTGCGGCCACGATGAGGATGGGCAACGAGTGGACGATTCCCGACCATAGGGTCATCCGATGGGCCACGGACTCGGCGTAGCCATGAGCGACCGTGAGGGCGAGAGCCTGGCCTACCATGAGCAGGGTGATCTGCACCGGATCGGTACCGTTGGCTCCGGCGAGGACGACCGAAGTCGTGATGAGGGCATAGATCGCCAGGCCAAGCTGAACCGGCGATGGGTCGGCGTTCGCGTCATGCGTGATGTCGCTCATGGGTGGCTGCTCTCGGCCCGGTCGTACCAGACCGGCGCCTCATCGGTCTCAACGTACGAGATCCCCCCGAGCGTGGACTGGCGGCTCAGCGAGATGGACGGGGACCGAAACGAGGCTTGGAGGATGTGCGGGCGGCACGCCCTCGATACTTGCGCCCGGTCGCTCGACCGGTCTGACTCTTGCGGCGAGGAAACGGCGGAGGCGGGTCGCCTCATAGCTCCAGATTTTCGATGGTGACTGGGTCACACGGCAACGGAAAGAGAATCATTTCGAGCGCGGGATAGACAGCAGAAGGCACCTTGGATCAGCGACCCGAGCGTAACAAGGTAGCACAGCAAGCCTTGGGCAACTGCGCGTGCACCGCACTCGTTTGAATCTCCTTTCCACCCATGGTCAAGGCCCTGAATCGTGCCGCAGGTGCCTTCTTGGGGAAGAGTCTTTGCAGGGTGCTAGTTACCAGAAGTTGACGCCTTGGTTGCGCGGCGGTCGCCGACGACTCCGTCGATCGTGCCGCCAGAATCGACATGTCGGTCGGCTTTCCTAGCCTTTTCCGGACCGAGCGCTCGGACGAGAGTCCTCTCGACTTTTTATCGTAGGGCCCCTCAAACCTTGCGGGGTGGCAACGGTGCATCTGCCGGTGGGTTCGGGGAAGACCCTCCTCAGACCGCCCGCGACTGCGTCGCGAACGGCTTCGTCGAGCATCGACGTCCTCATCGGTACCGGCCCGCCTCAGGCTTCGGGCCAACTCCGGCTTGCGATTTACGCTCGACCGGCTCCCGCGACATCTCCGGCGCCTACGGCCCCGTCCGTCCCGACACCGACGAATCAGCCTCCAGCCTTGGATGATTCGGCGGGACGTGGTCGCCGCCGGAAGGCGAAGGCGCCGAGCATCCAGAGAGGGAGGATGCTGGTTCCGCCTGTGGACTGACAGCCTCCCGGCTGCTCCTCGCCCGTTGCAGTCAGGAGCATCTCGGTTGAGTCGGCAGAGCCTCCGAATACCTGGGCCGCCTCCGGCCTCAGCCGGTACTCGCCCCGGACGTCGGGGGTGAAGGTCGGTGTGCTGCGAGGGTCGTAGCGGTAGTTGAAAAACAGTGAGTGGAGCACGCCACCTTGGCCGTTCTGAATTTCGGCCGTGCTCCCCCCGGGTGCGTCGACGACGCTCCATTCAAACGGATCGCCTCGTCGTCGAGGTTGGCGAAGTTGGGCGGCACATACGGAGCGCCCACCGCCAAGCTGTCCTCGAGACACCGACAAATCAGGCTGAAGCGTTGGATGACGAATGGGCTTCTGGGCTGGCGCTCAAGCGAGCAGCGGATTTCGCACCATGATCTGCCGAACGTACACCGCACCGCTTTCTCGAGCGTCATCGCTGGCTTGGTCTCTGTTCACACCGGTGGCGGCGTTGTCCTCCAAGTAGGCCCCGACGGCCAAGGTGTCGCCGTCGGGGGCGACGCTCACGCCGAACCTGTTCCCCCCATCCGTATTCGAGGCCATGAGGTAGGCTTCCTCGAATCGCTCGCAGGAGACCCCCAGCGCCATGGTGCACGGGTCCTCCTCGCACATCGTATCGGCCCCCGACGCGTCGTCTCCCGCCTCGTTGTCGGTACCCTCGCTGCGGAAGACCTCGAAGGCTCGGTCGAGGTTGCGCGGGTTGGTCCTCCGACAACTCCACGCGTTTGACAGGCGCCAGATAGCGCATCATGATGTCTAGATGCGGACCACCTTGACGCTCGATGATGACGTCGCCGATCTCCTCGACACCGCCATGCACCGGGAGAAGAAGCCCATGAAGCAGATCGTCAACGAGGCGCTGCGAAGGGGGCTCTCTCCGGAGAGCGGTAAGCCGCGCAAACGTTATCGCGTGCGACCTCACCGGACCTCGCTTCGACCGGGGATCGATCCCTCGGCCTTCAATAGGTTGCTCGACGAAGTCGAAGACGAAGCCGTCGTCGAGAAGATCGCGCGGGCGCGGTGATCATCCCAGACCTCAACCTATTGCTCTACGCAGAGGTCGATGCCTTCGCTGTGCATGCGATTGCCAGACGGTGGTGGGAGAGGGCGCTCAACGGAAGTCGTCAGGTTGGGCTGGCTCCCGTCGTGGTGTTTGGCTTCATCCGTATCGGGACGAACCGTCGCGTGTTCGACGAGCCCATGACGGTCGAGGACGCGACCGAGCGGGTCAGAAGCTGGTTCTCGACGGGTCGCGTAGTGCTCTTGTCCACCGGCTCGCAGTACCTCGAGACGGCGTTTGGCTTGTTAGAGGCCGCGGGCACGGGAGCAAATTTGACGACCGACGCACAGATCGCCGCCCACGCGATCGAGAGCAACGGTGAAGTCTATTCAAATGATTCTGACTTCAGCCGCTTTGAAGGGCTTCGTTGGAAGAACCCACTCGTCGACCCTTGAGCGTCGGTAAGGCAAATCGGGGTTCTCACGAAGAATGCATGATGTGTCCGAAACAGATGATACTGATTTGGACGAACAAGCGGCCCTGGTCCTGGGACTCCGGCACGGGGAGGAGCGAGGTACCGTCGAGGTTGCCCAGATGCTCGAGGGGTCGAGGTGGCGGCTGGCCTCCGGGAAGACCTGCTGGGGTCGTCGATCTGGAGACCGCTGTCGACTTGACTATCTAACTTGGTCAGCTGAGGTTGTCGATGTGGCACAATTCAATCTGGCTGAAGCCAAGGCCCGTCTGTCGGAGCTGGTGGAACGGGCCTTGTCGGGTGAGGATGTGGTGATTGGGCGACGAAACGAGGCCCTGGTCCGCCTCGTCGTCCTCGACCAAGCCCGGACGAAGCCGCAGTTCGGGAAGCTGGCTCAGCAGGTGGTGGTGGGACCCGAGTTCGACGATGAGCTCGAGGACTTTGCTGCGTACCAGGATCCGGCTTGAAGCTGCTGCTCGACACGCACGCTTTTCTCTGGTTCGTGGCGGGAAACAAGCAGCTTTCGAAAGGGGCACGCCGGCGAATCGAAGACGTCCGCCACGAGAAGCTCCTGAG
>CAYYOT010000053.1:0-22001 GCA_964473255.1 uncultured Myxococcales bacterium | reverse complement strand
TCGTGCCGAACGCAGAGCTGGGCGAGCAGCGCGTCGATGGTGCCCAGCTGGACGCCTTTCCTGCGGCACGCATTTCGTAGGTCTGCGGCATCGATATGGTCCTCCCGGGTCGGGGTGATGAGCGGCAGGGATGAAAAGGCCTCTACGATCCGGTCGCGAGCCTGCGGCCCCGCGAACCCTTGCAGAATCTCCTGCAAAACGATTCCGGTCACGAACACGGAGTCGTCGCCATCCAACGCGGAGTCGAGACGCTCGACGTTTGGACTGTCGCTCGGTCGGTCGCGACGAAAGGCCAACGACCAGACACTGGTGTCGACGAAGAGTCTCACTCGCCGCGGCTCCGCTCGGCTTTGTAGTTGTAGTCCTTGGACCATTCGAGCTGACCGAAGAGCGCCTTGACCTTCTTCTGCTCTCGACGGGCGACGAACTCTTCCAGGGCTCTCGTTACGGCGGCACGCTTGGTCTTCTCGCCACTGACTTCGACGGCTCGTTCAAGGAGCTCGGGGTCGATGTCCAGGTTCGTCGCCATGTGCGTATGGCCGCACAATCGTTCGCACAAGTCAAACGGACCGCGCCCACGCCACTTGGTAGCCGATCTTCGTCACCATCAGTGGTTCATCGGCACCGGCCGGCCCCGGGCTGGCGGCCAACGCCGGTTCCAGATCAAGGCTCGACCTGCTCCTACGGTTCACCCGCCCTTCACCGCAGTGGTCCTTTGGGCCCGACGGGGAACCGTCGGTCCCGTTAAGAGCGGGAAACGAGACTCGAACTCGCGACTTCAACCTTGGGAAGGTTGCACTCTACCAACTGAGTTATTCCCGCGCCGTGGGCCTTCGCACGTAGCACCGGGACCGGGGGGCGTCAATCGGGAGACGGGCCTCGGGACGGCGGAGGGCGGGAAAGGCGATGCGCTCAGACGAAGGTCAGATCGAGGCCGACGTTCTCGAGAAATTCGGCCTCGCCCTCGAGATCGGTGCGTACCAGAACGTGCTCGCGCAGCCACAAGGTGGGAAAGCGCAGGTCCAGGCGTTCGTCCGTCGCTTTGGCCACCTTGATCTCGGGGGCCAGGTCGACCGAGCGGCTTCGGTGGAGGGCGATCGCTACCCGCAAGATGGTGGCCAGGCGAATCGCCGAGGTTCGCTGGTCCTTGGGAAGCTTCTTGAAGTACTTCTTCTTTATCTTGCGTCGGTGACCGCGGAGGATCGCAGCGAGAAACTCTTGCTCCCCTCGGCTGAAGCCCGGCATCTCGGCGTTCTTGATAATGTACGCGTCGTGCTTGTGATAGCCCGCGTACGCGATCGACTTTCCGATCTCGTGCAGGCGACTGGCGAACTCCAGCATGCGTCGGCCGGTGGCGTCGTCGAGCTCCCAGGGCTCGGCCAGCTGATCGAACAGATCGAGGGCCGTGGCTTCGACCGCGCGCGCGTGATTCTGGTCGGTATGGTATCGCTCCTCGAACGCAGTTACGGTGCGCTCCCGAACGTCGGCCCGTGAACGCACGCCCAACAGTTCGAAGGCGAGACCTTCGCGGAGCGCGCCTGATGCCGACGTCATCTCATCGATGGCCAAGGATCGGAACGCCGCCATCAAGACGGCCAAGCCGCCGGGGAAGACCGGAGCTCGGTCCGGTTCGAGGCCCTTCAAGTCGAGCTTGGAGATGCGATGCTGACCGATCAGCTCATCGCGCATGCGTTCGAGCTGCTCGAGCCCGAACTTCTCGGCCGACCATCCATTGGCCCGCGAGATCTCGTCGACCGCCCGGATCGTTCCCGAGGCCCCCCAGGCCGACTGCCAACCCAGCTTGCGAAACGACTCGCGGATCGAGCGGAGTTCGTTGGCGGCGGCGAGTTCCGCTTCTTCGAAGGCGGTCTTGGTGATCTTGTCTTCACCGAAGAAGCGCTGGGAAAACGAGACGCACCCCATGTAGAGGCTGTGCTTTTCATTCGGTTCGAAGCCTTCGCCGATGATGAACTCCGTGCTGCCGCCCCCGATGTCGATCACCAGGCGCCGGCCTTCGGCGAAATCGCTGTGAGCCACGCCCACGAAGATCAGCCGCGCTTCCTCCGGGCCGGCGATGACTTCGATCCGGTGCCCGAGGAGTTCTTGGCCCCGCATCAGGAATTCGTTCCCGTTCTTGGCCTGGCGAAGGGTATTCGTCCCGACCGCGCGGACCGCGTGCCGAGGAAACTCGCGCAGGCGCTCGCCCATCTTCTCGAGCGCCGCCCAGCCTCGTTTTTGCGCGTCGAGCGTGAGCTCGCCTTTCTTGGTCAGGCCGGCGGCCAGTCGCACCGGTTCGCGAAGCTTGTCGAGGACCTGGATTTTCCCGTCCTCCTCCCGACGAACGACCACCATGTGGAAGCTGTTCGACCCGAGGTCGACGCCGGCGACCGTATGGGCGACCTGGCTCTCGCGGCTCGGTGCGTCCATTTCCTGACTGCTCAGTAGAGAATCGGGCTCTTCAGCGCTAGCTTCCTGACTCATGACGGTGAAGGTCCGCCTTCGCGAAGATACCGAAGGGGTATACCTGGGCGTCGCCCAAGTGACCGGGGACCCATCTCGGGTCGACGAACGGGCCGTCGATGAACTCGTCCGTTACGTCACGAAGAATGCGCGCACCACCGAGCTCGATCCCCAGCGGGTTCGCGACGTGCGCCAGATGCTCAAGTTCGGGCGCTACCGGGCGACGGGGCGCGGCAAGCCGGCGCACGAGTTTCTCTTCAAGGCCGCACGCGAGGAACGGTTTCCGCGGGTGAGTGGTCCAGTGGACGTCCTGAACGCGGTGTCGCTGTCGGCTGAGCTTCCCATGTCTCTCATCGATCTCGAGCGCGCCCAGACCCGCGATTTCGTCCTGCGTCGAGGCCATGCCGAAGAGACCTACATCTTCAACGCGTCGGGTCAGACGATCGGACTGCACGATCTCCTGTTGGTCGCTCGGCTGCCCGACGACGAGCCGTGCGCCAACCCGGTCAAAGACGCGATGACGACGAAGCTCATCCCCGAGTCTTCGGACATCGCGGTCCTCGTCTACGCGCCTTCCGGACGCCGAGAAGAGGCCGACGCGGCTCTGGCTCGACTGGCCGAGGGCTTCGCGGCTGCTTGGCCGGGATCCACGTTCTCGGTCGGCATGACGGAGTGAGGGTCTGAGGCCCTCAGCCCGTTTGTGGGTTGCGACTCCGGAGCGCTTCCAGTCGCTCGTACAGCTCGCGCTCTTCGGTCGACAGCTCTTCGGGCAGCGCCACGGAAAGACGCACGAAGAGGTCGCCGGGCGCTCCCGCGCGGCCGGGTTTTTGGGGAAGGCCTTGGCCACGGATGCGGAGAGTCCGCCCGCTGCTCGAACCCTCGGGGATCTTGACCCGCAGGGTTCGGTGCGGGGCGGCAAACTCCACCGTACGGCCGAGGGCGGCTTCCCACGGCATCACGTCGACGGTCATGGTGACGTTGCGTCCGTCGAGGGTGATACCGACGGGTGTTTCGACGTCGAGAATGACCGTCACCTGTCGCTCGCGAAGCGTGAGTCGGTCTCCGGACTTGGCGCCCGGGGGGATCGTCAAACTGAGCGTAGCTCCGTCGCGGCCGGCTCTCGGCACTTCGACCACGGTTCCGGAGTACGCCTCGGCCAAGTCGATCCGCACGCGTATCTGGCCGGTCGAGCTCGACCCTCGGCGGCGCTTGGCTTGTTCGAGGATGTCGTCGATCGAAGAGCGAAGGTCGTCAGTTCCGACTCGGATGTCTTCGAACCGGATGCCTCTTCGGCCTCGGCGGCGGCTCCGGTCCACCCGACGCTGACCGTCGTCGTACCGAGCTCGCTGCGTGTCGTCACGCAAGACTTGATAGGCCTCGACCAGCTCCTTGAAGCGCGTCTCCGCTTCGGGGTCGGTATTAACGTCGGGATGAAGCTCACGAGCACGTCGCCGGTACGCCGCCTGGATCTCGTCGCGCGTAGCCGAGCGGGATACGCCGAGGATGCTGTAGTGGCTCTCCATCGAGGGCGACATTGGAGCACCCCATCACAACCTCAGCTCCCCTCCGGAGGCAAGAATCTGTGGATTTGACATCGATTCCGGACGGCCAGAGACTCCGGCCCGATGAAGCGCCCCGGGGTGCCCCTCACGCTGGAGGTCCTCCTCGAGGAAGCCAAGTTCATCCTCCGAACGCTGCAGCGGACCGATCTCTTTGGTGAGCAGGTGCAGTTCACGGAGGCCGAGCGCATCCTCGACAGCAGCATCTCTTTGAACTTCACCGACTACTCCGAGTTCTTGGAGAAGTTCGGATACATTCGCTCCGACCCGAGTGCGAACTGGGTGGAAGTCAGCGAGGAAGGCAGCTTCGTGGCCAGCGACGGCGAAGACTCCACCTTCCACGCGCGCCTCGCCCGACACTTCTCGCGGGAGATCGAAGCCGCGGTCCGCCCCACACCGCCGCCGGAACCGGTACCACCCCCGTCGCTGCGCCCCAGCATTCGACCGGCCGTGACCGAGGGCCGAGGGCCCGAGGAGCTGGTGGACCGCCGGTTTCGCAAAGAAAAGATGATCGGCGAAGGAACTCTGGGTCCGGTCTTCCGGGCTCGACAGATGAGTCTCGGTCGGACCGTGGTGCTCAAAGAAGTGAAGACGGTCTTTCAGCTCGCTCCCTACCTTCGGCGTGACGAGCTCCTGCTTCGCCTGAGGGAACGACTCGAAGCGCAGGCGTCGCTGGAGTCCGCGTTCGTCGTCGAGGTCCTCGACCACAACCTCGAACGCGAGGCGCCTTACTTCGTGGTTCGCTCCGCCGCGATGAATCTCCGGACGCTCCTCGACGCGTCGGAAGGGCGGAGGCTTTCGCCGCCGACGGCGGCCCGCATCGTGATTCAGATCTTGGCCGGTCTGGACCATGCACACGAGCAGGGTGTCATGCATCTCGGACTCAAGCCGGAGAACATCCTCATCGATGACGCGGGCAACGTCCGAATCGCCGACTTCGGTCTCGCGACCTTGACCGATCGCCCGCCCGCCGAAGGAAGTCTCAGTCAGCCGCCGATGGTCGTAGGGGGTGGCTTGATTCCCTACTTGGCTCCCGAGCGACTGCGTCTGACCGGAGATTACCATCCTTCGACCGACCTCTACACGGTGGGGATGCTCGCCTACGAGATGCTCACCTCGAAGCTTCCGGGTCGGCGCTCACCTCTGCCCTCCGAAGCCGTCGACGGCCTCCCTGCGGGCTTCGATGACATCTTCGATCGGCTGACCCGCGACGAGGTCGACGAGCGCTTCCCATCGGCTTCCGTGGTCCTGGAGCGAACGGTCCAGAGTCTTCCGAGCGAGTGGGTCGGCGACGGATCGATGCTCCCGTTCTCGATCGCGCCGGTCCTACCGTCGCCCGAACCCGTGTCGGACTGAGCCTGAAGGAGGGGCGAACGTCAGGCGGAAGCCGCGAGCGCCCTCTTGGCAGCTTCGACGGTCGTATCGATGTCGTCGTCCGTATGGGCGGTCGAGATGAACCAAGCTTCGTAGCCGCTCGGCGGAAGGTGCACGCCCTCGTCCAGCATGGCGTGAAAGAACCGGCCGAAGCGGTCGTGGTCGGCCGCTTGCACCTGGGCGAAGTTCTCGACTCGATTCCGGTCGGTGAAGAAGAGCGTCAGCATCGAGCCGACCCGCTGTACGACACCCGAGGTATTCGACGTGTCGAGAGCGGTTTGCAGCCCCGCCTCCAGCCGGGCGCCGAGCTCTTCGAGCCGGGTGTAGGCGGCGTCGTCCAGCGCCCGGAGCGTGGTGAGTCCCGCCGTCACGGCGCACGGATTTCCCGACAGCGTGCCCGCTTGGTAGACCGGACCGACGGGCGCGAGCTGGTCCATGATGGCGGCCGGCCCTCCGAACCCCGCCATGGGAAAGCCGCCGCCGATGACTTTGCCGAAGGCGGTGAGGTCGGGCGCGACATCGTACAGCCCTTGCGCTCCGGCACGATGGACGCGGAACCCGGTCATGACTTCGTCGAAGAGCAGCATGGTGCCGTGGTCTCGGGTGAGCCGTCGCAGCCCCTCCAAGAATCCGGTGTTCGGCTCGATGACGCCCATGTTGCCGGTGATCGGCTCCAGCACGATCGCTGCGATCTCCGAGCCCCGCGCCCTCATCGTTTCTTCGACCGCCGCCAGGTCATTGTACGGAACGGTGAGCGTGTGCTGGGCAAACGAAGCGGGAACACCAGGCGAGTCGGGCAGGCCGAAGGTCGCCACGCCGGAGCCGGCCTTCACCAGAAGATAGTCCGCGTGCCCGTGGTAGCAGCCCTCGAACTTCAGGATTGCGTCGCGGCCCGTCGCAGCCCGAGCCAAGCGAATGGCGCTCATGGCTGCTTCGGTCCCCGACGAAGTCAAACGGAGGCGCTCGACCGACGGGACGCGTGCAACCACGTGCTCGGCCAGCTCGACTTCGAGCTCCGTTGGCGCGCCGAAGCTCGAGCTTCGACCGACGGCCTCCTTGGCCGCGGCCACGGTCGGCGGGTACGCGTGGCCCAAGATCATGGGACCCCACGAGCCGATGTAGTCGATGTAGCCGCGCTCGTCGGCGTCGAAGATTCGTGCGCCTTCGGCTCGCCGAATGAAGCGTGGTGTACCGCCAACCGATTTGAACGCGCGGACGGGGCTGTTGACGCCGCCCGGGATCACGGCGCGGGCTCGGTCGATGAGCTCGGAAGATCGCATGGTCGTCATGAAGCGCCTATAGCACTTGCGGGTCCTGGCGGGGGCACGCTCGGTCTCATTCGGGGGGGCGGGGGTTCAATTGGGTGAAGTCGACCACGACCCTCCGCTTCGTGCCCGGCTCGGCCGGCAGCGCCACGTCGATCGCGTCGTGAGCCGCCTGCAGTCGCAGCTTCACCCCGTCCGCGGCGGGAATCGAGAGCCACTCACCCGAACGTCCGATGAGCCGACCGTCCTGCAGGATCTCGGTGGGGGGAAAAGTCTCGAAGAAGACTTCGGCCGGGGTCGGCGTTCGCGGCAGCGTTCGGCGCACGACGGTGGCCAGCCCGCCCGTCACGTCCAGCTCGGCATCGCTCGTCTGGCGGTCGAGGACGAAGCGGGCGCGGTGCGGTCGGCTCGCCAGTGGCCGGACGACGGCGACCGGAGTCGTCTCGGCGAGCTCGATACCGTCGACCAGCACGGTCGCCCCCGCGGGGTCCGTGGAAAACAGATATATCGCGTCGTGGGGCGTGGCATCGGGCTCAGACACAAAGGCCGACGGCGCCGTGAGGCCGGCGACGGCACCGCCGAGCGCGAGGCCCAGCGCGGCTGCTCCTGCCGATGACCATCCTCGCCGCCGCCCCTGCCGAGACCGAGCGAAGGATGCCGTGTCCGGCCCCCGCACGAGACTCGCCAGCGACAACGACTCGGACGACGGGGGTCGAACCAGCTCTTCGGTCGCCTCGGGTTCCAGACTCTTCAGGAAAGCGGACAGCTCCCCTTGCGAGCATCCCTTGATGCCAGAGCCCAGGGCCAGGTCGCGCTCCAGCTCCGCCGCCGACTGGTATCGGTCCGCCGGGTCGAAGGCGAGAGCCTTGAGCACGACCTGCTCCAGGCTGGCAGGGATCGTCGCGTCGAGCTCCCGCGGAGGCTGGACGGTCGCGTAGCGCATGAGCTGGAGGGTGGCCACGTCATCTTCGCCGGAGAAGCAGCGGTCGCCGCAGATCAGCTCGTAGAGGACGATGCCAACGTTGAATAGGTCGCTCCGGTGATCGACATCCTCACCGCGAGCCTGCTCGGGCGACATGTATCCGTACTTTCCTTTCAAGAGACCGACCGCGGTCGTGGTCATGACCATCGTCGATTTCGCGATACCGAAATCGGTGATCTTGACCTCGCCGGCATACGAAAGAAGAACGTTGTGCGGGCTGATGTCACGATGGGTGATCCGCAGCGACCGGCCGCGGTCGTCGGTCTTTTCGTGCGCGTAACGGAGGCCGTGACACATCTCCTGAACGATCCGGAGCGCGACCGAGAGCGGAATCCGCCGACCGAGCTGCTGGCTCAGTCGAACCATGCGGCTCACGTCCATCCCTCGGACGAACTCCATCACGATGAAGTATTCGCGGCCCTGAGAGACGCAGAGGTCGTAGACTTGAGCGATGTTCGGACTCGACAGACTAGCGGCCAGTCGAGCCTCGTCGAGAAACATCGACACCGAGCCATGATCCTTGGTCAGGTGAGGGAGAATCTTTTTGATGCAGACGATGGTCTCGTCGCCGTTGGGTAAGAAGGCTACAGCCTCGTAGACCTCGGCCATCCCTCCTTGAGCGACGCTACGGAGGATCTCGAACCGCTCGACGACGGGCTGTGCTTGCCCGACCTGATACTCGCTTCGAACGTTCACTCGGGTTACTTCCGACGAGTATCGATGGCTCCCGATTCGGACACAAGGCGCGTGCGGTGGTGGCTCCTCGGGATCGTCGGTGCGGCGTCGCTCGCGGGATACATCGCGGTACGAGGCCTATGGCCCCGGGTGAATGCCGAGGCCGTCCGACGATGGGATGGATTGATGACGGCCGTCGACGACGGCCGCCTGCTGGAGCTGGCCACCGTCCCCGAGCAAGCCGAGGAGGCCATCGTTCACTGGCCCGACGCGTCGCCGGCGTTTGCATCGGCGGCCGCCGAAGCTCTTGCCCGGCGGTTCTTCGAGTTCGGCGAGCGTCCGGTCGACCGCCTCGCAGCGCGCAGGTGGCTGCTGCGGAGCGACGACGATGCCTGGCTCGCGGAGGTGGCCGTCACGACGACCTCCACCGGACGTGAGGCCCTGATGCGGCGCCTGACGAGAGCCACGAAAGATGCCGACCGTCTGGAGGCGGAGGCCCGTCTAGCGTGGTCGGCAGGCCGCAAAGAAGCAGCGCTGGTGTCTCTATTCGGCGCGCATCAGCGACGCCCGGACCGGTCTGCGACCGGCCGCGCCCTGGGACGGCTCCTCGCGCAGATGGGGGCCTTGGAGGCCGCCGAAGAAGTATTCGCCCGGGCCGATGGCTCGCTGTCGGCGAGACTTCATGCGGTCGCGGTGGCCCGAATGCGCGGCGAAGCGGTGCCGCTGCCCCCGCCGGAGTCGATCGCTCCCCATCACTCCGACGAGCTCGGTCGCTGGGCGCTTTTGGCCGCTGCGATCGCCCTCGAGGAGGGCCGGCGCGACGAGGCGCGCCAGCTTCTCGAGCAAGCGAAGACGGCGTACTCCGATGTGGGCGACTTTCAACTCGCCGTCGCGGACCTGACCCTCCTCCTCGGACGACCGCGTGCGGCCGCTCGCCTTTTCGGCCAGGCGCGGGCGCTCGCGTCTCCGGGGGCGCTCGTCGGTCGGGCTCGAGCTTGGCTGTGGCGCCGGATCGAGCGGTGCATCTCCTCCCCGGCCGAGCCCGGCCGCGTACGCTTCGACGCAGGGTGGTTCGCGCTCGTCCGCGTCGACTATCGACCGTACCTTTTTCCCGAGGACCTCTATCGGCAGGTCGAAAGCGTGCCTCCAGAGGAGCGCGCTCGGGCCGCCGAGGCGGCGTCGCGCGTCGGATTGGCTCGCTTGTGCGCGGCCAACGGTCGACTGCGTCGGGCCGAGGTGTATCTTCACCAGGCTCGAGCTCGGTGGCCGGCGTTCTCCGAAGCCAGTCTTGCGGTCCGCATCGCTCTGGGCCGGGCGGACTGGGTCGAAGCCCTCGACCGCGCGGACGACATCGCCGATTCCCCGACCCGCGACCTGCTGCGCGCTCGTGCGCTGATCGAGCTGGACCGGAGCGCCGAGGCCGAGGCGCTCCTCCGCCCGCTTCTCGAGAAGGCCGATCTCCTGGTGCCCAGCGCGTACCTGCTCGCTGCCGAGGTCGAGCTCGGGCAGGAGCGACCGCAGGATGCGTCGCAATTGCTCGAGCGGGCCGAGCGCCTGCTGCCGAACCGGACTTCGGCGCCTCGACTGCCGACCGCCGCCGAGATTCAGTCGGGGCCCGCGCGTTGAGCGCCAGCCCCGACCGGCCGGGGGACGAGATCGACGTCGACGTTGTCCGGTGGCCCGCCTCCGACGCGGGCCGCCACGACCGCAGCGGTCGTACCCACGATCACCGTGCCGACGACCGCCCAGAACCAGGGCTTTTCGTACCAGCGGGCGGAGGGACCGGCTTCGACCGAGATCTGGCCCCCGTTCGGATAGACGAGCGCAGGACTCAGCCAATCCGGGCTTTGGTCGGCACAGGACATGGCGCGCGCCAGAGCGAAGCGGACCTGCTCCGCGTCCAGCGTGGGCGTGGTGGCCCGCCCGACATCTTCCACGATGATCGACGCGCCCAGCGCTCCGTCGGGTTGACCGTCCCCCGAGGACGCGACGTGGACCCAGGAGACGACCGTTCGATCGGCTCCGCTTCGTCCGGAGAGTTCCTCGAGCAGTGGCTCCACGTTTTGTCCGCCTCGCAGCCGGGCGTGGAGGGCCGATAGCCGCTGCACGATCGGATCGTAGATGAGCCGAATTCCCACTTCGGTGACTTCGAAGGGGCGGACGCGAACCGTGCCCAGGTGACTGGTGTACCCCGGCGCACTCACCCGAATCAGGTGTGGCCCTTCGCCGAGGCTCAGGCGTGCATCCGGGCCGGAGGGCGTCCAGCGCCGTCCGTCCAAATAGATCCGAGCTGCGGCAAGTGGCGGGTTCAGCTCGAGGACCAGGTCGCCCTTCGAACGGAGATCTTCGGACTGCCGCAGGCTAGCCAGCTCGGCCATTACCCGTGGAGAGTAGCGGTCCGTGGCTGGAGCGAGGTCGGGGTCCAGGTCGAGTGCCCGCTGAAGCCGGGCTCGACCGGCGTCCAGACGGTTGCGAGCGACATAGATCGCACCCGCCAAGAGGTGAGCGCGAGCCAGCAGCTCCACGGCGCCGGGCTCTTGATGAATACCGACGAGCTCCGTGGTGACATCGGAAACGAGCTCGAGGGCGGCTTCATCTTCCAGCTCCCGAAAGAGGGCCTCGGCACGCCTGATGCGGTCGCGGTTGTCAGCGAGAATCCGCCCTCGGCGGATCGCCCCGCCTTCGTCTCCCAGCGCCTTCGCCGAAGCCTCCGCGGGAAGAAAGCTCCAGCCGGAAGCCCGCAGCGCGTCCTCGAGTCGAGCTCGGGTCGATGGCGGCGCCAGCGGGTCTTCCGCAACGACCAGGAGCAGGGCCTCATCGCTGGTGGGGGCTCGGCAAGGTGCGGCTGCGGCGACCGCCAGGATGACCGCACAGAGCATCTTTGTGTTGTAGCCCGAGATCGCCTGGGGCGCGAGGCGCGTCGCGCAGGACCAACCGACGGACCGACGACTACTCGGGTCGTTTGGTCTCTTCGGGAGTCTTGCGCTCGGCGACCGCCGGTCGGTCTTCCTCCCGGCTCACGAAGAAGCTCCGGTACGACACGACGTGCTCGTCGAGACGCGCGACCACCGTGATTCGATTCAGGCCCTCCTCGAGGTCGAGCTCGACCGAAAACGGCACGTCGACCGCCTCATCGTTCGGGAGCTTGGAGTCGACCGAAGCGTCGGCCGGCTGAAGGTCTTTGGGACGCCCGCCGTAGAAGACCTTTTGCTCGTTCACGAGCACGTACAGATCTTTGAAGCCGCGGCCGCGGACATGGCCATCGAGCTTGATGTGGTCGACGTCGACGACCGAGCCCCCGAGTCCGGCATTCAGGTCGATGTCGAGCGGTCGACGCCACGGGTAGTAGGCCAGCGAAGCGGTCGGCGCTTTCTTCGCCGCTCGCTTGCCCTTGGGCCGCACCGTAACTGCGTCGACGGAGACGAAACCGGTCGCTTCCTCCTCCAACTGCACGCGATAGTAGTCGCCGACTCGGGACCGCGCGGGAAGGACCATTCCCTTGGGCATGGAGGCCAAGACCCTCCCGTCGGGGTCGGGGCGGTCCAGAACGTACTGATCCGATTTGGCCCGTGCTGGTCCGTCGGCCTCGCTGACCTTAACCGGAACATCGGTGCTGGCGTCGAGCTCGAATTGGTCCTCCAGCCAGCTTCCGGTCGCACCATCGTAGATGGTCAACTCAAGGGGCAGCGGAACGCTGGCGCTATCCTTGTCGACCGGGATGCGGAATCGGAGGGTCGCGACCCGGGTCTGTCCGGGTGCGAGCCCGTCGATGCGGGCGCGGCCTCGCTCCAGAAAGCGGCGATCGCCGGCCGCGGACATCAGGTGCCGCGAGACGTCTTCTGCGGGCCCTTCTCCGGTGTACGTCACCATGACGCGGAGGTCGATGCCCTCGCCGACCTCCAGGCGTCCGTCGCCATCACCGCGCTCGACATCGTCGAGCACGTACGCGTACGCGAACTGCGGGTGAGGCACGCTTCGGGTGATCACGCCCAGGACGGATGCACTCGGGACGGCACCAGCGTCCGTGGACAACCTCAAAGACACGACGTCCGAGCGGGAAACCGCATCCTTGGGGATCTTTGCTTCCACCGTCCAGGAGCGCTTCTCGGCCGGACCGAGGCGGCCGAAGAGTAGCTCGCGGCCCTTGAAAGAGGGGTGTTCCGTGTCGAGGACGCCGCGCAGCCGATGGACGGGCTCGGTGCCCTGATTCTCGACGGTCGCACGAAGTGAAACCGTCTCCCCCGCCTTCGCTTCTTGCAGCGCATCGTCCGTGCCCAAGAGCTCGAGGTTTATCGCCATCGGGACAGCCGCACCCTTGCCCTCACTCCAATCGAGACCCAGCGCCTCCAGCTTCTCGTTGATGTCCTGTCTGGCCTGCTTCTTGGTCTCCTCCAAGAATGACCGGGCTCGGTTCATGATCGAGGACGTCCGCGGGGCGCCCGCGGCCACCAGCAACCGACGGGCGAAAGTGATGTTGTAGTCTTCCCGGAATTCACCGATCTGTCGGTCGTCATCGTCGTCGTCGCTGACGAGGTGGGTCAGCGTGAACTTGGGTTTTGTCTCGTACGGGGCCACGCTGCTTCCGGAGCGGTCGAGATGCTTGTCGAGGTTCGACTCGCGGTGTCCCTCGGGCCGGTGAAAAAGACGGATGTTACTGCCATCGACCCACGCTGGTCTCAGGGCGATGTCGGGGACGACACCCTCGCTCTGGATCGAGATGTCGCCCGGGGTCAGGTACTGGGCGATGGTCAGCTTCAGGGCCGACTTGTCGGCGAAGTCGTACAGGACCTGGACCGATCCTTTCCCAAAGGTTCGCTCCCCGACGACGACGGCACGGTCGAGGTTCTTCAGTGCTCCGGCCACGATTTCCGAAGCCGAAGCGGACCCTTGGTTCACCAAAACGGCGACGGGCAGGTCACTTTCCGTGCCGGCCCATCGAGCGCGCTTGGGCTCGCGGAGCTGATTCCCGTACCCGACCGTGGTGACGATGTCGCCGCTGTTGACGAATCGGTCGGTCACCTGGATCGCCTGCTCGAGTAGACCTCCGGGGTTGTTGCGGAGGTCCAGCACCACGCCGGTCAGTGACCCATTCGCCTCCTTCTTCAGGCGCTGCAGAGCATCCTCCAGGTCGCTGCTGGTGTTCTGCTGGAAGTTCTTGATCTGAATGTAGCCGACGTTGTCCGAAAGGAGTCGTCCTTCGACGGATTCGATCTTGATGCGCTCCCGAACCACCACGTAGCGGCGAGCCTCGGGCCAGCCCTCGCGCTCGACCCAGATCGTAACCTTCGACCCCTCCGGACCGCGGAGCATCTGCACCGCCTCCTCGATCGCCATACTCACGGTCGAGACGTCGCCGATGCGGGAAATGACGTCACCCGCCTCGAGTCCGGCTCGAGCTGCGGGGGTTTCGGCCAGCGGCGAGATCACGGTCAGTTTGCCGTCCCGAATGGAGATGACGATCCCGAGACCACCAAACTCCCCCTTGGTCGAGGTCTTCATCTCGGCGAACGCCTCGGGACGAAGGAGCACCGAATGAGGGTCGAGCGTACTGAGGGCTCCGTTGATCGCAGCGTACTCGATGTTCCGCAGGTCTTCCTGGGGAGGAAGCTCACGCTCGAAGAAGTTGAAGACCTCGCGGAGTTTCAGATTGATCTCCCAAAGCGACTCGACGTCGTCGATGAAGACCATCTTTTCCTTGTCGAACACCCGGACGCGGAGCTGTCCGGGACTGACCTCCTCGACCAAGACCTCGGCGACCTCGCGCTCGATCTGCTCCAGCGCGGCCTGCAGCATCTCGCGCGGGTCGACCCGATCCGGCTCGACGTAGCTGTCGTTCACGTGCAGGGCGACGTTGGAGAAGACCGTCAGAGAAGAGATCCGGTAGCCCCGGCCCTCGGATTCTCCGGCGGCGGAGGTAATGCCGACCTCGCTCCCCGCCGCGGCCAAGACCTCTTGGAAAGGAGGGGTGAGCCCGGCGCGAAGAAAGGAAATCTGGTACCCGCCGAAGGCCAGAAAAGCGCAGGCGAGGGTAATGAACAGTATTCTGCGAATCATCGAATGAGCCTCGGCCGCGCCGGTCTTACAACCATGGAGGACCGGCCGCACCCATTCAAGGTGTGATGAGCTTTTTGAATTCCAGCGGGCCTAAGTAGCTCGTATCCACCACGCCGGTGGGTGTGCTGACCGTCGCTTCGATGAAAAGTTCGCCCAATTTTCCGACCTGGTCGCCCAGGATGATTCCGCTTTCTTGCTTGATGACCTCGTACAGCAGATTGAAGCCGCCGGAGTACCGGCCTCGAACGTCGCGGAGCGCCAGCCGAAGGTCGAGGAGGTTGGCCGAACTGGACAAAGGGAAAAGCCTGCCAGGCAGACCCTGAGGGCCGGAGAAGGCCGCCAGACTGTCCAGGAGCCGTCGGATCGTCTCCGAGCGCTCCGCTTCGCCGCCCTCGCCCCGCGGCGGCTCGAACAGGTTCAAGCCGACGATGTCGACGGGAATGCCGGACCGGGACGACGCCGTGGCTTGCGTCGCACTGAGCGCGCGACTGAAGGAGCTGGTCGGGTCGGACTCGTCAGGCAGGCTGTCTTGACCGCTCAGGCTGGTGACGACGATCCGCCCTTGGCGAACCGCGGATGATGCGTCGTCGAGGCGTTCCGCGGCTTCGACGACCGCAGCGAACAGGTCCGTTCCACCCTCTGGGGTCACCGTGGATAGACCCTCCAAGACGGCCCGTGCCGCGGCGGGGGTGGACAGCCCCGACCAGTTCGAGCCGGCATTGCTCCACGCGCGAGCTCCAAAGCTCGAGACGCCCACCCGGTCGCCCGCCCGAAACTGGGCGACGAACTCGGAGAGGTAAACGAAGTAGTTGCTCCGGGCATCGACGTTCGCTCCGTTCGCACTGAGGTCCACCACGATCACGATGTCTTGAGGACCACTTCGGACGTCGCCTTCGACACCTCGGCGCGCGGTGGGGGCGACCAGGCGCTCGACGCCGGGCCCGCCACACGGGGCCTCGGGCGGGGGCGACTCGCCTTCCGCGAGGGCCGGACATAGCTGAACGACCTGATCCGGACGATCGATGAAAGACCGGTCGATCTGGACCTGGTCGAAGGTCAGGCCCCCGGAGAAGCAGTATGCGGGTGAGGCTCCTGGATTGTCGGGACATAGTCCGCGTCCGTCGTCGCCGGTCAGAAAGATGCGCAGGGCGATGAACCCCCCGAGCTGGGTCGATAGGTCGGACACGGGCCACACTTCGAGGATGTCTGCACTCTCCAGGGGCGGGTCGGGCACGAACAGGGAGCGCGACGGGGAGCGGAAGTCGTTCACGTCCAGGAACTCGATGACCAGCTCGTCGTCGCCGCGGGCGCCGAAGGGCTCAGTCCGAAAGGAGCCGTCCGCCTCGGCGATGACCGATTGCCGAAGCACCGAGGACTTCTGGCCGATGCCGTTCAGTCGCCGGTTCTCGACGAGGACCAGGCCGTTGCGCACGACGGCGCCGGGGCTGCCCTCCACGACGACGTCGCCCTCCTGGTCGGGTCCGATGACCCGAAGGTCGTCCTCGTCCAGGTCATAGTGGCGCCGCGAGAGCACGATGCAGTCTCGATCGGATTCGCACTGCGCCACCGGTCGCGGGTCATCCTCGCAGCCGAAGAACTCTTGTGTGACCGGGTTGCGGAATGCCTCCAGGTCCGAAGTCGTGATGCACGACCCGACGAGCGCGCCCTCGTTGCGGCAGCACCCGAAGCGGGCGGGCGGCACCGGGACCGGAGGGATCTCTACGTAGACGCTCGGCCCCACCTGGGTTGGCGGGCGCGCGTTCGCGCCCGCGATCTCGAGGGTCTCTCGGCCCGATGCGATGATGCTGAAGTCGAAGCCCCCGTCCGGCTCGACCGGGATGACGGCCTCCCGGAGAGAACTCGGGTGGCTGCGGATCACCGCGAACGGGACGGCATCACTGCTCGGGAAAGTTCCGGGGAAAGCCCTGCCGCGAACCAAGCCCCGAGTCGAAATCGCAGACGAGGCGTCACTCACGGGGAAGAAGACCAGGATCTTGGACGGGTCGGGGGCGCCCAGGTCGGACGGCCCGGCATCAAGGCACCCGGCGGTGACGAGCACGGTGAGCGCGGGGATGAACGTCCGAGCCCGAGCCATGAAGGCTACGATAGCTTTTGGTCGACGGACTTGCCAGGTCCGTGACGTTCGTCTAGGAGCGCCCAACGCCATGCCGGGCACAGACCTGGCGCGCAGGAGGAATCATGAAACCCACCCCGAAGCAGGTGGTTGCCGAGCAGTTCGGCAGCCGGGAAAAACTCGTCGACCAGCTCGTGTCGGTCGTGGACCGACATCACGGTGACGAGTCCGCCGACGAGACCAAGGCTCGATTGATGGGTCTGCCCAACAGCAAGCTGCTGCGGCTGTACCAGGTCGAGCAGAAGGTGCGCGAGCGGTTCGGAGATCGAGCCAAGCTCGAGGCGCACATCATCGAGAGCCGCAAAGCCGCCGGCCACACCGCCGATGCGGACTTCGAGACCAAGCTGGCCAGCTATTCCAAGGCCCGGCTCTTGGACATGACCCGCGAAAGGCTCGGCGAGCGTCCCGCCAAGCAGACCGACGAAGAGCGTCTGGCCAATAAACGAGGGCGCAAGCAGCGCGAGCGCGCTCTGTCCAAGCTCAAGAGCTGAGCGCCGAAGTTCCCAGGCCCCGCAGCACGAAGTCGGCGATCTGCCTGCTGACCCGTTCCACATCCGGAGGCTCGGAGCCTTCGGCTGCGCGCAAGACCCACTCGCGGGAGATTTCGTCGACCGCTCCGAACAGCGCTCGGCGGAACACCGGCAAGTCGAGGTCCGCGCGAAACACGCCTTGTCGCTGTCCTTCCTCCAGGATCGAGCTCAACAGCGCCAGATACTTGGCGAAGGCTTTCGGTCGATACTCCCGGATGAAACGAGCCGATTGGCGCAGCTCCACGGTGAGCACCTGCATGAGCTTCGGTTGCTCGGCTACCATTCGAAGGTGCCCGGTGATGTATTGCCGGAGCTTGTCCCCGGGGTTGTCGACCGCGCTCAACAGTTCAGCAAAGCGGCGGTTGATGTCCCCCATCTTCTCCTCGAAGAGCGAGATCAGAATCTCGTCTTTGGAGCGGAAATAGAGGTAGATCGTGCCGTCGGCGACGCCCGCGGCGTCCGCGATCTCGGACACGCGAGCACCGAAGAATCCCTTGGCGGCGAAGACGTCGATCGAGGCATCGATGATGCGTTGACGCTTGTCCTCGCGCGTCGCTCGGCGGCTCGCCACCATTCCTGATTCCCTACCATGGGGTTCGACCGGGCACAGTGAACGATTGACGGACGGTCGAGATCGTCCCCGGTCCGACCCGCCCACCCGCCGGCGCGGACCACCCACCCGCGCTCGGTTTCGCCCGGAAGACGCGGTACAGTTCAGCAATGTCGGCGACGTTTCGAGCGGTGATCATGGGAGGGTCGGGCTACGGCGGAGGCGAAATGATCCGCCGGCTCTGGGCCCACCCGCACGTGGAGCTGGTGCGCGTAACCAGCGTCGACCACATCGGGGAGCCGATTTCCGTGGTCCACCATCACCTCGATAGCCTGACCGACCTCCGATTCGAGGATCTCCCGCCCCGAGAGGCCGTGCGGGACGCCGACGTGGTGTTGCTCGGCCTTCCGCACGAAGTCTCCCTGGAGGTCGTACCCGAGTTGGTGGAGACGGGGGTGAAGATCGTCGACATGTCCGCGGCTTTTCGGCTCTCGAGTCCCGCCACCTACAAGGAGCGGTACGGGCGGGACCATCCGGCACCGGAGCTGCTCGCGCAGTTCGTTTACGGGCTGACCGAAGTCGAGCGCGAGGCCATCCGCTGTGCTCGCTTCGTGGCCAACCCCGGGTGCTTCGCCACGTGCGTGCAGCTGGGGCTGCTCCCGTTCGCCCAGAAGGGATGGCTGGTCGGGACAGTCGCGACCACCGGCATGACGGGTTCGTCCGGCAGCGGGGCCGAGGCGCGAATCACCACCCATCATCCGATCCGGTCGGTCAATCTTCGGGCCTATTCCGCGCTCGGGCACGTCCAGGCCTACGAAATGGACGAGGGCCTTCGTCGGGCCGGCGGGAACATCGATGGGCTGGATTTCGTTCCGGTGTCGGCTCCGCTGTCCCGCGGGATCTTCGTGACTTCGTTCGCCGAGCTGGAGGGGCCGCGTTCCGAACAGGAGATCCGCGATGCGCTCGAAGCTGCGGTCGACGGCGAGCAATTCATCCGCGTTCCGCGCGGTCGGTCTCCCGAAGTCGCCGCGGTCAGCGGGAGCAACTATGTCGAGCTCGGAGTGGAAATCGGCGCGCGGTCCGGCAATCGATGGCGAGTCGTTTGCCTGAGCGCCGTCGACAACCTCATCAAGGGTGGGGCCGGACAAGCCATCCAGAATGCCAACCTCATGCTCGGCCTGGACGAGGCGACCACCCTCGTCGATCCTGGCAACTATCCCTGAGTCATCGATCCCGAGTCTTCAAGCGCGGCGCCGCGATCGGCACGAACCGAGAAAGCTGCTCCTGTAAGGCCGCGGGCTCGGTCACGGGCTGGTCGCAAACTCGGTCCCGACAGACGTAGACCGTCGTGCGTCCCTCTCGGGCCCGCTTGCCTTCGACGAGGGTGAGCTTTTCGGCCAGGGCATCGACCCGAACGTCCTCGACTCGCACCAGCACCTTGTTCGGGACGAATGATTTTCGAAGCACGTCGTCCAAACCGGGGGCCGTCACCGTACCGACCACCACGACGACCTGGAGCGCCTCGTCCAGATAGAAGTCGAGGGCTTGCGCCATCTTGGGATTCTCGATCGCCCCGCGGTGCAAGAGGTCGCTGAAGGCGAGCAAGGTCTTCTCGGCTCGCTCTCGGTACGCGTCCTCGCCGGTCAGCGTGGACAGACGCAGCAGGTTGAGGGCGGCCACCGAGTTCCCGGCCGGCTGGGCTCCATCGTACGAAGGCTTTTCTCGAACGAGCAGCTGCTCCGCATCATCGGCAGTTCCGAAGTACCCGCCGGCTTCATCATCCCAAAAGGCGTCATCCAGTACGGCCTGGTGCTCCTGGGCCGCCGTGAGCCACTTGCCGTCGCTGGTGACTTCAAAAAGACTCAGATACCCAGCGATTACGAACGCATAGTCTTCGAGCACGGCCGTGTGCCCCGGCCGACCCTCACGGAAGACCCGCTGCAGTCGTCCCTCATGGGTCATCGACGTTCGAATGAACTCCGCGGCTCTTTGCGCCGCCTCTACATACCGGGCTTCGTCGAGCACGTATCCAGCCTGAGCCAAGGCGCCGATCATCTGCCCATTCCACTCGGTCAGGATCTTGTCGTCTTTGAGCGGAGGCACGCGCTGGGCACGGACTGCTCGCAGACGCAGAAGGTCGGCGGCAAGCTCAGATCCGACGTCGTCTGGGGAGCGCCCCCATCGCTTCGCGAAAGCGGTCAGACTCTCGGTTCGGTGGAGGATGTTTGCGCCCTCGAAATTGCCTTCGGCGGTGACGCCGAAGAATGCCTTGAAAGGCGAACTGCGGTCCTTGCCCAGGATCGCGTCGATCTCGTTTTCGGACCAAACGAAAAACTTACCTTCGACCCCTTCGCTGTCCGCATCGGTCGCGGAGTAGAATCCACCAGACGGGCTCGTCATGTCCGACATGACATAATCGGCGATGTCGCGGACTACTTCGGCGAATCGGGCGTCGCCCGATGACTGATAGGCTTCGACGTACAGGGACAGAAGCTGTGCGTTGTCGTACAGCATCTTCTCGAAGTGCGGCACCAGCCATGCGTCGTCGGTCGAGTACCGGGCAAAACCACCGCCGACGTGGTCGTGAATACCTCCGTCAGCCATCGCTCGGAGACTGTGGAATACGACGTCGGCCGGGACCGGGTCGCTCGCACGTCGCGCGTAGCGGAGGAGGAGGCCGTAGGTGGCTGGTCGGGGGAACTTGGGAGCGCCGCCGAAGCCTCCGTATCGAGGGTCATAGCGGGAGACCAAAAAGCGCGCCGCTTCCACGAGGTCGTCGGTGACCGGCATACCTCGGGGGGGCGAAGGCCGAGCCGCCTTCGCCACCGCTCGAGAGACCTGGCTGGCCGACTCGAGGACGCGCTCTTTGTCGTGAACGTAGGCTTCCTTGAGGCGCTGGAGCACGGTCAAGAATCCGATGCTCACTCCGCGGTCACCGTCGCGGGCCGGAAAGTAGGTCCCCGCGAAGTACGGGCGGCGGTCGGGTAGCAGCACGACGGTCATCGGCCATCCTCCGCCGCCTCTCATAAGCTGGACCGCCGTCATGTAGACACTATCGACGTCCGGACGCTCTTCGCGGTCGACCTTGATCGCGACGTAGTTCGCGTTGAGGTAGGCGGCGATCTCTTCGTCTTCGAACGATTCCCGCTCCATCACGTGGCACCAGTGGCAGGTCGAGTAACCGACCGAGAGCAGCACCGGACGGTCCAGCCGCGCCGCTTCGGCGAACGCTTCCTTGCTCCAGGGTCGCCAGTCGACTGGGTTATGGGCGTGTTGAAGGAGGTAGGGGCTGGTCTCGAGGATGAGGCGATTCATGAATCGAGGCCGTCCGTCAGTCTCGAGATGTCGGGTCCGCGGCGTGTACGCGTCACCCTTGCTCTCCAGTGCCCGACGAAGCTGAGTGGAGAGCTCGAGTGAGAAGGGCTCGCGACCGGGAAGGGCGATGGGATCAGCCATGAGCGTACCGGTCTCGGGAGCACACGAGAACCGACACCCGGCGTCCGCGAGGACGAGGGTGACGAGTGCCGCGCGCGACCCGAGCACGATCCCGCTTGTGAAAGACCGCCGTCTCTCTGTCACGCCGAAACGTCACGCCGCGGAAGGTGTGGCCTCGTTGGTCTTGGGGAGCGACGCCATCGCCGAGGACAAGGCCTCGGCGCTCGCTCCGCTCATGAGAATGTCTTGAAGACCCTCCATCACCGAAGGTCGAGCCTCCAACCAGTCTCGGGCTCGGTCGCGCCCTTGGCCCATGCGCACACCACAAACCGAGTACCAGGCACCCGATTTGTCGACCAGCTGAGCCTCGACGCTGAGATCGAGGAGCTCGGCAGCGCGTGAAAGCCCCCGCCCGTAGAGAACCTCGAGCTCTGCGTCGCGAAAGGGCGGCGCCAGCTTGTTCTTCACCACTCGGGCGCGAACGCGACTCCCGACGACCTCGTCACCGTTTTTGACCGAGCCGATACGCCGAACCTCGACCCGCATGGACGCGTAGAACTTCAAGGCGTTGCCGCCGGTCGTGGTCTCGGGGGAGCCATATGCGACGCCGATTTTATGGCGAATCTGGTTGATGAAGAGGATGGCGGACTTCGTGCGAGAGGCGTGTGCCGTCAGCTTGCGCATGGCCTGAGACATCAACCGGGCCTGCAGTCCGACGTGGGTATCACCCATCTCACCTTCGATCTCGGCCCGGGGAGTCAGCGCTGCGACCGAGTCGACGACGACCAGGTCGATCGCTCCCGAGCGCACCAAGGTCTCCGTGATCTCCAGGGCCTGCTCCCCGCAGTCGGGCTGGGAGACCAGCAGCTGGTCGATGTCGACGCCTAGGGTCTTTGCCCAGTTCGGGTCGAGGGCATGCTCGGCGTCGATGAAGGCGACGACCCCCCCGGCGCGCTGAGCCGAGGCAAGTGCGCTGAGCGCCA
>CAYYOT010000052.1:0-33703 GCA_964473255.1 uncultured Myxococcales bacterium | reverse complement strand
GTTGCCGGAAGGCACCGAGATGGTCATGCCGGGCGACAACATTTCGATGGACGTCGAGCTGATCACGCCGGTCGCCATGGACAAGGGCATGAACTTCGCGATTCGCGAAGGTGGCCGGACCGTGGGCGCGGGAGTCGTGACCGAAATCGTCGAGTAAGTGCGAGGGCGAGAGCCCAGCGCGAGGTCCGGACTCGGTCAACGGGTCCGGACTTCGTCGTCTTTGGAGATAGCACAGTTCGGTAGGGCAAACTGATGGCGAGCAAGAACACTACGAAGATTCGAATCCGGCTGAAGGCCTACGATCATCGCCTCCTCGATCAGGCGGTCGCCGAGATCGTCGAGTCCGCCCGCCGGACTGGCGCGTCGGTCGCGGGTCCGGTCCCGCTTCCCACGAAGATCAACCGGTTCACGGTCCTCCGTGGACCGCACGTCGACAAAAAGAGTCGCGAGCAGTTCGAAATGCGAACGCACAAGCGGCTGGTCGACATTCACGATCCTACGCCCCAAACCCTCGACGCGCTGATGAAGCTGGACCTTTCCGCTGGCGTCGACGTCGAGATCAAGTGAGGCCGCGATGCAGTTCGACGTTGTAGATACGAAGAACAAGAAGGTGGGGACGATCGAGCTCGACGACTCGGTCTTCGGCGCCGTGGTGCGGGAGCACCTGTTCTGGGAAATCGTCAAAGCGGAGCGGGCTAGCCAGCGACGCGGGACCCACAGCACCAAGACGGTGAGCGAGGTCTCGGGAACGGGCGCGAAGCCGTACAAGCAGAAGGGCACCGGCCGGGCGCGTCACGGGAGCAGCCGGGCCATGAACATGAAGGGCGGCGGCGTGGTCTTCGGGCCCCGGCCCCGCGACTACTCGTACCAGCCGCCCAAGAAGATGGTCGCGCAGGCCATCCGCTGTGCTCTTTCGCTGCGGACCCAGCAGGAGAAGCTCCACGTGGTGAAGGGCTGGGCTCCCGCGAAGCCAAAGACGCAGGAAGCGAAGAGCGTTCTCGAGAGCTTCGGTGTCTCGAAGGCACTGGTCGTCGACATGGCCGACAACGACGCACTCCACCGGTCGGTCCGAAACCTCGCCAATGCGAAGTTCCTCTCGGTCGAGGACCTGACCGTCTACGACGTACTGTACTACGACGACCTCTTCATCAGCGATCAGGCCGTCGAGCGGCTCAACGAGAAGTTCCACACGGAGCCCTCGCGAAAAGAGCTTCAGCTCCGAGAGGAGGCGGCGAGCGATGCATAGTCGTAGTGCCCACCAAGTGCTCTTGAAGCCCCGAGTTACCGAGAAAGCCTCCGAGTTGTCGGCAGGTACCGATCGCTCGGTGGTCGTATTCGAAGTCCCGCTCGATGCCGACAAGATCGAGATCCGTCGGGCGGTCGAGACGGCATTCAACGTCGAAGTCACCGACGTGCGCACGATCATCGTCCGCGGCAAGCTCAAGCGCCGCGGTCGAATCGTGGGCAAACGTCCCAACTGGAAGAAGGCGATGATCACCCTGGCCGAGGGCCAGGAGATCGACTTCTTCAGTGGGTTTTGAGGAGGAGTCGGCTCATGGGAATTCGCAATTTCAAGCCAACCTCGCCTGCCCGCCGTGCGATGACCGCCTCCGATTTCTCGGAGATTACGAAGTCGGAGCCGGAGAAAAAGCTTCTTGCGCCGCTGAAGCGGACCGGAGGCCGCGGAAATCGGGGGAACATCACGACCCGGCACAAGGGTGGTGGGCACCGAAAGCGCCTGCGCATCATCGACTTCAAACGCCGGAAGTACGATGTTCCGGGCAAGGTCGCCGCGATCGAGTACGACCCGAATCGTTCGTCGCGGATCGCACTGATCCATTACGCTGACGGGGAGAAGGCCTACATCCTCGCGCCCGGTGCGCTCAAGGTTGGCGACACCGTGATGGCGTCGACCAGCTCGATCGATCCGCTGCCGGGCAACGCGATGCCCATGATGGTCATCCCGCTCGGAACCCTGCTCCACAACATCGAGCTGAAGCCGGGCAAAGGTGGCCAGATGGTCCGTTCGGCCGGCAATTCCGCCCAGCTCATGGCGAAGGAAGGTAAGTACGTCACGATTCGACTGCCGTCGTCGGAAATGCGGCGGGTGCTCGGAACGTGCATGGCCACCGTTGGTCAGCTCGGGAACGAGCAGCACGAGAACATGGTTCTGGGGAAGGCGGGTCGCTCCCGGTGGCTGGGCGTCCGACCGTCGGTCCGCGGTTCGGCCATGAACCCCGTCGACCATCCGCAGGGTGGCGGAGAGGGCCGCTCCAAGGGCGGCAAACCCCCCCGCACGCCGTGGGGCAAGATGGCTCGCGGTCTGCGGACCCGCAAGAACCCGCAGTCCGACAAGCTCGTCGTGTCGCCGCGCAAGCGCGGAAAGCAGTCAGGTAGGAGCTAAACGATGCCGCGTTCGCTGAAGAAAGGTCCCTTCGTGGACTACCACCTCCAGGAGAAGGTGGACAAAATGAACGACAGCAGCCGCAAGCAGGTCATCAAGACCTGGTCACGGCGCTCGATGATCACCCCCGATTTCATCGGTCACACTTTTGCCGTCCACAACGGACAGAAGTTCATCCCGGTGTACGTGAGCGACCAGATGGTCGGTCACAAGCTCGGTGAGTTTGCTCCAACCCGGACCTTCCACGGGCACGCCGCGGACAAGAAGAAGAAGAAGTGAGTAGCGCCATGTCGATCGTAGCTCGGGCAAAGCTCCGCCATCTTCGTGTCTCCCCGCAGAAGGTTCGCCTGGTCGCGGATTTGATCCGAGGCAAGCACGTGGAGGAGGCCCTCAACATCCTCCAGTTCACTCAGAAGCGCTCTTCGCTGCCGCTGGCCAAGCTCGTGAAGAGTGCGGTCGCGAATGCCGATCAGAAGGGCGGGGTCAACATCGACAATCTCTTCGTGGGCGAGTGTTTCGTCGACGGAGGTCCGACTTTGAAGCGCTTCATGCCGCGCGCCCAGGGGCGTGCCACACCGATCATCAAGCGGACGTCCCACGTGACGGTCGGGCTCGAGGTCAGGGAGTAATCATGGGCCAGAAGACGAACCCCATCGGCTTGCGCCTCGGTATCACGCGGACCTGGGAGTCCAAGTGGTTCGAGGAAAAGAACTACGCGAACTGGCTCCACGAGGACCTCGCACTGCGGGCTCACGTGAAGAAGAAGCACTACTCGGCCGGCATCTCCCGTGTGGAGATCGAGCGGGCATCGAGCAAGGTGAAGGTCAACATCTACACCGCTCGCCCCGGCATCGTCATCGGCAAAAAGGGTGCGGGCATCGAGCAGCTGAAGAAGGAGCTGCAAAGACTCACCGAGAACGAAGTCTTCATCAATATCCAGGAAATCAGGAAGGCGGAGATCGACGCCCAGCTCGTGGCCGAGAACATCGGTACTCAGCTCGAGCGCCGCATCGCGTTCCGCCGCGCGATGAAGAAGGCAGTGACCATCGCCATGAAGTTCGGCGCCAAAGGCATCCGGGTCGCTTGCTCGGGTCGCCTGGGCGGCGCCGAGATGTGCCGCTACGAGTGGTACCGCGATGGCCGGGTTCCGCTGCACACGCTGCGGGCCGATGTCGAATATGGCTTCGCGCTTTCGAAGACGAAGCAGGGCACGATCGGCGTCAAGTGCTGGATCTTCAAAGGCGAGGTCTTGGAGCCGGGCAAGGAGCCCGCGCCCAAGCAGCGCATTCCGCGGCCTCCGCGTCGCGCGGACGCCCAGGCGAACTGAGTAGAGGGAAGAGCTCGAGATGCTACAGCCGTCACGAACCAAGTACCGAAAGCAGCAGAAGGGCCGCATGCGTGGACTTGCCTACCGAGGCTCGACCATCGCGTTTGGAACCATCGGGCTCCAGGCGACCGAGCCGGGGCGAATCACATCGCGTCAGATCGAGGCGGCTCGTATTGCGCTCACTCGTCACATCAAGCGTGGCGGGCAGGTTTGGATCCGGATCTTTCCCGACAAGCCGGTCTCCAAGAAGCCGCTCGAGACTCGAATGGGTAAAGGTAAGGGCTCGCCGGACCACTGGGTGGCGGTCGTGAAGCCGGGCCGCGTTCTGTACGAGATCGACGGCGTCGACACGACCATCGCCAAGGAAGCGTGCCGTCTGGCGGGGCACAAGCTGCCCGTGAAGACCAAGACCATACTGCGGGAGGATTACCTGGGATGACGGAAGTGACGAGACCAGCCGACCTGCGCGGTCGGAGCGACGACGAGCTGGATGCGTTCATCCAGGAGCGGGAAGACGAGCTGTTCCGCCTGCGATTTCAGCACTACACCGGACAGCTCGAGAACGTGGCTCGCCTGAAACTCATCCGGCGGGAGATCGCCCGAGCGAAGACGATTCGAAACGAGAAGACGAGGAAGGCATCATGACCAGTGCGTCGGAAGAGAATGCCGTGACCGAGACCGCGCCCGAGCAAGATGCAACGGCCGCCCCCTCCCCGGAGGCTCCCACGCCGGATGCCTCGCCCGAGGAAGCAGGCGCGCCGGCGGCGCGAACGGTGAAGGAGCGTCGGGGCAAGGTCGTCTCGGCCAAGATGACGAATACGGTAGTGGTTCAGGTGGAGCGCCGCGTGCGGCACCGCCGCTACCACAAGTACGTCACCATTCGGGACCGGTACGCGGCTCATGACACGATGGGCTGCGTCGAGGGCGACATCGTTCTCATCAAGGAAACGAGGCCGGTGTCCAAGACGAAGCGTTGGCGGGTTGCGCGCAAGCTTGGGCACCAGGACTGATCGGGAGCTGGGGCACGCGAGGAAACCATGATTCAGATGACTTCGATCCTTGACGTCGCTGACAACAGTGGCGCCCGGAAACTATTCACCATCAAGGTGCTCGGTGGGTCGCGTCGTCGGTACGCGGGTATCGGCGACGTCGTCGTCTGCTCGGTCCGTGAGGCGATGCCCAACAGCAAGGTCAAGAAGGGCGACGTGGTAAAAGCCGTCGTCGTTCGGAGCCGGTATCCCACGGGACGCAACGACGGGAGCTACATCAAGTTCGACGAGAACGCGGGCGTGCTCGTGAACAAAGACAACGACCCCGTAGGGACCCGTATCTTTGGGCCCGTGGCGCGCGAGCTGCGAGCTCGGCAGTTCATGAAGATCGTGTCGCTCGCTCCGGAGGTGCTCTGATGGCAGCAAAGATTCGCAAGGGCGACACCGTGGAGGTCATCGCCGGCAAGGATCGCGGCACGACCGGGCGAGTACTCGAAGTCTTCCCCAAGGAAGACCGAGTCATCGTCGAAGGCGTAAACATTCAGAAGCGTCACATACGGCCGGGCTCGCGACAGAACCTGCCGCAAGGTGGCATTCTCGATCGGCCCGGAAAGATTCATGTCTCGAACGTCCGTCTGCACTCCGAAAAGCTGAGTGCCGGCGTTCGTGTTGGATTCGTCGTCAAAGACGACGGGAGCAAGGTTCGTGTGGCTCGCGGTGGTGAGCACGCAGGGACCGAGCTCGACTGAGGAGAGCTTCGATGGCTGAAGAGAAGAAAGCCAAGAAGGCCAAAGGCGGCGGCAAGCGCGGTCGGGACAAGGACGAGATCCCCGAGATCGCGGCCGCCTCGCAGTTCGGGCCTCCCGCGCGACTATTGGTCCGCTATCGCGAGGAGGTCGTGCCGCAGCTGAAGAAAGAGCTGGGGCTGAAGTCCGTGAGCCAGGTTCCGAAGCTCGAGAAGATCGTTCTGAACATGGGCTTGGGCGAGGCCATTCAGAACAGCAAGGTCACCGAATTTGCGGTGAGCGAGCTGGGGCAGATGGCGGGCCAGAAGCCGGTGATCACTCGAGCCAAGAAGTCGATCTCGAACTTCAAGCTGCGCGAGGGGATGCCGATCGGCGCCATGGTCACGCTCCGCCGCAATCGCATGTGGGAGTTCATGGACCGCCTGGTTTCGCTGACGCTTCCCCGCGTCCGCGACTTCAAAGGCGTATCGGACAAAGCGTTCGACGGTCGCGGTAACTACACGCTCGGGCTCAAAGAACAGATCATTTTTCCCGAGATCGACTATGACAAGGTCGACAAGGTTCGAGGTCTCAACATCAGCTTTGTCACGACGGCGGAAAACGATGAGCACGGCAAGGCTCTCCTAGCGGCGCTGGGTTTCCCTTTCCGTCGACGCGGTGGCCAAGACGGCGCGGAAGCCGGGGCCTGAGGAGTAAGTAGATGCCAGGAGTCGTCAACGATCCGATCGCCGACATGCTGACCCGCATTCGAAACGGCATAAATGCCCGGCACATGAAGGTGCCGATGCCTTCGTCGAAGCTCAAAGAGCGGGTGGCCAAGGTCCTCGAGGCCGAGGGCTTCATCGAAGGATACGACGTCCAGGCTGGAGTGCATCAGCCGACGCTGACCATCCAGCTTCGGTACGACCGCAACCGAGACCCGGTCATCACCGGTCTCAAGCGGGTCAGTCGTCCCGGCCTTCGTCAGTACGTGGGAGCGGATGCGATTCCGTCGGTTCGCAACGGACTCGGCACCGCAATCCTGTCCACGTCCAGTGGCGTGCTGACCGATCGCGAGGCCCGTCGCCAGGGTGTGGGCGGCGAGCTGATGTGTACGGTCTGGTGAGGAGCTGAACCATGTCTCGAATTGGAAAGAAGCCCATCTCGATCCCCAAAGGCGTCGACATCAAGATCGATGGTGCGCACGTGGTCGTGAAGGGGCCGAAAGGGACGCTGGAGCGCGACTTCAATCCGATGGTGGCGGTGAAGGTCGACTCCGGCACGGCCACGATCGAGAAGACGAGCAACGACCGCCGGTCCTCGGCGATGCACGGTCTTTCCCGGACCCTGCTTCAAAACATGGTCGACGGCGTGGTCGAGCCCTTCAAGAAATCGCTCGAGATCACGGGGGTCGGCTACCGCGCCGACGTGAAGGGGCGAGTGCTCAATCTTCAGGTGGGACTGTCCCATGACGTGAACTACGAGCTTCCCGTCGGCGTCGATTGCAAAGTCGACAAGCAGACCACCGTCCACCTCGAGGGATGCGACAAAGAGAAGGTGGGCTTGGCGGCGGCCCAGATTCGGGCCTATCGGCCCACCGAGCCTTACAAGGGCAAGGGCATCAAGTACGTCGGCGAGCGCGTGCGGCGTAAGGAAGGCAAGACCGGCTCCAAGTAGCCGGGGAGAGGTTCAGTCTCATGAAGCGCAAGATCGGAGACGATAACGTCCGCCGCCGCCTTCGTCGGGCCATGGGCGTTCGCAAGAAGATCAACGGTACGGCCGACCGGCCGCGCCTCGCGGTCTTCCGCAGCGCGAAGCACGTGTACGCTCAGCTCATCGACGACGATGCCGGGCAGACCGTCGCGTCGGTTTCCACGATGACGAAAGGTGTGCGCGACGACGTCAAGGGGCTCAAGAAGTCCGAGGCAGCGGAAAAAGTTGGACGCGCTCTGGCCGAAGCGGCCAAAGCGAAAGGGATCGAGACCTGTGTCTTCGATCGAAAGGGATGGCCTTTTCATGGTCGTATCGCCGCGCTGGCCAAGGGTGCGCGTGATGCGGGCCTGACCTTCTGAGGCTGAGAGGTTTCGATGGCAACACGAGAAATCATCAACCCCCGTGAGCTCGAGCTCGTCGACCGGGTCATTCACATCAACCGCGTCGCCAAGGTCGTGAAGGGTGGCCGTCGGTTCAGCTTCTCGGCGCTCGTCGTCGTCGGTGACGGCGAGGGTCACGTGGGCGTGGGTCTGGGCAAGGCCAACGAAGTTCCGGAAGCGATCCGCAAGGGCAAGGACCAGGCGGAGAAGAACCTCTTCCGCGTGCCGCTCCGGGGTCGAACCATCCCGCATGAGATCGTCGGCATCTTCGGTGCGGGCAAGGTGGTCATGCGTCCGGCCCGCCCCGGTACGGGCGTCATTGCGGGTGGTCCCGTGCGTGCGGTTCTGGAGTCGGCCGGGGTCCGTGACGTTCTCACCAAGTCCCTGGGGACTTCGAACAAGCACAACGTCGTGAATGCGGCCGTTACCGCGCTCCGCAACTTGACCACGATCAAGGAGCAAGCGGACCGGCGAGGCGCGACGCCCGAAGATCTCGAGCCGGTGGCGCTGAAGATCCAGGTCCCGACCGGCCTGAGCAACTGAGGAGACGACGATGGCGAGCCTATTGAAAGTGACGCTGCTCCGCAGCCTCAGCAAGTGCACGGAGAAGCAGCGAGCTACGCTGCAGGGCCTGGGGCTACGCAAGCGTGAGCAGACGAAGATCTTGAAGGATACCGTTCCGATCCGTGGGATGGTGCTCAAGGTTCAGCACATGATCGAAGTCGAGCGCTTCGACGGGGATGACTCGCTCCGCGACAGCGCGCGTCTTCGTCGACAGCGGGCGACGGAAGCCTGAGCGAGACGAGGAGACAGACGATGGCAGGCGAATTGAGCAAGCTGGCGCCGCCCGCAGGGGCCACCAAGAAGGCCAAGCACAAGGGCCGCGGCATCGCTTCCGGTAATGGTAAGACCGCCGGTCGCGGCATGAAGGGGCAAAAGGCCCGGAAGTCGGGTGGGGTCCGCAGCGGCTTCGAAGGCGGCGGTATTCCCCTGCAGCGACGCTTGCCCAAGCGCGGGTTCAAGAACCCCTTCCGGAAAGTGTTCGCCGAAGTGCAGGTTTCTGCTCTGCAGGTCTTCGAGGATGGCGCTACGGTCGACGAGGCGGCGATGGTCGAGGCCGGTCTGATCCACGGCCACCACGAGAACGGGGTCAAGGTCCTGGGCAAGGGCGAAATGACGAAGAAGCTCACGCTGAAGGTGAATCGGATCTCGGCAGGAGCCAAGCAGGTCGTGGAGGCGGCGGGCGGATCGGTCGAGCTGATTCCCGACCGCCCAAAGTGGAACCGCAAGACCAAGTCGTCGAGCGAGGCCTGAAGGTACCGGTCGACCCAACCAACGAGGCTCTCCCATGTCTATCTTCGCGAACATCGGCAAAGTCCCCGAGCTCCGGCAGCGCGTCCTGTTCACGCTGGCGATGCTGGCGGTCTATCGGCTGGGTATCTTCATCACCGTACCCGGCGTCGACCGGGGCCTGATGCAGCAGGTCATTCAGCAGCAGCAGGGCACCCTGTTCGGCATGTTCAACATGTTCGTCGGAGGAGCGCTGGAGCAAGCTTCGGTCTTTTCGCTGGGCATCATGCCCTACATCTCGAGCAGCATTATCTTTCAGCTACTGGCGGTCGTCGTACCCAGCCTCGAGCGCCTGCAAAAGGAAGGTGATCAGGGTCGAAAGAAGATCACCCAGTACACGCGGTACGGCACGATCGTCCTTTCGACCATTCAGGGGACGGTGATCGCCACTAACCTGGAGGCACTGAACTTCAACGGTCAAAACGTCGTTCTCTCCCCCGGCCTCGGCTTCAAGCTGATCACGATTCTCTCCCTGACCGCCGGTACGGCCTTCATCATGTGGCTGGGCGAACAGATCACGGAGCGCGGGATCGGCAATGGCATGTCGCTGATCATCTTTGCTGGGATCATCGCTGGGCTGCCGCAGGGCCTGTACCAGACCTTCCAGCTGGCTCAGCAGGAAGTCATCCAGCCCCTTCAGCTGTTGTTCTTGGCGGCGCTGGTCGTCGCGGCGGTGGCTTTCGTGGTCTTCGTGGAGCGCGGCCAGCGACGGATTCCGGTCCTGTACAACAAGCGGGTCGTGGGCCGTAAGGTGTACGGCGGGCAGTCCACCCACCTTCCGCTCAAGGTCAACACCGCAAACGTGATTCCCCCGATCTTCGCCTCGTCGCTTCTGCTGTTCCCGGCGACGCTGGTGAACTTCTTCCCCGATAGCGAGGTCATGCAGCAGATGCAGGGGCTGCTGTTGCCCACGGAGTGGGGCTACAACATCATTTACGCTGCCCTCATCATCTTCTTCACGTTCTTCTACACCGCGGTGATCTTCAACCCGGTGGACGTGGCGGACAACCTCAAGAAGTTCGGCGGATACATCCCGGGCATCCGGCCGGGACAGCGGACGGCTGAATACATCGAGGCCGTTCTCAATCGACTGACCGTCGGCGCATCGCTGTATCTGGCCGCGGTCTGCGTACTCCCGAACGCTCTCTTGGTCATGATGGGGAACCTTCCCTTCTACTTTGGGGGTACGGCGCTGCTGATCGTGGTGGGTGTTGCCCTCGACACGGTCAACCAGGTCGAGTCGCATCTCATCACGCGCAGCTACGAAGGTGTCTACGATTCGGGTCCGCGGATCCGGGGTCGGAGGTCGATCGCGTGAGTGCCGTTCGACTGGTGCTGGTGGGCGCGCCGGGATCCGGAAAGGGAACCCAGGCTCAGCATCTGATCCGGGACATGGGTCTCGTGCAGATCTCCACCGGCGACATCCTCCGGCGCGCGGTCAGGGCGGGCACCGAGCTGGGAGAGCAGGCGAAGACGTTCATGGAGTCCGGCAAGCTGGTCCCCGACGAGCTGATCATTCAGCTCATCGAGGAGCGCCTGGGCTACGACGACGTGAGCAAGGGATTCATTCTCGATGGCTTTCCCCGCACCGTCGCTCAGGCCGAGGCTCTGGACGAGCTCCTCGGCGAGCACAGCACGCCGCTCACGAGGGTTTTGGCCATCGATGTCCCTCGGGATGTCATCGCCGAACGGATCACTGGGCGCCGCACCTGCGGAAACTGCGGGGCCGTCTATCACGCGAAGTACTCGCCGCCCCAACGGGACGGTATCTGCGACCGCTGCGGCTCCACCGCGATCTACCAGCGGGAAGACGACCAGGCGGACAAGGTCTCGGTTCGACTCGACGCCTACGATCGGCAAACAGCCCAGGTTATCCCCTATTATGAGAACCGGGGTCTGGTGACCCACATCGACGGGGATCGAAGCCCCGAAGATGTCTACGAAGATGTGCGTCGCGTGGTGGCGGCGTGATGAAAGCGGAGCGAGTTAATCCTTCCGTTGGCCGATTGGGTGTGCTAACGGGCCCGTTTCCGCGGAGTTAGAGCGATGAAAGTTCGAACGTCGGTCAAGAAGATGTGTAGCAGCTGCAAGGTCATCCGCCGGCGTGGAGTGGTGCGGGTGATCTGCAAAGACAACCCCAGTCACAAGCAGCGTCAGGGCTAGGTGGAGTTAGAACGATGGCACGTATCGCAGGCGTAGACCTCCCGCGGAACAAGAAGATGGGGGTCGCCCTCACCTATATTTACGGAGTGGGTAAGTCGACCGCGCTCGAGCTCCTCGAAAAGGCGAATGTCTCCGCGGATGCCCGGACGGACGAGGTCAACGAAGACGACCTGGCCCGCCTCCGCGCAATCCTCGACGAGGACGAGTATCGAGTGGAAGGCGACCTCCGCCGAGACATTTCGATGAACATCAAGCGCTTGATGGACCTGGGCTGCTATCGCGGCATCCGTCATCGCAAGGGGCTGCCGGTTCGTGGACAGCGCACCCATACCAACGCTCGAACCCGCAAGGGGCCCCGCAAGGGCAGCGTCAAGAAGAAGTAAGGAACGTTCGAGATGGCGAATCCGAAGGGCGGCCAGAAGAAGAAGGCCAAGAAGAACATCCCCAACGGGGTGGTCCACATTCAGGCCAGCTTCAACAACACGCTCGTCACGTTTACGGACATGGCGGGGAACACGGTCAGTTGGTGCTCCGCCGGCTCCAAGGGGTTCAAGGGGTCGCGTAAATCGACGCCCTTCGCCGCTCAGGTCGCGGCCGACGAGGCGGCTCGTCAAGCCATGGATCACGGCATGCGGTCCGCGATCGTTCTGGTAAAGGGCCCGGGCTCGGGCCGAGAGGCCGCTCTGCGGGCCATCGCTGCCGCCGGACTCAAGGTCACTTTGGTGCGGGACGTGACCCCGCTCCCTCACAACGGGTGCCGCCCTCCGAAGCGGCGCCGCGTGTAGCGCAGACGGAACCGACAACCGGAAGACTCAATCGCAGTGGTGCGGATTTTCGGAAATCCGCGGGGATGGCGAAAGGTCAGAGATGCAAAAAGATATCCATCGTAATTGGCGTGACTTGATCAAACCGAAGCGCCTGGTCATCGACAAGGAGTCGACGACGGCTTCGTACGGGCGCTTCTTTGCCGAGCCGCTGGAACGCGGCTTTGGCATCACCATCGGCAACTCCCTGCGTCGCGTGCTGCTGTCCTCGCTGCAGGGGGCGGCGGTGACCTCGGTGCGCATCGAAGGCGCGCAGCACGAGTTCACGTCACTGCCTGGCATTACCGAAGACGTTGCCGACATCATCCTCAACATCAAGGACGTGCTCATCAAGATGAGCACGTACGAGCAGCGGACCCTGCGCATCGACAAAAAGGGTCCATGCGTGGTGCACGCCTCGGATATCGAGACTTCGGAGGGTGTCGAGATCCTGAACAGCGATCTCGTCATCGCGACCGTCGGAGAAGACGGTCACCTCAAGATGGAGATGACCTGTCGCAAGGGTCGCGGCTACGTGCAGGCCGAGGACAACAAGACGTCGAACATGCCCCTCGATGCAATTCCCATCGACGCGATCTTCTCGCCAGTGAAGAAGGTGAACTATCACGTCACCAATGCTCGCGTTGGCCAGCGTACCGACTACGATAAGCTGACCCTCGAGGCCTGGACCGACGGTTCGGTCACGCCGGAAGACGCAGTGGCTTTCGCGGCCAAGATCATCAAGGACCAGCTCTCCATCTTCATCAACTTCGAGGAAGACCAGGAGCCGGACATTCAGCTCCCGCCCGAGCCGGAAGAGAAGTTCAACGAGAACCTCCTTCGCACCGTCGACGAGCTGGAGCTTTCGGTTCGTTCGGCCAACTGCCTGGCCAACGCCAACATCAAGTATATCGGTGACCTGGTCCAGAAGACCGAAAGCGAGATGCTGAAGACCAAGAACTTCGGCCGAAAGTCCCTCAAGGAGATCAAAGAGATCTTGGCCGAGATGGGGCTGTCGCTCGGCATGAAGCTCGACAACTGGCCTCCCAAGGACCTGAAAAAGTAACGGAGCAATCACGATGCGCCATCGCAAAGCATTCCGAAAGCTCGGACGAACCTCGACCCACCGTCACGCCATGCTGGCCAACCTGGCCATGGCGTTGGTGGAACACGGACGGATCCGCACGACCGAGCCCAAGGCGAAAGAGCTTCGGCGCGTCGCGGAGCGGCTGGTCACCATGGGCAAAAAGGGGACGCTGTCGGACCGACGGCGGGCTTTCGGCTACTTGGGCGGTGTCAGCAAGCATCAGCGCGAGGACATCATGGAGCCCTGTCGTCAGGAGAAGGTCGTCGAGACCCTCTTCGACGATCTGGCCGTCCGCTTCAAGGACCGCCCCGGCGGCTACACTCGGATCATCAAACTCGATCGGCGCAAAGGCGACGCTGCCCCCATGGCCTTCATCGAGTTCGTCGATTACGACTTCGAAACCGCCGCTCAAGAATCCGACGACGACGCGTAACCCGGGATATTCTCCCGCGTTGGTCGACCCGACCCACTCAGCGGAGGTCTTCGTCAGCACCGGCCGTCGTCTTCAAGGCTGTACGGTGTACCGGACTCGAACCTCTCCATAGCCGAGCGCCACGGCTGACGGGTCACCCGTGCCTGCGGCCAAGGGACGGCACTGAACGTCGATGCGGCGGTCGTCGTCGGTGACCAGGCCGACGATCGCGTCGGGGTCGGTCTCGACGACATCGATCAAACTCGGGAGGGACTGGCTGCTGGTGTTGTCGCCGAGCTCGCGCCATCCGGGCTTGGCATTCGGAAGGCCGGTCGTCCAGGCCCAAAGGCGACTACCTCGAACGTTGCGGGTATGGGTTCCGCCGCAGTAGGCGCGAAATCGAAGGGTCTCGATGGCGTCGGGGGGAACGTCGGAGGGGAGGCTGACGGTGAAGCCGATGCCGGGCTCACCAGGCTCTCTTAGCTCCCATATGCCGGCTCCCGCCTCGGCGAGCATTCGACCGCGAGCGGGGTCGTAGTGGAGGCTCGCGGACCTGAAACTGCCTCCGGGAAGCGTGGCCGGCGGCGTCAGGTTGGTCGAGGTCGCCGTTCGAAGCTGCCAAAGGTCGCTCTTTGGAGTCCCCAAGAAGAACTCCGAACCGCCGAACAGCAGGAGGCGATTGAGGGCCTCATCATGGCCCAACGCAGCATTGTTTCGGCCGCCGAACGTCGAGGTCATGGCGACCGAGCTCCAGCTGGTGCCGTCCCATCTCCAGGTATCTTCCAGCGCGAACCACTCGGGCTGGTTGAAATCGAGTTCGCCCAGTCCCCCGAAGAGCACGACCTCCTCGGCCGTGGAGTCGTAGGCCATGGCGTGTCCATGGCGCTCCGGGGGAACAGCGCTCGTGGTCGTCGCCCTCGTCCACGCGGCTCCGTCCCACAGCCAAGTGTCGGTCGTTTGGCGTCCGCCCGGTCCAAGCCCCCCAAAGAGGACGGTCTCGTTTCGAGCGGCGTCATAAGCCATGGCGACATCATCGAGCGGTCCGGGGCTCCCGGCCCCCGCGGCGGCCTCGGACCAGCGACTTCCGTCCCATTCCCACGTATCGCCCAGCCGGCCTCCACCGGCGCTGCTGCCGCCGAATAGAACGACACGGTCTCGGCGAGCGTCGTAAGTCATGGCGAAGTCGATCCGAGGCGTCGGGCGAGGAGGAGCCGTCCTTCCGATCTCAGCCCAGCCGCGGCCGTCCCATTCCCACGTGTCATCCCGGAACACGCCCGACGAGGAGCCGCCGAACAGTACGACCTGGCCGCTCGTGCTGTCGAACACGCTGCGATGGCGGATCCGGGCCGGCGGGAGGTTGCCGAGCGGTCCCGCCAGCTGCTCCCCGTCCCAGGTCCATGTCTTGCCTTCGGCTTGCCGGCTTAGGCCGGCTCCGCTGATCGCCAGGATGGATTCCAGGTTTGGTTCATACGTGAGGGCGGTTTCGGTGCAGCTTCTCGGAGTCCGATGAGCCCGAGCGTCCAGCGAGCTCCAGGCGACGGACCAGTTACAGCCGTCGGCGGACTCGTACAGGAGCGTTCGACAAAAACCACCGAAGGTACCAACGTTACCTCCATAGAGGGCGAGAACGTCACGCGCTTCATCGAAGGCCAGCGCCGCGTGGTCCGCTCCGGGAGGAGGAACGCATATGAACAGGGCGTCGTTCCACTGTCCAAAGAACTTGCTGTAGGTCCAAACGCCCGGGTTCTGCTGGTCGCCGACCAGTACGAGCTCATCGCGAGACGGCACGTACGTCATCGCATGGTTCTCCTGCTCGGCGAGCGCGGGGTCATCGGCCAGGATTGCCCAGGTCTCACCATCCCAGGTGTAGGTCTTCGCGTCGCCCGCGGGTCCACCGAGGATCACGACACGGGCATCCTCCCGATCGTACGCCATGGTCACGACTTCCATCGCCGGCGGCTGCATGGGACTGGTGGGCACGACCGCTCGCCAGCCGCCGTCATCGAGCTCGTAAATCTCGCTCGAGCCTCCACCCATCAGCACCACACGCTCCCTCCGCTCGTCGTAGGCGAGCGCCGAGGGGCCGCGGATCCCGGGAGATGCGAGACTCAGCTCCTCCCAAGTCACGCCGTCGAATTCGTATGTGCGGTCTCTATTGAGTCCGCCGGCATCGATGCCGCCGTAGACGATCGTCGTGCCCCATGCGGCGTGGTAGGCCGCCCCGTGCTGTCGCAGGGGCGGCAGGGGCTCTCCGTCGAGCGCCATCCAGTGTCGCTCGGCGACGGCTTCCACCGCTCCTAGCCCGACGTCCGACGTCTGCGGAGAAAGCGGCAGCACCTCTTGATGCGGTCGCTGGTCACGGGGGCGTCGAGCGCGAGACGTACGGATGATCTCCACGTCGTCGATGCCTCGGGTCCGAGGAGCCGTCGTGGCAACGAACCAGTTCGACTCGACGAGGACCGGAGCGGTCTCGTTCCCCGCGACGTCGAGAGCCGTCACGAAAGCCAGGGGGGAATCGGTCGAGGCCAACTCCAAAGAGCTCCGGTCCCAGGAGCCGTCGGGAAGGGGTGTAGCGCTCCCCAGCGGGACCGACGCGCCTGCGTCGGCCCAGAACCGAAGGGCAAAGGGCGATGAGGAAGCGTTGCCCGTGAGCGAGAAGGTGTCTGCTTGCAGCGAGGATTGGGTCGAAAGCGCGTCTTGCGGTCCGATCGCAAAGTAGGGACCGGGAGGAATCGCGTAGCCTCCTGTCGACTCGGCTAACCCGCGGCCCGCAGGGGCACGGATATAGCTCACCCGCGACTGCTTGACACGAAGGTCGGGAATCGCGGTGCGGACTTCGATCAGAGTCTCGTCAAGCGATACGTCGCTCGCGTTGCCGGCCAGGTCGACGAGGGTCACGCTCATCGCATACGAACCGTCCGGCTGCGTCGTCGCGACCGTTGTCTCGAACGCGAGAGTTCGGAGGCCGATGGCTACGCGCGGAAGCTGTAGCTTCCGGTCCCCGTCGACCGCTTCGATGGACGAGGACCGGGGGTCGGGGCGAATCGTCTCGCTCGTCTCCAGCGTAACGCTCACGGTGGTGCCGGCTCGAGCGGCGGTGGGAGCAGCTATGGGATTGTCCTGCCTCGGGATGTACCGAAGCTGCGCGAGGGTCACCCGGGGACCCTCAAAGTCCAGTCCGACGCGGCTGGTCGCTTCGCCGCGATTCCCCGCGGCATCGCGGGCTACGACGCGGACCGTAGCGTCGGTCGTGACCGCCGTGCTCGAGAACTCGGTCACGTCTACCGGGCAGGACCAGGAGTAGGTTCCGGACGACGGCTCTTCTCTAGAGCACTCGATGGGGTCGACCTCGACGGTGAGCGGGGGGGCGTCGGGGTCGGTCCCCTGGACCGGGCCGACCGTGATCTGAAGGCTCTCGGGAAACTCGCTCGTGACGAATCGAATCACGCCCTGAGTTTCGCCGAGGCTGAAGCGTTCGGGCTCGACCTCGAGACCCGAGATGTCGGGTATGGAGGCGTCGATGGTCGCCCGCAGGCTACGACCGATCACGCCCGATGAACGGCCCACCCGGTCGAAGGCCAGCACTTCGAAGGACAGCGCGTCGGTCGGCCAGCCTCCCGCCGGGGGAAGGAGCTCGAAGACGTGGCTCGATTCGAAGGCGACGCCGATCTGAGGGAACACGCGTCGGACGTCGGTGATGGAAGGCGAAACGGAGAGCAGGTCGTCGTTTACGGCAACCGGTTCGGTGAAGATGGCCGAGACCCGAATGGGTTCGTTGGCCGACGCGACCGTCGGCACGACGGAAAAGTCGGCGAGGGCGGGACTCCGACGGTCCACGACCGCAGCCCGCGTGATCGGCCGTGACCAAAACTCTTGGTCATCGACGAAGCGGGCGTGAACCTCTCGATTACAGCGGTCGACGGGGGGACACGCCGAAGGTAGACCGCGGTCGAGGTCCCAGGGCACGATTCGGGGACACGAGGCGCCGGACGGGTCACACGTCGCATCGACCAGCTCCAGCTCTTCGAGGCGATAGCGCGCGGTCCGCTCGTCACGAGCGAAACTTCGGTCGGCCGAGATCTCGACCACCACGCCGGTGTCGGTCTCCAGGGCCAGCTTCACGGTCGACGTGCGCACCAAAGCAAGATCCTCGACGAAAGCCTCGCTGAGAACCCGTAGCGCGTCCGGGCTCGAATCCGGGGGCCGGGTGAAGTCCAGTTCGAGCAGAACGTTCGTGATTCGACCCGGTCTCAGGGTGAAAGGCTCCGAGCGCGCGTAGTAGCGAACGAACGCCTCCTCCGGCGACTCCGTGACTTCCAGTACGATGACCCGGCCCGGCCCATTCGGGACGTCGGGGAAGGTCAAAGCGACGGGATCGCCGTAGGCGATGGGGCCGACCGGACCGGCGATGATCGTCGACGGAGAAGCGACGCTCGAGGCCGCAGAGCGCAGCAGCTGGCCCCGGACGTAGAGTTCGGACGGCGGCGATGGGTCCGGCGGCCATTCGATGGTCAGGCGGACGCCGCCTTGGTCCTCACCGCAGCCCGCGCTCAGACCAGCCACGAAGGCAGCAGCTACGACGATGAATCCAACGCGCGCCATCGCTACTCCGGCTGAGCACTGAAGCCGGAGACCTCTCCGCCCGAGGGCAGGACGTCGTTCAGCTTGGTCTGTGAGCCGGCCACGCCGGCGGTCAAGGGGACGAAGTAGGTCTCGTCGACGTCGGCGCGATCCAGGTCGCCGCGAAAGCAAATGCCCTCCGCATCACCAACGAAGTAGGACCCCACGCCGCTAACCGCCGAGAGGTCGTGCACGTCGGCCGAAGAATGCTTCGCCGAACTGACTCGCACCGGGGTCGAGAATGCTCCGGCGTCGACCTCGACCAGGAACAGCTCATCGACACCGGCCGTCGGATCAGCGTTATAGAGGACGTACCCTCCGTCTTGCGAGATCGAGAAGTCGTTCACGTCGGACCCAGGGACCGTATTCGTCGAAATGAGGGTCGGGGAGCCGGGAGCATCGAATGGCGCGTAGTACAGGTCGAACTCCTGGTCCGAGACCGGGTCCGCTCGATAGAACACGCCTTGGCCGTTCGGAGCGAGCTGGACGGAGCCGACCGCGCTCGAGACGTCCCCCAAAGCGATGAAGTCGTCGTTCAGTCGCACCGGTCCAGAAGAGGCGCTTTCGACGTCCACGACGAAAATTTCGACCTGACCGCTGATCCTCGTCGAGCCCTCGAATACCAGGCGTCGCGAATCAGGAGCCCAATGGATGCCACTCACGACCTTTGCCGTATCCTTCAGGCCGGGCTGACTCACGATCCGCGCGTTGCCCGGTTCGTCGACGTCGACCACGTAGGCCGCATCCACCCCGTCGAAGTCGGCGTCGGCGACGTAGGCGACTCTCCGGCCGTCGGGAGACTCGATGAACAGCTCCTCGTCACTCGCGACGTCGCCTCCGCTGACCAAAGGACCGCTCAAGACCATGGGCGCGCTGGGCGTTCCGCCGGTAGCAACCGCCGACACGTCGACCATATGATGCTCGAAACGCTCGTCGGTGTCGGCGTCGGCTCGGTAGAAGAGCGTTTGCGAGTCCTTGCTCCACGTAAAGCCGGTGACCGATCGCATGGTCGGCAACGACGTGATGTCGTGCGCAGTCCCCGGCCCCGTGGAAGTGAGTCGGGCGACATGAAGATTGCGAGGGTCGGTCGTCGAAGTACCCTTTCGCGCCTCGAACGCGACCATCGTTCCGTCGGGCGAAAATGCAAAGGCGCTGGAGATGACTCGGAGAGTCGAAAGGTTGACCTGCTGACTCGTCGGATTGGCTCTGGACGTATCGACGACGTAGAGGTCGAGCTCCCCGTTGATGCGCTCGTCGGCCGTGTAGGCCAACCATCGGCCGTCCGGCGACCACCGATGTGAGCTGACGTCGGTCAGCGTCGACGTATACGGTGGGTTGGCCTTCCGCGGAACGCTGGGAACGCTGCCCGCCATGTCGACCCACCACAGCTCCGTGGAGCCATCGAGGTCCAGGTCTCCAAACAGCGAGAGCTTGGCTCCGTCTCGGGACCACTCCACGGAGCGAAGTGACGGCGCCGCACCAAAGCCGACGTCCCCGCCGCTCACCGGAGCTGGATTCAGCGTGTAGCGACTTCCGACCGCGCTGCCCTGGATCCTCACGGCCACGACTTCCCCGACCTGGCCCATGTTCAGATCTCCCCGGATCGCGGTCCAGACTGGCTCGCTAGGGAAACGATAGTGCGCGGTGCGCGTCTCACCCTTCGCATCCCGGACCTCGATGACGGCGAAGCTCCCCGCCGTCGAGGTCGAGGTTCCGGAAAGAGCTCCTGTCGAGCTCAGGGTCAGTCCCGGAGGCAGCGCTCCGTCGATCAGCGACCAGGCATAGGGTGGAGTGCCGTCCCGAGCCGTCAGCGTTGCTGCATAGGCCTGTCCTGCGCGATGACGCGGTACCACGAAGCGGGTGATGGCGAGGGGAGGCTCGTCGACCTCGAGCGTGTAGTCGCGCTCGACGCTCTGCCGAAAAAAGTCGGTCACCCGTAGAGTGAAGTCGTAGGTTCCGCTGGTAAGGGGCGTCCCGCTCAAGCGGACCGACGGGGTACCCGTCTTGGGCAAGGTCAGCCCCGGCGGGAGCTGGCCCGACGCGACGGACCACGTGTAGCCACCTCCCGTCCCGCCGGCCGCTTCGACTTCCACATCGTACGAGAGTCCCACGGCGGTCGAGCCCAGGTCGTCGGTCAGGATTGCGAACGGCACCGCGGCCTGTCCATTGCACACGAACGATGTGCTCCTCACCTCGCCCGGTACGTCCAACGTGCCGCTCCCGTCGGCATCGAGACCGACGTGGACCCGCGTCCCGCCATTCGGACAGTCCGCGCTCGGGCCGAAGGTCTCCAGCGCGATGAGGCTGGTCTGCCCGGACCCGTCGCAAACATAGACCGTCCGGGTGACCTCGGCGTCGTCGAGCGCGCCGTTTCCATTCGTGTCGGGCCCGGTCTCGATTCGCGTCCCCCCCGTCGAGCAGTTCGAACCCGAGGATTCCGAGGTCACGCGAACCGCTCCGCCTCCGCGGCCGTTCCGACCGTCGCACACGTAGCTTGTGCTCTCGACTTCGTCGTCGTCGAGGAGGCGGTTGCGATTCTCGTCGAGTCCGACCTCGATTCGACGACCGCCATCGACACACTGTCCTCCGGGCGGCTCGGCCTCGACCACGACGAGACTCGCGGCTCCCCCGTCTCCGTTGCACACGAACTGGGTGACCTGGATTTCGGCGTCGTCCAGCGTTCCGCTCGCGTCGATGTCGGCGCCCGATTCGAGCTTGGTCCCGCCGGCCGAGCAGGTGCTGGTTCCGGAGGCGACCGGCGTCAACCGGATACGGTTGGCCACGGGGTCGCAGACGACCACGTCGTCTTCGACCTCGGTCGGCGCATCGAGGACGCCGTTGTCGTTCAGGTCGCGTCCGGTTCGAATGCGTTGACCTCCGGCGGGACACTCGGTCCCCGCAGGTAGGGCGTCGACCTCGACTCGGGGAACGACGCCGTCGACTCCGCTGCAGACGACGTTCGTGCGAAGCACTTCCGACCCTTCCAGGACGCCATTGCGATCGGTGTCCAGCCCGGTCGCGACCGATACGCCTTCGCCGTCCGGGCAGCGGCCGGCGGTATCGGTCGACGTCGAGATCAGCGCATTGAGACCGGGCTGACCTTGGGCTCCGCTACAGACGAAGCCGGTGGCGTCCACTTCGTCGCGGTCGAGCGCGCCGTCTCCGTTGTCGTCGACGCCCACCTCGACCCTCAAGCCGCCTTCGGAGCAGTTGAGGCCGGGGGGCTCGTCGACGGTGCGGATCAGCGCGGTCGATCCGGGAAGGCCTCGGTCGCCATCGCGTCCGTCGCGGCCCGGCGCACCGGGAACGCCGTTACAGACGGCATCGGTCGAGGCGACCTCGTCGTCGTCGAGGGTCCCGTTGCCGTTTTCGTCCTGGCCTACCACGATGACCTTTCCGCCTTCGAGACACTCCGTGACGCTCGCGTCGCGGATCTCGACGAATGGTTCGCCCACTCGGTCTTCACCGCAGGCGGCGAGGGCAACAGAGACGGCGCACGGCCACCAGCGCTTCGAGAGCACGATAACTCAGTGCCCTCAGTCACACGGCTCGATCAACCCACCCGTATGGTCGGTCGCTGCGGCGACTACAGACTAAGGGTCCGAGGGCTCGAGGGTTCGAAACACCCAGTCCCACAAGGGACTACTGATCCCCCAGCGAGCGTTTCCCGGGCCCGCGTGATGCTTCAGATGATGTCGCTGCAGGGCGCGCCCGAGGCGGCTCTTCGGGCGACCGTGATGGGCGCGGTAGTGGAGTGCCTCGTAGGCGAGGTAGGCGCTGCAGAAGCCGGCCAGGCCCGCCAGGAAGCTCGGCCAGGGGAGGAGAGCGCAGGCGGGTCCGCCGACGAGGAGAAGCAGCAATCCGATCTGCCACGGCGTGGCCACGAGTCGATACGGGTCGTTGGGCACGAGGTGATGATGGCCATGAACGAAGAGGCCGAAGACCTTCCCCACGTCCCCTCGATACTCCAGGTGAAAGAAGGCGCGATGCATCACGTACTCGACGAACGTCCAAAAGAGCGCCCCCAAGAGGAACGCCAAGAGCCACGTCCAGGCCGGGGCCTGGGTGCCCCTGAGCAGATGGACGACGCAGGCGAGGATCACCGGTCCGAGGAGGAGAAACGGCACGATGGGGGGCGTGCGCGTCATCGCCTCCAGAGCGGGGACGTCGAATATCCGAAGACTCTTTTGGCGGGCCGCCCCCGGACGGGCCCGCCAGGGCTCGTTCCGCGCTTCGACGAACGCTTTCGACCACACGACGAAGAGCTCAACCCCTGAGGCGCCGAAAGTCATCCTTCCAATTGAAAGATCGTGCTGCTAGCCTACCAAACATGGGCCGGCCGGCGGAAGAGGCGACGCCCGTCCCCGAGCACGTCCTGACGAAGGCGTTCTTTCGGGCGGCTCAGATCCTCGGTCTCCGGGGCGAGCGGCTGGCCCGCGTCGTGGGCATGAGCGAGGCGAGCCTGTCCCGCCATCGCAACGGTAAGGTCTACCTGTCCCCCGAGTCGAAGGAGGGCGAGCTCGCGCTGTTGCTGGTCCGGATCTTCCGAAGTCTCGATGCCTTGGTCGGAGGCGACGACGCGAAGAGTCGGGCGTGGCTGCATGCTGCGAACGACGACCTCGGCGGTACGCCGGCAGACCGGATCGAGACGGTGGAAGGATTGGTCGATGTCCTCCAGTATCTGGACGCGATGCGCGGGGCCTCGTGAGTTCAAACGCCTGCGGCGCAGCCCTTGGCGGGTGGTCGAATCCCAGCACCACGTATCGACCCGAAAGCTCGTGGGCTCGGCCGTTGAGCAGGATCTCCTCGAGAAACTGCTCGAACGAGTGAAGCCGCCCGTCGAGAGCCGCGGACTTCACTATCTGCTGTGGACACCCTTTCGGTATCCGCCGCTACGCCACGGCTCTCGCTTCGGGACGCGAGACCAGCGCGGGATCTGGTACGGAGCGGAACGCCCGAAGACCGCGTTCTCCGAATCGGCGTACCATCGCCTGCGCTTTCTCGATGCATCGGCGGCGCGGCTGGCGCCGCTCGAAGTTCCGGTCACCCTGTTTCGTGCCGTGGTATCGTCGCGAAGGGCCATCGATCTGATGGCGACGCCGTTTGATGCGTTCACGGACCAGCTTGCTTCACCCACGAGCTACGCGGACTCTCAAGCTTTGGGACGAGAAGCCCGCCGTGCGGGCTGCGAGCTCCTGATCTTCGTCTCGGCCAGAGATCTCGAGCGCGGCCCGAACGTGGCCGTCCTCCATCCGAGAGCCTTCCTCGAGAAGCGCCCCGTCGCCTCCCAGGCGTGGACCCTCTACGTGGAGGACGAACGTGTCGAAGCCCGACGCGCCGACGCCCTCGCCACCGGTGAGCTCTTCGTCTTCCCCCGCGAGCAGTTCCGAATCCGCGGCCACCTCCCGCGGCCCTCCTGAACGGCCCTGCTCCGGAACGACTCCTTCCCCGTGGGCCCGCACAGCGGTCAGCGCGAAACCATGTAGCCGACTCGAACCTCGAAGTAGTCGGCGCCGACGTGAGCCGGTTGGTCGGTGCGAACGCTCGCTTCCGCCGAACGACACTGGAAGTACATGCGGCGGTCCCGGACGACGAGGAAGCTTCGGGCGATGGCCTCGGCGCCTCTCGCCGTCGCGTAGTCGAGGGCCGTCCCGGCGGTCGGCATCGAGGGATCGGGCAGGTCGCCGTCGTTTTCGGCGAGCTCGACCCATCCGACCTCCGATCCGGTCGTCTGCCAGCCGGAGAGGACCGCACCGAATGCACGCCCGGAGGCGGCTTCGAATGCTCCACCGCACTGCGCGCGCACGCGGAGGTCTCGGACAGCGCTTCGGTCGATGTCGCCGGGAATTCGTGGTGCGAACTGGATCGTCGGTCGAGTGGGCGCCGTCAGCTCCCACGTCTGATTGGACCTTTCCTGGCCGAGCGTTCCGAAGAGGAGGGTCACGCCGCGAACGGGGTCATGGCCGAGACTCGCATTCTGCCCGGGCGGAGGGCTTCCGCCCGACGGCGTGATCTCGGTCCACGTTGTACCCGTCCGCTCCCAGGTATCGAAGAGGAGGCCCCCGGGCCCGTACCCGCCGTGAAGAACCAGCCGACCGCGCGTCGTGTCGAACGTCAGGCCAGCGTTGCTGCGGGCGGGCGGCCAGGCTCCGAAGCCCGACCGTCGTCGTTCCGTCCAGTCGTGGCCATCCCAAACCCAGGTGTCCGACAGCGTGTTCGAAGGGCCCGGGCCATCGGCTCCGCCGAAGAGGACGACGCGTTCGCCGATCGGGTCGTAGGCCAGGGCTGCTCCTTGCCGGGGCGATGGCCCGTCGACCGCCGCGAGGGTCCACTCCGTCCCATCCCAGAGCCACGTTTCGCTCGAAAGCTCATCCTCGGGGTCCCGCCCCCCGAAGAGGATGACCTTCTCACGCACCGCATCGTAGGCCATGGCCGGCACCGCCCGCGGTCCAAGTCCGGCCGGGGTGGGGCGCTGGCGCCAAGCAGCCCCGTCCCACGTCCAGGTGTCCCCGAAGTCCGCGAGTCGGTCGACGTCCTCGTCGGAGCCGCCGAAGAGCACGATCTCCTCTCGGGCATCATCGTAGGCCATCGCGTGAAACCACCTCGCCGCGGGGCCAGTCGACGTTTCCGTCAGCTCCCAAGCCTCCCCCGTCCAACTCCAAAGGTCGTCGTTCAGTTCGAACGTGTCGGTCTCCACCGTGTAGACGCCCCCTCCAAACACCACGAGTCGCTGCGAACGTGCATCGAAGACCATCGAAGCGCCTCTCCGAGGCGCAGGACGCACGGTCTCGTTCGAATGGAGCATCGTCCAGGATGATCCGTTCCAGGCGGAGAGATCGGTGGGGAGGCCGGTTTCCGCGACACCGCCGAAATTGATCACGGCGTCGCGGACGGAGTCGTACGCCAGGTCATTCGAGTTGCGTGGCTCGGGGCTCGCGAGCGTCGCCAGCGACCAGTTGCTTCCGTCCCACTCCCAGGTGCCGGGACGGTTGACCTGGTCTCCGCCGCCACCGAATAGGACGACGCGCTTTCGCGCCGAATCGTAGGCCATCGCAGGGTCGAAGCGTCCCGGAGGCGATGTCTCGGGAATGATTCGGTCCCAGTCGTTTCCGTCCAGCTCCCATGTGTCCCCGAGCTGGTCGCTGTCGTCGTTCCACCCGCCGAAGAGAACCACCCGGTCGCGATGCGCATCGTAGGCGAGACCATGCCGGCCGCGCGGGGGGGGGCGGGCGCCGTCCGGAATGAGTTCGGACCACTGCTTGCCGTTCCAGGTCCACGTGTCGTCGAGGTAGGCGGGCATCTCGTCGCGGCCCCCAAAGAGGACGACGCGCCCGCGATTTGCGTCGTACACGAGCTCGATGTCGGAGCGCGCCGACGGGCTCGGGCCCTCGGGGGTCACGTTCCACCAGCGGGCGCCATCCCACTCCCACGTCTCGTCGACCTTGTCGCGACCGGCGCTGAATCCGCCAAAGATCACCGTGCGGCCTCGGGCGGCATCGAACACCATGCCGAAGAATTTCTGGTGGGGGGGAGCGTCGGTCAGCGCCGCGATCGGGCGCCACCGCGTTCCATCCCATTCCCAGGGGTTCGACAGCCGGGTGCCCCCGTAGAGAACGAGGCGGCCCCGCGCCTCATCGAATGCCAGGCCGTGCGAGAGGGCTCCCACCGGACCGCCGACCGTCGCCCGCTCGATCCAGCGGGCCTCGGCCGCACGGATGAGCCCTTCGCCGTCGGCGGCACCCAGGCGGGCCGAGACGCCGACATCTTCGAGAAACGACCGAGGCCGAGCGTCGCCGGCCGCCGTCGCCACCCGGTGGGGTGAGACACCGGCGCGGTTCGGAGCCGCGGTCGCGACGTACCAGCCGCGCGTGATCAGGACGGGGCTCGACTCGTTGCCAGCGGCGTCGAAACCCGTCACGAAGACGCGATCCGACCCTTCGGGCAGCCGAAGCGCTTCGCGCTCCCAGACGCCGCTCCCCCCCGGTCGGATGGTTCGGAGCAGACTCTGCTGATCGGCTCCGTAGACGCGAATGCCCGAAAGCGGCTCCCGATCGGCGAGCCGGAACGTGCCGGCGGGAAGCGCGGCTGCGGGCTCCAGTGGATCGGCCGGAGCGAGCGCGAAGTAGCTCCCGGCAGGGAGGGTGAACGCACCGAGCGACTCGGGCTCACCGCGACCCTCGGGCGCGCGCAGGTAGCTGACCGCGTCCTGGTCGACCACGAGGTCGGCGATCGCGGCGTCGATCACGATCTGCGGCTCCGTGAAGGTCGCGCGGTCGGTTCGGTTTCCGGCTCGATCCTGGACCGTGATGCGCGGGGTGTAGATGCCGCCGTCGATCGGCGTGGCGCCGAGGGTCGCTCGAAAGCGGGCCGACGTTTCGGCGGCATCCTCCAGGGCGAAGCTCAACGTCTGCATCCCGCGCTCGCCGACCATCGTCGGCGGGGAACGCGAGCTGTCGATCGGCTCGTCGAAGAGCACGGAGACCACGACCGCGGTCCCCGGAGCCGCGCTCGTCGGTCGGTCGACGGCGCTGCCCAGAGGCGGGAGCAGCTCCACCGCGGCCTCCAGGATCTGGACCGGCGTGGTGTCGAGGGTGACGGTCGCGCTCGCCACCGCGCCGACGAATCGCCCCTGCAAGCCACGCGCGTAGACCTGACGGAGTCCTTCACAGCTCGCGGGATCGCCGCCCAGCTTCCGGCTGCACGCGGGGAGCACCGCATTGAGGTCATACGGCACGGCGTACGAGGCGAAACCATCGAGCCCCGGAGGTCCCGCCTGGTGGTCCGCCGCGAGCCGCTCCGCGAGGCCCTGGGTGAACGCTGCGTCTTGCGCCAGCTCGATGCGCTCGACCCCGCGGGCCGTCAGGCCGAGCTCGAGGGCCGAGGTCTTCACGCGCCCTTGGACGGCATTGGTCACCGTCAGGGCCCGCGTCGGGCCCACCGATTCCAGGGGCGCGTACGCCAGCGCGAGCTCCACGTCGACCCGACGATCATCGCCCGGCGCAAAGTCGAAGGGCTCCGAGCTTCCGACGTACGCCAGCCGCGATGGCGGGCCATCCTGAACGATGCGGATCTCGAGTACGAGAGCGGAGCCGTACGGCACGCGCTCGACGGCGAGCCGCACCCCGGCCGACAGCGGAACCGGCAAAGCCGGCGTGACTTGCCCAGATCGCGCCACGACCTGCGCTTCGACGGTGAAGCCTTCGGAGTCGGCGGGCGGCGGATCGGACCACGTGAAGGCGATGGTGACTTGCCCTTCCTCGCTGCCGCACGCGCCCAGGGTGGCCAGGGCCAAAACCAAGGTGCGACGTGAAGGGTCAGTCCGTCTCATAGCCCACCCGGACCTCGATGTACGAAAGCTCCACCACGGCCGCGTCTTCCTCGGGCGCGCTCGTGCCGAGGGGTCGGCACTGCCAGTGCATGGTTCGGTCCCGCTCGAGGAAGTGCCCGCGAACCTCGGCCGGTGCGGCCGAACGGTGCTCGATGAGCCCGTCGACTGCGGCGCCGGCCTGCGTCTCGCCGACGACCGACCAGCCGATCGCGCCGCCCTGGCCGGACCAGCCCGCGAGCTCGGCGCCGGACGTCGCCCCGCCGCTCGTCGCGGACCGCCCGCCGCAGAAGGCGCGCACGTGGAGTCGGTGGAGCCGCTCCCGAGCGAGGTCTTCCGGCAGCACCGGGGAGAACTGGATCGCAGCCCGTCCGGTGGGCTGAAGCTCCCACGTATCGGCGAGAACCTCGAAGAAGCCCGGCCAGCCGCCGAACAGAACCAGGTTCCCGTGGACCGGCACATGGCTCAGGGCGCCGTAGCCTCGGGGCGACGGCCCAACTCCGGACGGCGTGATCTCGCGCCACCTCGTCCCGTCCCAGGTCCAGACGTCGGACAGCTCTCGTCCGTCGGCGAATCCGCCGAACAGGACCGTCGCCCGTCGTCGAGGGTCGTACGCCATGCTGTGGGAGTTTCGCGGAAAGGGTGAAGGTCCCGCCGGTGTCACGTCGGTCCAGAACTCGCCGTTCCACTCCCAGGTGTCGCCATGGCGCCCCGACGAGCCGAAGCCGCCGAAGAGCACCACGCGTTCGCGGGCGGCGTCGTACGCCATCGCATGAACGTTGCGTGCGGGGGGACCGGCGAGGCTGACGCGGTCCCAGGCCGCCCCGTCCCATTCCCAGGTTTCGCGAGAATAGCGGCTCCGGCTCCCGTCCCATCCCCCGAAGAGCACGACCCGACCTCGGGCTTCGTCGTACGCAGCCGCCGGCCGGTCGAGTGCGGGTGGACCTGGGTCGACAGTGAGTGCGGTCCATGCCGCGCCCTCCAGCCGCCAGACGTCATTCAGCACCGAGCCCTCGCTGTCCAGGCCGCCGAACAAGAAGGGTGTACCGGTCGCAGGGTCCAGAGCATGGGCCGCGTAGCCTCGCGCGCTCGGCCCCGGCCCGAGGTCCTGCGGGGACCAGGTCCGTCCATCGAACGACCAAGCGTCGCGTCTTGGCTCGCCGAGATCGAAGTTCGCGCGGCTTCCGTGGCCGCCGAAGATGAAGAGCTCGTCGGTGTCCGGATCGGTCCATAGCGCCGTCGCCGCACGTTTTGGCGGCGCTTGGTCGGGCGGCACATCGAGCCGTGACCAAGCGTGTCCGTCCCAGATCCAGGTGTCGGCCAGGTAGTCATTGATGCCGGTCCCTCCGAACAAGATGACCCCTCCCAGAGAGGGGTCGTAGGCAAGGCTGGCGTCGAAGCGCTCCTCGGGGGTGGGGGTCGCCGTCGAGGCCTTGGACCAGAGGGATCCGTCCCATTCCCAGGTATCCGACAGCAGGGCGTTCTGCTCGCCCAGACCGCCGAAGAGCACAACGACCTGTCGTCGGGCGTCGTAGGCCATCGCGGCCCTCGAACGACGCTCCGGCGCGGGGTCCAGGGTTCGGTCCGACGTTCGCTCGGCCCAACGGGCGCCGTCCCACTCCCACGTGTCGCGAATGGGGCCAAAAGACCATCCTCCGTACAGGACGGTTCGCTCACGTGCTGCGTCGTAGGCCAGGACGTGGTCGAGGCGGCCACGGGGGGAAGGGCCGGTCGGCTTGGCCTCGTGCCAGGCCGAACCGTCCCACTCCCAGACGTCGGTGAGGTAGGCCGCGTCGACGTCGGGGATGCCGCCGAACAGCACGACCCGGCCTCGCCGGCTGTCGTACGCCATGTCGAAGAGAGCTCGGGGCGGGGGATTGCCGCTCGGAGGGGTGACATCGAACCAACGGGCTCCGTCCCACTCCCAGGTTCGGCCGTTGATCTCTTCTCCGCTCCCGAATCCTCCGAAGATCACCGTGCGCCCCCGAGCCGCGTCGTAGGCCATGCCGAAGCCTCGAAGCGGGGGCGGGCGCTGGGTCAGCGGCGCGGTCGGAAGCCAGCGCGAACCGTTCCACTCCCACGGGTCGGTCAACCCGACGCCGCCGTAGGCGACGACGCGACCCCGAGCCCAGTCGGTGGCCATCGAGTGGCGCCCGGTGCGCGTGGGGTGGTCGAAAACGGCGCGCTCGCGCCATCGCGGCCGCGCGACCTGCGTGATGATGCCAGCCGAGGGCGAATCGAGGCCGGTCCGGTCGGAGACCGCGATCCGAGCTCCGAGCGGCGGCCGAATCGCGCTGGACGTGAACAGGCCGTGCGGTGTCGGCTCGCCTGGGGGCGCCGCTGAAGAGCCGATGAACCAGGCGTTTTCAATGCGCACGGGTTCCGACTCGTTCCCAGCGTCGTCGAGCCCCGTTACGTAGACGCTCGGGTGGTCGGATCCGGGAAGCCGAAGGTCCGCACGGTCCCAGCGACCATCAGCCTGCGGGCGGACGGTGGCGAGCAGCCCCTGGCGCTGGTCGTCGCTCCAGACGCGTAAGGCGCCGAGTGCTGCTCCGCTCGTGAATCGAAACGCAGAGGCGTCGAGGAAACGCGAGGGGTCCAGGCCGTCCCGCGGTGCAAGAGCGAAGTAGGCGGGTCCTGCGGGAATCTCGAATCCTTCGGTTCCGTCCGGATGGTGCAGCCCCTCCGGATCGGATCGACCGATCGGGGCCCGAAGGTAGCTGACGCGATCCTGGTCGACCTCGAGCGCTTCGGTGTCCACGTCCACTTCGATCGAGGGCGACTCGAAGGTCAGGTCTGCGGCGAGATTCCCCACGAGGTCCCGGGCGGTCAGGAGCGGGCGATAGGTCCCGGAAACGTGGGCGTCGGCGTCGACGACGGCCATGAAGACGACCGAGCTGACTTCCGACTCGAGCGGGCCAGCGCGCTCGAAGACCAGGGATGCGCTCCTGTTGGTCGCCTGGAGCATCGGCGGCTCCCCGACGCCTTCGACCGCTTCGTCGAAGACGACGGTGACCGCGATCGCCGTCCCGCTGCCGGCTTTCGTCACGGTCGATAAAGGGTTCTCGTCGACCGGTACGTACGAGACCGCGGCGCGAGAGACCCGCGGTGGAGTCGTGTCCAAGACGATGCGGACGCTTTGGAAAGGACTCGTCAGAGCGGCACGTCGACCCCGGACGAAGATCTCTCTTGGACCATCGCAGCGTCCGTCGTCCGGACTGCAGTCGGCGCGGGCGGCATTCAGGTCGTAGCCGATCCGGTGGGTTTCGAGGCCGTCGGGTCGAACTTCGATGGGCACCGGATCCAAGATCTCGATCCGGCCCTGTTCGAAGAGAAAGTCCTGGGCGACCTCGAGGGCATCGAAACCGCGACCGACCACTTCGAGCTCCACCTCGGGCATGGAGACCCGTCCGTCGTGCGAGTCCACGACGACGAGAGGGACCGCGTCGCCCTCAGCCAATTGCGGGGCGACATCCATGGTGACCCGCACCGTCCGGCTGCCGGAGTCGAAGTCGAAAGGCGGTGAGCGACCGAAGTAGCGGATGGTTCCCGCAGGCAATCCATCGCGAAGGCGCACTTCTACGATGAGTCCATTGGCAATGGGGACCTTCTCGATGAAGACGCGGGCGCCCGGACGAAACGCGACGGGGTCGGACGGTGTGCGCTGACCATCGGGGGCGACGACTTCGGCTTCGACGACGAGGTCGTCGGCCGTGGGCTGTGCGCCGTCGGTCCACTCGAACCGCACCGTTACGCGCGGCCGGTCCTCGGTGCAGCCACCGAGACCGGCGAGGCCTGTGAGCAGTAATCCTGCTCGCATTCGCATTCCGCTGCCCCCTCGGCCGGAGGCTACAGGACACGACACCCACTCGAAAACGGCGCCATGCGTCGAGACGGCAGGGCGTCCGTCGTCGTCGAAGCGCGAGCTCGGGGCGGCTCGGGAGGGCATCGCCCACGGAGCGCTGGGCTGGAGGCTTCGGACGGCGGCGTATGCGCCCATATGCGCAAGTTAATGCGTTGCGGCGATCACGTCGGGGGCCCGTGTCCCCTTTTGCTCGAAAGCGTGGCATGAAAAACTCGGAGTTCGAGACCAGATGCGATCACTCAAGTTTGCCATGCTCATCGGCTTTGCCGTTCCCGTCGCCGCCTGCGGCGGCAGCAAGAAATCCACCAGCGAGGGCCAGCTTACCCCTGGCGGACCCATCGTGGAGTACCCCGACTGGGTCAACAAGGGTTCGGGGGCCTACGGCGGCGATAAGAAGATCTTCTACGGCGTCGGCTCGGCCACCGGCATTCGCAATGCCTCGCTGGCCCGGTCCACCGCCGACAACCGCGCCCGCGCGGAGATATCCAAGGTCTTCGAGACCTACACGGCGTCCCTGATGAAGGACTACCAGGCCTCGACCACGGCCGGCGATTTCAGCGCGACCTCCGAGGAGCAGATGGTCGAACAGGCCATCAAGACCTTCTCGGCGAACACGCTGAACGGCGTCGAGATCGTGGACCACTGGATCCATCCCACGGACGGCACGATCTACAGCTTGGCGCGCCTGGACCTCGTGGGCTTCATGGACCAGATCCAGAAGGCCAAGGAGCTTGCGCCCCAGGTCAAGGAGCTGGTCCGTGAGTCGGCGGAGCGCTCCTTCGCCGACCTCGAGGCCGAGGAAGCCAAGCGCGGGCAGTGAGGGCGTGCGGCGCACCATCGCCGTCGTCCTGCTCGCCGCGGGCTGTCGCACGTCGGCACCTGTCGTTTCACCCGCGCCCGAATCAGCTCGGGCGGCCGAACCGGAGGTCCCGCAGTGGGTCCGTCGCACCCCGTCGCCACGGGGGGAGGTGTGTGCCGTGGGTGCCGTCGACAAGACCTACTTCGTCCAGGACGGCGTGGCCGCTGCCGGTGAGGCGGCTCGGGCCGAGCTGGCGAAGACCGTGGAGGTACGAGTGAGCAGTGTGATGGTCGACTACCAGTCCACCCGCGGAGGCTTCGTACGGGCCAGCGACGTGGTCGAAGTGATCTCCGCCGTTTCGGAAGGGGTTCTTCACGGCGCCGAGATTCGGTCCACCTGGTTCGACCCCCGTGGTGTCCACCTCACCCCGGGCATGACCTATGCCCTCGCATGTCTACGGACCGACGTGCCGGTCGAACAGCTCGCCGAGTCGCTCAAGGCCAAGGATCCCGATGCCGTGCAGGAGGTGCGCAAGCGCGCACAGCGCGCTTTTGATGAATTGGAAGCGGAGGAGGAGCGTTCAACTTTCCGACAGTCTACGCCCGGGCCCGATGGTGGGCTCGCGCCGGAGGAGCCAGAATGAGATTCGCGGTCGCGTCCATCTTCGCCTTAGTTTTCGTATTCGGAGCCCAGACGGCGGCAGCCGGTCCGGACACGCCGCTGACCCCGCGGCAGATCTACAAGGCCCACGCGAAGAGCGTGGTCCTGGTCTTCGGGACCGACGGAAGCGCCAAGGGTTCGGCCGGCACTGGGTCGGTCATCTCCGCCGACGGCGACGTCATCACCAATGCCCACGTGGTCGCGAAGGGGAAGCGCCCGGCAAAGCAGATCTTCGTCTATCTAAAGCCCGACCAGCTTCGCGGAAGCATGAAGTACGACCTCAAGGAGCGCTACCGAGCGACGCTGGTCGACCTCGACACCGACCTCGACCTGGCGCTGCTGAAGATCGTGAGCCCTCCCGAAGACCTGATCCCCATGCGCTTCGCCGACCCATCTGGAGTCGAGGTCGGCGAGCCCGTCGTGGCGATCGGTCACCCCGAAACCGGGGGTCTCTGGACGCTGACCACGGGATCCGTCTCCGCCGTCGTCGCCGACTTTCAAGGCATCGAGGGTAAGGACGTCTTCCAGACCGAGGCCTCGGTCAATCGGGGCAACTCGGGAGGGCCGCTCCTGAACGCGTATGGGCAGATGATCGGGATCAATACGTCGATCTCGCGGAAGGCGGCCGATGGTCTCGCCATCACGGACATCAACTTCAGCCTGAAGACTTCGGTGGCTGCCGACTGGCTGGCTCGTCGTCAGCTGTTGAAGGTTGCGTATGCCCCGCCGATGGAAAACGACGATCGAGCGCTCGCCGCTGCGGGAATCTCCGGCTCCGCGTCGGGGGCGATCGCGGCCGCCGAGCCTGCGCCTTCGACGTCGTCGCCGGTGGTCCAAGGGGGCCGCGTCCGACGTTCGGTCGATGCCGACGGTCAAACGGTCATGACGGTCGAAGGACCGAAGGGAAAGACGCTGGTGACCCTGATCGATCCCTACGAGGGTCCCGAGGTCGCCGAAGATCCGGAGTTCGCTCGGGCCGTCGACCAGGCCTATCTGGCTTCCCGCGACACGGATATGCCGAAAAAGCGTTCGTCTCGCTCCAAAGCCAAGAAGAAGACCCCGCCGACGGTGCACGCCAAGC
>CAYYOT010000051.1:0-34285 GCA_964473255.1 uncultured Myxococcales bacterium | reverse complement strand
CCTGAGTCCCGCGGAGTACCGCTCAGAAAAAGTGAACCTGGTGGCTTGAAATCAGAGGAGCACTACAGAGCGGAGCCGGAGACACCGACCATCGGCTCGAGGTGCCTGTTACGCCTCGACGCCGAAGCGCGACCGGTATGCGGTCAGGATGACTTCGGCCGCAGTGTCCAGTCCAAGGGCGCCGGAGTTGAGCACGATATCGTAGTGCACCGCATCGTTCGGATCTTTGTCGTAGTGCTCGAGAAGAAACGCGCGACGGTGAGCGTCGACCCGGAGGACCTCTTCGCGCGCCTTGTCGTGGCTCACGTTCTTGCGACTCGCGATTCCCGCTGTCCGAGCTTCGAGCGACGACACGACGCGCACCCGCAGCGCGACCTCCGGGCCGAACACGAACTGGGAGCCGCGACCGACGATGACCGCGCTTCCGAGCTGTCCGATCGTGTGCAGAACCCGCACCAAACGCAGAAAGAACTCATCGGACGTCACCTGGGGTCCTTCGACGAAGGCGCTCATCAGCTCGGTGATCGCGTGCTGGCGGCGCTCATCCAAAGCTTCGAACAACCGTTCGGGAGCCCGGCTTTGTCGGGCCATTTCTTGCAGGATCTCTCGATCCCATACCGTGTAGTCCAGGCTTTGGCCGACCCGAGCTGCGAGCACCGCGCCCTGCGAGCCGTACTGCCGGGAGATGACGATGATCGGCCTCCAGACCGTCGGTGCCGAAGCTCGAGGCTCCTGGAGCTGGTGGCGGCCAACCTGGTGCTCGATCAGCTGCTCGATGCTGCGGGGTCGCGACTTCATGGCCGTGTTAGCTGGAAATCCCACGGTGACGGCGACACGGTCAATGTTTCCCGTCCCAGGCAGAGATGCGACCAATTTTCGTATTCGACAGCGCTACGCGCCGCGAAACGGACGGAAACCCGATCGGTTCCGGATGACGGATGGCGCAAAACGCGCGACAACCGTGCTCCGCGAAAGGGGTACGCATGAGCAAGGAATGGTCCGTCCACAATGAGGACGGAACGCAGCGGGTCATCGTGACCAAGGAGCTTCCCGGGACCCGCTGGCTCGACATCCTCACTGCCGCCGATTGCCGTGTCGAGGTGTGCCGGTCGCGAGACATTCTCACGACCGAGGAGATCGCGGAGCGGATCGGCGCCCGCTGTGATGGCGCGATCGGGCAGCTCACCGAGGCGTGGACGGCCGAGCTGTTTCGCGTGTTGGCCGCTGCGGGCGGGCGGGCCTTCAGCAACCTCGCGGTCGGATACAACAACGTGGACGTCGACGGAGCCTCCGCTGTGGGTGTCGCCGTGGGCAACACGCCGGGAGTCCTGACCGAGACCACCGCCGAAATGGCGGTGGCGCTCACGCTGGCCGCGGCCCGGCGCGTCGTCGAAGCCGACCGCTTCATGCGCGAGGGGCGGTATGAGGGCTGGCTTCCCACCATGTTCATGGGCCGACGTCTGCACGGTCGAACGGTGGGCATCGTGGGCGCCGGACGCATCGGCTCGGCCTATGCGCGGATGATGGTCGAGGGTTTCAAGATGAACCTCGTCTACTATGACCTCCAGCCCAACCCCGACCTCGAGGCCTTCATCGATGCGTACGCCGGGCTCCTCGTCCGTCGAGGGGAGGCGCGAGTCACGGCCCGCCGGCGCCCTACGATCGAAGGCGTCCTGAGGGAAGCTGACGTGGTGAGTCTGCACACGGCGCTCGACGACACCACGCGACATCTCATCAACGCCAAGCGCTTGGCCGAGATGAAGAAAGACGCCGTACTCGTCAACTCGAGCCGCGGTCCGGTGATCGATGAAAGCGCTCTCGTCGACCATTGCCGACGAAACCCGAACTTCCTCGTGGGCCTCGACGTCTTTGAAGACGAGCCCGCCATGAAGCCCGGCCTCGCCGAGCTCGACAACGTGACGGTCGTCCCGCACATCGCGTCGGCGACCGTCTGGACCCGCCAGGGCATGGCCACGCTGGCCGCCGCGAACGTAGCCGCCGTGCTGCAGAACCATCCGATCTGGAAGGAAGCCGATGTGCTCTCCTTTCTCGAAGGGGACGTTCCCGCTTTTGCCCCGAGCATCATTAATGCGGAGGCGCTCGGACTCACCTGAGTCGGGAGCCAGGCCGAAAGGAGAGGTCGACATCATGCGCATCGCAGAGCGAATCCAGCGACTGGGGACCGAGACGGCATTCGCCGTGGGCGGTGAGGCCGCCGCATTTGCGGCCCAGGGACATCGCGTGTTCCCTTTTCATCTCGGCGACCTGAACATCGGAACCCCGAAATCCGTCGTCGAAGGGACGATCCGCGCACTTCGGGAAGGAAAGACGGGCTACTGTCCGAACGCCGGTATCCCGGAGCTACGAGAGGCCATCGCCGAGGACGTCACGCGTTCTCGCCTCACGGGCTACGGACCGGAGAACGTCGTCGTGCAGCCCGGCGGCAAGCCCACGATCGGCAAGTTCTTGGCGGCCGTCATGAACCCGGGCGACGAGGTGCTCTACCCCAACCCCGGCTATCCCATCTACGAGTCGCAGATCGAATACTTGGGCGGAACCGCCGTGCCCTACGGCTACGTCGAGACCGCTACGAACTTCGACCTCGACCTGGCCGGAATCGAGCGAGCACTCACGCCGAAGACCCGCGTGCTCATCGTCAACGACCTGCAAAACCCGAGCGGTGCCGAGCTGTCTACGGACCAGCGAGCGCGCTTGGCCGCGCTCGTCAGAAAACACGATCTGTATGTCCTCAGCGACGAGGCGTACTTCGATATCCGCTACCAGGGCCAGAGCACGTCCATCGTCGAAGAAGAGGGCATGGCCGAGCGTACCGTGATCCTCTATACGTTCTCGAAGCGTTTCGCGATGACGGGTTGGCGGCTCGGCGCCAGCATCGGCCCTAAGGAAGTGGTCGACGTCATCGCCAAGATCAACGTCAACGACGAGTCCTGCTCGAACCACTTCGTGCAGTACGGCGCCGTGGCGGGGCTGCAATACGGTCAGGCGGAAGTCGACGACATGCTTTCGACTTTGAAGCACCGGCGCGACGTCGCCGCCGCGGCCCTCAACGACATCGACGGCGTCCAGTGCGTCGTGCCGAATGCCACCTTCTACCTTTTCCCGAACGTCACTCGACTCATGCAGCGAAAACGCCTCGACGACTACGAAGTCTTTCGGCGTTCCGCGCTCGAAGCGACCGGCGTCTCCTTCACCACGCGGCTTCACTTTGGTCGGGCTCAGCCGGGCGAGACCGAGCGCTACGTTCGCTTTGCGTATTCGGGGATCGACGCGAGCGACATCGAGGAGGCCCTCGCCCGCTTCAAGGAGTGGTGCGAAGCCTGAATCATCTCGAGGTCGCGGTCCGACGGTCGCTTTTGGAAGCGGCGCGGGCTGCGATCGATGCCGTCTTGCCCGAAGCCGCGGTCACGCGCGCGCTGAAGGCACGGCGGGAAGAGGTCCCTCGCTTCGACCCGACGGTTGTCCTGGCGCTGGGTAAGGCCGCCGTCGCCATGGCGCGAGGCGCCGCTCGAGCCGCCGATTCTCGCTTGCGCGGCGTGGTCGTCACGCCGACGCCAGAGCCGATGGAAGGCTTGGAGGTTCTTCGGGGCGCGCATCCCGTCCCCGACGAGGACAGCCTGGCCGCCGGCCTTCGTCTCCTGGAGCTCGCCCGCGACGTCGGTCCCGAAGAACGAGCGGTGGTCCTCATCTCGGGTGGGGGCTCGTCGTTGGCCGTGGCTCCCCTGCCGCCGCTCACGCTGTCCGACCTGCAAGCGGTCCACGAGGCGCTTGTCCTGTCAGGGGCGACAATCGACGAGACGAACGCGGTCCGCAAGCACCTGTCGGCGCTCAAGGGAGGTCGCCTCGGAGAGGCGCTCTGTCGGGCGGGCGACATCCTGACCCTCGTGGTGTCCGACGTGATCGGCTCCCGACTCGACGTCATTGCATCGGGCCCCACCGTCCCCGACCCCACGACGTACGAGGACGCCTGGTCCGTGCTCGAACGCCACGGTCTGACGACGACCGTACCCCGCGCCGTCCAGGCCCACCTTCGCGAAGGGTTGAAGGGTCTTCAACCCGAGACCCCCAGGGAAGGCCCCGTCTTCGAGCGCCAGTGCGTGTCGGTGATCGGGAGCGGAGCAGCTGCGGCCGTGGCCGCGCAGCGATCCATCGAGCTCCGGGGGGGGAGCGCTCGCATCGTCCGGACCGATCTCGCCGGGGAGGCGAGAGAGGTCGCCAAGACTCTGATAGAGGCCTCCCGGAACGGCCCTCTGGGGCTGACGCAGATCTACGCCGGCGAAACCACGGTCACGGTCCGAGGCGGGGGTCGCGGGGGGCGCAATCAGGAGCTCGCGCTCGCGGCGTCGATCGAACTCGGTTCACGACGGGATGTCGCGCTCCTAGCCATCGGCACCGACGGCATCGACGGCCTCAGCCCGGCGGCGGGCGCCTTCGCCGGCTTCGATGCGGTGGGCCGCGGTCGGGCCATGGGCCTGGATGCCGGGACGCACCTCGAGCGGAACGACTCACATCCTTTTCTTTCGGCCGTCGACGACGCGGTCACGACTGGCCCCACCGGCACCAACGTCGGCGACCTGATCCTGGTCCAGAGAATCTCCTGAGACGACGGCCGCGGTGTCGTGCTCGCTGTCATCGGTTGCGCGGACGAGTTTGCCACCAACGATCGGAGGGTCGTATTCGCCTCGACGCCCGCTTCAATCCGGCGTGGAGCGATGGATGAAGTGGACCGCGCGCCGGAGAGTACGTTCGGCGAAGGCCTGAAAGAGCGGGCGGAGGGCGGGTTCGAAGGGGCGAATGGCAGGACGAGGATCGTAGTGGATCTGAAAGCGGACCTCGGAGCCGCCGTTTGGAAGGCGACGGGTCCGCACCTCCTCCATCATGCGGCTGACCATTGGATGGCTCACCCGGTCCACCGAAGCCGCCCAGCGCTCGCCCGGCTCGTAGAGGACCGTGCGAAAGCGAATACTCATGAACCAGAAGCTCTCCTCGACGACGGTTCCCACGCCATCCGGCTCGTAGCTCAGGTGCCGTGAGCACAGACACTCCGGCGTCCAGTCCTCCGGTCGCCCGAACTTCTGCGCGGCGAACAGGGCGAGGATGTCCTCCGGCGCAGCCGAGCACCGCTCGACGGCCGTGAGGCACGATTCGGCTCGCGCGGCAAAGTCGGCGTCGGTCGGCTCGAGCATGAACGTCAATGGGAAGCGAAGCGGACGAGACGAAGACGGGGGCGGACCGTCGTAGGCTGCCGTCGGCTCCTCGTCGATGTCGAAGACGCTCCGCAGATAGTCGTTGAGAAAGACACCGTCGGGGTCGCACGCGGCCCGTAGCGCGAGGAAGTCGTTCCAGCGGGGGAAGCGCCGCGCCAGGCGTCGGCCCATCTCGGCCGGATCAGGGCCGAGATCTTTGCCCCAGTGATACCGAGGCGCGAGATCGTCGAAGAGCTCGATGAACTGGGGGAAAAAAGTATGTCGCGGGTCGCGGTGGTCCTTCTCCAGCCAAAAGAAGTTCAAGCGCAGCGAGTCCTGCTCGTAGCCCGGACTCAGCCAAAACCCATCGGCCTTGCCCGCGTAGAGCTCGACGGCAAAGTTCCCGGTGGCCGCGTAGCCCCGCGAGCGGTAGTGGGTTTCGAGGCGGCTCAGAACCTCGGCGGTGGCGTCGATGGGTAACCAGATTTCGAGAAATCGAACGGGGAACAAGTCATCCTGCACTTGGTCGTCGACCGGAATCGCGCGATGCCAAGCGTCGAAGAATGCATCGGTGCGCTCCGGCAGGAAGGTCTTGTACACCTCGCCGATCACGCGATTGCCCAACCGAGCCACCGGGCGCAACAGCGGATTCCGACCCAACCGATCGATCGCCTCTGGTCGATGCCCGATGCTCGACAAGACTTGGCTGGCCACGGCTTGAGTCAATCTCCGCGACCCCAAGAACGGTGAAAACGCTTCGTACGGTTTCGTCGTCGCTCCGGTTGCCTCGCGGGCTTTCCAGACGACGAGCTTGTCGACCCCGGGCTGGGGCCACCAGAGGATGCGAGCATAGGGCTCGTTTTCGAGCAGCGCCCGAACCCCGTTCGCACCGGACGAACTCAGGTCCAGTCCGGACTGCGACCGCCGCACCGTGGTCTCTTCACCCGCGATCGAGAATCGCGGTCGGCACTCGAGCGTGACTTCGGTGACGACACCGAGCAGGCCGAGCGACACGACGGCACCGAAAAACTCCGGATCTTCATCCCGGCAAAGCGCTCGCACCTCGCCCGTTCCGTCGACGAAGCGGAGGCTCACGACGGAATCGGCGAGCGTATGGTCGAGGGAGCCCCCGGATGAGCCGGTCGCCAAGAAGCCCGCGACCGTCTGGTGCGTGACGCCGCCCAGCACCGGCAGCGCCAGTCCGGCTTCATCGAGCGCAGCGTTGAGCCCGTTCGACGCCACGGAGCGTCCGGTGGGGTCCCGCGGGTCGTGTCCGAAACGCGCCCCTCCACCGACGCGCACGCGCCGCTGGGCGGGATCGACGTCGATGAAGGCCATGCGGTCGAGCATGAGGTCGAACCCGGCTCCGGGGCGCCGGTGGCGCCGAGCGTCGGTATCGATCACGTCGGGGATGCTGTGGGCCGAGCCGCGAACCCTCACCGTTTGCCCTGCGCTTCGGGCCGCCCGCACGATATCGACGACTTCTTCCTCGCTGGCAGGGTGAAACCAACCATCTTCTCCGGGCTGGATCGGCGCGCGGCGACGATGCTCGGTCACGAACGAGTTGTAGCCAACGCCGGGTCGCGGGGGAAGGCCTCTTGTCGGCGAGGCAGGAGAGCGCCAGAGTCTTCGGGTCATGAACTCGACGCACACCGCCCGCTCCGCCCTTTACGTCGGGTGGGGGCGCGGCGACATCACGGGGCCGGTCGTAGGTCAACGCTTCTTCGGCTACGGAAATCTGAGCCAGACGGGCGCGGGCTTTCAGCAGCGGCTCTACGCGCGCGCGCTGATGATCGACGACGGCGTCGAGCGGGTGCTCTTCCTCCATCTCGACCTGGGCATCCTCAGTGAGCTGCTCCGCCATCGGATCCTCACCGGCCTCGAGCGGAAGCTTCCCGGTGTGTTTCGTCCTTCGCACGTCCTGATGTCGGCAACTCACACCCACGCGGCTCCCGGGGGCTACTCGTCTTACCTGCTGTACGCCGCGGCCGTGGTCGGCTACGCACAGCGCACGATCGACCGCATCGTTCAGGGTGCCGTTTCGGCGGCCGTCGATGCCTTCGAACGACGAGCGCCGGGGGCGGTCAAGCTCACCACCGGAGACCTCGAGGGTGCCTGCATCAACCGGTCGGTCGAGGCGTTTCAAAAGAACCCGGCCGAAGATCGAATTCTGCTGCCGAGCCGATACGAGCCGAAGATGCATCAGCTGAGTCTTCACGATGCCAAGGGTGCGCTGAAGGCCATCGTGAACTGGTTCGGCGTGCACGGGACGAACTACAACAAGCACAACCGTCTGGTCAGCGGAGACAACAAGGGCTGCGCGTCATGGATCGTCGAGCACGCATACGGCCGAGGATTCGTGGCCGCCTTTCCTCAGGGCGCGTCGGCCGATCTCAGCCCCAATTTGCGCGCCCATGCGGACGGAACCTTCGAAGGCGAGGGCCGAGACAACCGCGAGAGTGCCGAGCTCATCGGCCGGCGCCAGGCGCAGCGGGCGCTCGAGCTCGCCGAGAGCCCCGCTGAAGAGCTGCATGGTCCCGTCACCGCGCGCCTCGCCTATGTCGACTTCGACGACGGTCAGGTCCCAGCCGATTTCTCGTCTTTCGGCCAAGCCGCCGCCATCGGTCCGGCGGTTCTCGGTCAAAGCTTCATCGCGGGAACCAAGGACGGTCGAGGGCTGGACTGGGTCGACGAGGGCATGTCGCAGCACCGGGTCCAAGTCCGGCTCATGGCGAAACTCACGGGGTCGAGCGGTGAAGCCGTCCGGAAGAACCACGGGTCAAAGCTGCCGTTCGTGCGGCTTTCGCGCGGCCAGCCTGGTGCCTCGGCCGTACCCACGCGCCTCCCGCTTCAGGTCGTCCGGATCGGCGACTTCGCCGTCGCCGCCGTCCCCTTCGAAGTCACGACGATGGCCGGACTGCGCATTCGACGCCGACTCGCCCGGGCGCTCGGCTGGAGCGGTACCGAGCGCGTCGCGCTGTGCACGCTGGCCAACGCCTACGCGTCGTACCTCACGACCCCCGAAGAGTACGAGGTCCAGCGCTATGAGGGGGCGTCGACGCTGTTCGGCCAGGAGCAGCTCGGGTTCGTCGAGGCCGAGCTGACGAAGCTGGCCGAGCACATGCTCGCTGGCACCGAGCCCCCGACGCTACCTGCGCCCGAGCCGCCGCCGCTATACGAGTTGACCTTCGGCAACGCCGACCGGGAGGGCGCCGACCGGCTCCCCCCGCTCGTCTGGTACGGAGACGTCTTCGAAGATGCGCCACCCGAGGCGGCCCACGATCAGAGCGTCGACGTGACGTTTTGGTCCAACGAGCCGCGGCATCCGCTCGAAGCGTTTTCTCTGCTCGACGTCGAGCGCTTCGTCGGCAGCGACTGGGTGCGGGTCGCGGACGACGACGACTTCGCCACGTCGCTCACGTGGAGCGTAGAGCGAGGCTTCGCCCGCTGCACTGCCCGCTGGTACGTGCCGTCGGACGCAGCGCCGGGCTGGTACCGCCTGGTGCACCGAGGCCGCTGGATCAGCCGCGAAGGGGTCCCGATTCCCTTTTCCGGCTCGAGCCGCGTCTTCGAGGTCGTTCCCGAGGCGGGGGAGCGTGCTGGGATCGGCATGGAGAGCGCGCCATTTCTCGAGGGCCTCGATCAAGAAGAGGTCGTCCGAGCTGAGTCGCACCTCGAGACCCGGCGGGTCGCGGCGGGAACGACCGTCATGGCCGAGGGCCGCGCTGCCAACGAGATGGCGTGCGTGCTCCGCGGGCGGCTGAGAGTTCAGGTTGGGGACCTCGAGCTCGCCCGACTCGGCCCCGGCGACGTGGTCGGTGAGATATCGTTCTTCGATGCCGGGGAACGTTCGGCCTCCGTCACGGCGCTCGACGACGTCGAGCTCCTGGTGCTGACTCGTGGCGCCTACGAGACGCTTCGCGCCGAAGGCCATCGACTGGCGCCGACCGTGGAGCGTCTGGCTCTGTCGGCGCTGACCACGCGGCTCCGCCGTACCGATGCACTCCTCGGCCGGATCTCCGGCTCCCTGACGCCGCCTCCTAGGCCCCGAACTCGAGAGCGGGTCGCTTCGTGGCTGCGGTCCGTCGAGCGCAAGCGTCGGGGATGGAGGCCCCCCCCCGCGGTCACCATCGAAGCCGCGCTGACGACAACGAAGCTCCTCGGCGATGTCGATCCCGAACTACGGCGCCAGATCGGAGCGTGGTTCGTACCGCATCGTGCGCATCCGAACGAAGCAGTCTGCACGCAGGGCGAAAGCGGCGACGAGCTCTTCCTCGTCGCTTCGGGCGAGGTCGAAGTCTACGTCGATGCCGGGGACTCGTCGCCCGAGGGTGCTCGGCGGATTCGCGTGGCAACGCTCGGCCCCGGCGAGATCTTCGGCATGACCGGCCTCATCGACGGACGCCGCGGCGCCACCTGCATTGCCGTCGGCTCGACCCGGCTCTTCTCGCTCGGTAAAAGAGCCTGGGAGCGACACGCTCGCGAAGACACTCCGGCATCCTCCGCCCTGCGTCTCGCGGTCATCCGCGCCTTCTGCGAGCAGCTCCGCGACACGAACCTCCAGCTCGCCCAAGCCAACACCATCGAGCCACGAAATACTCCCGACGACCGCCGTCGACGGGTCGGCGAAGAATCGCACCCTTCGCCGATGATGGGTGGCCAGGTCGGGCAGGCCGAGAACCTCTAGGTTCCAACTGCGGCCGGGAGCGTGCTCCGTTGATGTCGGTCATGACGAAGACGCGAGCTCTGCTCGCGAACTAAGCAGACGGTCTCGAAGGCGTCATGGCTTTGTCACGCGCGGTTACGTGGCCGACGCGCTGAGGTCCCCTCATCTGAGCAAGTTCGACGGTCATCCGTCCGCGCACCGACCGGGCGGCACCGACATCTTCGATCTCTCAAGGAGTAAGAATGAAACGAATCCTCAATCTGGTTGCCAGCGGCGCGATCCTCTTCGCCCCGGTAAGTCTCTTCGCCCAGACCACGCTGCGCGTCGCGGCTGACGGGAACGCTACGGTTCGCCCGTCGGGCGTACGGACGGGCAGCAGCGGCCTCATCTTCTTCAACGTGCAAGGGAGCGCGAACGGAAGCTTTGCCAGCTTCGGCGTCGTCGACTTTTCGGCCAGCGTTCCCGGAGCGTCGAGCATCACCGATCTCAGCCTCGAGCTCACCCAGAGCAACGCCTCCTTCACCGCCAATGGAGCTTTCAGCGTCTACTTGACCGACGAGACTACGGTCAGCATCCTCGAAAACGTCTCACCGTTGACGTACCAGGGCGGCGACGGCGTGGGATCGGTCGATCCGCTCCTGACCAATCTTCAGTTCCTCGGCAGCTTCAACTTCGTGGAGATCGCGGACGGTACGATCGACTCCGTCGACTTGTTCTCGAACCTTGATCCGTCCGAGGCGTCGGCGATCCTCTCCGCTCTTCAGCTCGACGAAACGATTCGACTCGTCCTCGTCTCCGACGTGCCCACGGTCTCCGCCACCTACGCGGGTCAGGGCAACTTCGACGGTCCGGCCCCCACCCTCGTGGTCGAGTACACCGGCGCCGCCGCCCCGGTGGCGGTCGACGCTTTCGTCAACGAGATCCACTACGACAACGTCTCCACCGACACTGGTGAGTTCGTCGAGATCGCGGGGCTGGCCGACGAGAGCCTCGCGGGCTGGCAGCTCGTGCTCTACAACGGCACCTCCAGCGTACGTGGGCCCTACAACACGATCACCTTCGGTGGCGCCGACATCTTCGTAGCTGACGCCAACTCCAACGACTTTGGCTTCGTCCTCGTGGAGCTTCCAACGAACGGAATTCAAAATGGAGCCCCCGACGGGCTGGCGCTGGTCGACCCCGCCGGAACGGTTGTTCAATTCCTCTCGTACGAAGGAACGTTCGAGGCCTTGAGCGGTCCCGCGGCCGGGCAGACGAGCACCGACATCGGCGTGTCGGAGAGCAGCAGCACGCCCGCCGGCTTCTCCCTGCAGCTGACCGGCAGCGGCCGCTCCGCATCCGATTTCATCTGGGCTCCCGAGGCCGCCGAAACGCGGGGTACGACAAACAACGGTCAGTCCTTCGTTTCGGGCCCGACGTTCACCGTGCGGTCGATCATGGAGATCCAAGGCGCGGGCCACACCTCCCCCGACGTCGGCCTGCCGATCGAGACCACCGGTATCGTCACGGCAGTCGGCATCTTCGACGCCGTGGGACGGTCGGACGAGGCGGGCTTCTACCTGCAGGATCCGACCGGCGACGGAAGCATCGCCACTTCCGACGCCGTGTTCGTCGTCTCGGCCGAGGCCGTTGCGCTGGGAGACGAGGTCACAGTCCGGGGTATCGTCGAAGAGTCCGGCTTTTCTCGAGAGCTCACCTACACCCGAATTCTGGCGAGCAGCGCAGTCGTGAACTCGAGCGGAAACCCCCTTCCGACGCCGGTGCTCTTGGGCTCCGGAGGCCGTACTCCACCGACCGAGAACATCGATGACGACGCGTTCGCGAGCTTCGACCCCGATACCGACGGCCTCGACTTCTTCGAATCGCTCGAAGCCATGCGGGTCACGGTTCAAAGCGCCCGAGCCATCTCTCCGACCAATCGCTTCAACGAGATCTTCGTGGTCGTCGACGACGGGGCGGGAGCCACGGGAATCAGCGCCCGCGGCACCTTGAACATCTCGCCGGATGACTTCAACCCAGAGAAGATTCAGATCGATCCCGGTCGCGAAGACTTCGACCCCGCCATCATCCCACTGCCGCCAGTGGACGTCGGAGCGCGCCTGGGCAACGTGACCGGCGTCGTGGGCTATGACTTCGGGAACTTCCAGGTCCAGCCCGAGGGAACGGTGGTTGCCACTCCCGGGACGGTGACTCCCGTGACCACGAGTCTGGCCGGAAGCCCAACTGACCTTCTGATTGCGACCTACAACGTGCTCAACCTGGATCCGAATCCCCTGGACGACGACGACGACGTGGGCGCGGGTCGATTCGACGCGATCGCGAGTCAGATCGTAGCCAGCCTCGCCCAGCCGGACATCATTGGGCTACAGGAAGTTCAGGACAACTCGGGCTCGGATGATGACGGCGTCGTCGCGGCCGACCAGACGCTGCAGGCGCTGGTCGATGCCATCGTCACCGCCGGAGGACCAGCGTACCAGTTCATCGACAACACCTTCATCACCAACAACAATTCTGGCGGTCAGCCGGGCGGGAACATCCGAGTCGCGTTCCTCTACAATCCGGCTCGGGTCTCACTGGTTCCGGGAACGGTGCGAACGGTGGCCGACCGGTCGGCCTTCGCGGGGGCCCGGCTGCCTTTGATCGCCGACTTCGACTTCGACGGAAACCTGGTCACGGTGGTGACGAATCACTTCTCGTCCAAGGGCGGGAGCGCTCCCATCTTCGGGACCGAGCAGCCGTTCGAAGCCCGGCAGGAGGAAGTCGCCGTGAACGGCTCCCTCGATGAGCGCTTGGCCCAGTCGGGCGAGGTTCGAAACTTCATCGACGCGACGCTCGCCGCCGACCCGAACGCCAACCTGGTCGTCCTCGGAGACCTCAACGAGTTCGAGTTCGTATCACCCGTCTCGGTGAATCTCGGTGGTGTACTCGAGAACCTGACGCTACGCATCGCCGAGGACGAGCGTTACACGTTCAACTTCCAAGGCAACTCGCAGTCTCTCGACCACATCCTGGTGAGCAGCGCGCTGTCCCCCCGAACCGACGTGGAGATCGCCTACGTGAACTCCGAATTCGCCGACACCGGCCGCCGCGCCAGCGACCACGACCCGATGGTGGCCGTCCTCTCGTTCGCGCCTCCGGTCCCGGTCTGCGACGGCAAGCCGGCAACGGTCTACGTGGACGCGAACGGCATCATCGTGGGCGGTCCTCAGAGCGGGCATCCCTACAAGGGGGTCCTCGCCGGGACCTTCAGTGGAGACGTGATCGTCGGGACATCGGGCGACGACGTCATTCTCGGTCTAAGCGGGAGCGACGTGGTGTGCGGCGAGGACGGCGATGATGCACTCTTCGGTGGCCTCGGCAACGATCGTCTGTTCGGCGGGGCCGGCGATGACCTCATCATCGGAGGACCGGGTAGGGACCGACTCGACGGCGGCGCCGACCACGATCGCTGCATCGGCGGCCGCGGCTCGGACGGCAAGGTCGACTGCGAATGACCTGAGCGGCGGTGAGGGCGGCCAGGCTTCGTTCCGACGGAGCCGGCCGTCCTCGCTCGCGACCCTTCCCGAGAACGTAGCGAAGCCGGTTTCGGCGGTGGGTCTGCGGTCTCCTCAGGGTGAAGCAGGAGCCGTCACTTGGAGATCGAATACCGGTTGATAGCCGGAAGGGTCTTTCATTTCGAGCATCGCATGGAACTGGTCGCGAAATACGAGTGTGAGCTCGTAGTGTTCGGGCCCGGCGACTTCGTCGAACCGCATCCGAAAACGACCGTCGTCGACCCAGCCGCCGACTGCGCCGACTTCGATCTGCCGGGGTCCAGGCGCAAAGCGAGCGATGCCGTCCAAACCGATACGTAAGTCCCAAGGGTCGTCACCGAGCCAGAGCGTACAGCTGGCTTCCGGGGCACCATCTTCAGCAAACTCGAAGCGAAGCCCGCTGAGCTCCAGGCGATTGTCTTGGACGACGAAGCGGCGACCCGAAATCTTCCGACCCAGAGCGGGAATTGGCGGGACGGTGGTGGCCTCGGGAGTCTCTTCGATACCTCGAAGCGCATCTTCGAGCCGAGCTCGCCCATGCTCCTTCTCGGGGAGACTGCCGTCGGTCACGACCGCACGCACGAGCAGCGGAGCAAGCTGCACGCGGTCCTCACGCCCACGCCCCGTCCAGGCAACGACGATCCGTCGTCGAGGCCATACCGTGATCGCTTGTCCGCCGCGGCCCCGGGCCTCGTAAACGCCATCGAAGTCCCCTTTCAGTACCCACCAGCCGTAGCCGTAGCCCGAATCGGGGTCGGGTGTGTTCTCGACCAATCGGGTGGTCGCCCGCCGAACCCAGGCTCTCGAGACGACGGCCCGGCCACTCCACTCTCCGTCGTTGAGAAAGAGGTGGCCGATCTTTGCCATATCGGCCGGTCGGAGCTGCAGATCCCCCCAGCCGTGGTTGTGACCTTGAGGGTCTTCCGGCCAGTACGCTTCGTCGATGCCCAGAGGATCGAAGAGGTGCGCCCGGGCGTACGCCAGCGCCGACATCCCGGTCGCGCGCGAAATGATGATCGACAAAAGGTGCATACCGGGACTGCAGTACCGGAACTCGACCCCGGGCTTCGTTCGCATGGGCAGAGCCAGGATCGCGCGAGTCCAGTCGTCTCGCCGCCGCATTTCGAAGATCTCCGCTTCGCCGGGCCGATAGCCGCAGTCCAGCCCGGTGGTCATCGACAGGAGATGGGCGAGCGTCAAGGCCCGCCAACGCTCATCGAGCGGTGCAGGGCTCTCATCTTCGAAGAAAGAAAGAACCGGCGTATCCACGCTCGGTATTTCGCCACGATCGATGGCGATACCGATCAGCGTGGACGTAACGCTCTTCGTGACCGAAGCGACGTCGTGGAGCTGACCTCCGTACGGTGGATACGTCGCGTTCAAAATCTCGTACCCGTGACGAACGAAGAAGATCCCATCGATGTGAAGGCCTCGGTCTTGGACGGCGTCGACCGCATCCGCCAAGGCCGCCGAGTTCAGGCCGACGGCCTCGGGGCTCGCCCGCGTCCAAGCATCGTTGGGCCACGGCGCCCTCTCGGGCGGAGGGCCAACCGGCAGGCGGGCCGCGCACGCCCCCACGACGACGGAGACGACCAGACCCATCGAGACTCGCATGCCGTCCGCTGCCACTCCAAAGCGATATGATCAATCCCCGAAGCAAAGCCTCGATTCACCCCGCAACCCCTTCGCCGCTTCGGCTCGAGCTCAGTCTCGGCTCCGCCGTTCTCGTCGGCGCCCAAGCGGCGCGCCCGAAGCCCGCGAATGCTCGACCGAGGGATGAGGACCGTCTACAGCGCGAGCATGAGCAGCGATACGAGTCGGGTATTCATGATCACGGGGGCGAGCACGGGCATCGGAGCAGCCACCGCTCGGGCCGCGGCCGCTGAGGGCTTCCGTCTCGTCTTGGCCGCTCGAAGCGAAGACAAGCTGGCCGCGCTCGCCGAAGAGCTGGGGCCCGAACGCGTCGTCGTGAAGGGCTGCGACGTCACCGATTGGGAGTCCCAGCAAGCGCTGGTCACGGCGGCGTTGGAGCGCTTCGGTCAGCTGGACGTCGTGTTTGCCAATGCGGGCGTGGGCGGTGAGCCGGGAGGCTTTCGAGGAGCACCCGTGGACAGCTGGAAGCGCATCCTCATGACCAACGTGTACGGCGTTGCTCTCACCCTCCGCGCTTCCCTCGACGCGCTGCAGAAGAGCCAAGGGCACGTGCTGATCACGGGCTCGGTCGCCGGTCGTCGAACGCTCAGCGGATCGATGTACGGAGTGTCGAAATGGGCCGTGTCCGCCATCGGCTACAACCTTCGCGAAGAGCTTCGCGGAACCGGCATCCGGGTCACCCTCATCGAGCCCGGGGTGGTCGACACCCCGTTCTTCGACGACCCAAAGCCCGACGGGCTCCGCCCCGACGACATCGCCCGCAGCGTCATCTACGCGGTAAACCAGCCCCCGAGCGTCGACGTGCACGAGCTACTCGTCATGCCGACACCGCCCCGCTCCTGACTCTGAGGGCCCGCTGAGGTCTCCCGGAATCGGCGGCGAGCGGAGGTCGCCCCGAGCTCAATTCAAGCGAAAGACCTCGTCATCCGGCGAGCCGCCCTCGTCGTAGAGCCAGATAACGTTCTCCGTGGGTTCATAGTCGAGGCCGTTGTCGCCGTCGAGGGAGTCGGCGTAGGGCCGACTGAAGAAGGGTGCCGAACCGGCCGGCTCGCAGAAGTAGCGTCGAGCCCCGCTGTCCGCCGACACGAACATGACGTCGGTGTCGCCGTCGGCGTCGGTATCCTGGAGTTCGACGGCGTTATATCCTCCATCATCCAGGTTCAGGAGATTGAAGTCGGCGAAGATCTCGGACAGACCGAGCGATAGTCGGTCGATCCGCACCACACCATCTTCCGTATCCTGGGGGCGCGCCCCGAAGGTCGTGTAGAAATAGGTATCGTCGGCGGCGAGGCCCGAACAGTCTTCGTATCCGGTCAGCGTGACGACCACCGACGCTGATGCGGGCAACGTGCCGCTGATGTCGGCCTCGTAGAGCACGCAGTCCGAATCATCATGAGAAACCACGTACATGGTCGTGCCGTCGACTTCCAGCCCGCGCAGATCCGACGGGGAGAGCCCCGTGAAGTCCATCATGTCCTGAATGACGAAAGTCTGTCCTCCGTCGCTGCTGATCCGCTGAACTCGATTGGTATCGCTGCTCGTCGTGTCCGAGACGACATAGATGTCGTCGCCCACGATCTCGATCTCGTAGCCAAGATCGTCGTTGGACAGGCCGGCCAAGCTCTCGACGTCGTTGGTGCGCGAGCCGTCTTTCGCGAAGCGGACGAGCGAGGTCGTTCCCAGAATGTAGACGAAACCGGTTGGACTCGAGTCCCCCGCGATTTGATACGACGTCGTGCTGATCGAGACCGTGCTCGAGAAAGTCGTGACGTTTTCGCCGACCACGCCACCGACCCCAGCCTCGCACGGAGGCGCGGTGATGATTACGGTGTAGGCTTGCTGCGCAGCTTGGCCAAAGAAGTCCGTCACTTCGACCGTGAAGTTGAAGGTTCCGGACTGCGTCAACGTTCCAGCCAAGTTCGTGGACGGCGTACCCATCGGGTCGAGCGTGAGGCCCGGAGGAAGCGCTCCGGCGACGACGGCCCAGGCGTAGCTACCGCCGGTACCCCCCAGGGCTTCGATCTCGGCGTCGTAGTCATCCGTGCTGATCCCGCCGGGCAGCGATAGGGTCACGATTCCGAAGGGAGCCTGGGTACCATTGGCGGCATCGCATACGTACTGAGTGGTATCGATCTCGCCAGGTGCCAGCGTGCCGTCCTCGTCGTCATCGACACCGGTATCGATTCGAAGGCCTCCGCCCGCACAGTTGCTCCCGGCCGGCTCGTCGGATGTCGCCACCAGGGTCGTAGAACCGTCGCCCTCGCAGGCGTAGCTCACGTTCGTTACTTCGACGTCATCGAGTATGCCGTTGTCGTTGGTGTCCGGGCCCGTCTCGATACGGGCTCCACCGCTCGCGCAGTTGCTTCCGGCCGGCTCCGAGCTGACGCGAACCAGATTGCCGCCGCTCCCGTCGGCTCCGCCCGTGCCGCTGCAGACATACGAAGTCAGAGCCACTTCGTCGACGGACAGCTCGCCATCGCCATCGGCGTCGACCCCCGTCTCCACCCGCTGCCCGCCATTCGGACAGTTTGCGCCGCTGAGCTCATCGTTGACGACGACCAAGGTCTGAAGACCATCCGCGCCACTGCACACAAAGGCTGTTTCCGTCACTTCATCGTCCGAGAGCAAGCCGTCGGCATCGGTATCCGGCCCCGTCTCGATGCGCGAGCCCCCGAAGTCGCAGGCGGTGCTCGTGCCGGCCAGCTCCGCCGAGATGCGAACCCTGGTCGATACGGCGTTGCAAAGATACTCCGTGTCGGTGACCTCCTCCGGATCGAGCTCGCCGTCGGCGTCGTTGTCCAGGCCGCTATCGATCCGACTTCCGCCGACGATACAGTTGGCGCCGGCCGGCTCGTCGACGATGTCGATCAGACTCGAGCGACCATCGTCTCCGTCGCAGACGATCTGCTCTTGGTCCACCTCTGCGTCGTCCAGCTCCTCATCGCGGTCATCGTCGAGGCCCCACTCGATGAGCAATCCCGATGACGACTCGCAAGGGGCAGCCGTCACGGTCGTGGTGCGAACGACCGTCACGAGTCCAGGCTCACCGTCGGGACCGCTGCAGACGTAGCTGGTCTGATCGACCTCGCCCCCGCCGAGGGTTCCGTCGTCGTCGTCGTCCAACCCGACCTGAATCCTCTGGCCCCCGGCTTCGCAATTGTCGCCGGGCGCCTCTTCGGAAACCGAAATGAGCGCATCGGTCCCCGGAATCCCGTTTTCGCCTAGATTTCCGGCATCGCCGGCGCAGATGGGCTGGCGCCCCGCGATCTCACTCTCCTCGAGTTGACCATTGGTGTTCTGGTCGACGCCGGTGACGATCGTCTGCCCACCGGCACCACACTCCGCGGGCGTGGCATCGATGATCTGGACCAGCGGCCCGGGCAGCTGGTCCGTCTCATCACCGCAGGCAACCACGAGCATCAGACCCGCGGGCAAAAAGGCGAGCGCTCCCCGGCGCATCAATTCGACAAGCATCGATCTTACTCCTCTTGGACCGTGACGGCGTCGATGTCTCCCCCGGAGGGCAGAATCGGATTCACCTGTGTCCGGGGCCCGACGTTACCGCCCGTGATCGGCCGAAACAGCGCTTCATCGTCGTCGACGGTGATCTCGTCGCTCCAGTAGAAGACGCCGTTACCTCCGTCGATCAAAGCGAAGTCATCGTCCACGTCCTGCGAACTGCCGAGGGGCGTCGGGTCGTTGACCGCAGCCGGCTGGTTGACGGCGCCCGGGCCGATGCTTACCAAGAACAGCTCGACGATGCTGCTTCCATTCAGCTCGGCCGCGATGAACGCTGCGGTCCCGTTGTTCGTCACCTTGACGCTCAAGACGTCGTCCGAAAGCCCGGCGGAGAATATCTGTATCGCATTGCTCGGATCGTCGAGGAAGGTGATGTGTGGCTCGTCTTGGGAACTTGCGGTCGTGTTGAGGTCGATGTCGTAGATGACGTAGGTGGCGTCCGGCGCCCACGCGAACTCGTCCGACCCGGCGATGGCGTTGACATCCACGTCGGTGTCCGATGACAGCGGGTCGAGACTCACCTTGATGGGCGGCCCCTGCACCACGGCGTCGGCCACGTACAGCTCGTCCTGGGACGATGTGTCCACATCGCCCAGATAAGCGATCCTGCGGCCGTCCGGTGCCCACACCGCCTCCAGCACGTCTTGGGCCGACGTGGCCGACAGGTCTTGCGATACTCGAACTGGAGCCAACTGCTGATCGATCGTGCTGCGAACGTAGAGCTCCTCGCCGCCTGAACCGTCGAAGCTGGTGACGAAATGGACCCAGTCCCCGTTCGGCGAGACTCCAAACTCACCGGTGCCGATGCCCACGTCGGCCGTCGATGCCAGTGCACCGCTGAATTCGAGGGGTGCCCCCGGCGTCGCACCGCTCACGTCGACGAGGTAGAGGCGATTCTGACCGTTCACGACCTCGTCGGAGACGTAGACCAGCCACCGTCCGTCTTGCGAAACCTCGAAGGCCAAGACGTCGCCCAACGACACGAGTGGACCGTTGATCTCGGTGGGCGTCCCACCGACGTCGGCATCATAGAAGAAGAGGCTCTCCTCGCCTGCGGCGAGCTCGTCGCTCATGTATACGAGACGATTCGTCCCCGGAATCCAGGCGTACTCGTCGAAGGCCGGTACGTCGGCCTGGGCCGAGTTGACGCGAACCGGCGACGCCGTCGCCAGGTTGGTCAGGTCGAAGACGAAGAGTTCGTCGTCCAAGTTCGAGCGGTCATCGGCGCGGAACGCCACCCATTCGCCGGTCGGCGAAATCTTGAAGTCGGAAACGTCGTTGCTGGTGGAGCCGAGCACCGGATTGAGCTTCACCGGGGCGCCGACCACCGGGAAGTTGGCGAGGTCGACGGCATAGATCTCTTCGATGCCCGACGTCTCCGCGCCGATGAAGACGATCACATCACGCTGGCCGGAGATCACGATGTCTTCGGCACAGTCCGCCTCGATGGTCGAATTGTCGATGACGGTCCCGGTCGAGGTGATGGTCCCGTTCACGACGGAAACCACCGAGATGTCCTCTTGAGCATCGACTACGAAGTCACCGCAGTAGGCCGCGTACTTCTGCTCACCTCGGATGCGTAGACCGGCGCGCACGGTCTCCGTGCCGTCGTCGGCCTCGACGACGAAAAAAGAACCCCGCTCGGTGGTGGGCGTGCCGGAGATGACTCCCGCCGTACTGAGCGAAAGGCCGGCGGGGAGCGAGCCCGCAACCACGCTCCAACTCGCGGGGTTGGTCGCGGTGTCTCCTCCGACCGCGCTGAGCTGCGTACTTGGATACGAGACGCTTTCTCGAAGACGAGGGAGGACGAACGAGGTGATCTCGAGCGGCCTCGCTTCGACGGTGATCGTGAACGTCTTCACGGCCGTCGCTCCGAAAAAGTCCTCGACCTCGATCTCGAAAGTGAAGGTGCCGGTACCCGTGGGCGACCCCGACAGCGTCGTCGAAGGTGTTCCCAAAGCGCCGAGGGCCAGCCCGGGCGGGGCGGCCTGAGGATTCGTTAACGTCCACTGATAACCGCCGGAGGTGCCGCCGATCGCCTCGATGACGGCATTGTATGGGTTGCCGCGCACGGCGTCGGCCAGAGCGGTGTCGGTGAGGATCCGGATCGGAACGTCCGCCTCCGTGTTGCAGAGGTACGACGTGCTGTCGATCTCACCCGGCTCCAAGGCGCCGCTTGCGTCATCGTCGGTCCCGACGTCGACCCTCCGACCGCCATCGACGCAGTTCGCGCCTGCAGGCTCCACGCTTACGTCGACGATCGTCGACAGCGCCTGACCGTTACAGGCGAAGACGATGGCCCGAACTTCGGAGTCGGCGAGCTGGCCGTCTCCGTCGAGGTCCGGCCCCGTCTCGATGCGGGTACCGCCGCGCACGCAGTTCGCCCCAGGTGCCTCGTCCTCGAGCCGAACCGCGCCTCCCGCCGTTCCATCTGCGCCGTCCTCGCCGTCGCAAACGAAGGTCACCGCGTCTTCCTCGGAGGGCTCCAGACTGCCGTTGGCATCGTCGTCGAGACCCCAGGCTAGACGCTCGCCGCCCGCCGGGCATTCGGCGCCGGCGCCGATGTCTTCTCTATCGGTGAGCACCGCCCGTCCGTCCCGGCCGCTGCATATGAACGTGGTCTGTGCGACTTCACCCGCCTCGAGCACGCCATCGCCATTGGCGTCGACCCCGAGGTCGATGCGTTGACCACCGGCCGGACAGTCGTCGCTTCCCGCCGATACGTCGGTAATCTCGGTGATCGTCGGCACTGGACCGCAGACGAATTCCTCATCGTCAGTCTCGGTGTCTTCCAAAAGGCCATCGCCGTTGGCGTCGAAGCCGCTACGGACCCGCTGCCCACCGGCTGGACAGTTGGCGCCGGCCGGCTCGGCATCGACGAAGACGAGAAAGGCATCTCCGTCTTCACCTCCGCAGATCGTCCGCTCGACATCTACTTCGCCTGGGTCGAGCACGCCGTCGGCGGAGTCATCCAGCCCGACGCGAACCACGGAGCCGCCGGAAGCAGGGCAGTCATCGGTCGTGCTGCTGGTTTCGGTGAGAACTCGGACGGCCGGAGCGCCGTCGGCTCCATCGCAGACGTAAGCCGTGCTCTGAATCTCTTCGGGGTCGAGCTGATCGTCACCGTCCTCGTCGAATCCGGCAACGATGCGGTCACCGCCATTCGGGCAGTTGGCGCCGGCGGGCTCCTCGGTCTGCTCGATGATCGACCGCTGCCCATCGGCGCCGTCGTCACCGGACTGACCAGGGGCGCCGTTACACACCGCCTCCTCGGCGACCACTTCGCCGTCGCTCAGGACGCCGTCGTCATCGTCGTCCAGACCGGTCCGAATGACCGTTCCCCCATTTTCGCACTGCTCGGTCGAGGCGTCCACGGTATCGACCAGCGGGGTCTTCGGAAGCTGCTCGGTCGTTTCGCCGCAGGCGAACAGGCCCAGAGCAGCGACAAAGAGCGGCAGTGGATTCTTGTTCATGACTTGCATCTCGTCTCCGTCACTCGTACCGGAACAGGGTTTCGGGTGATTCGTCGTAGCGCCACAGGACGTTATTGACCGCGTCGCGAGCGGCTCCATAGTCGGCATCTTCCCCAGCGCCGAACTCACCCGTGAACACCGGCAGCGTGTCGCCGGGGCTGCAGATGTAGACCATTTCGTCGAAGCCCCCAAACCAGAGCACATCGGCTTTGCCGTCACCGTCGTCATCCTGGACGACGGGGGCGTTGTAGGTGGTCGACGCATCGATGCTCGTGGTGAGGTCTTCGGGGGTCAACGTCGTGCGGTCGATTCGCACCACGCGGTCGGGCCCGGTGCAGCCGGTGTAGAAGTAGTCGTCGTCGTAGTCGAGGCCGGCACACCCACTCAGTGAACTGAGCGTGGCCTCCAAAACGGCGGTGGCGGGCAAGGCACCCGAGATGTCGGCCGAGAGAAGCTCGGTATTGGAGGTGCTCTGGGTGATGACGTACACCGTCGTTCCGTCGACCGCGATTCCGCGGAGGTCGTCGGGATTGGTCGGGAAGCTCACCATATCGGTGTACAGGAAGGTTTGCCCCCCGTCGGTGCTGATCCGCTGCACGCGATTCGACGTGCTCGAAGACGAGTCGTCCAGCACGTAGAGATCGTCACCGGAAAACTCGATGTCATATCCGAACTCGAGGCTCGCCAGGGCCGGAAGGGCTTCGAGGTCTTCGGACATCATTCCATCCTTGGTGAAGCGGAAGAGACCCGTGGTCTCGAGGATGTAGACCCAACCGGTCGTGCTCGTATCCACGGCGATACCGTGAGCGGAGCCGCCCAGGTCCGACGGGATCGAAATCGACGTCGGGCCGTCGCTGACGAGTCCGCCCACGCCCGGCTCGCAGGGCGGAGGATCGACCTGCATGGAGAAGGTCTGGACGGCGACCGAGCCGACGAAGTCGGTCACGGCGACCTCAAAAACGAAGGTTCCGGTCGCCGTGGCCGTTCCCGAAATCTCGCTGGGGTTGCCCGTTGCGTCCAGTCTGAACCCATCCGGCAAGGCCCCGCTGATCACCTGCCATTCGTAGGTTCCGAATCCGCCCCGGGCTTCGAGCTCCGTCTCGTACGCTGCCCCCCGGAAAGCGCTCGGCACCGACGCGGTCAAGATGGTGATGGGCAACGTATTGAGCGGCGAGCAAACGAACGTCGTGGAATCGACCTCGGTCGAGTCGAGCATCCCATTCCCGTTGTCGTCGACGCCCTCGCGGATCCGCTGGCCGCCGGCCAGACAGGTCTCGCCGATCGGTTCCGACTCCACGGTGACGAGCGTCGCGAAGTCGGCTCCGTCGCATGCGTAACGGGTTTGGGTCACTTCATCGTCATCGAGCTGACCGTCACCGTCGGTGTCGGGTCCGGTCTCGATCCGCGTGCCGCCGAGCGTACAGTTGCTGCCGGCCGGTTCGGCCGAAATGCGAGCGGCACTGTTTCCACGGCCGTCTTGCCCGGGATCGCCGTCGCAGGCGAACGTCGTCGTGTCGATTTCGGTCATCGCCAGTTCACCGTCGCCGTCATCGTCCAGTCCAGAAACGATCTGCAGGCCCCCGTTGGGACAGTCGGCTCCCGGGGCCAGGGTGCTGGTCTGTACGAGGATCGAGGTGCCATCCGCGCCCGCGCAGGCCAACCGCGTGGCATTGATCTCGACTTCCTCGAGCTGCCCATCGCCGTTGACGTCGAGCCCGCTTTCGATGCGAACACCGCCGGCGGCGCAGTCATCACCCGCGCCGATGCTGCTCGTCCGCACGAGCGTGGCGACCGGGTCACACAAGAATTGGACGTCATCCACTTCGGTCGGCTCGAGTGCGCCGCTACCGTTACGGTCGAAGCCTCGACGTATGCGCTGGCCGCCAACGGGGCAGTTCGCCCCGGGAGGCTCGGGATCGATGTCGATCAGATGGTCGATTCCGTCCGGTCCGAAGCAGACGGCTTCCGTCGTCTCGACCTCCTCATCGCCGAGAAGACCGTCGCCGTCGTCGTCGAAGCCCGATTCGATGACGACCGCGGGTCCGTCGTCGCACTCGGCCACGACCGCGGTGGAGGTCCGAACGAGATAGTCGACCCCGTCGCTGCCTGGAGCGGCGTCGCACACGTACGTCGTGCTCTCGACCTCGCCGGCGTCTAGTTGCCCATTATCGTTCGCGTCGAGGCCGGCCTCGACCCGCTGACCGCCGAATTCGCAGTTCGCGCCGGCCGACTCTTCGGCCAGCCGAATCAGCGCGTCGACGCCGTCGTCGCCTTCATCGCCCTGGTCGCCGTCGTCGGGGGCGCAGACGGTCTCCGAAGCGATGACCTCGGTGTCCGAGATCTGGCCGTCGCCATCGTCGTCCGTCCCGGTGGTGATGACGGCACCACCATTGGCGCACTCATCGGGCGTGGCCGGGCGACTCTCGGTGACCAGGTTGGCGTTCCCGGCGGATTCGTCATCCCCGCAGGCGCCCAACAGCGGCGCCAGGATCAAGGCAGCATAGATTGATGTGCGATACATGAAGGCCTCACGTGTCCAGAAACGCGGAAAAACGCGTACGCAGATGCGTCCCGACTTTCGGCCAATCGCGCAAGCCCTTTGTGAGGAGACCGCGACGGTTTTACCTCCCCGTACCTCTCACTCGCCCAGAATGCGCAGACTGTGCCGGGGCTCCATGGCGGACGATGTGCGGCCGGGTGCTCCCCCCGGTCGTGCCCTATCGAAGAACTGACATCGTCACAGCCGAGCCACCTTACCTAGGCCGCGGAGCTACAGGTCGAATCCGATGTGCAGGGGTCCGCTATGGGCTACGAGCTTGCCGCCGAAGCGAGGGCTGACGGTGATGCGCCCGTCCAAATTGAAATGAGTCGACTTCAGGTCGATGTCCTCGATCCGCTGGACGCCGTCGGCGACCACGTAGCGGAAGCGGAGGCGGGCCGGTTGGCGTCCGCCGATGATGAGCTTTGCGACTTCCGAAGGAAGGCCGCCGGGAAGAAGGGCGAAGACCGAAGCCATGTGCGAGAGCTCGACATCGGTCTTCAAATCGACCTGGACCGTATCAGCATCGAAAAACGACGCATCCGCAAACCGGATCCGTAAATCGGAATCCGCATAGTCGGTACGCCCGTCGCTCGACTGGACGGAAAAATCCCGAAAGCGGAGACGCGAGCCGCGGGAATACGTGCGCGTGGGATGAAGTGAGGCGTCAACGCGCAGGGCGGCCTCCAGTTCACCACGAATCTCGTGCTTGCCGAGCAAAAGTGAAGCATCGGTCGCGCGGATGCGCGCGTGGAACCAATTGAGCGTACCGCCCTCCGCCTCGACCTGGGCCCGCACGGCACCCCGGCCGGCGAGAAAGGGCATGCCTTTGGGCACGCGAGGCGTGGCAAAGAAGAACGTGCGCTGCAGTTCGTCGAGGAGCGCATCCTCGACGTCGAAGGCCATCGTCCCCGAGATCGGCCCGAGAGGATCGGCGTCGCCGCGAAACTGCAGGTCGTCGACGTGGAGGTGGCCGAACAGGTCGAGATCTTCGACCTCGGTGGCGCCGCTGGTGGTGAGCCGAAGCCCCCGGCCATCGATCAAGTCGAGGACGACGGTCGTGCTGACCGATGGCCAAAACTCCCAGCTCCCCTCGAGCGAGATGGGACCTCGGAGCCGGTGATGCTCGATCCAGGTATCACGCCAATCGCGGGCGACGACGCGGTCCATTCGGACCTTCACGACTCCTTCGGGATCCGGGTCCGGCGCCGGATTCCGCGCCGTGTCGTCTTGCTCGAGACAGGGGACCGTGTCGAAACCCGGCGGGTCGGACTGGCCCGAGATCGGAGGAAGTCCGAACGACGCCGCACAGAGCTCGGGCAGCTTCCGCGTCGCCCGCAGCCTCATCTCGATGCCCGAAGCTACGACCGACGTCATGTGGACCGTCTTTCGCCAGGCCGACGCCAGGTTCAAGCTCACATCGAACTTCGAGACGTGCAGCTCCATCTGGACCCCGGGATCGTGCACCAGGAATGTGAAGTCGCTCCCTCTTATTCGGTTCGGCCACCAGGTCCATTCCGTGGTGCCGATCCGCATGGTTACGTCGGGCTGACTGCCGTTCACGACCCTCTCGATGGTGTGGCTTCGGATGGCGGCGTTGAGCCCGACGATGAGAAGCACGTAGGCTCCCGCCACGCCGACTGCTCCGGCCAAGAGCCAGTGCGTCCAGCGTCGCCGCCTCACCATCGCGACCCTTGCCATCCCCGTCTCCTCGGGCTCCGTGGTTCCTCGTGTGGCATCAGGGGCCAGGCTGGGCAAGCCCGACCACCGCTCGGTAAACCGCAACGAATCGAGAATCGAGCCCCTCGACACGGGAGCTCAACATCGTCGCCGTCGATGGCGCCTCGGTCCCTGACCGCGGACCCCGTGGCCTTGACCGGTCAGCAGGTGATGAGTGGGCGATCCGCCCAACTCGATTCGGACGCAACGTGACTCGGCCGGCTTGATCCGAGCTCCCACCGGGCCTAAGGCAACGCCATGCGAGCGAGACTGCCTTGGGCATTGGCCCTGTGGCTGGGAGGCTGCGCACCCATGACGGGTACGGCGAGCTTTTCGGTCATGTCCGAACAGCCCCTTCCCGAAAGACTCGAGCCGATGGGAAAACGCATCCAGGAGAAAGACTGCAGCCACTGGCTGCTGGTCCTGATCTTCTTCGGAAAGGCGGCGCCCAACCACCAAAACCTCGTGAGTCGGGTCCTCGATGAAAACGGTGCCGACGGCATCCTGGACGCGGAGCTGAAGACCGGAGGCTACGGCTTCCCGTTCATCTACCAGCAGAGCTGCGTGTACCTGGAAGGCGAGCTCGCCAAGGTGAAGGGAGGTGAGTCGTGATGAAGCTTCGCATCGCGGCCGCATTGGCCTTGGCGCTTTCGTCGTCGGCCTGCGTCTTCCCGGTGACCCCGGGGCCGGTCACCCTCTCCCACAAGGCTCAGGTGGCCAAGGATCCCCAGCCGATCAAGGAAGTGGAAGTGGCTCGCTGCAACCGAGTCTTCTTCATCATTCCGGTGATCCCACAGCCCAAGGAAGCCCTCGGCGACCTCTTGGCGGAAGCGAAGAAGGTGGGCGGCGACACGGTCATCGACTTCGAGATTCGAAACACGAACGCCGGAGGCTTTTTCCCCTTCTATTTCCAAGCCTGCTACGAAGCCCGCGGTATGGCCGCCAAGCTCTAGCCGGCCGACGGACGGGCTCACGACAAGAGCCCAACAGTGGAAGGCTACGTCGAGCGTCTCCTGGAAGGCCGGCTTCCTCGGACACGAATGCCCAGCTCAAAACCTAGGGCCCCTCTGCAAGCTGGACTGTCACGCGATCATCGTCCTTCTGTCGCCGGCATGTGACCTGCGTTGCGTACCGAATGCGAATCCAACCCGTAGGAGGACTCCATGACACGTCAACCCGGCATCACCTTGGCCACAGCCATGACGCTGTGGGCCACACCAAGTTTCGCTCAGACCTTCACCACCGTTCGCGACACCACCGAGACCGGCTTCAGCGAGCTCTACAAGGCGTCGATCGACGACGGAACGGTCGTCTATCAGGCCAATGGATCCGTTGGCCTGGACAACGAGGTCTACGTCGCCACGCCCGGAACCGCAGGCACCCGCCTCGGCCCAACGCTGATAAACCGCAGAGCCGTGCCGAAGATCAGAGACGGGGATGTTGCTTGGATCGACGAAAATGCCAGCGTCACCGTGGGACAACGCGTTCTCAAGAATACAACTCCCATCGCCGCCGATGGTACCTCACCTCCTCCGGGCGTCGCCGAAATGGACTTCGTGACCAACGGGGAGGCTGTGATCGATGGCGCGGGCTCTGTCTACTACAATGGACGGAACGACGCGGGGCTCGACGGCATCTACCGCGATGCTACGGCGACTCCGATCGTCGACGAAAACGACAGCGTTCCCGGGAGTCCCGGTGACGCGTTCATCGAGTTCGCGTTCGCCCTCGGCGCTCGTGACGAAACTCTAGCCGTCGACGAAGCTGGGACGGTCGCCTTCTTCGCCGAGATCGATCCTGCGGTCGGCAGCAACTACCTCGGTCTGTACACGTCGGACGGCACCACGGAGACGCTCATAGTTGACGAGAACACGACGCTACCGACCGGCGTAGGCACCTATAGTTTCTTCAGATCCTACCTTTCCATTGACGAAGGAGAAGTTGCGTTCAGCACGCGAGCCCAAGGCGTCTAACGTCTGGTCGAACGGCACGGTGCGAGTCGTGGCCGAGGTCGGTGACAGTGTGCCGGGATCGACTACGACTACCTTCTTCAGATTCCAGGAGGTCTCGATCTCTTCCGGCGAGACGATGTTTTGGGCCAGCGACAGCAACAGCGACATTGGCCTTTACGTCGAGCGCGGTGGAGTGATCGAGAACGTCGTGCTGACGGGCTCCACCGACGTCGACGGAAATACACTCGATGACATTCGGTTTTCCAACCAAGGCTTCGATGACAACCAGTTCGTTTTCATCGGCGAGTTCGGCACCGACGACGGCGTTTTCATCGGAACGCTGAGCACCACGCCGACCGTCCCCAGTCTGCCGCTCCTCTCGACCGTCATCGCCGCCTTGGCCCTCGTCGCCATCGGCCTTCTAATGCGGCGCCGCGCGAGAGCATGGAGTGCCGGCTGAAGGTACGGGCCGCCGCAGACGGTCCGTGCCAAGCGCTACACCGTCGGCCTCATCGAGGTCTCTGCAGCCCTCTTCCCTGCTCGAGTCTTTGATCAGCCGGTTCTTCGTCGAACGCCGGCAAAGAGCAGGCCGGAGGCAAGGAGAAGGAGGGTCGAGCCGCCCGCAAACGGAACCGACGCCACCGTATCGATGTAGGTGAAGACGGTAGTGAAGTCGGCCGTCACGTATACGCGATCGCTTGCGACCTCGATCCCCGTATACAGATTGTCGCTGGCCGTCGTGTCCGGGTCGATATCCAAACGGACTCGAGCAGGGTCCGTCACGTCGGCGGCCCCCAGGCCATCGAGAGCATCGTCGACCGCCGAGCTGTTGACGACGGCGAGTGCGTTTGGCGGGCTCAAGAAGTTGCCACCCCCAACCCAGAGATTTCCGCTCGCATCAAACCGTAGCGGGCTGGCCGAAAGCACCTCGACGATCTCCGTGCCATCGTTTTCGAAATCAGGTGCCGCGACGGTGCTGGAACCGGAGAGGATCGGCCGCCAGGTCGACGGAGCAAACGCTTTGATGGTTCCGGTCTGGCTGGGACCCAGCGTCGACGAGCCGTTTCCAGTGTAAAGATTTCCATCGACGTCGAAAGTGACGTCTCCCGAGAATCCACCGATCCCGCCGACGATGGTGACGTTCGGAGGATTCGTGAAGTTCGTGCTGTCGGTGTCGAGGGCGGTGACGGTCGACGGTGGTCCGCCGACGGTGAGCGCGAGATACCGGTCATCGATCCAGGCCGCCGTGAAGTGGTTCGCGACGTACCAGTCACCGGCGAGCGAGGCGACGCTGAAGATGCCGACCTCGAAATCGGAGAACGACGCTCCTCCGTTGTTGCCGACGGCGATCTCCGTCTCGTCTGGTGAAAGCCGCAAAAAGGCCGGCCCGAAGAACGGGATGTCGGCATTTGGCAACACACCTTGCGAAGCGAAGGTGGCGCTGCCGCGAGCTGTTTCGATGAAGACCTCATCATCGGCAAGGGCGATGATCCGACCGTCAGTAAAGACGTCGAAGGCGCTGGTATTCGCGGGGAGCGAAAAGCTCCCGCTCAGCCGGAGGTTGTCAAAGTCGAGCGCCGCCGCGGGTTGTACGCCGGCGATGAAGACCATCACGGAAAGGAAGCCGGTCCGAGTGCAGCACCGACTCTGGGCCGCCAACGAGTGGCGTGAGCGAGCGCAGGTATCCTGCGCCAACATCGTAACGTTCATGAGTCTCTCCAAGCGAACGATGCTGGATTACCCGCCAGTCACCGGTCGCGGTTGGGACCGCAGCATACTCTCACGATGCGGCGGCCATCTCAGAGTTGAGTCGGACGGCAGGTCTTCTGGCTCGAGGATCATGCGGAAGGCTCGACCTTCTCCGCGTTTCGACGCGAATGGTGGGCGTGGCTGGAAATGCCACGCCTCGAGGTTCCGTCCCCTCTCACAGCGGCGGGACCGCGGTGGACTTGCACCACCTTCCCTTTTCACCCGTTAGGGAACCGCCCGAGTCACAGCATTTCAAAGAGCACGGCCTTTGTGGCGTACGCCGAGCCCCGCGTCAAAGGCAGAATGCGGGGGGCGGTGACAACTCGTTGAAGAAACGATGGCGGATGATCAGGGGTCGAGGGGCCCTAGATGGATGGCCCCGATAGCGTCGAGGTCGAACCCAGCTGCTGGTCCCGCGCCTCCGGCGAGATCGCGAACGCGGACGAACCGGACCGCCTCTAAGCCGAGCTCTTCGAGATCGAAGGCATCGCCTCCCGTAAGCGCCGGGTCCAGCGGGATGACGGTGTCCGGATCGTACATCTCCGTCGGGGTCCAGCCGGCGCAGCCCGGAAACTGGCCGTCGCCCGTTCCATCCGTGTCGCAGGAAAAGGTTGCCCACGTTTGCCCATCAACGCTCACCGACACTTCCCCGAGCTCGGCGAACACACCGCCGCCGTCGATGCGGAACGCATTCTCGAAGACGATGAAGTCGGCGCCGGGACCGTTCAGGATGGCTTGGTTGCCGAAATCCAAGACGATGAACCCGTTCGGCCCCAAGGAGACCACGTCGAGCGCCCCCCCAGCTCCCAGCGGCTGCGGAGGCCCAAGGACCACGTCGGGAAGGTTGTCATGACCGAAGAGCGCTCCTGGTCCGGGCTCGAATGCGACCACGTTCTGCGCGTACGGCGGCGTCGGATCCCCAGCCCCACCGTCGATTCCTTGCGCATCGGGCAGGCCGCCGTCGACCGCGATAGCGCCCGTGTCCGGTGCCCCGCCCGCGTCGGGCGAGCCGTCCGGCATATGGGCCCGCGTCCGATCATCGAAGCCCGCGTCCTGGGATGCTCCCGTCGTCGCATCCACTTCGCAGCCGATGGCCAATGCGCATGATAAGGCCAAGGCAGCTCGGTCATACCCAGAATGAAGCCGTTGCATGGTCCCTCGACCGGTGGCGGAACCGAGTGGTCTCTCACCGACCGGCTTGCTCCGCGCCCTAGATCTGGCCTGTCGTTTCGACGACGTCAACGGCACAGGTCATTCGCTCGGACGATGGAAGCGCGCCGAGTGGACGTCTTGATGCCGCCCCTGGTGCCGCCTAGGGTTGGGTGGATGCACAGCATGACCCGAGCACCCGAGAGCGGACTGGTTGCCGCGACCCTCATCGTCGGCCTGGCGGGCTGCGGCTGGACTCCGAAGCATCACATCGCGGACGGACTCGAGGGGACGACGCCCCACGCTCACATCATCAACGGCCGGTCCGGGCGTTGCCTCGACGTGAACGGCGGGGCGACCACGAGCGGGGCCCGCATCATCCAGTACGGCTGCCACACCGACCCCAACATGGAGTGGAGGTGGATCGCGGCGGGCGACGACGCCTACCAACTCCGGAATCGAAAGAGCCGAAAGTGTATCCAACCCGAGGGCGGCAGCTCGGACGACTACGTCGGACTCATTCAGGCGAACTGCACGAACGTCAACCATCAGCGATGGCGCTTCGTTCCCGATGGAGACCTGTACCGGATCGTCAACGCCAGCTCCGGTCTGTGCCTGTCCATCTTCGAAGAGAGTACGGAAGACTACGCGCAAGCCATCCAGACCGAGCGCTGCGACGACCTGAGCGCCCTCTGGCGTTGAACCTCGTTCCCGCAAGGCACCCGCCGACGCGTGCGTGGTTCCAGGTTGGTCATGCTGGACATCCTCCTTCCGGCTCGAAAGCCGGCTTGCGTATACAGATGGTGCATCGAGTCGAGGAGGATGCCAGCCCTGGACTTGCCCAGGAATCGGCTTGTCGAACGATGGCGCCCCGCCGACCTACGGCGAACTGTTCGACGCCATCGGACTCGTCCTGGAGCTGGCCGGCCACGAAGTCGGCCGAGACCAAGAGGCCGTCATAGACCCCGAGTCCAACGAGTTCTGGTGCCGTCTCGTGGACCTGGTCCGGAACTTCCGAACCATGCAGGTCGGCCGTAAGGACCCCCACCGAATCGAGCGCGGGGACCTCAGGAGCTTCGCCCTCTGCATCGAACTCGAAGTCTGGCTCACCGGGCTTCGAGACCGACCGGAAGACCCATCCCGAGGCTACGACGAACCCGACGTCACCGGCGCAGCGCGCCGACCCACGCGCGGATTGTGGCGCAGGCCTCGTCGAGCGGGATGCGTGGCCCCCAGAACATCGGCGCAATCCTGGCGTAGGACCGCTCCACGCTTGCGCGCTTCGTGGCGTCATCGAGCACCAGCGACGGGTCGTCCGAACTCGGCAGCGCGGCGATGCCCTTCTCGGCGAGCATGTCTTCGGCGAGCGCGAGGGCGGTCGTCTCGATCGGGGGCAGCCGGTCCAGCGCCCCGATGATGCGAGCGGCGTCCTCGTAGTGGCGCACGAAGCCGTCGGCCTCGACGACGTCGTGGTTGTAGCGACGCGATAGCGCGTCGAGCTTCTCGAGGAGCGTGACGACGGGGTGGACGCAGCGCACCGCCCGTGGCCGGTTGTCGACGTAGTCGTCGCTCATCCCCAGGCGCGCGAGGTGGTCGTGCACGAAGGAGGTCAGCGGCATCAGGGCGAAGGGAACGACGCGCGCGCGGCCAACCTCGAAGCGGACGAAGGGGCTCATCGCGCTCGGCAAGCCCGTGACGTGGGCGCCGGGGTAGCGGCCGATGTAGTCGGCGGCGCGCGCGTCTTTGTCCTGCCGCTGCAGGTCGATCTCGACCGACACTCCAGGGATCGCGAACGCGGCCGGCAGCCTCTCGTAGAACGCGCGGCGCTGAGCGGTCGGGCCCTTGTTCGTGCTCGCCCAGTTCGTGACCTCGGGCAGCGTGGTGACTCCGCCGCGCTCGATCATGAGCTCGAGGTCCTCGGAGAAGCGCTCAATGATCCCGAAGCCCTTCGAGAGGCTGGTGCCGCCCTTGAACCAGATGGCGAGCTTCGCCTCATGCAGCGCCCACAGGCAGTGGGTGATCCAGTAGTCCTTCTCGACGAGCGCGGCGGCGATGCCGGTCTCGGCCGAGACCTGGGCGAGCAACGCGACGAACTCCGGGTCGTCATGGACGAAGGTCATGCGGCGCTCGCCTCGGTCTCGTCGAGCGCACCCTCGACGAGGGCGAGCGTCGCCTTGGTGCCGTAGGTCTCGGCCATCTCCCGCAAGCGCTCGCGATCCCAGCGGCCGAGCCGCAGCGTGTCCACGAGCCCCTGGCGCAGCTCGCTCAGCGCGACGCCCGCCATGTCGTGGTGCTGGAGCAGGTCGATCACGAACCACTCCGCGGTGGGGGCCTCGGGGAAGTACACGCGACGCAGCAAGAAGCGCCGCCCGCCGAGGACGACGTCGCCCGTCCGGCGCGTGTTGTAGACCAGGGTCACCGCGAACATCGCAGTCGAGCCGAGGCCGAGCGCGTTCCAATGCGGTGGGCCCGTGATGAGGAAGGGCTCGCCCCCGAGGTACGCGCGAAGCAGCTCCTCGCCGGCGGCAGGCGCCGGGCCGAACTTGGTGGGGATGGGCGCGTAGTAGAGCCCGTGCGCGGCTTCTCGCAGCTTGCCCTCGTCCACAAGCCGTCGCGCGAGCCGCGTGGGGTTCGCGCTCCACCGGCGCAGGTCCCGAGTGCGGTAGGCGCGGCCGGGCTCGAGCTGGGGTTGTGTGGCAAAGCTCATGGCTGGCTCCGGAAGAAATCTACCGTAGAAAACATACAGCGTACCCCGTTGCGCCGCAAGCCCCCTGCGGCTGAACCGCTTTCGGATCGTTACGCGAAGCGTTACCTACTGCGCACGGTTCAGCGCCGACCGAGCTCCGTGACGGGCGAGCCCACGAGGAGGCGCGGCGGGAGTCGCCAGGAGTCGAACGTTGAGCAGCCGAGGGAGCTGAACCAGATTCTTCAGCGGCTTCTTCGTCTTCGCCACGTGGCCAACCTCCGGGAGGCGGACCAGGCTCGTTCAGCGACACAACCACCGGGTTCGTGGCGCGGATGGACACGTTTTGGACACGGGCCAGGGAGGCTGTTCGCTAGGTCCCTGAATTGATAATCGGGGCGAGAGGATTCGAACCTCCGGCCTCTTGACCCCCAGTCAAGCGCGCT
>CAYYOT010000050.1:0-35484 GCA_964473255.1 uncultured Myxococcales bacterium | reverse complement strand
GGTGATGCCGCGCTCTAGCACCTGCTTCATCCAGTCCATGGTGGCCGTACCTTCATGGACTTCACCTATCTTGTAGTTGATGCCCGTGTAGTAGAGGATGCGCTCGGTGGTGGTCGTCTTACCGGCATCGATGTGGGCCATGATGCCGATGTTTCGGACCCGCTCGAGCGGATATGTGGACGGGGCGGCCATGACTCAGACTCGACTGCTCTTCACCACCGGAAGTGGGCGAACGCCTTGTTGGCGTCGGCCATCTTGTGAGTGTCTTCGCGCTTCTTGACGGCCGCTCCTCGACCTTCGGCCGCGTCGAGGATCTCCCCGGCCAGCTTTTCCACCATGGTCTTCTCACCGCGCTTATGGGCGTAGGTAATGAGCCATCGCATCCCCAGCGAGGTGCGACGCTCTGGCCGAACCTCGACCGGGACCTGGAAAGTCGCGCCACCGACGCGCCGGGACTTCACCTCGATCCGAGGTTTGATGTTCTCCAGCGCCTTCTTGAAGGTGGAGAGCGGCTCCTCGCCGCTCGTCTTGCGCTCGACGATGTCGAAGGCGCCGTAGCAGATGCGCTCGGCGACCGCCTTCTTGCCGCTGCTCATGAGAGCATTGATGAATTTGGCGACCAGGCGGTCCTGGAACTTCGGATCGGGCAGGACCTTTCGTTTGGGAGACTCGCGACGACGCATGCTCGTATTCCTCAGCGGGCTTTCTTGACGCCGTACTTGGAACGGCCCTTGTTACGCTTCAGCTTGTTGGTGTTGGACGGACCTTCGGCCGCCGACGCATCCAGCGTTCCGCGAACGATGTGGTAGCGAACACCGGGAAGGTCTTTCACTCGACCTCCGCGAACCAGCACGACGGAGTGCTCCTGAAGGTTGTGACCCTCGCCCCCGATGTAGGCCGTGACCTCGATGGCGTTGGTCAACCGCACGCGAGCCACCTTCCGCAGAGCGGAGTTCGGCTTCTTGGGGGTGCTGGTGTACACGCGCGTGCACACACCTCGTCGCTGAGGACATGACTTCAACGCCGGGGACTTCGTACCTACGTGCGGCTCATTCCGAGCCTTCCGGATCAGCTGGTTGATCGTCGGCATCCGCTCAAAGCTCCTTGGGCAAACAGCCCTCAGTCCCGGTCCCTTACGAACCAGGTGGACGTGCATCTCCGCATGAAAAGATGGGACAGGACCGGGCCGTCATGGGCCCGCTGAAGACTCATCGTCGGCGACGGCTCGCCCACGTCTTCCTTCGAAACCTCGGTATAACTGCGCGCACGCTTTGCACCGAAGCTCGGTCCGTCTCGTCTTCCCCACGCCGTTCGCGACAGGCTCGAAATCACTCTCCGATGACCGGGGGCTTGGCCGCCCAGAACCGATCGCGAAGCGATATCTCGAGCGCCTCGGCCGAACGTCGCGGCGTCAGCACCTCCTCTTCCGCCCGATCCCGAGCCACCATGGCCCGGGCCGCCGGAAGGAGGCGCATTCATCACAACCTGGCGGGGTGTGTCAAGGCCGTGGCGACGCCTTTTCCCAGCGCCTAATGACGAAGACTTTCGACAATGATTTCAATCCCTTGGGAGCTTTCGGCGCTCCCGCATCAGAAAACTGGCGGCAGTCGCCCCTCTTTTGGCGCGCTCGGTCTGGCCCAGCACCTGCAAGCTCGGTCCTTGGAGTGTGCGTTCTAACGCCGCGGTCGCTCCCACGTCAGGGCGGTAATGCTACGGGCCGGGAGAACCAAGGCACCACCGTCCAGCGGGTCCAGCGCGACGTAGGATTCGGTCTCCGAGGAACGCCGGCGCTCGCCGGGAGGCGCTCCGCCGACGGACGGCGGTCGGATGCTCACGGGCTGTCGGGTGGGGTTCAACAGGAGAGCGACCACTTCCTCGCGGCCAACGAACGCCGAAACGTGGAGGCTCGGGTCCGACGCAACCGCGCTCACGCGACGGTAGCCCGGTCGGATCGCGCGGAAGTACGGCTGAAGGGCTCGGTACACGGGTTCCGGATCGCCGTCGTCGTCGAGCAGCTGGTCCGGAAAGGCCCAGTAGAGCCAGAGCTCGACGTGACCATGAACGAGCGCCCGATGGAGCTCTCGAGCCTTGAACAACCCGAGCTCCCATCCCTTCAGCTCGAAATTGGAGGTCTCGGTCATCCATAGCGGCTTCCCTTGGGCGGAAACCCGGGCATGCAGCCGCTGCCAATCGCGCGGCGTACCGCCGCCATGCACGGCGTACGCGTGAAGGTGTTCGGCAACCTCCGGCGTATCGAGGATGCTCGCGAAGAAGCCGGCCGCGTCGTTTCGGTCATACGACGGCATGTGCTCGGGCCCGAACAACCGCGTACCGAGGCCCGCTGTCCGAAAACGTGTGCCGACGACCTCGAGCGTCGCGGCGTACGCGTCGGCATCGTAGACGCACGACTCGAAGGGATTGGCGAAGACCGGTTCGTTCTGGAGGCTCAGGGCATAGACCGGAAAGCCCGTCTCGCGCTCGACGACCTGGACGAAAGCCGCCAGGTACTCGGCGAACTCCTCGCGCAGGTCTGGATTCAGCCGCCCCCCGCACTGGCCGCGGCAAAAAGGCGCGAGGTCATCATCCGCCTCCAGCTTCATCCACACGGGCGGGGTCCAGGTCGTGAAGACGAGCAGCAGGTCGGGGCTCACGCGGCGAAGCTCCCGCAGGTACCTAAAGTACCTCCCGTTGTTCGAGTCCGGCCCGAACCGGAAGCGGCTCCACTCGAAGTGGTGGGGGTCCTCGTCGTCGTTGTCGACCTCGAAGTCCCAATAGACCGGCATGCGAATCGCGCTGGCTCCGAAGTCGAAAACGACCCGTTCCGGAAAGCCCTCGTCATAAAAAGGCGGTGACTCCCATAGGACTCGCTGCGCACCGAAGGCGCCGAGACCCACGATCGTCTGATGAGGATCGTCGGGGTCGATGTCCACCCGTGACTCGCAGCCTCGACAGCCCACGAGGCTCAGTGCAATGACCATCGCGGTCCGGTGCCCAACCGCACACGGGGCCCACGATCGGGTCGCCTCCCGTACCGGAGGCTGGTCGTCGCTCGGCTCGACCACGAAGCTAGAACTCGAAGCCGCTGGCGAAGTTCAGCGTGAACTCGTGAAAGAGCACGCGCTGAGGCCGGGTGGAAATGTCGTCCAGGCCGCCCAGACCGGAGATGACGATCGCATCGACGTCGCCCACTCCTGCAGCGTAGCCGACGGAAAGCGTCGTATTGAAGCCGACGCGTGTCTTGTCGCCGAACTCCCGGTGAAGCGTGAGCCCCGCCGTCGTGCCATAGTAGTCGAGTCCCGATGCGGGCTGCGTCGGAAGATCACGGTCGATTCCCCGATCGGTGTAGAACCCGATCCCTGCGCTTAAGGCGTCACTGAACGTATACTGACCACCCACCCGCAGATTCCACTGGAACGTCGTATCGATCAAAAGGATCCCTTCGTCGTTGATGGGCGCCACGAGCTCGAACGTCGCTCCGAGGGCGTACGTGGGATTTTCGAACACCACCATGAGCTCGCCGGAGAGCGGAGTCAGCGGTTCGAACGTGAAATCCGAGATCTCCTCTCGCTCCGAGGTCAGAAGCTGGTCGCCCTGCCCCGGCGACGAGGCGAGCGGCGCTCGCTCCCCCCAAGTGAAGATGCTGAAAGCCGGCGGGCGCAGGATCGCCGCGACGTAGAGCGGATCGATCGGTTGCCACTGTAGGGAGACGGTCGGCGCCAACCCTACGACTTTCACATCGCTGGACTCGGCCGCGAGGAAGAAGGCCTCGCTGTCGCCGCTTTCTGTCGCCGCCGTCGAAAACAGCTGAAAGCTGCTGACCGTGCGATTGTAGAACAGGAACAAACCGCCGCCCAGCCGGAGCCGCGGGTGAAACTCCCAGCCAACACCGCCACCGATAAGATATGTCTTTTCCTGATCTTGCGAGGTCACACCGGACCGAGAGTCGACCGGCTCGTCGAGGTCAGGGACGTCGATCCCATCCCGCGAGATACGAGAATCGAAGCGGCGGTCGGAGTTGTTCGTCACGTACACGCCGAAGGCCCACCCGAGCTGTTCGGACGCGCGCCGCGCGAAGACGAGCGCCGACGGCGTGGGCAAGAACTCGGACGCGGAGACGTCGGTACTCTCTTCCCCGTCGGGAAACTGAACGACGAGCCCGTCTCCGACGTTCTCGAAACGCACGTTCAGCGCCGTGAGGGACAGATCGAGTCGGTTGGTCACCTGTCCGCCGAGGCCCGCCGGATTGTAGAACAGCGCCTCCGTACCCCGCGAGCGAGCCGTGAGCGCCGCGCCGGTGGTGACCGCCTCGGGACCGAAGAGGAAAGAGCGTCGATTCGCTCCTCGAGCCGAGCCGCTGACAGCCACGATCACGAGGGTGCAAAGCAGCGCCGGGCGGAACATACGGCCCGCTAGCACGCCGTGGTCCCCGACGAATACCTCCCCTACATCAGAACGCCCGCCGACGGGCGTATCGGCGGGGGCAATTCGCTTTCTTCGAGCATCCCCAGGAGATCACGCTCGATCGTCCGACAGAGCGCGGTCATCGGCGTATCGCTGGGCTGGTTCTCGAACGGATCCTTCAGGTCGCGTCCGAGCTGTTCGATCACCACGAAGACGGCCGCTACGAACACGACCAGCGAAAGCTCGATCAGATCGTCGATCTGAGACTGCTCGATGATCGAGAACATGATGAGAGGGCTCAGCGCCCAGACCATGTATCGGGTGGCGGCCGAAACCTGCGCCGGGAACGTCGTGTTCTTGATGCGCTCGCATCCTCCCTGAATGTCGGCGTTCGCCCGAAGAAGCGATGCCAGCTCCTGCCAGTAGAGCGCGGTATCGGCGCTCGCCGTGGCCCAAGCTCCGATCTCCCGCGCCTGGCGCTCGAGGAGGGCCGTCGGGATGTTCGGGCGAGCGCTCAGCTCTTCGAGTTCCGTCGGCGCCACGAAGCGCGCCAGCTCGTCGTACTCGTCGGGCGCGTCTTCGTAGCGAGGCCCTTCGCGCAGGGATATGCGGAGGGCATTCACGAACGCGATCTGCCGAAAAACCAAACTCCGCTGCAGCCCCGTCGCACCCTCCTCGGTCTCGGCCCCCGGCAGTCCCGGTCGGATCCCGCTGACCACGAGCTGCCCCCAGCCGCGGCTGCAGTTCACGAGTGCACCCCAGAGCTTCCGCGCCTCCCACCAGCGTTCGTAGGATTCGCTGAAGCGAAACGACAAGAAGATGGACACGGCCGCGATCAGAAAGCCGACCGCCAGCTGCGAGATCCCCGAAGGATCCTGCATCGAGAGCTCGTAGCTCCAGCTCGCGGCGTACGCGATCAACGTCAAAATGGCGATGACGAACCAGCTCCGCTGGGCCAGTCGAAGCGGTGTGAAGTTGCTTTCGACGAGCATCCGGTCGCCATCGGTTAACCGGCTCGACCCGAGCAGGCCAGCGATTCCGCATTCGGCGCCGAACGGCTACAAACCGGTCATGAGGTCGGCGCTGACGACGACGACCGGAGCCTTGCTAGCCGGGGTAGCGGTCGCATGCGGAGAGCCGAGCTCCGGCGTGGAAGCGTCCAGTCTAGAGTGCGGCGCCGGCCCGGCCTGCGAAGCATGCAGCGCGACCGTCATTCCCAGCTATCCCTCGGACCTCGGCCGCCGGTACGCGGTCCGAATCGAGCCCCCGACGAGACCCTATCTCATCGACGCCATCGGCTACGGCCTCGACGGCGGTAACGCCGCCTGCATGGCGGGACTCGCGCATCGAGTCGAACTCTATCGTGGTCCCGGCGACGAACCACCGGCTCTCCCCGGTCAGACCGAGGCGCTGGTCGCGACCCTCGACGTCGACCCCTCGGTCGACCTCGAGCGGCGCACGGTGGCGTGGCCGCTGGAGCCGCCGCTGGAGCTCGGACCGAACGACAACCTTTTCGTGGCCGTGACTCTTTCCCAGGGCGGAAACCGTCGCGGGCTGTGTTTTCGGGCCTGTCCGACCGCCCCCCCCGATACGGACTTCCTCACGTCGGACCTCGTCGAGCCGTTCCTTTGGCTGCCACTGAACGTGCCGGCTTCCCTCGAGTTCTGGTTCCGTGGACGTGCGCCGTGAACCTGCGGCCCCGTCTCTTGCGCGATCTCAAAACGGCGGGAAGCACAGCGGTCCCTCTTCGAAGGGACTCTGACACTCGTAGCCGGGACGACAGTCGCCGTCGACGGTGCACGCGTCGTAGCAGCGAGGGAAGTCATCGAGGAACGAGCAGACCGCCCCACTCGGACACAGACCACCCGATTCGCAGTCCACCGAGCAGTACCCACCCGGCATGAGCACCGCGGGGATGCTCGCGGCCACGGACACCAGACAGCGTCCGCCACCGGCGCAATCCGCGGCCGTTTGACAGGGGCTACCCACCGCGCCGCTGGCCACCGCGCAGTCGTCGTCGTCGTCGGGAGTGCAGCCCGACGGACAGCACAGGTCGTTGTCGCGGCACGCGCTCACCGGAATCTCGCGACAACGGACGTTGCAGCGGTCCGCCGAACCCTCGAGCCGGACCTCCTCGGTGCAGGCCGGAACCGGTATGCCGGAACAACTCGAAAGGCAGTTTCCGTCGCACGTCTCGCCGGGATCGACCACGCCATTCCCGCAGTTGCTCTCGCAGTCGTCGTCGTTCGAGAACGAGCAACTCGACGGACAACAGCCGTCGCCGTCGACGCACGCCGTGAGAGGTCGCGACGAGCAGGTCACGCTGCACGTTTCGGGAGAACCGGTGAGGACTTCCTCGGTGCAGGCGTCGCCGTCGTCCTCGCAGCTCGTCGGGCAGTCGCCGTCGCAGCTCTCGTCGGGGTCGACGACGCCATCGCCGCAGCTATCCGAGCAGTCGGTGTCGGTCTCGGACGTGCATCCAACCGCGCAGCAGTCGTCGTCGGCCACGCACTCCGAGACGGGGAGAAAGACGCACTCGGCGCTGCAGTCGGAGGACGAGCCGAGCCGGCGGTTCTGCGTGCATGCGTCCTCGTCGCTACAGACGGCGACACAGTCGCCGTCGCACGTCTCGCCCGGATCGAGAATGCCGTCGCCGCAGGAAGCGGAGCAGTCGGCGTCGGAGGCGGCGTCGCAGGCGGAGGGACAGCATCCATCCCCGTCCAGGCATGCCGTCACGACGTCGTACTGGCAGCGTAGCGTGCACGCGTCGGCCGCACCAACTCGAGTGTCCGTAGTGCACGCGATCCCATCATCACAGCTCGCCGGGCAGCGTCCGGCGACGAGGGGCGCGTCGGGGTCGCAGGTCTCGCCCGGATCGAGTCGTCCGTTGCCGCAGCGTGCCCCTTCTTCTTCCGAATCGGAACTGTCGCTGCAGGCGGGCAGAGCGAACAGGGCCATACACAGGCCAGCGCGCACGAGGCTCATGGCGGGGAGTGTACGAGCGTCGCGATCGAAATGGCATGACGCGCCGAGCAGTTCTAACCAGGCAGACAGGCTCTCAGATTTTCGATGGCGCGGGCTCACCCCACGAGCCCCGGCGCGACGCGCAAATGCGTCGGAGCGGCCGGCGCCTCATCCGTGCCCTGCAGTCGAGGACCAATTCAGGATTCGCCAAAGTTCACGGCTGGTTGACTCGCGCGTGCTGGTGCGATGGCACGAAGGCATGCCCTGTCTCATCGGCCTGGCCCTCCTGGGCATGCCCCGCCTGGCCCTCTTCTGCTTGTGGCTCTTCGGCGGCGGCTACATCGGCCGCGCCTACGATCAGACCTGGTGGCCGGTCCTGGGTTTCTTCTTCTTGCCCTTCACCACGCTCGCGTTCGCGTACGCGATGAACAGCCTTCGACCCGCGGGGGAGGTGCCCGATCTCGGCTGGGTTCTGGTGGGAGTCGCCGCGCTCCTCGACCTCGGCATGTTCTCCGGGACTCGGCGGCTTCGGCACGTGGGGCGCTGACGAACCCGTTTCGCTGGGAGCAAGAACAGAGCGTACTTGTTCGTGAAACGCTCTCGACGGCGTTTTGTCTGTCGCGCCCTCGGGCGAAATGTTCACGCTCGCAGCATGGGACTCCTCGTGGAAGGCCAGTGGCGAGACCGCTGGTACGATACCAAGAAGACCGGCGGTCGCTTCGTTCGCGGCGACGCGCAGTTCCGCAACTGGATCACCGCCGACGGCTCGCCAGGGCCTGCCGGAGAAGGGGGCTTTCCGGCCGAGGCCGGGCGCTATCACCTCTATGTGTCGTACGCCTGCCCGTGGGCGCACCGAACGCTCATCTATCGGTCGCTGAAAGGACTGACCGACATGATCGGTCTTTCGGTGACGCACTGGCACATGGCCGAAAACGGATGGACCTTCGAGGACGGCCCGGGCGTCATCCCCGACCCGATCAACAACGCGTCCTACGTGTACAACATCTACCAGGCAGCCGATTCGAACTTCACCGGCCGCACAACGGTGCCCATCCTCTGGGACAAGGAGAAGAACACGATCGTCTCCAACGAGTCGTCGGAGATCATCCGGATGTTCAACTCGGCCTTCGACGGAGTCGGAGCCGTGGCCGGCAACTACCTGCCGGAAGAGCACCGGGGCGAGATCGAGTCGCTCAACGCCCGGATCTACGACACGTTGAACAACGGCGTGTACAAATCGGGATTCGCAACCAGCCAGGAAGCGTACGAGGAAGCGGTCGTGCCGCTCTTCGAGACCCTGGACTTTCTGGAAGATCGATTGAGCACCCGGCGCTTCCTCTGCGGCAGTTCCATCACCGAAGCCGACCTGCGACTCTTGCCGACCCTTCTACGCTTCGATCTCGTCTACTTCGGGCACTTCAAGTGCAACCTCCGCCGCTTGGCGGACTATCCCAACCTGTGGGGCTACACCCGAGATTTGTACCAGCGGCCGGAGATCCAGCGCACATGCAACTTCGAACATGCGAAGAAGCACTATTACGGGAGCCATACGTCGGTGAATCCGACGACGATCGTGCCCATCGGGCCAGCGATCGATTTCGATGCCCCCCACACGCGCGATTCACTCGGTTGAACTGAGTCCACTCGGTACGGGTGTCGGGAGTTCGACCTACGCGCGGCTCCCGGCAAAGATGCGGCCCTGCCGCTGCGAGCTGAAGCGGTGGACGGAGGCCCACACGTGTCGAGACCCTCGCCGCAGATCGTCGGCCATGAGCGTAGTCAGCAGCAGGGAACGCGCCTTGTGGGCCCACGGCGCCGCGAACGACGGCCGCGACGCGAGCTCGACGGCCAGCCGTCCCCGCAAACGGCGAACTCCTGGGGCGAGCCACGACGTGGGCTTTCCGAGCCGCCGGTTCGCCAGGGCCAGAGCAACCTCGACCGCCGCGCTCAGGCCGCGGCGACCCGCATCTTTTCGGACCCGGGCTAGGGATATGTCCGACCGTGCCGCATAGAGCTTGAGGTCGAAGAGCCACGACAGCTGTTCGAACCGATGAGCCGCCGCATGAACGCATAGATGAAGAAACTCGTCGTGGGCCTCGAGGATCCGTACCTCCCCTCGGGGGTCGGATGGGTCGGGCCGTGACCGACTGAGGAACTCGCCCGCCGCCAGCGGGACGCCGAAGCTCAGACTGAGGCAGTCGTGCAAGTCCACCGTCGGCTCGCCGTCGCGCATGAACACCGACGCGTGATGCCGCCCGCGGCCTCCTCCCGCCGTCGGCGGACGGTGAAAGCCGAGGCGCTCGAGGACGCCGGTCGCCTTCGCGAGCTGCGGGGGGGCCACCAGCAAGTCGACGTCGCTCGTGCGTCGAGCGTCGCGCGAGCCGTACAGGCGTCGGCCCAGCGACGGCCCCTTGAGTACGACCGAGTGAACGTCGGCCGCGACCAGCGCCGAAACCACTTCGGCCGTCACACGATCCACGGACTCCGCCGCCCACTGCTGAAGCCGCACGGCGCGACGGAAGCGTTCCGTGTCCGGCCCCAGGTTTCCGCCACTCGCCTCCCAAACGATTCCGAGGGTCGCGTGTCGAGCCGCGCTCTCGAGGAGCGCCGAACGGGTCGCATCGTTGCGGATCGCTTCGAGTAGTGCGGTTCGATCCTCCGGCAACCGCCGCAAGACCGTCGAAAGCAGTTCATCCATCCGGCGGTCGACGAGGTGAAGGTTAAGGTCGTTCGAAGGTGCGCTCAACCCGCGGGTCGGGCGGCGCCCGGGTCGGCCCGTGCCGGGGTTGGGGTCAAGGTAGGCATTGGCCCGGGTCGGCCCGCGCCGGGGTTGGGGTCAAGGTAGGCGAAGGCCCGGGTCGCCGAGCAGCGTGTACAACTCGACGAGATGGGGACGGTGGCCCGTAGAAAGGTAGTCTTCGATCGCCTCCTGAAGCACGTCCCCCAGCGTTCGACTCGGCGTCTGCAGTTCCCGGAGGATCGCCTCGTTGAGGCGCACGGCATCCCCGTTGTCGGACATCGCGGTCGGCGCGTACATCGCGATCGCGCCGCGGTCGGGCGCACGAACCAGGGCTGCGCCGAGCGCCTCGTACTCGGGAATGAAAAAGCCATTCGCGAGACAGGTCGAAGCGATCACGACCGGGTACGTGTCGATCGGAAGTGCGGGAAGGTCGCCGACCCGAAGAAGGCCGTCGTTCGAAAAGCGATCGAAGCCGCCGTGCCCCACATAGCTGACGATCGGCGCGCGCCCCCACGCCGTGAGGATCCGAGAGCGGGCGAGAGCCAGGGACTGTCCTTCATAGAGGACGGTCTCGACCGGGGTCGACAGACCGTCTTCGAGCCGCTGGACATCCAGGCTGAAGTTATCGCCTCGACGGTGATTGTCGGCGATGAGCAGGGGGTGTCCCGACGGGCCTCGCCGCTCGAAGTCTTGAATCTTTTCGACCAGGCGGTCGAGCTCCGAGGCGGAGCTCACCGGCAAGCGCCCGACCAGCTGTCGGAAGCCTCCCGACGGATCGCGAGCCGCGAATGCCGGGTCCGACACGAAGAGCCCTTCCCCCGGTCGGTCGACGAGGAGCGTCGGCACGCTCGGCCGACCGAACCCCAGCCGGTCGAGCGCATCGAAGTGACCGGCGCCCACGATGACCACCTGGCGAGGCGCCGTGCTCCAGGTGTCGGCCACGTGAACAAGGAAGTCGCGGATGACTTCCGGTCCCTCGAGGCCGTCGTTGAACTCGTCGTAGATGTCCTCGAGGCGGGCCACCACCACCCGCAAGCCCTGACTGCGCCGATGCTTGGCCAGGCGAATGGCCGGCTTTTCGAGAAACCCGGGCACGATCATCAGGTAGTCGGCCGCGTTCCGCCACGAGCGAAGCCTGGAAGGCTCGTCGACCACGATCGACGGCAGGGCGCGGATCCGAGCCAAATCCTGAACCACGTACCGATGACCGCGCCGGACGTTGAACCACACGGATCGTGCGGTGGAGGCGGCGTCGACGCGCACCGAGCGCTCCCGCGGTCGGTCGGCATCGGAGATGTCCCAGGCCAAAACCGACGTGGACGCGGCGCCGTCGACCCGCACGGCTCCCGACCGCTCGGCCTCGAACTCCAGGCGACCGTCTTCGAGCACCAGACGCCGCCGGTACGCCACGTCGAATCCCTCCAGATAGGCGAAGCTCGACGCCCGGCCCTCCGGGTCGAGCGCGGTCAGCTCGACGTCGACCCGGCCCGACCCGAGCCACGAGGGGTCGAGGGCGAACGTCTGCTCGAAGGTCTTGAAGCCGCGGCCCTGAACTACGCCTAGGTACCGAGAACCGAGTCGAACCTCGACCTCGTGGGCAGCATCACTCACGCCCACCATGCGTACCCGTAGGTCGGCCGGGCCTGTGCCAACCGGATGCGGAATGGACAGCGTGAAGACCTCGGAAGCGTACCGGGGATCGGCCCCCGCGAAGCCGTGCCAGTGCCAAAAGTCGGACGCGCCCGGCGCCCGAGCCACCGCCGTGAGGGGCAGAGCATCCTCCTCGAGCCGCAACGAGGCCGAAAACGAGGTTTGTGGGGTACCGGAAGGCCGGCGTCGAAGTGGGCGGGCCGGCGCCGACACGCGCCCCGGATCCACCGCCAACCAGTAGACGTTTGCCGGATTGTCGAGGTCGTCGAGTGGACGAGCCCAAAACATCAGGTCGTTTCGAGGCACGTACGTCACCGGTCGCCCGCGGTGAAGTAGGTCGAGGTCGCCGTCGGTGATCCACCGCTCGACGATCGCCACCGGCAGCGTCCAGGCGCGGGCGAGCGCGGCGGCGTGAACGATCGCGACGCCCCCCGAGCGTGGGGTAAGGATCTTGAGGGCAGGGAAGGATCGCCACGCAAGCGGCGTCGTGAACGCCTCGCGCTCGTAATGGCGGTCGAGCCTCTCGGAGACCGAGCGACTGGCGCGGACCACCGTGCCCATGTCCAGGGGGCGAACGCGCCGAGCGGACGCCGCGTCGGAGGGGCTCAGGTCCACGCGATAGTCGGGTTCCGTCACAACGACTTCGAAGGGGCCATGCATCACTACCCCGCCGTCGGCTTCCCGTTCTTTAAGGTGGTACACGACGCGTTCACCGAGGTGGGCATCGGGATCGACGAAGCGATAGGACGCCCCCCCGATCCGGCCTGGCTCCACCAGTATCGAAGCTCCGTCCACCGGCCGCGATACCGTCTCGCTCCAACGAAGGAGCTCGAAGCCGACGGTGCCGAGCTCGGCCGAAGTCTCGAAGTCGACGAAGACCCGACCCGTCGGGTCGGCCCAGGCCACCACCTCTTGGATGGTCGCCCGGGTCAGGGCCGTCTCCACGAAGGGGCGGGAAAAGACCAAAAGCGATACGTCCTCGCCCACGTGGCTGCGCTCGCTGTCGTTGGCGACGTCCTCGTCGACGGCGAAATCGGCTCCGGTGGCGGTGGGCGTTCCGCAGCGACGAAGCCATCCGCCGTTGTTACCGAATCGGGTCACCTTGCTGGCCAGCACGAGCCGGGTGGTCGCGGTGAAGGTCTGAGTGAACGCGACCGTCTGACACGGCGTGTCGTCCCAGCCGACCACCGGCCGAGACGAGGTCGTGAAGGCGTCGTAGTCGACGGTGAAACCGTCGTCGTCGGTAAACGAGCCCGTCCCGTCGGGCCACACGACGTACCCGATCTCATCCTCGAAGGAGATGCCGAGATCGTCGACCTCACTGCGCTCGAGCGCGATGTCCAGACCTGCATTGGTCACGTCCTCGATGGCCACCGTCAGCCAGGGATCCAGCGGGAAATCGGGGGCGTTGTTCGTCCCGTTGACGATGGTCTGAACCATCCCCAGCACGGCCGGCGTGCCGCCGGGAACCGACCTCGTATTCTGCACCGTGCGGTAGCTGCTCGCGGGCGTCGTGATGTTGGTGCCGCTCTGCTCTTCGTCGGTGGAGATGATGCCCGCCTCGATCCGGGTCCCGTCGTCGAGGTCGTGAACCCCGGGCTCGATGGCGAAATAGTAGGTGTCCATCGCCACGTGGGCGCCGTCGTTGCCGGTCGGCTCGGCGCAGATGACCTCGAACTCGGTCGTGGTCACGTTGCGGATCCGCGTGTGGCAGGGGTCGCCGCCTTGGTCGGACGGATAGACGAACACCAGCGGCGTGATGTCGAAGGTCTGCTGGAATGGGACGACCGTCCACGCCGTACTGGTAAACGTGTCCTGGATCGTGACTTCGTCGGCTTCCATGCGACCGGCATGGGCAGAAGCGGAAGCTGCGACCACGACCACCAGGACCGCCGAGGACCAGCCGTACCGAATGACCGACGACGACATCACGACCGGATCGGACCGAGACGGCAGGCGACCGGATCACCCTTGCCCGTAGGCGTGCACGCGATCGCCATGAACTCGAGCTCTTCTTCGTAGAGCACCTGCGGAGCCTCGTACGGCAGCCGATCTCCTTCGCCGTTCGGATCGGTACCCGCCGGGTGTTCCGTTGTACGCGTCAATCGTGGCCCTCCCTCGCGTCGACCGCCGTCGACGCAGAACCATACCGCAGACAGCCGAGCCGTGACGAGCCGGCTCCGCCCGACGTGCCCGCCTACCCTCTAGCGCTCACCACGGGGGGCCGATAGGGTGGCAGAGTGTCGGAGAAGGCGGCATTTCCTCTAGCCGTCGATGCGGCGAGGCGCGGCTCGATCCAGGGAAGGATCGTCGGGAGCTGCATGGATCCGGAGCTTCCCGCGGGCTGTCGGGTGACCGTCGCTCGCCGCCGTTTCGGACTCGTCCTTCCCGGCGACGCGGTCGCCTATTCGACCGGCGAGCAGTGGTTGGTCCATCGGCTGCTCGGTCCCGTGTGGTGGCAGGGACGATGGATGCTGGTCACGCAAGCGGATGTCAGCGTGCACCACGATGCACCCGTCGCCCGCGACCGCGTCATCGGTCGCGTGACCCACCGCGATGGAGAAGACCTGCGGGTGAGTCCCACCCGGCGAGTGAGGTCCATGTTCCGTTTGAGCGTCGCGGTCGCTCGAAGTTTGGGGAGCCACCTCCTGTGATCAGCGCCGCCGCGGGCCGCAGCTCGACGATCGCTCCGCAGACGCCGCCGTGTGGCGCCGCCTCGATCGTGGTCGACTTCGCCGGAGGCCCCTACCGCTTCGTCGGCTGCAGTGCCCGCCAGCGACGCGCCATTCACGACCGCTTCGGAAGCCTGGACGACGGCTCGACTCGACGGATCGCGGATCATACCCCGATGACGATCGCCTGGGTGCAGGCCGTGGAGCCCAGGACCCTTCAGACCAAGCTCCGGGGAGAGCCACACGTGATGTCGTTCGAGTTCGCTGCTTCGTCCATCGCGGTAAAGGATCACCAGATGAAGGCCTGCCTGGTTCTCGACCAGGACCCTAGCTGGATCGAGGTACCGCCCACTGCGGACTCCGCGCGCCTCGAGTCCATCGCCGAGAATTTCCTCCGCGTGGCGGCGGCCTACCGAGTTCTGGAGTCCGGGGGGGTCATCCTGCACAGCGCCGCCCTGGCGCGTGGAGGCTCGGCCCGCGTCTTCGTGGGGCGCTCCGGAGCCGGCAAGAGCACGCTCAGCGGCCTGGGCGTCGGCGCTGGCTACCGAGTGCTCAGCGACGAGCTGAACGCGATCTGGTGCTCCAACGAAACCTGCCGCGTCGAGAGCGTCCCGTTCGCCGGCAATTTCGGGAGGGAGCGCCTGTCGGCCGGTATCTTTCGACTGGAGGGCCTCTATCGTCTCGAGCAAGGGCTCGAAGATCACGTTCGGCCCGTAGGCCCGGCCAAGGCCCTAGCCACGCTATTCGCCGCGTCCCCCTTCGTGAATGGGGACCCGTATCGGCAGGATCGGCTCTGGGAGAATCTCAAGCGCATCCGCCAGCGGGCCCGCATGCGGGAGCTCGAATTCTCGCTGACCGGTCGCTGCTTCGAGGTCCTCGAGCATGACGCGTAGTCAGCGTTTTCGGCGCCGCCCCGGGGTCGTCTTTCGCGAGGTCGACGGTGAAGCATTGATCTTGATGTCGGCCCGCGGAGTCGTCATCGGCGTCAACCCCACCGCCGCCGAGCTCCTGCGAAACATCGAGCCCGAAGCCAGTACCGACGGCCTGGTGGAGGCCCTGGTGAAGAAGTTCGACGTGGAAGAGGCCCAGGCGCGGGCCGACGTCGAGCGCTTTCTGCACGACCTCGAGTCGAAAGGTGTCATCGAAGGGATCCCGGCCGAGACATGAGTTTTCGCGACGTGGTCGCCCGCGCCTGGGACCAAAACATACCCCTGACCGCCCTCTTCGAGCTCACCTACGCTTGCAACCTCGATTGCGTTTTTTGCTACAACGATCTCGACCTCCGCGGCCAGCGCCTCCAGCTCGACGACTACGATCGACTTTTCCGCGAGCTTCGCGACCTGCAGACCCTGACCATCATCCTCTCCGGTGGGGAGCCCCTCGCTCACCCGAACTTCTTCGAGATTGGTCGTCGGGCGCGGGATTTCGGGTTTTTCATCCGCCTCAAATCGAACGGCCACGGCTTGCGCGGCCGCGTTGCCCGTCGAGTCCAGGAAGAGGTTGCGCCGTACCTGATCGAAGTCAGTCTGCACGGCGCCCGCCCCGAGACACACGACCGCCAAACGAGGGTTCCCGGAAGCTTCGAACGCCTGCGCTCGAACGTTCGTGAACTCAAGGATCTCGGAGCCCGCGTCCAGTTCAATTCCACCATGACGGCATGGAATGCCGATGAGCTTCCCGCCATGTTCGACCTGGCCGACGAGCTCGGGTGCCGGCTTCAGGTCGACCCCGTCGTGTCGGCCCGGGACAACGGGGATCTCGAGCCAACCAAGCTGCAGGCGAGCCCGTCGGACAGAGCTCGGCTACTCGCGATCGAGCGGAGCCGATCGCGCGCTTCGCATCCGACCGCGGCGGAGCCGGATGGCGATGACGCCCCCCCGACTCCGGCCAAACACTGCGGGGCCGGCTCGTCGACCTTGGCGATCGATCCCTTCGGCAACGTGTATCCTTGCGTCAGCTGGCGATGGCACCTCGGAAACGTCCACGAGCATTCGCTGACCGAGATCTGGCGCGGCGAAACCTCCGAAGAGGTCCGCGACACGACGACGCGGATCGCTCGAGAAATCGCCAGCCGGCCCGGGCCCGACCGGCCCCAGGGCTACTGCCCCGGCGCGGCGGCCTCCCGGCGCTCCGCCGGCGGCTCGGCCGCGCTTCCCATCCTGCAGGGAAGCTCCGGTCCTGGCTGACCCGGCGCTCGGCGGCTAGGAGGCGAAGGACTGCTGGACGGCCGCACTCGTGATCTGCAGCCATCGACTGGGCACCACGCCCAAAAGAATCACGCCGGCAACCGCCAAGACGAGGCCCAGCGTGAGCTGGGGGGACGGCGTCGCCGTCGGGGTCGGGCCCGGTTCGGGGACGTCGCGCATGTACATCGCGACGAGCACCCGAAGGTAGTACCCGATGCTGACGATGGAGCCGAAGATTCCGACGAGCGCGAGACCGAGCTCGTCGGCACGAATGGCTGCCGAGAAGATGTAGAGTTTGCCGAAGAAGCCCGCAGTGGGCGGTAGGCCGCCCAGCGCCATCATGAAGAGGACCATGGTCGCAGCGAGGGCCGGATGGCGAAAGCCAACCCCGGCGTAGGCGCCGTATCGCTCGGCTTCGGGGCTGCTGTCCTTGCGCTCCAGGTACGTCAGCACACCGAATGCCCCCAAGGTCATGAACGTGTAGGCGCTCAGATAAAACAGCACGGCATCGCCTGCGGTCGGCTCGCCTTTGGCCGCGGCGACGATGCCGATCATGATGTACCCCGCGTGACTGACCGACGAGTACGCCAGCATGCGCTTCATGTTTTCTTGCACCAGAGCCAGCGCGTTGCCGATGACGATGGTCAGCACGGCGACCACCGACAAGAAAGGGATCCAAACGCCGCTGGAAAGATCGGATAGACCGGTGAGCACGAAGCGAAGCATGGCCAGGAACGCCGCCGCCTTCACCGCGACCGCCATGAATCCAGTGACCGGGGTCGCCGCGCCTTCATACGCGTCCGGCGCCCACATGTGGAAGGGAATGGCCGCGACCTTGAACGCGAAGCCGACCAGGACCAGCAGCACACCGGCGGGGAGGATCGGCGGAATCTCACCGCTGGCTTGAAGGCCTCGAGCAACCGCCGCGTACCCCACCGAGCCGGTCGCGCCATAGATGAGAGCGATCCCGAACAGGAGGAAGCCGGTGGCGAAGGCTCCCATGAGGAAGTACTTGAGCGCGGCTTCCGCGGAGCGCTGGTCGTTCGCGCGAATGCCGGTCAGGCAGTATACGGCGACCGACATCGTCTCCAGGCCCACGAAGAAAGTGATGAGATCTCCCGCCATGACCATGACCATCATGCCGACGATGGAGAAGAGAATGAGTGAGTAGTACTCGCTATGGGAAAAGCCGGCGTTCTCGGCGTAGGCCGGCGAAAGCAAGGTTGCGATAATGCCGCCGACCACGAGCAGCAGCGATCCCGCCACGGCGAAAGAGTCGGCGTTGAGCGCCGCGACCCCATCCACCTCGAAGAGAGGGATCGACGGTCGATTGATGCGACCGAGCAGCGCGTAGCCGGCCACAAGCAAAATGGCGACCGCCACATTGGCCGCCCACGTACGCGCGCTGACGGTGGATGCTGCGAACACTTCGTACATCAGCAGCAGGCTCGCGCCTCCCGCGAGGATGAACATCGGCGTGAGCAGGGCGAGCGAGTCCGCGTTCATGATCAGTGACCCTTTCCGTGAGCGTCGGTCGGGGCCGAGCCACCGGCCTTGGCCTCGAGCTGCCCCGGGTCGGGCTGATACGTTTGGCCAGCGCGCTCATGAACCTGGACGACGAAGCGCTCGACCGGAGCATCGATCGTGTCGAGCACGAGGTTCGGCGCCAGACCGAGCACGACCGCCGCCCCCATGAAGGTAGCCACCGTGAAGATCTCCCGCAGGTTCATGTCTTCGAGTTCCTCGTTCGCCGGATTATCGACGGCTCCGAAAAGAACCCTCTGAACCATCCACAGAAGGTACACCGCGGCCAAGATCACGCCGAGGGCTCCCAGGATCCCCCAGAGGATGGGCTGCACTCCAGGGGCAGCTGGGGGCGCGGTGAAGGTTCCCAGCATAACGAGAAACTCGCCGGGGAAGCCGGAGAGGCCGGGAAGCCCGGCCGAGGCCATGGCGGTCATGACCATGAAGAAGGCGAAGACGGGGACCTTGGCGGCAACACCGCCATAGTCGGCGAGCAGCCGGGTATGGCGGCGCTCGTAAATGACGCCCACCATGAAGAAGAGAGCGCCCGTGGACACGCCGTGAGCGATGCACACGAACAGTGAACCCGCCACGCCTTCGGTGGTGAGGGCGGCGAGTCCCAACATGCAAAAGCCGAGGTGGGAGACCGACGAATACGCGACCAGCTTCTTCATGTCGGCCTGCACCCAGGCCACCAGCGCGCCGTAGATGATGCCCACGATCGCCAGCCAGCCCAGCACCGGGAGGGCCGCGATCGCGGCGTCCGGAAACAGGGGGAAGGCGAAGCGGATGAAACCGTAGACCCCGAGCTTCAGGAGCACGCCGGCCAGGATGACCGAGCCCGGCGTGGGCGCCTCCACATGAGCGTCGGGAAGCCAGGTATGGACCGGAAACATGGGCACCTTCACCGCGAAGGCGATGGCGAAGGCCCAAAACAAGTAGAACTGCGTGCTGGGATCGAACGTCCGATTCAGCGCGCCCGCGTAGCTGAAGTCCCAGCCGTCCGCGGTCATCGCGGTCACGATGATCGCGATGAGCATGAGCAGCGAGCCCGCCATGGTGAAGATGAAGAACTTCAGGGCCGCGTAGATGCGGCGACGGCCGCCCCAGATCCCGATGATGAAATACATCGGGATGAGCATCGCCTCCCAGAAGACGTAGAAGAGGAACAGGTCGAGGGCCACGAAGGCCCCGAGCATGCCGGTCTCGAGGACCAGCATGGCGACCAAGAACTCCTTCACCCGCTTGTCGATCGCGGTCCAGGCACCGAGCAGCGTGAGCGGACAGAGGAAGGTGGTCAAAAGGACCAGGACCAGCGAGATCCCGTCGACGCCGATGCGAAACCCGATACCGAACTCGGGAATCCACGGAGCATCCGTGGCGAACTGGAAGCCCACCGCCCCTCGGTCGAAGCCGAACCACAGCCCGAGGGAGAGCAGGAAGGTGATCACCGAGATGCCCAGCGCCGTTGCCTTCAGGTTCGTGTGGTCCTGAACGGGGAACAGCGTGAGCAGCAGGGCCCCAGCCGCGGGCAGGAAGAGCACCGCAGCCAGCAGTTCGGCCGACGCCATGGCGAGGGCGGGTACTATGCCCGTGAGGGGTGGTCAATGAGTGCCTGTGCGGGGCGACAGCGCCACTTTCGGCGCTTTAGCTCGGCGTGCGCGCGGGGCCCAACCCTGTTAAGTCGAGGTCGTCGTGGAGTCGCGACTCGCCTGGGCCTTCCTGACGCGCGCAGGGTCGGAGACCGACTTGGTCGACGAGCTCGGGTCGACGGCCGAGATCCTCGCTGAAGGCGTCGTCGGAGTATGGGAACCGCGACGAGGCCCCCTGGGCCCGGCGCTGGACCCGGCGTTCGCCCGGCAGGCCATGCGCCGCCCCGTCCGCACGACGGTCGACCGAGTGGGCCCGGCTCTGGCCCAGCTTCTCGGCCGCCCCCGCAATCGAGACTGGACCTGGACGCTTCAGGTCGTGGCTCCCGACTCCGGCGATCCCAAGGACCCCCGTCGGCCGTCTGCGGCTCGGGTCGAGCGTGCGCTGGCCGAGAGCGAGTGGGTCCCGAAGTCTCTCGCCGATCGTCGAGTCGATGCCGAAGGGGAGCGTCTCCTGCAGGTGTGGGTGGTCGAGCCTGACGACCTCTTCTTGGGGCTGACCTTGGCCTCGGAAGCATTGACCTCCAGCCCGGGGGGGCGCTCCAAGCGAAAGCGGCCGGAGGATGCGGTCTCCCGTTCGGGCCTCAAACTGGAGGAAGCGATCGACTGGTGCGGTGCCGGACCGGAACGCGGCGACATCGTGGCCGACCTCGGCGCCGCGCCCGGAGGATGGAGTCAAGTTGCGTTGTCGCGAGGCGCCACCGTCATTGCCGTCGATCTGGCGAGGATGAAGGTCGAAGCTCCGCCCAAGCGGTTCGCCCACCTGGAAGAGAACGCCTTCCGCTACGCTCCGCCCGAGACGCTCGACTGGGTGCTCTGCGACATGGCCTACCGGCCGCTCGAGGTGGCGAAGCTCCTCGCCAAATGGGGCCGCCGAAGCTGGGCTCGCCAGTTGCTCGGCAACGTCAAGCTGCCCATGAAGCAGAAGGCGAAGGTCCTGGCGTCCGTGCTCGACATCCTTCGCGAAGCGGGCTGGTCGGGGCTACGCGCCCGCCAGCTCTATCACGACCGCGACGAAGTCACGATCTTCGGCTGGCTGTCCCCGACCCAAGCCCAACGGGCGGCGCAAGAACCGTTTCGGTTCCGGGGGCGGTCGCGTGGACGCGGGCGGGCCCGAGGACGCGGACGTCCCCGAGCCACCGGACGCCCAAAACCCCGCAAGCGCTCCGGCCCACGCCGCCGTTGAGATCGTCACGTCGCCGGCGTCGGGGACGGCGCCTCGGAGGGAGCGCGGTGGATCTGCTCCTTCCAGGGAGGCAGAAAGCCGGCGGGGGGAATCATATCGATCGGCTCTTCGCGGAGGCCGTACTCCGCCAAGATCCCGTTGGCAGCGAGCAGGCCGCTCGCGAACGCGCCCTCCATGAGCATGGCGGGAAACGGCAGCTTCACCCAGTCGCCCGCGAAGTAGAGGCCGGGACGAGCGCTCTTGGACTGGGGTCGGTGGCGATGCCGACCCACGTGAAAAGCGGTGAAGTTCTTGGCTACGTAGTAGCTCTCGTCGCGAACCCGAAAGCCCTCGAGCTCGGGGAAGAATACCAACAGCTCATCGACCATCCGCGCGCGAAGCTCGGCTTCGGACATGTGGTCGGGCGCGGCATAGCAGTGGAGCTCGATGACCGCCCCCCCATGGCGCTCGACGTACTCCGCCGCTTCCTCTTCCATCCGATGGTACATGGCGACGGCATCGAGCACGCCGATCCGGTCAGTGATGACGAACGGGGGCAGTTCCTCGCGAGCGTCCCGGTCGATCCACATGCGGAGCGAGCTGTAGCGCTGGCCGGGCTCGATGGCGCTGCGGTCGACGCCGAAATCGTCGCCGCTGCCGTCCATCAGGCGCAGGGCGCCAGCGACGTCGGTGGCCAAGACCACGCGGTCGTACCGCTCGTCGTCGACCAGCCAATGGCGTCCGTCTTTCTTCAGCGTCTCGACCGGAGTCTGCAGCCGAATGTCGGTGCCGTGCGCTTCGAGTCGAGTCCGGATGGGGTCGAGGATCGCAGGCGTGAAGTCGCGAACCGGGTAGTCGTACACGAGTCCGCGGTCGTGACCAAAGTAGTAGAAGTGGATGCTCTTCATGAGCTCCGCCGTCGACATGTTCGACTCGTCGGCGAAGAACGCTCGGGCGAAGGTGTTGAAGATCTTGGCCAAGGAATCGGGAAGGTGAATCCGCCGGCTGAAGTCGGCGAACGACTCGTCGTCGTAGTATGCGTGACTGTGCGACGGGTGATAACGGAAGAAAAGGTGCATGTAGTTTCGCGCCGGCGTCAGCAGCACCTCGCGCAGCCGGAAGAAACCCGCCGTATAGAGGGAGAGCAGGTTCAGGCCGGGCGTCGGGTCCATCTTGGCGAACTTGAGATGGTCGCCGCTGGCTCGCAGGATGACGTAATCGCCCACCGACCGGAACGAGCGGCGAAGCCCGAGCCGATCGAGGTAGCGGTTCAGGTTGTAGTAGTGGCGAAAGAAAGCGTGAAAGCCGTGACTCACGGGCACGGTCTCTCCGGTCGATAGCTCCTTCGTCCAAGCTCCGAGTTTTCCGCCCATATGGGACTCGGCCTCGTACATCACGACACGAATGCCGCGTTCCGAAAGCGCATGGGCGGCTGCGATCCCGGCCAGCCCGGAGCCTACGACCGCGACCCTAATCTCGCGGTTGGCGGTGTACGGACGGGAGGGGTCGACCTCGTTGTAGCGATGCCGATACCCCCCGAGCCGCCGCTTCATCCCCCAGCGAACCAGCGGGCGAAACGCGGCCACCGCCGCGTAGACCAGGGCCGCCCCGGCGGCGAGCCACCAGAGCCACATCATCTTCGGAACCTCATGAACCTAGCGAACGCTCTCAGATCACGGAGGCTCGGCAAAGTAGATTCGCGACCCTCGGCAGTCCCACCACTCGCCTCCGCGGCGGGAGGCGAAAGAAGCCGCGCGACAGTCCTCGACCCGGGCCCGCACCCGGGGGACCGGCGCCCCGTCGAACGGGTCGGTAGCCAGAAGACCGCGCACGGCCGGCGCCCCCTCGCTCAGTCGCCGCACGAACCGAACGAACCACGGAGGAGGTCGTCTGCGGAGAGCCGCGAACCACATCTGCCAGTCCAATCGCGGCTGATGCGGCGCGATGAACGCGGGCCGGAGGTCGGGGCGCGGTTTGAAGCGGAAGTGAAACGGCTTCCAGGTCCGGCCGTCGAGACTTCCCTCGACCGTGATCTCCGGTCGCTCCGTGGTCATCACGGCGAACAGGCCATAGGTGTGGACCAAGGAGGCCGGACTCGCGAGGTCGTAGAGGTCGATCAAGGGCCCCGGAACGTGGCTCGGGCCGACCACGACGTGCAGCCAGACCGCGACGTTGAGGGCCGCCACGAAGCCGAGCACCGCGATCACCGGAGCCTCCGCCATCCGAACCTTCGGAAAGCGACCGCGGAGGGAGGACCCGTCGTCGGCGGGCCGCGGGGACGGCGCCCAGCTCAAAGCCCGAAGGTCCCGGGGGAGCCATCGGACGAAGGCTTCATCGGGCACCGCGGGCAAGAGGAGAACCACCGCCAAGAGGTTGAAAAAGCCGTAGTTCCCGGTCAGGGCGATCAGGAGCTGCAGGAAGACGAGCGTAGCGACGGATGAGCGGCGAATCGACCAGGGGGCGAGCAGTCCCCACGGCGCGATGAGCTGAATCGCGAAGACCAGCCCCACGCCGGATTTCAGGAACCACCGCGGTGCATCGTGAACGATGAGTCCCACCCACGTCGGCAGCGGTTGGGTTTCGAAGTGCACGTAGAGCGCGGTTCCGAGCCGCCAGGCTTCGTCTCCGCTGGCAAGCTTGGCAAAGCCGCTGAAAAAGAAAAGCTTGATCGCGAGGAGCCGGAGCAGCAGTGCGGCCCCCTGCGGCGCTGCCGACGGTCGACGGTCGGGCCGCGCGCCCGCGCCGTAGATCAGGGCGAGCGCGCCCGTTTCCAAGAGCAGCCCGTCCCACTGGTAGCCCATGAATACTCGACCGAACGTGGTGAGCGACAGGTAGCAGGCCCAGGCGACGACCAGCGGGAGCCCCGGGCGCCGGCCGAACGCAGCCCCGCACCCGGCCACCGCGCCCAGGGCCGCCACCCCCTGCAGCATGGCGTCGGACGCTCCGAGCCAGAGAAGGCTGGGGAAGCGCAGGTAGCGCCCGCCACCGCCGGCCACGCCGATCCGCGACGTGAGCTCTTCGACCGGTAGGATGCCCTCCGGACCGTACAGACCGGGGAGCTGGGGAATCAGGGAGACGAACGCGCAGATGTACACCACCCCGAGACCGCGAACGAACGCCACGCGCGCTCCTGCCTCCGCGAGCCCCACTCCGCCCCCTTAACAGCGGTGCATCCGGATGGCAGGGTGCCGGCGCATGAAGCACGTTCTCGTCCTCGGCGCGGGCCAAAGCGCGCCCTTTCTCATCCGGCAGCTGCTCGAGGACGCTTCGCGGCACGACTGGTTCGTGACGGTCGCCGATCAGGACGAGGACCTTGCGGCATCGAGGGTTGCCGGGCACTCGCGAGGCACCGCCGCCGCGTTCGATGCGACCGATCTCGCCATGCTCGCCTCGTTCGTCAAAAAGAGCGACGTCGTCGTGAACTTCTTGTCGCCCACGTTTCAACATCGCGTTGCCCGCACGTGCGTCGAGCTCGGCAAGCACATGGTATCCGCCTCCTATCGAGACCGTCGGGTCCGAGAGCTCGACAAAGAGGCTCGGCGCACCGGTACGCTGCTCGTCAACGAAGTCGGCCTGGACCCCGGCATCGACCACATGTCCGCCATGAGCCTGATCAACGACCTCCGAGCCCGAGGTCGGAGAATCGTGAAGTATGCATCGTACGGGTCGGGCGTGCCCTCCCCGGACAGCGCGGACAATCCGCTCAAGTACGCGATCACCTGGAACCCGCGGAACGTGGTGATGGCGGGCGAAGGCGGCGCGCAGTACCTCGTCGACGACAAGATCAAGATCGTGCCGTACCACGAGGTCTTTCACCGGAGCTGGCGCTTCCAGGTTCCCGGAGTCGGCGCGATGGAAGCCTATCCGAACCGCGACAGTCTCTCCTATCGTGCTCTGTACGGTCTCGATGAAAGCGAAACCATGTTGCGCGCAACTCTGCGGTATCCCGGGTGGAGCGAAACCTGGTGTCAGATCGTTCGGCTGGGCCTTCCCAACGAGGACCTGCGCATACCCAAGCTCGCCTCGAGAAGCTGGTCCGAGCTCCTGGAGATGTTCATCCCGCGCGACATCGCCGGCATCCATCTCGAGCAGCGGATCGCGACTTACTTGGGCATCAGCCCCACGGGAACCATCATGCAGAACTTCCGCTGGCTCGGCCTGTTCGACGACGTGGCTACGAACGCGCCCGGAGAGACGATGGCCGACGCCATGATTCATCTCTTGCGAAACAAGCTTCGCCTCGGTCCCAACGGTCGCGACCTGGTGATCCTCGCCCACGAGCTGGTCGTCGAGGACGACGACGGGGCCCGCGAGCGCGTGCTCTCGGTCATGACTCACGCGGGCGAAGTGAACGGCCCGACCGCCATGGCCAAGACCGTGGGTCTGCCCGCGGCCATCACCGTCAAGCTCCTGCTCACGGATGCGCTTCCCTTGACCGGCTCGTACATTCCCACGCTGCCCGCACTGTACCAGCCGATCCTCACCGAGCTGGAGACGGCCGGAATCCGCTTCGCGGAGACGACGAAATCGATGCCCGATGGGCGTCCCGTCAGCTGACCTTTCGGATCTCCAACCGCTGGGCGAGGGGCTCGAAGACGCGCATCACCGTGGACGACGAACCGTCGAGGAGCCGGCGGGCGGTGCGACTACCCGTCAACTGCACATGTCGCTCGAGGAGCGCACGGAGTTCGTGGGTCTCTTCGGGACCCAGGTCCCGCCCCACGATGTATTCCGCATTGGCGAGCGATTCGAACGAGCGCGGCATGTATAGGCGGCCGCCGGTCATTCCGGCACCGACGTTGAAAGACACATCGCCCAGAATTACCACCGTACCGTTCGTCATGTACTCGCACGCGTGGAGGCCCGCTCCCTCGACCACGGCCGTGGCCCCGCTGTTGCGAACGGCGAAGCGGTCTCCCGCGCGGCCCAAGATGAACACCTCGCCGGCGGTCGCTCCGTACAGGGCAGCATTTCCGATGATGGTATTCGACTCGGCATCATAGGATCGTGTTTTCGGCGGCCGAACCACGAGCCGTCCGCCCGACATCGACTTGGCCACGGAGTCGTTGGCCTCACCTTCGAGCAGGACATCGAAGCCTCCGCTCAGAAAAGCGGCAAAGCCTTGGCCGGCACTTCCGTGAAAGCGGATGCGGGCCTTTGATGGTCCGGCTCCTTTACGCATGACCGAGGCCCCGGCCGCCGTGGCCAGAATGCCGCGGTCCGTACTCCGAATGGCGTAGTCGAGCTCGAGGCTGGCCTCTTGGTCTGCCCTCTCGAGGTCGTCGACGATCCTCCGATTCAGCTCGTTGACCACGTCATCCGGCTGGGGCCGCAGCGGGCTGGCCTTCCGGGGCGCCCGAACGGCGAGCTTGGACAGGTCGAGACCTCGCAGCTCAGCCAGCCCGCGATGCGCTTCTGCCGGGATCAGCAGATCGCCGCGGCCGACGAGCTGTTCGAAGCGGGAGACTCCGAGCCGGGCTAGCCAGCGCCGAACGTCGTGCGCGAGATAGTCGAATAGCGCTACCACGTCGTCGGCGCTGCCCCGGTACTTGGCTTTGAACTTCGGGTCGTGAGTGGCGATGCCGCGTGGACAGGTATTCTTCTGGCACACCCTGGCCATGATGCAGCCCTCGGCGATCAGAATGAGCTTTCCGAAACCGAACTGGTCGGCACCGAGGCAGGCGGCCTTGACGACGTCCTCGCCGTGTCGAAGACCGCCATCGACCCGCACGATCACGCGTTCGCGCAGGCCCTCGGTCACCAGGGTCTGATGGACATCGGCCAGCCCAACCTCCCACGGCAGACCCGCATGCCTCATCGAGCTGATCGATGCCGCACCCGTGCCGCCATCTCCCCCCGAGACCTGCACGACGTCGGCTCCGGCCTTGACCACCCCGGCGGCGATCGTCCCCACGTGGGCTCCGCTCACGAGCTTCACCGAGACCGCCATCTTCGGTCGGATCTGCTTGAGCTGATAGATGAGCTCTCGAAGATCCTCGATGCTGTAGATGTCGTGCAAAGGAGGCGGCGAGATGAGGTCGACGCCGATCGAAGCGTGTCGCGCGCGGGCGATGTCGGCGTCGACTTTCACCCCCATGAGTTGACCGCCTTCGCCGGGCTTGGCGCCCTGTGCGACCTTGATCTCCACTTCCTCGGCGACGGCCAAGTACTCGGCGGTGACGCCGAACCGTCCGGACGCGATCTGCTTCACCGACGCCGTCGTCCCGTCCTCGAAGTAGTATGGGTTTTCTCCGCCTTCTCCGCTCGAGCTTCGACCACCGATCCTACGCATGCCATGGATGATGTCGCGCTGGGACTCGGCGCTGATCGCGCCGAACGACATTGCACCCGACCCGAATCGAGGAAAGAGGACTTCGGAAGACTCGACGTCCGCCAGCGACCGGGGCTCGCCGGCCGGGGCGAGATCCCACAAGTCCCGGAGGTGGGTGGCGCCCGACTTCCGGCACGTCTCGAGGTACGCGTCGTAGCTCTCGAGTCTCTGGAGCTCTCGGGTGTGGTCGCCGCAAAAATCGTGGATCGCTCGCGACAGCTCCACCGTCATCCCGTGCCGCTCACCCTCCGCCCCCTTGCGGTGCTCGCGAAGCAGATGGAGATTGGGGAGTCGACCCTCCGAGCGGACGACCGACTCTTCGGTTTGGTCGAGGATGGCGCGGCCAATCGCTTCGAGACCGATCCCTCCTACGAGACACGGCCGCGTGGGAAAGTACGCGTCGAGCAAATCCGCCGAGAGCCCCAAGGGCGTGAACAGCCGTGAGTTGTGATAGCCCTGCGCGGTCGAGATCCCCACTTTGCTCATGATCTTGAGCAAGCCTTCGTCGTAGGCGCGCTGAAGATTGGCCACTCGCTCCTGGGGAGTCAGATCCTTCGCGCGCGGCAGCGAATGACGCCGAGCGATCTCGAAAGCCATGTACGGGCATACGGCGGCAGCCCCGAAGCCGACCAATGCCGCAACGTCGTGGGTCGTCCGCGCATCCGCCGTCTCGACCACCAGCGATGCATCGAGGCGATGACCGTGGTCGGTCAGCATCCGCGCCGCGGACTGCAGAGCGAGCAAGCTTGGAATCGGAGGGCAGTGCGGTTTCGCGCGGCGGTCGGTCAAAATGATGATCGAGCACCCGCCGTCGATCGCCTGGAGGGTCTTCGTCGCGAGGTCATCGAGGGCGAAGCGCAGGCCGTCGGGCCCGCGAACGCGATGGAAGATCATGTCGATCTCGACGCTCTCGAATCGCCATTCGTGGCCGCGCTTTTCGCCGAGGCGTCGAATCCACGCGAGCTCCTCGGGCTTCACGACCGGCGACGCGAGCTCCAGCCCCGGGGTCAGCGGGATCAGCGTCTTCGGTGCGAAGACGTTGGGGCGGCGCCCCAGGTAGCAGGTGAGGTCGGTGACGAGTCGCTCTCGCAGGTGGTCGAGGGGCGGATTCGTCACTTGCGCGAAGTTCTGAAAAAAGTAGTCGAAGAACGATCGTGGCTCCTGGGATAGGGCCGCGACGCGCGCGGTATCACCCATCGACCCGATGGGCTCTTTACCGGTCGCCACCATCGGAGCGATGAATTCGTCGACCTCTTCGCGATTGTAGCGAAACAGCCGGAGGTCCTCGAGAACGTCGCGGTCGAATCCGGGCTCGACGGCCGCGATTCGCTCCAGGCGCGGGTCGAAGGTCGCGTCGAAGTTTTCGCGGGACTGGCTTGGGTCTCGAAACTGCACTTCGCCGGTGAGCAAATCGACGTGCGCGCCGTGCCCCCCCTGCAGCGCACCCCTGTCGACGATCGACTCGTCATCGAGACCAAAGATCCCGGCCTCGGAGGCCAGATAGAAGGCATCCTTGGTGCGCGCCCAGCGTCCCGGACGAAACCCGTTGCGGTCCAGGCGAGCACCCACCACGCGGCCGTCGCTGAACGCGAGGAACGCCGGGCCATCCCAAGGCTCCACTGCGCGGCTCCAGAACTTGTAGAAGGCGTTCGACTGCGCACGCGCCGGCGGAACCATGATGGCCAAGACTTCCGGGAGGTACGGAATGCTCGACCGAAACCGCAGCGCCTCGACCATCTCGTTGAAGCTCCCCGAGTCGCTGATCGATCCGCGGGTGAGGAGTTCGCCTCGCGGAAGACCCAAGGCCTGCTCTCGCGAGACGGCCCACGCCCGATTGCATTCGATGGTGTTGATCTCGCCGTTGTGCGCCACCATGGAGAACGGCTGAGCCTTGTCCCACGAAGTCGTGGTGTTCGTGCTGAAGCGGCGATGAAAGAGCGCGAACGTGGTGCGATAGCGAGGGTCGGCGAGGTCGGCGTAAAACGGCTCGAGGTCGTGACTCCGCGTGAGCGCCTTGTAGACGATGGTCCGCGGGGACAGCGACACAGTGAAGACGGAGCGCTCGAGACCGGCGTTGGCCAAACGAGTGAGGGCCGAGCGCTTGGCGGCCGCCAGCAGAGCGGAGAAGGAAGCCTCGGTCCGACAGTAATCGGGTCGGGCCACGAAGATTTGCACGATCCCCGGAAGCGCCTGTCGGGCCTGTCGACCGAGGACCTCGACGTCTATGGGCACGGAGCGACGGTCGACGATCTCGAGGCCGTGGACCGCCAGCGCCTCTCGGTAGGTGTCGAACGCCTCGTCCTGGTGAGCGGGCGGCCGGTCGATGAAGAGCGTTCCGACGGCCGTCTGCCCGGGCTCGACCCCGAACAGCTCGTACGGAATCTCCGTCATGATGCCCGCGCCGTCGCCGGTCCGCTCGTCAGCCAAACAGCCTCCCCGATGCTCGACGCAGCGCAGAGCGGCCAGCGCCTGTTCGAGGAATCGGCGCTCCCGGCGGCGCCGCGTGCTCGCAACGAAGCCGACGCCGCAGGCCGCCGTCTCCTCTCGCCCAAAGAGCCTCACGCTCTCACGAAGCGGTCTATAGTGCGCCGTGTCAACGACGGGACGGCTCGTTCAGGTACTCCGCCAAATAGGCGTAATCGGGGCTCAATCGCCCGCGGTCCACCACAACGGCGCGCCGGAGGACCCCGGAAAGACCTTCGATCCCCGTCCGGAAGTCGTGTCGGGCGAGTTCGGGGACCAAGGGCGCCAGGGCGGAAGAGAAGGCGGCCGAAGCCTCGCGCGGAAGCTCGGTGGGGAGGATGTCCACGGCCATGACCGTGGGACCTCGCCCCTCCAGCCCGAAGGTACTGGAGTCCCGGTCTGCGTCGTAGGTGTAGATCGGCTGGTCGGGTGTGGTCGCCTTATGGGTGATCTCGATGGAACCCTCGATGTCGCAGCTGACGTCGCCGATCACCTGAAGCCGCGGCTGCGCATCGTTTCGGTACAGCTCCTTGATGTCTCGCTTGGTGACCAGACGCGGGTAGCGTTCGTCCCAGTAGATTGCGTTCACGAGCACGGTCAGGTGCGGAAGGTACCGCTCGGAGAACACCCCGCGCATGGTCTCGGGGTACTCGTAGTAGCGCTCTTTGGAGAAGGGCTCGACCCCATTGGGCTCGGCGAAATGTTCCTCCTCGAAGCGTACGCGAAGGAAACGACCGGGATGCGGCGAGCATTCGGCCAGCTGCTCCGGGGCCACGTCGATCGGGTCCAGCTCGTCGAGGACCTCGTGGGCCCCTTGGGCCACGCGTCCGTAGCCGGTGACGCCGACGACGACCGGCGCCGCTGCTGCGAACGACTCCGACGCGCGACACTCGAGGGCGATGCGCGCAAGTTCGGCCTTCGCCGCAGCCAACGAGTCGTACGCGTGCGCCGGTTTGGCTTCCTGTAGGGGTGTCGAGCGTCCGCCCGCCTGCCACCGCTGGCCCAGTGCCCACAGCGAATCGATGGCGCCAGCGAGACCGGCGTGGACACCGAACGCGACGAGTCGCCGGCCGTCGTCGTCGACGATCCGCTCGTAGTCGATCAGCGTGCCGCCCCGCTGCATGAGGGTCTGAAGCATGGGCATGTTGTACGGCTGCCCCTTGATGACGTGACTGAAGAACACGTAGACCCCGCCCTCGCGAAAGGCGGACTCGGGCATCTCTTTGACGCCGAGCACCACGTCGCAGTCGCGCACGTCTTCGACCACGGGCACGCCGAGCGCGGCGATCTGTTCATCGGTGAAGGCTCGCTGGGAGGAGGACTGAACCACCAGGTCCAAGGCTCCTTCCTCCCTGAGGCGCCGAATGTCTTCCGGGGTCAGAGGGATCCGCGCTTCGAAGCGGGTCTTGTCTTCGCGTCGAACGCCGATGCGGTTCATTCGTGGGATTCGTAGCCGCCCGCCGAGCCGCCCGCCCCGCCGTCGCCGTGGGCCCGATCGACCCGGCCGGTACCGGCCGCGGTGGCGGGAGGAGGTGTCCGGTCGCGCCCGCTCCCGGTCTTGGCCTCTTCCCGGCCGAGGATGGAGAGCAGGTCGGCCTTGCCGAAGTCGGCCGCCTCCCGCGTGTATACCGGCTCCGGGTGAATGCCGGTGTCCATGCGGATCGCGTCGCAGGGACAGGCCTCGACGCACAATCCGCACACTACGCACCGAAGCTCATCGATCTCGAAGATCACGGGAAACTTTTCGATGCCGGAGTCGTCGGTCTCCCCGGCAACGATATGGATGCACCGCGCGGGGCACGCCGTCTGGCACATGAAGCACGCCACGCACCGCGGAGTACCGTCTTCCCGAGGAACCAGCCGGTGCATCCCGCGAAACCGCTCCGGATATTCGATCTTCACGTCGGGATACTGGACGGTCCGCGTGTACTTCTGCTCGGGCTTGGCGAAGATGTTCACGAAGAAGTGTCGCACGGTCGCGGCCAGGCCTTCGGCGATACCGGGCACATAGAGCGAGTCCTTGGCCGAGAACTTCTCGGACACGACCCGAACGTTGATACCCGAGCTTTCCGTGGTCTGTGAGGTCGCGTCTGCCATGAATGCTCCTAGCCGATCGCCAAGACGATCGACGCCGTCACGACCAGATTCACCAGGCTGAGCGGCAGCAAACGCCGCCATCCCAGGTCCATGACCTGATCGTAGCGAAACCGGGGAAGAGTCCAGCGCAACATGAGCTGGAACCAAAGGAAGAACAAGAGCTTGAGGACGAAGGCGCCGACGCGAAGGATCGTCACCAGCCAGCCGGCCAGGTCGAGGCTTCCGCCCCAGGGGAACACGAATCCCGAGTCCATGAGGTAGGGCACCTGCCAACCGCCCAGAAAAAGAGTAGTGAGGATCCCGCCGATCACGATCACCTCGATGTACTCGGCCATGAAGAACATGCCGAACTTCATGCCGGAGTACTCGACGAAGTAGCCGACGATCTCCGACTCACCTTCGGCGAGGTCGAAGGGAATGCGCTTATTCTCGGCCAGGGCCGCAGTCAGGAAGAGGACGAACGCTAACGGCTGCAGGAAGATGCCCCAAGCGGGAAGCCATCCCCACAGCAACTCCCCCTGCTCGACGACCATGGCGTACGGCTCGAGCGTACCGAAGATCAGCGGCAGACCCATGATCGACAGCCCCATCGTGACTTCGTAGGAGACCATTTGGGCCGAGGCTCGCAGCCCTCCGAGCATGGCAAACTTCGACGCCGAAGCGTAGCCGGCCAGCGTCACCCCGAAAACGGCGAGTGAGCTGATGGCGAAGATGAACAGGAGCCCGACGTCGATACGGGCCACCTGAAGCCGAACCGTGTGCCCCCAGAGCTCGAAATCCGGCCCCATGGGGATCACGGCGAAGGTACAGAGCGCGGGCACCAGCGCGATGATCGGCGCGAGGTTGTACAGGAACCGGTCGGCGCGCTTGTTGATGGCGTCTTCCTTGGCGATCATCTTCACGGCGTCCGCCAGGGGGTGAAGGAGCCCGGCCAAGCGGAACTCCCGGCCGAAGAGGAAGATGCCGGCGCGGTTCGGACCGACCCGGTCCTGGATCATCGCCGACTGCCGACGCTCCGCCCAGGTGAGCGGCCCGGCCAGGCCCAAGATGAGGCTCAGCATCAAGAGGATGACCACGACCTGGGCGATGATGGGGATGAGCGTATCCATGCGCGGCTCGACTCCTTCAGCTACCGTTTGCGGTCAAGCGGGCGCAGCCACCGTATCGGAGGCCTCCGCTTCGATGACTTCGTCGAGCCCGACGCCCCACGGCAGGAGCTTGAGCGGTCGAACCGCAGCCAGCTGCGGCACCCGCTTCTTGAGCAGGTTGAATGCCTTCAGCCAGTTCGTGAGCGGCCACTCTCCCCCGGGGCTGAGCGCCGAAGCCACCCAGGCGGCGGCTTCGACTTCATTCTTCCGCCCCTGGATGGGCTTGATCGCCCGCTGCACCCGCTGCAGGCGCTGCTGCGCATTGACGAACGTGCCGTCCTGTTCGGCGAAGGTGGTCACGGGCAAGACGAGGTCGGCGCGGAGGGCCGTCTCGTTCCAGTTGGGCGTGAACGCCACGACCGAAGCGGCCTCGACCGCGTCCAGCCACTCGTTCGTGGGGTTGGGATGGTCCGTACCGACCAAGACCATGGTGTCGACGTGCTTCTTCTTCAGGGCGGCCAGCAGACCCTCCGGCCCCTCGTCGAACACCGAAAAGGCTTCGAACACCAGCTCGGCTCCAGCCCGGTTGGGGTTTTGGTCGGCGAGACGCAGGATGTCGTCGGCCTCCCAGTTCGGCCGGCTCAAGATGGCGTGGGTGTCGCCCCGCAGCACCCGCTCCGACAGCTCGACGAAGGATGTGACGCCTTCGGTCGTGCACTGGGCACTCAGCCCGACCGCCAGGCGGGCGTCCCCGTCGTCGACGGCCGGCCCGAGGAGCTCCACCACGCGCTCGCGGGCCTGGTCCCAGGTGATCGGGACGTAGCGGCCCGTCTCGTCGCGCGCGTGGGGGACCGTCAGCTGGGTCTCCGGATCGTGGATCCGCTTGTAGGACAAGCGGCCTGCGTCGCAGAGCCAGCCGTCATTGACCGCACGATTGTCGCGACCGCGGTAGCGCTGCACCTCGCCCTCGTAGTGGTCGACCACGATGTTGCAGCCGCGAGCGCAGCCCGAGCACACCGAGTCGGTGGAGCGCAGAAACCAGCTCCGCACCTTGAAGCGGAAGTCTCGGCTGGTCAGCGCGCCGACCGGGCAGATTTCCACGGTGTTCAAGGAGTACGGGTCATCGAGCGGCTGGCCGGGGAAGGTGCCGATCACGGCTCGGTCCCCGCGGTCGAACTGGCCGAGCTGGGGATTTTTCGCCACTTCCTCCATGAAGCGGACGCAGCGCGTGCAGTTGATGCATCGCTCTTCGTCGAGCATGACCGTGGGCCCGAGGACGACCGCTTTTCGCTTCACGACCTTGACGTGGTTGAAGCGCGTGCCGCTGCGGTCGTGCTTCATGTAGTAGTCCTGAAGTCGGCATTCCCCCGCCTGATCGCAGATCGGACAGTCGATCGGATGATTGACCAGCAAGAACTCCTGCACGGCCGCCCGGGAATCCTGGACCTTCTGCGACTCGGTGTGCACGACCATCCCGTCGCGAACGCGAACCTCGCAGGCCGGGAGGAGTTTCGGGGCTTTTTCCACTTCGACCAGGCACATTCGGCAGTTTGCGGCGATCGAAAGGTGCGGGTGCCAACAATAGTGAGGGATGTCGATCCCCGCGTCGGTGGCCGCCTCGATGATCGTGCGACCTGCCTCGACCTCGAGCTCCTGGCCATCGATGACGAACTTCGGCATGACGCGTCGAAGGGTCGCGCCAAACCCCTCGGACGGCAAGGCTTTCCGGGGGAGCGGCCCGCAGATTTGGGCCCCCGAAGTTCGTGCATTTGCGGTATACGGGGTGGCCATTCCTACGGGGATCCACGGCCCAGAACGCGACGCAGTCGACCGGCGAAGGTGATGTTCTTGAGGGATGAACGAAAAGAACGTCCATACGACGCCAAGGGACGGGTCGATCGGGCAGAGAACCGAGACGAGAAGAGGGACACATGCAACGTAATCACATTCTAATGACCGGCATCCTGGCCGGATTCGGGCTCTCGGCCTGCGGCGACAGCGGCGGAGACGGGATCGGCAACGGGGGTGACCCGACCGACGTCACCATCGTGAGCTTCACGGCTTCCCCGGAGTCGGTTACCGCGGGCGAACCGGTGACGCTCAGCTGGAACGTCCGTAACGCCACCTCGATAATCTTGGAGGAAACCACCCGCGGCGAGCAGCTCTTCGCCGGCGGTGAGAACCAGCTCCAGGAGTCCTTCACCATCGACAGGCTCGAGCTCGACTCGACCTTCCGGCTGATCGCGGAGAACGACACCGACCGTAAGGAACAGGAGGTCACCGTGACGATCAGCGGTCTTCAGGTCGCCGAGTTCAGCGCCAGTCCGACGTCGCTGCGGAGCGGCAGCACGACCGTCCTGACGTGGCGGGTCGTGGGGGCGACCGTGCAGTCTCTCGAGATCTTGGATGAGGACGGGAATGTTCCCAACGACGCCGGCGGAAATCCGATCGACCCCCTGGTGGCCAACGAGGGCTCGGTCGAGGTTCTGGTCATCGGTGACGCTGGCGTCGACGACGACACCGAGACCTACACCCTGAACGTCGCTGGTGGCGG
>CAYYOT010000049.1:0-35649 GCA_964473255.1 uncultured Myxococcales bacterium | reverse complement strand
CCACGCTTGCGCATTTCCGCGTAGAGCACGCAGCCGGAGAATTCGGCAGTGAGTGAGCTCACCAGAAAGTCGATGAACTCTTCGCGAAGGGGGCCTTGAATGCGCGAGAGGTCGAGGTCCCACTTGTCGGAACGCTTGAAGTGACGCCGGTTCGGATCGCTCACCATCTCGGCGATCAGCGCATCCCACTCCTCGCGGACCGGCTCGACGTCGACCCGGTCGAGCTCGTCGAAGTCGGTCGTATAGAACCGGGGGCTCAAGACCGTCGTTTCTTGCGCTTTCCGTGTCGTGTCGTTCAGCGCGGGTTCTGCAGCGTCGAGCCCCAGGTCGGCGATTGTTGCGGTCATTGCGTTCTCCTATCGGTGAAGCTGACGTCGAGTAGCTCGGTCACTTCGAAGTGGGCGCGAAGCCGGGTCCACAGACGAACGAGCCATCCGGCTCGGGTGACGGTAGCCCGCCGTCGTTCGATGACGACTTCACCGTACGCAGCATGGATGGGTGCGCCATGGACGAGGATCTTGTCGCCAGCATGAATCGGAGGGTTTCCGTCGAGGTCGACGTGGGCTCCGAGGTTTTCGAATCGATGGCAGACCTCGACCGTACAGTCGACTTCGAGGGTCCGGGACTCGCGGTTCAGCATTTGCTCAGTCTCCGTCCGTCAGCGTGCGTCGGCCGACTTCCAACAATACGGCGAACGCCTGGGCGTTCGTCGGGCCGAACGCGTCGAGCTCGACCGTGCGCTCGGTCGCGGTGTCGCGGATCGACAGTCGACCGTCGGACCAGCGCGTCAGGCGAAAGGGCAGGGACGTGTCGAGCCTCTCGAGCCGGCGCTCACGGGCCATGCCTCGCAGGACACCACGAACGAACCCGCCCGAGCCGGAATCGATGACCTCGATCTCGCGACCGGTCGTCGCCTCTCGGACCACGACCGCACCGTCTTCTCGATCATCGAACTGCAGCTGCACGGAGCTCATGGGTGACGCCTCGGGCGTATGGACAGTCCCCAGCCCCGTGGCCTGCGCGAGCGCGGTCAACGCCAGAGAGCAGACGATCAGGCCGAAGGCCGACCAGAGGACGCTCTTGGGAACGGGTACGTGGTCCGGGTCTCGTCGCATGGCTAGGTCCTCGCTGCTTCGGTCAGGTCTCGTGCCACCGATGAGACGTCGGGCGTCAGCTGCCGAACACTCCCGCCCGCTCGCGCCACGGCCCGAGACAGCAGCTGACCGACCGCTTCACCATCGGGTACACATCGCAATGCAGGCTGCGGCGGCGCAAACCGCCAAGGGCGGGCGTGGGGCCACAAGAAGAGGTAGCCGATCTGGCCGCCACCCGTCGTCTCGAGCGCGATGTCGCCATCCCCGTTCTTCAAGAGGTTCAGCCCAGCTGACCGGATGGCGGTGAAGGGCAGGTTCACCGTCATGGGAAAGGCGATTCCGTACCGGAGCACGACGCGGCGGTTGGTGATGGTGTAGACCGTTGTCCGGGCGTGCGCCCAGGCCAAGAAAGACAAGAGAGCGAGCCCGAGGCCGGTCAAGGGCAAGACCTCGATGGCCGCACCGAAGACCGCGGAGAGTCCCGACGCGTCCGTCATGACTACGTCGTACAGAAACAGCCCGGCGCAGTAGACGACGAACAGTCGCACCATGAACGCGGAGCGGGCCAGGGACCACCACCGCGGTCCGCCCTGCCAGAGGATGATTTCGCCTTCGGGTAGCTCTTGGGGTAGGCCGTGGATCGGCTCTCCATCGAGTTGACTCATATGAACGGCTCCTCACGGGACTTGTCGGCGTACATGTATCCGCCGGTGAAGTAGGCGCAGATGCGCTCCTCTTCCATCAACGTGACCTGGTCGGGGTTCGCGATGGAGGGGACGCTGGCGAAATGACCGGCCTTGATCGCCTGGACGCGAACGAGCCGAGGCTGGCCGGTAATCTTGGCCATCGTCATCGGCAAGAGGACGGTACGTTCGCTGGAGATCTCGACTTCCAAGTAACGAATGATCTGGTCGGCGCGGTCCACCCAAACGTCTTTGACGGTGCCGGCCTGTTCCTTGTCGGCACCCAGCACCTTCAGACCTCGAGGGTCTCGGCTGAAGCGGGCGATCGAGAAATCGGTGGCCACGCGCATGGGAACGATCAGCGGCTCTCCTTCCCGCATCCTCTCCGGCTCGTCCTCCCGCTCGCAGAAGGCGGCCGGACCGATGCCATCGACCATGGGGTCACCCGTGGGCTCCAGTGGAGCGCCCGGCCAGCGCGCCGTACGCCGGGCGGCCACGTCCTTCGCGTCCCGGTCCTTGTTGGGCACGGAGTACGTGCTGCCGTCGGGGCGTTTGAAGGTTTTGGGTTTGGGCATGAGGATCGGTCCGGAGGGGTAGATGCGTCCACCCTCGCTTTCCAAGGGGTAGCCCTCGCGACGGTCTTCTCGTCGGATGAAGAATACGACTCCGAAGAAGAAGAGCCAAAACAGATAGGTAATGAGGAGAGCGACGTCGAAGTTCTCGGTAAGTGGCATGATGATTCCTTTGCTGGCGCCTCAGCCGGGCATCTCGGCCAGACCAAACTGGCCGCGGACTTCCTGTGTTTGTGTGTTGGCGTGTCGAACGAGTGGACCAATGGCGGCGAGCGTTGCGAATAGAAGCCCGATCTCGAGGTGGTACACGAAGCTGTATCCGACGCTGGCACTCGTCAGGCCCGGACCGAGCGCACCGTGCGTCGCCATCGTCGCCACCGAGTCGCGTAAAAAGCCGCCCAGAGCGATGGCCACCCCGGCCGCGGTCGCCTGAACCGCGCCCCACGCCCCCAACGCCAGGCCGCTGTATCCGGAGCTGGCCAGGCTCATGGAGGCAGTCAGCGTCCCGACGGAGAAGAGTCCGCCGCCCAGACCGATCAGGAGCGTTCCGACTCTGAACATGGTGACCGACTGAAAGGGGTCGGCGAAGACCACGCAGGAAAAGGCCACTACGCCGACGACCGCGCCGAGTGCGGCCAGCTTGTGCGGATCCTGGCCGCGGCCCAGGCTGCGAGCGGCGAGACCGAAGCCGACGAGAGTGCCTCCGGCGAGGAGCGCGGTCAGCGCGGTGGTCGCCGCTACGGACAGGGAGAGGACCTCTCCTCCATACGGCTCGAGCAGGATGTCCTGCATGCTGAACGCGGCCGTACCCAGACCGACCGCCACCAGCAGGCGAGCGGGCCGACCACCGGTCATGAACTCGGACCAGGACTCGCCAAACGATCGGGGCGGGGGGCCGGCCGCCGGCTGCGGTCGACGCGCTTCTTGCTTCCAGAGCGCCGCCAGATTCATGACCATGGTCAAGACCGCCGCTCCCTGGATCACCTGAATCAGCTTGGAGGGTCGGAAGTCGGCCAGCAGGACACCGAAGAGCAGGGCGCTGACGAACATTCCCACCAGGAGCATCACGTAGAGCAAGGCCACGACTCGCGGACGGCTCTCCTCGGGCGCGAGGTCGGTGGCCAAAGCCAGCCCCGCCGTCTGCGTGGTGTGCAGTCCGATTCCGACGAGCAAAAACGATAGAGCGGCTCCGAGTTCGCCGGCGAACGGGATCTGGATGACGGCATCGCCGCCTAGAACCAGCAGGGCGAAGGGCATGATCGATAGACCACCGAACTGCAGCAGCGAACCCATCCAGATGAAGGGCACTCGTTTCCAGCCAAGCGCGGACCGATAGGTGTCGGATCGGAATCCGACGAGGGCCCGGAAGGGGGCGAACAGGAGCGGCAGGGATACCATCGTCGCCACGAGCCACGCGGGGATGTGGAGCTCGACGATCATGACGCGATTGAGCGTTCCGTTGAGGAGAACGACCGCCATGCCGACCGACACCTGGAAGAGCGAGAGACGAAGCAGACGTCCGAGCGGAAGATCCTCGGACGCCGCGTCGGCGAAGGGGAGAAAGCGCGGACCCAGTCGCGTCCAGACGTTGGAGAGCGGCTTCATCGAGTCACGACCTCCAGCGCTTGCGAGGTGTAGAATCCGCTATTGACGCGGTGGGTTCGTGCTGGCCTCAGCCCCCGCTCCTGCAGCCGTCGCCGAAGGCGGCGGGCCCGAACCGGCTGAATCGCGGGGGCGCGGTCGCTTCGCGGAAACAGTCGACCGACCAGGTGCATCAGGGTGAGCAGCGGCGTGCGGGGGGCGAAAGTGAAGTAGACGCCGGACCGTGCGCGACGCGCGAGTAGCTCGGTCATCTGCACCACGTCGTGCGGGTGGTAATGGATCAGCGAATCCATTGCGATCACGAAGTCGAAGTCGCCGAGGGAGGGATCCATCATGTCTCCGACCGCGAACTCGACGCGCCCATCTACGGTAGCCGGAAGCCGCTGCTGCGCGTGGCCGATGAGGTTCTGCGAATGGTCGATCGCGACGACCGAAGCTCCGCGCTCCGCGGCCTCCACGGCCAGAGCTCCGGTCCCGCAGCCGGCGTCGAGGATTCGCGCGTCATGAAGATCGTCGGGCAACCAGCTCAAGAGCGTCGAGCGCATCTCGTCGCGGCCCAGACGGACGGTGGCTCGAATACGGCTGACCGGACCATCCGAAGTCAGGCGAGCCCACGCCTCGGTGGCGACCCGGTCGAAGTACGTCTCGAGGCGCTCTTTGCTGCGCTGGTAGCTGAGGCCGTCCATCAGTCGAATCCAAGGAAATCGAAGAGATCGCGGTCTTTCATGGGAGCGGCCTCGAGAGGCTCCGTCCCCGCCCAGAGCGTGGCCGCGAGGCGGAGATACTCCGCCTGAACGGCTTCGAGCTCGGGGGTCGGCTCCATTTCGAACAGCGTCGATTTCTTCAGCCGGCTGCGGCGGATGATGTCCAGGTCGGGAAAATGAGCGACCTTCTGCAGACCGACGGTCTCGTTGAAACGGTCGATCTCGTCGGTCTTGGCGCTCCGGTTGGCGATGACGCCGCCCAGCCGGACCTTATAGTTCTTCGCCTTCGCCTGAATCGCGGAGACGATACGGTTCATCGCGAAGATCGAGTCGAAGTCATTGGCGGTAACGATGAGAGCGCGGTCCGCGTGCTGCAGGGGCGCGGCGAACCCTCCACACACGACGTCGCCCAAGACATCGAAGATCACGACGTCGGTGTCTTCGAGAAGATGGTGTTCTTTCAGAAGCTTGACCGTCTGGCCCACGACGTAGCCACCGCAGCCCGTCCCCGCCGGCGGCCCACCCGCCTCGACGCACATCACGCCGTTGTAGCCTTCATAGACGAAGTCCTCGATGCGAAGCTCTTCGGGATGAAAGTCGACACTCTCCAAGACGTCGATCACGGTGGGCATCAGCTTCTTGGTGAGGGTGAAAGTCGAGTCGTGCTTTGGATCGCACCCGATCTGGAGGACGCGCTTTCCAAGTTTCGAGAACGCCACCGACAGATTCGAGGATGTCGTGCTCTTGCCGATTCCTCCCTTGCCATAAACGGAAAAGACCTTCGCGGTGTCGATCTTGAGGTTGGGGTCCTGGTGGACCTGCACGCTCCCGGCTCCATCCGGTGGGGTTCGGGTCGGCATTTGTACGAGTGATTGCAGCATGTGATACCTCAAGCAGCGACACTGTCGTCGATGCCTTCAAGTCGATCTTCGAGCTCATCTCCGGCTTGGCGAAGCGCCTCGAGCATGGCGGCGTCCGGGGTCCAATAGTTGCGCTCGTGAGCTTCGAGTAATCGGTTCGCGAGTTTCGCCGATGCCTTCGGGTTGAGCTTGGCCAGGCGTTGTCGCATTTCGGGGTCCAGGACGTAGGTCTGAGAAAGTTGCTTGTAGACCCAGGGAGCGACCTGACCCGTGGTCGCCGACCAGCCCATCGTGTTCGTGATGTGGGCTTCGATTTGTTTCACGCCTTCAGATCCGTGAGCCAGCATGCCTTCGTACCACTTCGGGTTGAGCATTCGGGTTCGGCTCTCGAGCGAAACCTGCTCGTTGAGCGTCCGCACGGTGCCTCGGCCCTGGGTTTGGTCACCGATGTAGACCGGTACGTCCTGGCCGCGGGCCTGCTGCACCGCCCGACCGATCCCCCCGAGAGTATCGAAGTAATGATCGATGGTCGTGACTCCCAGCTCGACTGACTCGAGGTTCTGATAGGTGAGCTGGACGTTGGCCAAGGCGCTCTTCAGTAGATCCTCACGGCGGGTCGGCTGTCCTTTTCGCCCGTACGCGAAACACTTTCTCCGGGTGTAGGTTTCCGCCAGCTGATCTTCGTCGTCCCAGGTTCCGCTGTCGACGAGATGGTTGACGTTAGAGCCATAGGCTCCGTCGGCGTTGCTGTAGACGCGCAGCGCGGCGGTCTCGAGATCACAGTCGTGCTGCGCCTGATAGCGCAGCGCGTTTCGCCGGACGTAGTTCTGGTCCAGCGGCTCGTCGGCCGATGCCGCGAGATAGGCGGCTTCCGCCATCAGTCGGGTCTGGTTCGGAAGGAGGTCGCGGAAAATGCCGGATAGCGTGACGACGACGTCGATCCGCGGCCTTCCCAGCTCCTCGAGCCCGATGAGCTCCGCTCCGCACAATCGACCGTACCCGTCGAAACGGGGCTTTGCCCCCAGAAGGGCGAGGACCTGCCCGATCGGCCCGCCCTCGGTCTTCAGGTTGTCGGACCCCCACAGCACCAAAGCGACGGACTCCGGCAGTCCATGCCCGTCGACCAGGTGACGCTCGAGCAGACGGGTGGCTTGCAGCGCGCCTTCCTTCAGCGCGAAGCCGCTGGGGATGCGGAAGGGGTCGAACCCATGCAGATTGCGACCGGTGGGCAAAATCTCGGGACTGCGAAGGAGGTCACCCCCGGGGGCCGGGCCGATGAATCGTCCGTCCAACGCTCGCACCAGCGCGGGGAGCTCGTGGTCTTCGGAGAGGAGCTGCGCGGTCCGCGCGAGCTCTTCGAAGACCGCCGTGGACTGCGCGCCGACGGCGATGCCGCTGCCCTCGAGCGCTGCCCGCGGATCCCGGCCGTCGACGACGTCAGTGACGGAAGCGGTCGTCGGCCGCTCGCCCAGAGCGGCCTCCACCATGTTCGTCAGGTGCTCGACTCGCTCGTCTCGGGTCGGCACTTCACCGACCACGTGCAGACCGCATGGGATCAGCGTGGCCTCGCACTCGCGGATCGCGCGACCGAGTTCCGGTAGTCGGGCATCATCGGTCCACTGCGGTTCGGCCTCGGCCAGATCGAGCTCCGCGGCCTGAGCTTGGATGATCGTGACCAGCCGGTTCCGCTCGGAGTCGGACGGGGGAAGGCCGCGCCAGCGGTCGTACGACGCCTTCAGGTCCATGAGCCCCCGATAGAGGCCCGCCTGCGCCATGGGCGGGGTCAGATAGCTGAGGAGTGTGGCCGCCGCCCGGCGCTTGGCGATCGTTCCCTCGGAAGGATTGTTGGCTGCGTAGAGATAGAGATTGGGAAGATCTCGGATCAGACGATCGGGCCAGCAATCGGCAGACAGACCGCACTGCTTGCCCGGCATGAATTCGAGCGCCCCGTGCGTGCCGAAATGTACGACGCAGTCGGCGCCGAAGTCTTCCCGAAGATAGCGATAGAACGCCGAGAACGCATGGGTCGGCGCAAAGCCCTTTTCGAACAAGAGTCGCATCGGGTCGCCTTCGTACCCGAAGCCCGGCTGAAGCCCGACGAAGACGTTGCCGAAGTCAGCGCCGAGTACGAACAGGCTTCGACCGTCGGTCAATTGACGCCCCGGGGCCGGCCCCCACTGGGCCTCGATCTCGTCGAGGTACGGCTCGCAGCGAACGTGGTCGTCGACGGCGATCTGCGCATGGACGTTGGCATCGGTGCCGTAGCGCCGAGCGTTCCCCTCGATGATCCGGTCACGAAGTTCGTCCACGCTGGCGGGGACGTCGACGGTGTAGCCCTCGGCGGCCAGCGATTTCAGCGTGCGATAGAGCGATTCGAATACGGACAGAAACGCGGCGGTACCGACCGCGCCACCATTGGGGGGGAAGTTGAAGAGGACGACGCCCACCTTCCGCTCGGCGCGTTCCTTGCGACGCAAGCGGATCATCTTCTCCAAGCGACAAGCGAGCATCTCGACGCGGTCCGGAAGCGACGCCATGTCCGGGCTTCGCTCCCCTTCGAGACCGGCGGGACGTCCCCCGAAGACGATCGGTCCCGTGGCGCCGTCGAGCTCGGGGATCGCGACCATGATCGTCGACTCGACCGGCAGGAGTCCGCGGTCGGACTCGCGCCACTGCTCGATGGTCTGAAACTCGATGGCCTGGGCCGAGAGATAGGGCACGTCGAGTCGCGCGAGGACTTCAGCGGCCGCTTGCGCATCGTTGAAGGCGGGACCGCCGACCAGCGAGAATCCCGTCAAGGAAAGCAGGGCTTCGACGCGCGGCTGGTCGCCGTCGAAGAAGTAGGTGTCGATCGCCGGGCGCGAATCGAGACCGCTGGCATAAGCCGGGATCACCCGAAGTCCTCGAGCCTCCAGGGACTCGATGACGCGGTCGTAGTGTTCGGTGTCTCCAGACAGGACGTAGGAGCGCATCACCAGGATGCCCACCGTTGGCCGCGGGTCATCCGTCTCGAAGCCGGGAAGCTCATCGATTTTGGTCGCGATCCGGTCTTCGAGCCGAGGATGATACAGTCCGGTATCGGGATACTCGATCGGCGACTTTGGCTTCAGACGGCCTCGCAGGCCTCGCCGTTCGCCGTCCGCGTACCGGTCGACCAAAAAACGAACCATGTTGGTGATGTTCTCGTCGGAGCCCGCCAACCAGTACTGCAGCGTCAGGAAGTACGCGCGAACGTCTTGGGCTGTCCCCGGGATGAAGCGCAGGATCTTGGGCAGACGACGAAGCATGGCCATCTGTTGGGCGCCGGCGCTCGCCTTCGACTTCTTTCCCCCACGTAGGCGCTTCAGGAGCGACAGTGGACCCTTCGATGAGCCATCCATCTTGAATCCGCCCATGCGCGTCAGGCGGATGACTTCGCCACCGGAGATGCAGCCGATCATGGCATCGCAGTGTTCGCGGCGGGCTTGGAGGTCGGGAAGGATCGCGCGGACGTGGTCGTCCATGAAGAGCATGTTGGCGAGAATGATGTCGCCTTGAGCGACGGCGGCCTTGCACGCGGCGAGGGACTCCGGCTTGTCGTCCCAGTCTGCCGCAGCGTGCAGAGAGATCTCGAGCCCCGGTATCGCTCGCTCCAATCCCGCCCGCGCTCGCTCGACCGCGCCCGCAATGTGGCTGTCGAGCGTGATGATCACGAAGCGGAGCGGAGTGTCGTCAACGACCGAAGTGGGCTTTGGCTTCATAGAGCGTCTCCACCGTGATGGTTGCAATCCCGCTTTCGCGAGCGAATCGTTCCGTGTTGCGTCGGGCCTTGCCCCGAACGAAGAAAGGTACCTTGCGTAGCTCCTTTTCGGCTTCGTTGTCCCAGGCCAGCTCGCGGGCGTTCGGCGGTTCCGCGGGCGCCTCATCGGCCACCGGAGGTCCGCCGTGTCCGGCGAGATGCGATGGTCCGGCCGTATCCACGAACTCGAAGTCATCGCGGAACATGGCCAGAAGGTGCTCCTCGAGGCCCATCATGAGGGGATGGACCCACGTATCGAAGATGACGTTGGCTCCCTCGAAGCCCATCTGCGGCGAGTACCGAGCCGGAAAGTCCTGCACGTGCACGGGCGACGAGATCACCGCGCACGGCACACCGATCCGTTTGGCGATGTGCCGCTCCATCTGGGTGCCGAGAACCAGCTCGGGGTTCAGGCTCCGAACCTGATCTTCGACCTCTAGATGGTCGTCGGTGATCAGTGGCTCCACGCCATGTTCAGCGGCTGCAGCGCGAAGGCTTCGGGCTTGCTCGCGGCTGTAGGTGCCGAGTCCCACGACGTCAAAGCCCAGCTCATCCCGACAGATCCGGGCGGCCGCGACGGCGTGGGTCGCATCGCCAAAAATGAAGACCCGCTTCTTTGTGAGGTAGGTCGAGTCGATCGATCGCGAGTACCACGGGAGCCGGGCCGAGCTGGACTCCAGCAGTGGGGTCGGGTCCAACCCGGCTACGTCGGCCACCTCGGTCAAGAAGTCACGGGTGGCACCAACGCCGATGGGGACCGTATCGATGTACGGCTGACCAAAAGTGCGCTCGAGCCAGCGCGCGGACGTCTCTCCGATCTCCGGGTACATGACGACGTTGAAGTCCGCCTCCGGGATGCGTGCTAGATCGTCGCAGGTGGCGCCCCACGGAGCGACGACGTTCACGTCGACGCCGAGCTCGTGAAGCAGACGGGTCACTTCGAGCACGTCGTCCCGATGCCGGAACCCGAGCGCGGTCGGCCCGAGCAGATTGCAGCTGGGATGCGTCGTCGCTCGTTCCTCCGGCCGACGAGCGAATGTTCGGATGAGTCGGTAGAGCGTCTCGGCTGCGCCCCAATTCTCCTTCCGCTGGTACGAGGGAAGCTCGAGGGGTACGACGGGAACCGGAAGGCCGATGGCCTGTGCGATCCCGCCCGGGTCGTCTTGGATCAACTCGGCCGTGCAGGAGGCCCCCACGAGTAGAGCGCTCGGCTTGAAGCGCGCATACGCTTCTCGAGCGGAGGTCTTGAACAGTTCGGCGGTATCCGTCCCCAGGTCGCGGGCCTGGAAGGTCGTGTAGCTGACCGGAGGGCGCGCCTGACGTCGCTCGATCATCGTGAAGAGCAGGTCGGCGTAGGTGTCGCCCTGAGGTGCGCGCAGCACATAGTGCACGTCGTTCATGGCGGTCGCGATCCGCATCGCTCCGACGTGCGGTGGCCCTTCATATGTCCATACGGTCAGCTGCATGACGTTAGACTCGCAGTCTCGTCCGGCGGACGAGCGGCCGGGCGAACAGCTCGGCGAGATCGCCGACCTGCTCGAATCCATGGATGGGGCTGAAGACCAGCTCGATGGACCACTTCGTGGTGAGACCCTCGACTTCGAGCGGGTTCGCCAATCCGAGTCCGCATACGACGATGTCGGGCCGCGCCGCTCGACAGCGGTCGAGCTGTCGCTCGACGTCCTGTCCCTCGCTCAACACCACCGAGGGGGGAAGAGCGTCGAGCTCGGGCCCCAGGTGCCCTTGGTGGAGGTACGGCGTACCGACCTCCACCGCCTCCATCCCCAGCTCGCGACACAGGAACCGCGCCAGCGGGATTTCCAGCTGGGAGTCGGGAAAGAAGAAGACGCGCTTGCCTTCCAGCTGGGCACGATAGCGGTCGCGCGCCACCGTCGCTCTTCGTTCGGGAGCCTCGACTTCCTCGCGTACGCGTCGAGGCGCGACGCCGAAGGCTTCGGCCGCCGCTTCGAACCAGGCTCGCGTTCCCTCGACGCCCAGGGGAAAGAGAGCAGGCAGGTGGCGAGCGCCGCGTTCTTCGAGGGCTCGGGCCGTATCCGTCAAGAACGGCTGGGCCAGCAGAAAGCGGGTGCCGGTCCCCACGGGGGGAAGCTCGCCCGCACGTCGGGAGGGAAGCACGCGAAGCTCGGGCACGCCGAGTCGCTCGAAGGTCCGGCGGAATTGGTCCTCGACCACGTCGGGCAGGCAGCCCACGACGAGCAGCGAGTCCTGGTCGTCGCTCGGCATCTCGGGAACGAGAGCGGACAGGCAGGCATCCTCACCCTGGGTGAAGGTGGTTTCGATCCCGCTACCCGAGTAGCTGAGGACGCGAACCGCGGGGTGATGTCGGGCCGACAGACGCGACGCGCTCCGCGATAGGTCGAGCTTGATCACTTCCGAGGGGCAGGAGCCCACCAGGAAGAGGAGCTTGATGTCGGGCCGGCGGCGAAGGAGTCGGTCCACCACGCGGTCGAGCTCTTCGTTGACGTCGGCGAGACCGGCGAGGTCGCGGTCGTCGATGATCGCCGTGCCAAACCGAGGTTCGGCGAAGATCATGACTCCGGCGGCCGACTGCATGAGGTGCGCGCAGGTCCGCGAGCCAACGATCAGAAAGAAGGCGTCCTGGATCTTGCGGTGGAGCCAGACGATGCCCGTGAGTCCGCAGAAGACCTCTCGCTGGCCGCGCTCCCGCAGCACCGGAAGAGCGTCCCGCGCTCCGGGGGTGGGTGGGGCCACGATCCCGGTCATTGGACGGCTCCCGCCAGGGTGGCGCTCTCTAGGCGAGCAGCGCGAAGCTTCACGATGAACTGAGCGGCGTTGATGATGTAGGTGGCGTAGGCGGCGAGGGCCAGCAGCATTTGCCCGCGGGCATCCAGGCCGCCGGTGAAGAGCGCCGCCAGGTAGGCGGTATGGAGCGCCAGCACCAGCATGCTGAACACGTCTTCCCAGAAGAAGGGCCGGGCGAAGAGGTAGCAGCCGAAGACCTCTTTCTCCCAGATCGAGCCGGTCACCATGATCGCGTAAAGCGTCGCCGTCTTGATCACGACGGAGGCCGATGCCGCCGCCCAGCCCTCACCGGTCGCCAGGTAACGGAGGACCAGGACCAAGCTGATGACGAACACCAGGAACTGTAAGGGCGCCAATACACCCTGTACGAGTGTCCAGCCGGATGCGTCGCGCTTGCGTCGCTGCTCCGGAGTGTAGATCCACCGTGCTCCCGAACCTCCTACCTCTTCACGCATGCCACCTCCTCCGGGACTCCCCGTATGCCACTCTCGTGGACGGGCCCTGAGACTAGACGTCTTCGAAATGAAGTGTCAATCAAGGTAGACGTAATCCTGACTTTACATGTCGGGACCATCGGCGTATTGCTCTCAATCAGGGGTTTTTGGGCGGTGAGTACGTTGCGCTGCGAAACGGGATCGTGCTCCCCTCCCGGGCGGACGAACGGCCATCAGATCGTAGCTCTGAAGGGAAATGTTTCGGAGCCGCAAGGGGAGAGGCACATGGCACGCCCGCAGCCTACTAAGGAACCAAACGCCCAAGCCGAAGCTAGCCCGCGTGTAGAGCGCTTCGGCATGAACGCCTACACGTCGAACGGGAGCGCGAACGCTTTCACGGAGCCGGGACCTTTGACGTCAACCCGGCCTGACGCTCAGCTGCTCCGGACCATCGAGAGTGAGATAATCCCCGCTCTGATGGTAGCGCACAGCCGCTTCCCCGATGCCGAGCTCCAGCGGCATCAGGTCGCGGAAGGCGAGGCCCCGACCAGCGACGAGATCGCCGAGTTCGCCCGCCTGACCATCACGATGACGCCGACGGGCCTGCGGGCCTACGTCGACACGATCCTTGCCCGGGGCGTCACCCTCGAGCGCGTCTTCATGGAGCTCCTCGCTCCGGCCGCCCGACTCCTCGGTGAGATGTGGCTCGCCGACGTCTGCACGTTCACCGACGTCACCATCGGACTGTCGCGACTGCAGCGCGTGCTGCGCGAGCTCGGCCCGGCGTTCCAGGCCGAGGACCCACACGCTGGATTTTCCCCGCGGGCGGTATTTTCGCCCGCTCCAAGCGAGAATCACACGTTTGGACTTCACATGGTGGCGGAGTTCTTTCGTCGCGATGACTGGGAGGTATTGATCACGGACGGCTCGAGCTTCGAGACCGTCGAGACGGTCCGCTGCGAGTGGATCAGCGTCGTTGGCTTCAGCATGAGCAACGACAGCCTGATCGAGCGGCTGCGCCAGGTCGTGCACGCCGTTCGCGAAGCCTCGCTGAATCCGAGCGTGCTGATCCTCGTAGGCGGCAGTACGTTCCTCGAACATCCTGGGCATACCCGGCGAGTGGGGGCCGACGCGATGGCCGTCGACGCTCGTTCCGCCGTGCGGATCGCCCGGGCACATGTCCAGGTGGCGCAGTCCAGTCCACGGTAAACCCGTGGCTCGTGGACGGCTCCTCCGTACCCAAGCATGGTCTTTCCGGGCACATTGGTCGAGTTCCGTGAGCCCGAGAGGTCCCTCGAAAACCTAGACGCCACCACGGCCGCCCGCGTGATCACCGCGGCCGCCGACGTCGCCCTGGTGATGGATGGCGTCGGAGTCATCCACGATTTTGCCTTCACCGGCATCGACTCCGCCCTCCTCGACGTCTCCAGCTGGGTGGGGCGGCCCTGGGTCGAGACCGTCGCTCGGGACTCCCGGGCCAAGGTCGAAGAGATGCTCCAGGACTCGGCGAACGTTCCGGTCGTACGGGCCCGCGAGATCAACCATCCAACCGCGGTGGGGAGCACACTGCCCATCCGGTATTCCGCCGTCCGGCTCCACGACACCGAACGCGTCCTGGCCTTCGGCCGGGACCTGCGCGCGATCGCCAACCTCCAGCAGCAGCTCGTCGACTCCCAGCAGACGATGGAGCGGGAATATGCTCGGTTGCGACACGCCGAGACCCGCTATCGACTCCTGTTCCAAGTGGCCTCGGAAGCGGTCTTGGTCGTGGATGCCGCGGCCCTCAAGATCGTCGAGGCGAACCCGGCGGCCGGCGAGATGCTCGAAGAGTCGCCGCGCAAGCTCACCAATCGGAGGCTGTCGAACCTCTTTTCGGAATCGGAGTGGCTGGAGGTCCAGTCGCTTCTCGACAAGGTACGGATCGCGGGCTGGGCCGACGAGATCACGACCCAGCTTCCCAACGACCGCAGAGTCGATGTGTCGGCTTCGCTGTTTCGCCAAGAGAAGACGCCGCTGTTCCTGGTGCGCCTCGCATCGGGACTCGAGCCGTCGATCGCCTCCCTGCACGGGCGCAAGGCATCACGCCTCCTCGGCGTCGTCGAAGGGCTGCCGGATGGATTCGTCGTAACCGACGGTGATTTTTCCATTCTGATGACCAACGGCGCCTTCCTGGACATGGCGCAGCTGGCGACCGAGCAGCAGGCGCGAGGGGAATCGCTCGACAAGTGGCTGGGACGACCGGGGGTGGACCTGGACATCATCTCGGCGAACCTCCGAGAGCACGGAGCGGTCCGTAACTTCAGCACCGTGGTTCGCGGCCAGTATGGTTCCGTCGAGCAAGCCGAGGTCTCGGCCGTTTCGTCGGAGACGGGCGGTCAGATCACCGTCGGTCTGGTGATTCGACCGGTGACCGCTCGCTCCTCCATGGATGCCGCCACCGGTCTCGAGCTTCCCCGCTCGCTCGACCAGATCGTCGGCATGGTCGGGCGCGTTCCTCTGAAGGAGATCGTCCGCGAGACGACCGACGTCATCGAGCGGCTCTGCATCGAGGCCGCCCTCGACGTGAGCGGAGACAACCGCGCCTCCGCGGCTCAGGTCCTGGGTCTCAGCCGACAGAGCCTCTACGCAAAACTCCGCCGGCACGGGCTCGGTGATCTGGAAAACGGTGACGATACGCCATGACGACGGACCTTCAAACTCGGGCCCTCGGCCCTCGGCGTTCGCTGCCGGCTCCGGCCGCCGTCGTGGAGCTGCTGAAGCCCATCACCTGGTTCGCGCCGATGTGGGCCCTCGTTTGCGGGATCGTGTCGTCGGGCGTTCCGGTTTTCCAGCGCTGGGCGTTCATCATCGGTGCCGTCGCTCTCGCGGGGCCGCTCGTGTGCGGTACGAGTCAGGTCGTCAACGACTGGTTCGACCGGCACGTCGACGCCATCAACGAACCGGGTCGTCCGATCCCTTCGGGGCGCGTTCCCGGTCGCTGGGGAATGGCGATCGCGATCCTGTGGACCGGGCTCGCCCTCGTCGTCGCCTCCGTCCTGGGCTGGTGGGTCTTCGCAGCATCCGTTCTCGGCCTGGGGCTGGCGTGGGCGTACAGCGCGCCGCCGTTGCGACTGAAGGCCAACGGATGGTGGGGCAACGCGGCGGTCGCTCTCTGCTACGAGGGGCTTCCGTGGTTCACGGGGGCCGGCGTGATGGCGTTCGGTCTGCCTGATCAGCGGATCATTGCGCTGGCGCTGCTCTACAGCTTCGGGGCTTTCGGGATCATGATCCTGAACGACTTCAAAGCCGTCGAGGGCGACTCGAAGATGGGTGTCCGGTCACTGCCGGTGCAGCTCGGAGTCCAGCCCGCGGTGCGACTGGCCTGCGTCGTCATGGCCGCTCCTCAGGCGGTGGTCCTGATCCTGCTTCTGGGGTGGGGGCGCCCGCTGCATGCGACAGCGGTGGGGCTGCTCTTGCTCTTCCAGATCGGTCTCATGCTGCGTTTGGTGCGTGCGCCTCGCCAGCGGGCCGCCTGGTACAACGCCACCGGCACGACGCTGTACGTGTCGGGGATGATGGTCAGCGCGTTCGCCGTGCGAACGCTCGTCGACTCGGGACTGGGGACATGAAGACGTTGAGTTGGTTCGGAATCTTTCGCCTGGGACTCGTGCAGACGGCGCTGGGCGCGATCGTCGTCCTTACGACGTCGACGATGAACCGCGTCATGGTGGTCGAACTCGCGCTGCCCGCCATGCTTCCCGGAGCGCTGGTCGGCTTTCATTATGCGGTGCAGATGTCCCGACCCCGTTGGGGCTACGACTCGGACATGGGGGGACGACGGACGCCGTGGATCATCGGCGGTATCGCCGTGCTCGGTGTTGGCGGCGTCTCCGCCGCCCTCGCGACCGCGCTGATGGGGCAGAATACCGTTGCTGGGATCCTCCTCGCGATCGCCGCTTACGCGCTGATCGGCGTCGGGGTCGGCGCGGCCGGCACTTCGCTGCTCGCGCTCCTCGCGGCGCGTACCGAGCCGGGCCGTCGGGCCGGAGCGGCGTCAATGGTGTGGCTGATGATGATCGCAGGTTTCGTCGTGACGGCAGCAACCGTGGGAAGCCTCCTCGATCCGTTCACGCCGATGCGCCTGGTGGGGCTGACGAGCGTCGTGGCGCTGGTGGCCTTCACCATCACCGTGGTCGCCATCTGGGGCGTCGAATCGCGCGCGAGCACGCCCGCCGCCTCGCAGTCCGCGGCCGAAGACAAGCCAGGCTTTTGGACCGTCTTCTCCGAGGTGTGGAGCGATAGCCGAGCTCGCGCCTTCACGATCTTCGTCTTCACGTCGATGCTGGCCTACAGCACCCAGGACCTCATCCTCGAGCCGTACGCCGGGGCCATCTTCGGCTTCACGCCGGGCGAATCCACCAGGCTCGCGGCCGTCCAGCACCAGGGCGTCTTCATCGGTATGATCCTGGTCGCAATTGCGGCCGGTGGTCGCGCTGGACCTCGTTTCGGGAGCATCCGAGCGTGGACGGTCGGCGGCTGCGTGGCATCGGGCGTTGTTCTCTTCGCCCTCGCGCTCGGGGGCTTCATGGCTCCCGCCTGGCCGCTCCGCCCCTTCGTATTCGGGCTGGGACTGGCCAATGGGGCGTTCGCCGTGGCCGCGATCGGCTGGATGATGAGCCTCGCCGGCGCGGGTCGAGAGTCGCGCGAAGGCATCCGGATGGGTCTTTGGGGTGGAGCCCAGGCGGTCGCCTTTGCCCTCGGTGGCTTCATCGGCACGGTTGGCGTCGACGTAGTTCGATTCCTGTATGGCTCGGTGGTCGTCTCCTATTCGGCCGTATTCGCGGCGGAAGGCGTCCTTTTCTTGGCCGCGGCGATCCTCGCCGCTCGCATGGAGCCGGCGCGACGGACTTCTCAACATGTATGGGCGACCGCGCCCGCGGATGCGGCCGCGGAGACCGCAGCGCTACTGGCGCGTCAGGAGTGAAAGTTATGAATGCGACGAACACGTATGATGCAGTGGTGGTCGGCGGGGGACCGGCCGGAGCGACGGCAGCCTCCGAGCTCGCCAAGGCCGGTCGCTCGGTCGCGCTGCTCGACCGCGCCGGCCGGATCAAGCCCTGTGGCGGGGCGATCCCGCCGCGCCTGATCCGCGACTTCGACATCCCGTCCGACCTGCTGTGCGCCCGCATACGGTCCGCTCGTATCGTCTCTCCCGCGGACCGGCAGGTCGACATGCCGATCGAGGGCGGATACGTGGGCATGGTCAACCGGGAGGTTTTCGACGAGTACCTCCGCGAGAGAGCGGCGGGGCTCGGAGCGAAGCGAATCACCGGTCGATTCGAGGGCATCACGCGGGAGAAGGACGATGTCCCCGTCGTTCAATTCCGCACCGGCGGACACGAGCGACGGATTCGCGCCCGCGTGGTGGTCGGCGCCGACGGCGCTCGCTCCCAGGTCGCGCGTCAGGAGGTTCCGGGCGGTGATCGGGTCAAGTGCGTGTTCGCGTACCACGAGATCGTGGAGGCTCCCGACGGCACAGCCGATATCGATTACGACGGCCGACGGTGCGACGTGATCTACCGGGGCGAGACGTCGCCCGACTTCTATGGCTGGGTCTTCCCCCATGGCAAGACGCTCAGCGTGGGAACCGGCAGCGCGAAGAAGGGGTTCGGTCTTCGGGGGGCGGTGACCACGATTCGAAAGCGCGGACGGCTGGGCGGGCTACGAACGATCCGTCGTGAGGGCGCGCCCATCCCGATGCAGCCGTTGAAGCGTTGGGACAATGGTCGCGATGTCGTCCTCGCCGGCGACGCGGCCGGAGTCGTTGCGCCGTCTTCCGGTGAGGGCATCTATTACGCGATGATCGGGGGACAGGTTGCCGCGGCTGCGGGTGATGCGTACCTGGAGTCGGGTGACGCTCGAGCTTTGCGACTGGCTCGCAAACGCTTCATGAAGGCCCACGGACGGGTGTTCTGGATTCTGGGGATGATGCAGTGGTTTTGGTATTGCAATGACAAGCGACGGGAGCGCTTCGTCAGTATGTGCGATGACCCCGACGTTCAGCGGCTGACCTGGGAGGCGTACATGAACAAGGAGCTCGTGCGGGCGAAGCCGGCCGCCCACATGCGCATCTTCTTCAAAGACATGGCTCACCTCATGGGGATCGTTTCGCCGTAGCCGATCTCCATCGGCGCTGCAGATCCCATAGGTGAGCGGGAAGGGAGGCGGTCAGGAAGAGGGCCACCCAGCCCCACCAGCCGCTCGTCAGCGCGAAACGAAGTGCGACCAGCAGGCAAACACCGGCGGCGACCTGGCCCACCACGTCGCCGAATCGGACTTCTGGGTGGCGTCGAGTTAGCCAAACCAGAGCACCGACCTCGAGGACGACGACGACCAGGACGACGTCCACGGCTCGGCCCGATGCAAAGTAGTCTTGCACCCGGGGGCCGTAGCATGGATGACGGGGCCGCCCCATCCTTCCGCAGCGGACTCGATTCGAGCGGATCATCGCCGATCCTCGGGCGCGAGCTATCCACATGCTGCCCTCGGTCGAGTGTTGTGTTAGGTCACTCGCGGGAAACCAGTTGGGCCTTGCCCCGAAAGAGAGCGGAAACGCTCGTCGAGAGGAGACAAACACGATGAAGAACACGACTCCGGAGAACACGAACGTGACCCGGCGCAGCGCGCTGAAGGTCGTCGGCGCCGCCCTGGTGGTGCCGGGCACCCTGTCGGTCGTCGCCTGCAGCGAGACCGAAAAGCCCGCGGCCAAGGCGCCGCCGCCCCCGAAGCCGAAGACGAAAGCTGCGGCCTCCAAGCCGTCCAGCGAGCCTTCCGGGGCGACCGCCTCGGCGGGTGGTGAGCTGAACTGCGCCGAAGGCGCTACCATCGACGCCCAGTCCAAGCAGATGCGGACCACGCTCAAGTACGTCGAGAAGAGCGCCGAAGAGGGCAAGAAATGCTCGAACTGCCTGCAGTGGGTTGCCCCCGAGGGTGACAGCAAGTGCGGCGGGTGCAAGCTCTTCACCGGACCGGTCAACCCGAACGGCCACTGCCTGAGCTGGGCCAAGCAGCAGGGCTGATTTCCAGCCCACGAACCATGATGAACGAGGGTGGAGCAGAGGCGTCGGAGGACACCCTCCCGCCTCCCTTCTCCGCCGAGGCTCGAAGCACGGTCAGCCGCGACCAGCGGCTGGCCTACTTCGTTGCCGGTGACGGGCCGCCGGCGCTCCTGGTCCACAGCATCAATGCCGCCGCGTCGGCGGTCGAGATGCGACCGCTCTTCGAGCGCCTTCGGTCCGCGTACCGAGTGTACGCCGTCGACCTCCCGGGCTTTGGGCACTCGGACCGCTCGGACCGTACGTACGACATCCGTCTCTACGTCGATGCCGTTCAAGACATGCGGCGGCTGATCGCCGAGGAGAAGCCGGGCCCCCTCGATCTGTATGGCTTGTCGCTGTCGTCCGAGTTCGCGGCTCGGGCCGCGAGCGAGTCGCCGGACGGGCTGCGGTCGCTCACGCTCATCAATCCTACCGGCTTCAGCCGGGGCTCCGAGCGTCTACGGAACCCCGGCGAGAACCGAGAGATCCCGGGTTTCTTGCCGTTTGCTCGGTTCCCGCTCTGGAGCGAAGGCCTGTTCAACCTTCTCACGCGAAAGTCCACGATCCGGTATTTTTTGCGGCGGACCTACGGTTCTCGCGACGTAGACGAGGCGATGGTCGAGTTCGACCATCAGTCCGCTCGCCAGCCCGGTGCTCGATTCGCGCCGTATGCCTTCCTGTCCGGCCGACTCTTCAGCAAGGACATTCGTCTCGTGTACGAAACCCTCGAACTTCCGGTCTGGGTTCCGCATGGGACCCGCGGTGACTTCAAGGATTTCAGCGAAGCGGGCTGGGCTCGGGCGAAGCCCAACTGGACCTTCGACGCCTTCACCTCCGGTGCGCTGCCCCACTTCGAAGTGCCCGACCCGTTTTTCGCCGCTCTCGAGGCCTTCCAAGCGAAGCTTCCGGAGCCCCCGGCCCCATGAGTGAACCGTATCCTTTCTCGGCGATCGTAGGTCAGGACGAGATGAAGCTGGCGCTGATGGCGGCTGCCGTCGACCCTACGATCGGCGGCGTCCTCCTCTTCGGCGACCGCGGGACGGGAAAGTCCACGGCGGTACGGGCTTTGGCGTCGCTTTTGCCCAAGATGTCGGTCCTCGGCTGCCCGTATCGCTGCGCCCCCGAAACGGGATGCCCCTATGGCCGCACCCCCGAGACGGCATGCCCGCACATCGACGCTTCCCGGGGTTCGAAGACCCGCCGGGTCGAGGTCCCCGTCGTCGACCTGCCGCTGGGGGCCACCGAAGACCGCGTGGTGGGCGCTCTCGACCTCGAGCTCGCCTTGACCCAAGGCACCAAAGCCTTCGAACCGGGCCTCCTCGCCCGAGCCAATCGAGGTTTTCTGTACATCGACGAAGTCAATCTCCTAGAGGACCACCTGGTGGACCTGCTGCTCGACGTCGCCGCGACCGGTGAGAACGTGGTCGAGCGCGAGGGGCTCAGCGTGCGGCATCCGGCTCGATTCGTCTTGGTGGGCAGCGGAAATCCAGAGGAAGGCGAGCTTCGCCCCCAGCTACTGGATCGCTTCGGGCTGATGGTCGAGATCTCGACACCGGAAGATCTACCGACGCGCGTCGAGGTCGTCCGTCGTCGCGAGCGATACGAGACGGATCGCGAAGCCTTCGTCCGCAAGTGGAAGCGCCAAGACGGCAAGCTTCGCCGGCAGATCGAGGCCGCGACGGAGCGCATCTCGGACGTGGAAGTCCCCAGCGCGATGCTGGTCAAGGCGGCCGAGCTCTGCCTGGCCTTGGGAACCGACGGTCTCCGCGGTGAGCTCACGCTGGTTCGCGCGGCGCGGGCCGCGGCGAGCCTGGATGGCCGGACCGAGATCGACGAATCCGATCTCCGACGCATGGCGAAGCCGGCTTTGCGCCATCGACTGCGCCGCGATCCGCTCGACGAGTCCGGCTCGAGCGTTCGGGTCGAGCGGGCGGTGGTCGAGGTGCTCGGCGCGTGAACCAACGAGCCTGGGAGGACGCGGTGTGGGCAGCGGCGCTGGTCGCCGCGGATCCTGTCGGGCTTGGAGGCGTGGTCGTGCGGGCCCGAGCGGGCCCGGTCCGCGACCGTTGGCGCTCCGTGTTGACCTCGCGGGTCGGGCCGGGCGTTCCGCGAGTTCGTGTACCCTTGCACGTCTCGGAGGACCGGCTCCTGGGGGGCCTCGACCTGGCGGCAACGCTACATGCCCGTCGTGTGGTCACCGAACCGGGTCTCCTGCCCCGCGCGAACGGAGGCTTCATCGTACTGCCGATGGCCGAGCGTCTTTCGCCGACGACCGTGGCCGTGCTGGCAGGGGCCATCGACCGGGGTGCCGTGCACCTCGAACGGGAAGGCATGCAGGGGGTCTACCCAGCGCGCTTCGGCGTGATCGCCTATGACGAAGGCGAAGACGAAGAACGTGTGCACCCTTCCCTCCGGGATCGCCTGGCCCTCCACGTGGACTTGGACGGCATCGCGCTCGCCGATGCTTCGGGCGGCGCCGAGCTCGTCGAACCGGCGCCGGGGGTGCCGTCGATAACCGAGGTCGAAATCGCGCCCGCGACGGTGGAGTCCTTGTGTGCAAGTGCGCTCGTACTCGGTATCGCGTCTCTTCGACCCGCGATCCTCGCCGTCCGCGTCGCCCGCGCTTCGGCGGCGCTCGCGGGACGCAGTGTGGTTGGTCCCACGGACGCCGAGCGCGCGGCTCGGCTGGTGCTTGGACCACGAGCAACCCGCTATCCCCAGCCCCCCGATCCGGAGGAGCCATCTTCGGCCGAACCCGAAGAGAATACGCCGGACCCCGAGCGTTCGATGCCCGATTCGGGCCCCCTGGCCGACGTCATCCTCGCCGCAGCTCGCTCGGCCATGCCGGCGGGCGCCCTGGACCGGCTGGCGCACGACGTCCGTCTTGGCGGCGCACGGAGAACCGAGGGGGTCTCCGGAGCTCGCGGGGCGTCGGTCCGCCGCGGGCGCCCGGTCGGCGTCTGGCTGAGAGCCGGGGGGCGAGTCAACGTCATCGAGACCCTGCGAGCCGCCGCGCCGTGGCAGCGACTTCGGCGAGGCTCCGACCGAGCGGGGCACCCGCGAATCGAAGTTCGGAAGAGCGACTTCCGCTTCACGCGGTACGAGCAGAGGACGGAGACCACCAGCATATTCGTCGTCGACGCGTCGGGGTCGGCTGCGTTTCAGAGGCTGGCGGAGGCGAAAGGCGCGGTCGAGCGTCTGCTGGCCGATGCCTACGTGCGCCGTGATCAGGTCGCCTTGATCGCTTTCCGCGGCACGAGCGCCGAACTCCTCGTCCCCCCGACCCGATCCTTGGTCCGGGCTCGGCGCTGCCTCGCGGGCCTTCCGGGAGGTGGCACGACGCCGATCGCTGCCGGGCTGCAGGCCAGCCTGGCGTTGGCCGAAGAAACGCAGCGCCGCGGGCGTCTTGCGGTCGTGGTCGTGATGACCGACGGTCGCGCCAACGTGGGCCGCGATGGACAAGTCAGCCGGAGCGCCGCGGCCGACGACGCGCTGACTGCGGCGCGGGCGCTGCGCGAGCGGCGACTCCCGGTGCTCTTCGTCGACACGGCACCCCGTCCTCGTCCCGTTGCCGCCGAACTCGCGAAGGCCATGGGTGCCGAGTATCTGGCCCTGCCGTACACCGATGCGGCCGGTATTTCGGGCCGGGTACAGGCTCTGTCGCGCGGTGAGGGGCGGTGAGGGGCGTGGCCCGCGGTGTTGCTCGGTCGGTTCGGTGGGACGGTTCGGATCGGTCCGACCGGCCCGACTGGGATCGGGATGGCCACGATTGGCCCAATCGGGAGCTGAGTCGGTTCGTCTCCGCCGGCGCGGTCCGGTTTCACGTCCAGATCGGTGGTCGCGGACCGTGCCTGCTGCTGCTCCACGGAACCGGCGGAGCCACCCATTCGTGGCGCGACGTTCTGCCCCGGCTCCTCGAGCGCTACACCGTCGTCGCTCCGGACCTTCCGGGCCACGGCTTCACGTCGTGGGCGCCCGCCGATGCTTTCACTTTGCCGGGCATGGCCGATTCCGTTGCCCGCCTCGTGGCCGAGTTGGCCGTGAAGCCTGCACTCGTGGTCGGTCACTCGGCGGGGGCGGCCGTGGGCCTTCGGTTGGTGCTGGATGACCATGCGGGCCCTGCCGGTCTGGTGAGCTTCAATGGTGCGTTCCTGCCGTTTTCCGGGGTCGCCGCCCGCGTGTTCTCGCCCGCCGCGCGACTTCTTCATCAGACACGCTTCGCATCTCGCTTCGTGGCCTGGCGGGCCAAAGACCCAGCGTACGTCGAGAAGCTGATCGTCGGGACGGGGTCGCACATCGATGCGCGCGGGCTCGACTTGTACGGGAGGCTCGCCCGGTGTCCGGGCCACGTGGCGGGAGCCGTCGCCATGATGGCCGCTTGGGATCTCGAACCCCTCGGCTCGTTGCTTTCCCGCGTCGGTCGACCGCTCACCCTCGTGGCGGGCACGCATGATCGGGCGGTGCCGCCAGGCCACACGCACCAGCTGCGAGCGAAGATCCCGAACGCCCGCGTTGCGCTGATGCACGGAGAGGGCCATCTGGCTCACGAGGAGAGGCCAGAGCAGGCCGTGAGCTTGATCGATGCCCACTTCGCCGAAGTCGACTCCTCGAGTGTCTGACGCAATTGACACTTCGATATGTAAAGCATAAAGAACACCAGGAGGCCGGGTTTCGCATGATAATAACGACCAGGATCGACCAGGCCCTGAGAGCCGCCGTCGATCGCATCACCGGCTCGGGCTGCCCCCCGCGATTGGCGGAGGCGCTCCATTACGCAGTCTTTCCTGGCGGGGCCCGACTTCGACCGCAGCTGTGCCTGGCGGTGGCCAACGCCTGCGGCGACGATGCTCCGACCTTGAGTGAGTCGTTCGCTTCCGCGGTCGAGCTGCTCCACTGCGCGTCCCTCGTGCACGACGATCTTCCCTGCTTCGACGACGCAGCCTTGAGGCGCGGTCGCCCGTCGGTCCATCGCAAATTCGGCGAACCCCTGGCGGTACTCGTCGGTGACGGGCTCATCGTGGCTGCCTTCGAGACGGTTGCGCGGTCGAGCGTGGCCGCTCCCGAGCGTTGCGCCAGCCTGCTGATGACGCTCGGACGCGCCGCTGGGGCACCAGCCGGTCTGGTCGCCGGGCAAGCGTGGGAAAGCGAGCCGTCACCGCAGCTGACGGCCTACCATCGCGCCAAGACCGCTTCCCTCTTCGTGGCGGCGACGGTCGGTGGAGCCCTGGCGGCTGGGGCCGACCCGAGTCGATGGCGGGACCTCGGCGAGCGCCTCGGAGAGGCGTATCAGGTCGCCGACGATCTCTGCGATGCTGCCGCCGACGCGGGCGAGGTCGGTAAGCCCACTGGACAAGACGACGATCGCCTCCGTCCGAGCGCCGTGCGTGAGCTCGGTCTCGATGGAGCTCTGACTCGACTCCAGGACCTCATCCGTGAAGCCGCGGCCGCCGTCCCGGAGTGTGAAGGCGCGGCCGCGCTCCGCGAGCTGGTCGGCCTCCAGGCCAAGCGCCTCGTGCCCAAGCATCTGGCGCAAACCGCGGCTGCGTGAAGGAGGGGCCTGCGGTCCACCCTTCACCGGCTCGGCCTCCGAGCGGGTCGCTCTCCGACTGGTGGTTCGTCACTTGGTCACGCGTTCTTCGGGCGCGCTGGTTTCGGCGGCTATCGACTGCACTGCCCATCACGGCTTGGATCGCGAGGCGCCGAGCCCGCCGGCTCTTCGATGTCTGCGCCGGATTCGTCTATTCCCAGGTACTGCTCTCCGCGGTTCGACTCCGGCTCTTCGAGCACCTCGAGGCGGGGCCTCGTAGTGCAAGAGAACTTTCGGAGGTTCTCGGTTTGTCCGTCGCGGCGACCGGACGCCTCTTGGACGCGGCGGCCGCGCTCGAGCTCGTCGTAAGGCGGAGGGAAGGCGTCTACGGGTTGGGTCGGCTGGGAGCGGCTTTCCTCGGTACGCCAGGACTCGACCGCATGGTCGAACACCACGCACTCTTGTATGACGACCTTCGGGACCCGGTCGAACTTCTGCGACACGAGCAGCCCGAAAGTCGACTTGCAAGCTATTGGGCCTACGCCTCGACGAACGATGGTCGTGAGCTGCCGGAGACGGCAACGTCCGAGTACACCTCGCTGATGACGGCCAGTCAGGCTCTCGCCATCGATGAGATCCTCGACGCCCTGCCGCTGCGGCGCTGCCGACGGCTTCTCGACGTGGCCGGCGGGGAAGGGCGCTTTGCCTGCGCGGTTGCGGTGCGACATCCGCACGTCGAGGTTACGATCGTCGACCTACCTTCGGTGGCGGCGCGAGCACGAAAACGCGTCGAAGCCGCGGGCCTCGACGCTCGAGTGAGCGTGGTCGGGATCGACGCTTTGAACGAGCCCCTGCCCACCGGATTCGACGTCGTGACGCTCGTCCGGGTGCTGTTGGACCACGACGACGACGTTGCACGACGCCTCTTGCGAACGGTTCGGTCGGCGATGAATGCTCGGGGACGGTTGGTCATCGCGGAGCCCATGGCGGGTACACCCCCCGAGCGGTCCACGGATGCGTATATGGGGTTCTACCTGAGAGCGATGGGGTCGGGCCGGCCACGCACCCCTTCGCACCTCAAGGACATGCTGGCCGAGGCCGGTTTCGAGGGCTTTCGACTGCACCGGGGACGCCTTCCGATCGTGACCCGCATACTCTCCTGCCGAGCCTCGGCATAAGGGTTTCTTGCTGTTAGGTCTGCTTGACAGACACCATAGTCAAGTGCGACTTACACCAGGCAATGAAGGCCCTTGCCGTCGTCCTCGAGGAGCCCGAGCGACTCCAAGTGACCCGGGTCGCTCTGGCCACGCCCGGTGATGACGACGTCGTCATCGACGTCGAGTGGAGCGGTATAAGTACGGGAACCGAACGCCTCCTGTGGTCCGGGCGCATGCCGCCGTTCCCCGGCCTCGGATATCCGCTCGTCCCGGGCTACGAGTCCGTCGGTCGTGTTGCATCGGTGGGACGGCGAGCCTCGCTGTCCGTCGGTGATCGCGTCTTCGTTCCCGGGTCCCGAGGTTTCGAAGGTATCCGCGGTCTCTTCGGAGGCGCGGCATCGCGCCTGGTGGCGGCGGCGGACCGTGTCGTTCCCATCGACGAAGCACTCGGCGAGCGGGGCGTACTTCTGGCCCTGGCCGCGACCGCCTACCACGCGGTTGGCGGAGGCCAACTTCCCGACCTGATCGTGGGTCACGGGGTCCTCGGACGTCTTCTGGCTCGCATTGCCGTCGCTCGCGGGGGCACACCCACGGTGTGGGAGTCCGCGGCCGAGCGTCGCGAAGGGGCGGCAGGCTATACGATCACGACTGCCGACGATGATCCTCGACGGGACTACCGAAGCATCTGCGATGTGAGCGGCGACCCGCGACTTCTCGACCACTTGATCGGCCGGCTCGCCCATGGCGGTGAAGTCATACTTGCGGGGTTCTATGCGGAACCGCTGTCGTTCGCCTTCCCGCCCGCCTTCATGAAGGAGGCTCGCCTGCGGGTCGCCGCCGAGTGGAAGCCGGCCGACCTGTCGGCCGTGAACGAGCTCGTCGCGAATGGCGAACTGAGTCTCGACGATCTGATCACGCACCGCTTGGGCGTCGACCGCGCCGCGGACGCATACCGGACGGCGTTTCATGATCCGTCGTGCCTGAAGATGTTGCTCGACTGGAGGAGCGCGAGATGACGACAACCCCAAGCCCCCACGCACTCGATCGAATCGACGAGCGTCTGCGCGCCGAGGCCGCCATTGAGCCCGAGGCTCCGTCGACCGCTGCCCCCACGAAGGAGACGCAGATCATCGCCATCTACGGAAAAGGTGGCATCGGCAAGAGTTTCACGCTCGCCAATCTTTCGTACATGATGGCGCAGCAGGGGAAGAAAGTCCTCCTGATCGGCTGCGACCCGAAGAGCGATACGACATCCTTGCTCTTCGGCGGTCGCGCCTGCCCGACGATCATCGAGACGTCGGCCAAGAAGAAAGAAGCGGGCGACAGCGTGGCCATCGGCGACGTGTGCTTCAAGCGAGACGGCGTCTTCGCCATGGAGCTCGGGGGCCCCGAGGTGGGTCGAGGCTGTGGTGGTCGCGGCATCATTCATGGCTTCGAGACTTTGGAGAAGCTCGGTTTCAACGACTGGGGCTTCGACTACGTATTGCTCGACTTTCTCGGCGACGTCGTCTGCGGCGGATTCGGCCTGCCCATCGCTCGCGACATGTGTCAAAAGGTGATCGTCGTTGGTTCCAACGACCTGCAGTCACTCTACGTCGCGAACAACGTCTGCTCGGCCACGCAGTACTTCCAGAAGCTCGGCGGTCATGTCGGCGTCGCCGGTATGGTGATCAACAAGGATGACGGTACCGGCGAGGCGCAGGCTTTCGCCGAACGCGTCGGAATCCCGGTCTTGGCTGCGATTCCCGCCGACGAAGACATTCGCCGCAAGAGCGCGATGTACGAGATCGTAGGGCGACCGGACAGCGCGTGGGGGCCGCTGTTCGATGAGCTCGGCCAGAACGTTGCCGGTAGCCCACCGCTTCATCCGAAGCCTTTGAGTCAAGACGAGCTGCTGGGGCTGTTCAAGAGCGAGGACGTCGGTCGCAATGTCGTCCTCGAGCCAGCGACGGAAGAGGACCTCTGCGGGCCGACGGCCCCGACGAAGCGGTCACTCGAGATCATTTACGACGAGGTCTGAGATGACGAAGCTCGAAGTCGCCAACGCCGGCCAGCCCGATACCGTCGCCACCACAGCCGACTGTCATGGTGGGGCCGAGCGTCTTCGGGCCGCCGCCGCCTCGGCCGGGGCTCGCCCCCTCCTGGAGCGCTTCGAGGCCGACTACCCGGTGGGGCCGCACGACCAGCCGCAGAGTATGTGTCCGGCGTTCGGATCTCTTCGGGTCGGACTGCGCATGCGGCGCACGGCGACCATCCTCTCCGGGTCGGCGTGCTGCGTGTATGGGCTCACGTTCACCTCGCACTTCTACGGGGCCCGACGATCCGTCGGCTACGTGCCCTTCGATTCCGAGAGCCTGGTGACGGGAAAGCTATTCGAAGACATTCGCGAGGCCGTCCACCAGATCGCCGATCCGGATGCGTACGACGCGATCGTCGTGACCAACCTCTGTGTACCCACGGCATCCGGAGTTCCGCTGCGTCTCCTGCCCAAGCAGATCAACGGCGTCCGCATCATCGGTATCGATGTGCCGGGCTTCGGCGTTCCCACGCACGCCGAGGCCAAAGACGTTCTGGCCGGCGCCATGCTGGCGTACGCCCGCAAGGAAGCCGAGGCCGGTCCGGTTTCGGCGCCACGTGAAGGCGTTTCCGCCGTTCCTACCGTGACTTTGCTGGGCGAGATGTTCCCCGCCGATCCGGTGGGCATCGGTCGTATGCTCGAGCCCATGGGCCTGGCCGCCGGGCCGGTCGTTCCTACCCGCGAGTGGCGAGAGCTTTACGCGGCTTTGGACGGAGTCACCGTGGCCGCCCTTCATCCCTTCTATACTTCCGCGGTTCGCGAGCTCGAGGCGGCCGGGCGACCGATCGTCGGCTCGGCACCGGTAGGCCAGGAAGGCACGGCCGCGTGGCTGGAAGCGGTCGGGCGATCGGCCAACGTTGGCTCGGCCAGAGTCGAGGCGGCCAAGAACGCCGTGCTTCCCGCCGTGGCTGCGGCACTGCAGGACGCTCGGATCGACGGTCGCATTACTCTCTCCGGATACGAAGGTTCGGAGCTTCTCGTCGCCCGCCTCCTCGTGGAGAGCGGCGCCGACCTGCGGTACGTCGGCACCGCGTGTCCCCGGACACCATGGTCGGCCGCCGATGCCGAGTGGCTCGTTGCGCATGGGGTTCATGTGACCTACCGCGCCTCGCTCGAGCACGACCTCGCTGCTCTCGAAGAGTTCGAGCCGGACCTGGCCATCGGAACGACTCCGGTCGTGCAGAAGGCAAAGGAGCGCACGACGCCAGCGCTCTACTTCACGAATCTGATATCCGCCCGTCCCCTCATGGGCCCGGCGGGGGCCGGTTCACTCGCCCAGGTCGTGAATGCCGCCATGGCCGGGAAGGCCCGTTTCGAGGCCATGCGCGACTTCTTCGACGGTGTCGGACAGGGTCCGACGGCAGGGGTCTGGGAAGACACGCCTCGAGATCGTCCCGACTTTCGCCACAAGCGCCTCGTCCAGCTGGCGCGGCAAAAGAAGACGGCGGGGGCGTCGGCATGCTGATCCTCGACCACGATCGAGCCGGCGGCTACTGGGGCGCCGTCTACGTATTCAGCGCGGTGAAGGGTCTGCAGGTCGTCATCGATGGACCGGTGGGCTGTGAGAACCTCCCGGTCACGTCGGTCCTTCATTATACCGACGGCTTACCGCCCCACGAGCTTCCGGTCGTCGTTACCGGTCTGGCCGAGGAGGAACTCGGGCAAAAAGGGACCGAAGGCGCAATGCGCCGAGCTCACCAGTCATTGGACCCCGCCCTGCCCAGCGTGGTGGTGACGGGGTCGATCGCAGAGATGATCGGAGGAGGCGTCACGCCTGAAGGTACAGGCCTGAAGCGATTCCTGCCGCGGACGATCGACGAGGATCAGTGGCAGAGCGCCGACCGGGCGTTGAGCTGGCTTTGGTCGGAGTTCGGAACCAAAAAGATCCGTGCACCCAAAAAGCGTAAAGATGGCGAGAAGCCCCGCGTGAACATCATTGGGCCGTCGTACGGCTACTTCAATACGTCGTCAGACCTGGCGGAGATTCGTCGACTCATCGAGGGGATCGGGGCCGAGGTGCACATGGTCTTCCCCCTGGGGACTCACGTGGCCGACGTTGCACGATTGGCCGAAGCAGAACTCAATGTCTGCATGTATCGAGAGTACGGGCGGCTACTCTGTGAGATGCTCGAGCGACCGTATCTCCAGGCGCCGATTGGCCTCCAGAGCACGACCGCCTTCTTGCGCACAATGGGTCAAGAGCTCGAGCTCGACCCAGAGCCTTTCATCGAGCGCGAGAAGCACTCGACCATCAAGCCGATCTGGGACCTATGGCGATCGGTGACGCAAGACTTCTTCGGCACGGCTTCCTTCGGGATCGTTTCGACGGAAACCTTCACCCGGGGAATACGTAATTACTTGGAGAGTGAACTAGGATTGCCCTGCAACTTCGCTTTTTCTCGATGCGCTGGTCAGAAGCCGAACAATCAAGAGGTCCGCCACGCGATTCACGAGAAGACGCCGCTGATAGTGTTTGGGAGCTACAACGAGCGCATGTACCTCGCCGAGTTGGGGCCGCGTGCCGCCTATATCCCGGTCTCGTTCCCGGGGACGGCGATCCGTCGTCATACGGGCACACCCTTCATGGGATACGGCGGGGCAACCTATCTCATCCAGGAAGTCTGTAACTCGATGTTCGATGCCCTGTTCAACATTCTTCCGCTGGGCTCGAAGCTCGACGAGGTTCCAGCGACACCATCTCGACTCCATCGAGAGATGCTTTGGGCAGACGAGGCGCAGGCCGCCCTCGATCAGATCCTCGAGAATCACCCGATCCTAACCCGGATTTCCGCGGCCAAACGGCTGCGAGACGCCATCGAGCGCGAAGCCGAGCGTAACGGAGAGACACGCGTCACTCCGGAGATAGTCTTCTCCGTGCAGGCGACGACCCAAGGGGGAGTCGCTTGAGATGTACGGAAAATTTAGCAAGAGGAGAGCGATATGACCCAACTCAACGCCATCGACATCGGACCCCGAGTACGAAACTCGAGAGCGGCCGATCGCCGTCAGTACCATGTCTTTGCCACTTTGGCCTTCATCGCATTTTTGCCATTCGTGGCGACGCGAAGGGCGCTTCCCGAAACCTGGGTTAGGCGTCGATTCGCGGAGCGTGGCCACGGAGTCATCGATGAGACGAGAGCCGAGGTGCACGAGGTCCTGACCTTCCTTTTCATGGTTTGAGCGATGACGAATCGCTTCACGAGTTCATTGGGGTCTCGCGAGGGCCCGGTGGAACCCAGCGGCGCGGGTTGGGCGCAGCAATCGCCGTAAGGCGACCTTTCGAAAGGTGAGACTATATGAGTGATGGAAATGGGAGCTTCTCCCAGGGCGGAATGACCGAGGCGGAAGCCAAGGAGTTCCATGGCTGGATGGTGGCCGGAACGGTCGTGTACATCTTGTTCGCGGTCGTGGCCCACGCACTGATCTTCTCCTATCGTCCCTGGTTTCAGTGACGAGGGTGAAGAGGTACTGGGAGGTATAGCATGTACAGAATCTGGATGATGTTCGATCCACGACAAGTGCTGGTAGGGATGCACGTGTTTCTCGCGCTTTTGGCGTTCACGATTCACTTCACTCTACTCAGTACGGAGCGGTACAACTGGTTGGATTTCGATACGCCCTCTGGCAAGGGCGTAGCGACGCAGATGTCGGCTCTGCCGCCATCGTATTGACGGCCATGTGGGTGACTCGGCGGCGAGAGTTCGTCGCCGAGTGGCCCCCCTTCGGGGCTTGGTCGATGGAGGAATTTAGACGATGGCCTTGTTGAGCTTTGAACGGAAGTATCGCGTCCGCGGAGGAACGCTGATCGGCGGTGACCTCTTCGACTTCTGGATGGGGCCGTTCTACGTGGGGTTCTTCGGCGTAACGAGCATCTTTTTCTCGGCGCTGGGCACGATCCTAATCATCTTGGGTGCGGCCTGGGGTCCGACCTGGAACATATGGATGATCAACATCGCGCCTCCGGCTCTCGAGTACGGCCTCGGCTTTGCCCCGTTACGAGAGGGAGGGATCTGGCAGCTGGTGACCATCTGCGCCCTTGGTGCCTTCGTTTCGTGGGCCCTTCGTCAGGCGGAGATCAGTCGCAAGCTTGGTATGGGTTACCACATCCCGTTTGCCTTTGGCATGGCCATCTTCGCCTACTTCACGCTGGTCGTCATTCGCCCGGTGCTGCTCGGGGCTTGGGGTCACGGGTTTCCGTATGGGATCTTCAGTCACTTGGACTGGGTGTCCAACGTCGGATACCAGTATCTGCACTTCCATTATAATCCAGCGCACATGATCGCAGTCAGCTTCTTCTTTACGACGACGCTGGCCTTGGCTTTGCACGGTGGCCTCATCCTATCCGCCGTAAACCCACCAAAGGGTCAAGCGGTGAAGATGTCCGAACATGAGGACACCTTCTTCCGAGACTTCATCGGCTATTCGATTGGTGAGCTCGGAATTCATCGGCTGGGACTATTCTTGGCGCTGAGCGCGGGCTTTTGGAGCGCCGTTTGCATCGTGATCAGCGGACCATTCTGGACCCGCGGCTGGCCCGAGTGGTGGACGTGGTGGCTGAATTTGCCGATCTGGCAATAAGGCGGACAACTGATGACCGATTATCAAAACTTATTTACGCAGGTTCAGGTCCGAGGGCCCTTCGACCAGGGGGTGCCCATCGATGAGGGCGTTCTGCCTCGAACGAGGGGTGGGCGCTTCGCTCATTTGTTTGGGCTCCTCGGTAGCGCCCAGATCGGCCCAATCTCCCTCGGCACCTTCGGGGTCCTTTCGATCGTCTTCGGTTTGGCGGCATTCGAGATCATCGGGCTCAACATGTGGGCATCGGTAGGCTGGAGCCCGATCGAGTTCGTTCGTCAGCTGCCCTGGTTGGCATTGGAGCCACCCCCGCCCTCCTATGGGTTGCGCTGGCCGCCGCTCAATGAAGGCGGATGGTTCCTGATTACTGGGCTCTTCCTCACGGTCTCGATCCTCTTGTGGTGGCTTCGAGGCTACAAGAGGGCCCGCGCCCTGGGGATGGGGACGCACGTGTCCTGGGCTTTCGCATCGGCGATTTGGTTGTATTTGGTCCTCGGGTTCATTCGGCCGGTATTCATGGGGAGCTGGGGGGAAGCGGTGCCATACGGCATCTTCCCGCACCTGGATTGGACGGCTGCGTTCTCCATCCGATACGGCAACCTCTTTTACAATCCGTTCCATGCGCTCTCCATCGCATTTTTGTACGGTTCCACTTTGCTGTTCGCGATGCACGGGGCCACCGTCTTGGCCGTGGGTCGCGTCGGAGGCGAACGAGATGTCTCTCAGATCATCGACCGCGGGACCGCGGCGGAGCGCTCCGGTCTGTTCTGGCGCTGGACGATGGGCTTCAATGCCACTTTCGAGTCGATCCATCGGTGGGCCTGGTGGTTCGCCGTATTCACCACGCTGACCGGAGGCATCGGGATTCTTCTCACGGGAACCGTCGTCGACAACTGGTATCTTTGGGCCGTCGAGAACAGCTTCGCGCCCGAATACACGCAACCGTACCCGATCGTCCCTGACCCAGCGGGTAGTCTGGATGTGCCGCAATGACGCTTTCATATTATATCAAGACCGCTTTGGTGGTCGTTGCCGCCCTTCTCGGGCTGGCTTTCCTCTGGGCGCCTACGACCATCTCGACCGTTCAGCGCGGGCCGGACGGCACGGGCATGGAACTGGTTTTGGCCAATACTCGTTTGGAGGCTCAGCCTGGCGAGAACGTCGTTCCTCCGCCACTACCGCTGGCGGAGGGCGCCGAAAGCGAAGAAAACTACGTTCCTTCGTCCGAAGCGTACCAAAACGTTCAAGTGCTAGGGAACGTTTCGTCAGCTCGCTTCACTCGGTTCATGTTGGCAATGACGCAGTGGGTGTCACCCGAGCAAGGGTGCAACTACTGCCACAACCCGGAGAACATGGCCTCGGATGAAGTCTACGCCAAGGTCGTTTCTCGGCGGATGATCCAAATGAGTCAGTACATAAACGAGAACTGGCAGACTCACGTCGAGGGCGCGGGAGTGACCTGCTACACGTGTCACCGGGGCCAGCCGGTACCGCAATACATCTGGTTCACCGAACCGGAACGGAAGTCGCCTGGACTGGCCGGTAATCGCGCCGGCCAGAATCAGCCCCATCCGAACGTTGCCATGGCATCATTGCCAGCCGACCCGTTTACCCCGTTTCTCCTGCAGGCCAACAACATCCGGGTTCTCTCCACGAACGCACTACCCAGCGGAAATCGCACGTCCATCAAACAGACGGAGTGGACGTACGGTCTCATGATGCACATGTCGACCTCCCTTGGCGTGAACTGCACGTACTGTCACAATTCTCGGTCGGTCGCGATGTGGAACCAGAGTCCTCCGACGAGGGCGACGGCATGGTACGGCATCCGCATGGTGCGTGAGCTGAACAACGAGTATCTCACGCCGCTTCGGGATACCTATCCTCCTCATCGGTGGGGGCCGACCGGAGATGCGCCGAAGGCGAACTGTGCGACCTGCCATCAGGGCGTGTACAAACCGCTCCTGGGGCAGAACATGCTCAGGGACTATCCGTTGCTCAGCCGGTCCGACATGTACGAAGAGGACGCCGAAGCGTACCGACAGCGGAAAGCGAAAGCCGAAGAAGAGGCGGCCGCTGCCGCGGCGGCGGCCGAAGCGGAAGCCGAAGGTGATGACACCGACGGTGACCGGCCTGCCGAAGACGCCCCCTCCGTCGACGAACTCAAGTAGAGTTGCTCGCCCAAAACGTATGAAAGCGCTCCTTCGACCCTTCGACCCGGCGGCGGACGAGATCACTTGACCCGTCCAGGACAAAGGTTTGACGACACAGCTGGTGCTGCAGTCCGTCACGACCCACGGAGCACCGCCCCGATGTAGGAGGGTGGTCGATTTGGTCGAAGCCGACTCCGAAACCGCGACGTCGGCTGCATCCGAATTCTGGGGGTTATACAAACGGCTCGACGAGCCGCTGTTCAATGGATCGGGTCGTTCTTGCTCCGCCCAAACCCGGATGCTAGGAGCCCACAACCTCGGGGGAAGGCTGCAAAACCCCCCCGTAGATGCTCGAGGTTACTAGGACGTGAGTCGCACATTCCCTCGCTGGACCAACCATATCCCGACCTTGGTTGCGGTCGCCGTCCCCATCGTAGGCGTCGGCGACGTTGCGGGGGTCACTTTCTGGTTTTCGCCACTGTTTACCGACGTTGGGTACATGCCCGAGCAGCCGGTGGCCTACAGCCATGCGCTCCACGCGGGCGAGATGGGCATGGACTGCCGGTACTGCCA
>CAYYOT010000048.1:0-36857 GCA_964473255.1 uncultured Myxococcales bacterium | reverse complement strand
GGCCCTGGCCTCCAAGGCCACCGGCTTCGCCATCGCCAAGATCGCGGCCAAGCTGGCGGTGGGCTATCGCCTCGACGAGCTCGAGAACGACATCACCGGGACCACGCCGGCGTCCTTCGAGCCGGCGATCGACTACGTGGTCACCAAGGTGCCGCGCTTCGGATTCGAGAAGTTTCCCGGCACCGACCGTCGGCTCACCACGCAGATGAAGTCGGTGGGCGAGGTGATGGCCATCGGTCGGACTTTCCAGGAGTCCCTGGGTAAAGCGCTGCGCGGACTTGAAAACGGTGCTCATGGCCTCGAGCCGGCCGCGATTCCGCAGGTGGCCGGCGAGCCGCTTTCGTTGGGCATCACTGAAGAGGGCAGCCAGGCCTTCATCGAGCGTCACCTCGTGCATGCGGGCCCCGAGCGGTTGTGGGTCGTGGCCGAGGCGATGCGTCGTGGCTGGTCCGACGATGAACTGTACGCCAAGACCTTCATCGATCCGTGGTTCTTGAAGAACATCCGCGAGATCGTGGAGATGGAAGCCGCCGTGGCCGACGCCGAACCATCGGCCGGTCTCCTGTGGTCGGCCAAACGAGCCGGGCTGTCCGACGAGCGGATCGCCGAACTTCGCGGCACGTCAGTCGCCGACGTTCGCCAAGAGCGCTCGGAGCTCGGCGTGTGCGCGGTGATGAAGCGGGTCGATACGTGTGCCGGTGAGTTCGCAGCGGATACGCCGTACATGTACTCGACCTACGAGGTCGAAGACGAGTCCCGCGCTTCCGATCGGCCGAAGATCATCATCTTGGGCGGCGGACCGAATAGGATCGGTCAGGGCATCGAGTTCGACTACTGCTGCGTCCATGCCGTCATGGCGCTACGCGAGGACGGCTACGAGACCATCATGGTCAACTGTAACCCCGAGACCGTCAGCACGGACTATGACACGGCGGACCGGCTCTACTTCGAGCCGCTGACGCTCGAGGACGTCCTGCGCATCATCGAGCTCGAACGGCCGCAGGGAGTCATCGTGCAGTTCGGCGGCCAAACCCCGCTGAAGTTGGCCAGCGGGCTGGCCGAGCTGGGTGTCAACATCTTGGGGACCTCGCCGGATGCCATCGACCGGGCCGAGGACCGGGAGCGCTTCGCCGCCCTCGTCGACAAGCTCGGCCTGCGGCAGCCGGAAAACGGAGTTGCTCGCTCGACGGAGGAGGCGGCTCTTCGAGCCCAGGCCATCGGCTACCCCGTGATGCTCCGCCCTTCCTACGTTCTCGGCGGTCGGGCCATGGAGGTGTGCTACGACGAGCCGTCGCTGGTCGACTACATGACGCGTGCGTTGACGGTGACTCCCGACATCTCCGAGCGCCCCGTGCTGATCGACCAATACCTCTCGCAGGCCATCGAGATCGACGTCGATGCCCTCACCGACGGAACCGACGTCATCATCGGTGGCGTTCTCGAGCACATCGAGGAAGCCGGAGTTCATTCGGGCGACAGCGCCATGGCCACGCCACCGCACTCGTTGTCGCCGGCCGTTGTTGCCGAAATCGAAAGTCAGACCCGCGCGCTCGCGCTCGAGCTGGGCGTCGTCGGCTTGATGAACATCCAGTTTGCCATCCACGATGGCGATGTCTTCGTGCTGGAAGTGAATCCTCGCGCGTCCCGCACGGTCCCCTTTCTGTCCAAAGCGAACGGCCTCCCGCTGGCCAAGGTGGCGGCGCGGGTCATGGCGGGAAAGAGTCTCCAGGAGCTCGGCGTGACCGAGAATCCGGTGAGCTACAACGTCGCCGTGAAGGAATCGGTCTTTCCTTTTGTGAAGTTCCCGGCTGCCGACCCCATCTTGGGACCGGAGATGAAGTCGACGGGGGAAGTCATGGGTATCGACCGCCGCTTTGACCTCGCTTTCGCCAAGGCCTGCCTGGGCGCCGGGACGAACCTCCCACGGGAGGGCACGGTCTTCATTTCCGTATCGAACGAGGACAAGCCCACGATGGTGCCGCTGGCCCAGCGGTTGCTCAAGCAGGGCTTCGACATCCTTGCGACCCGAGGCACAGCTCAATATTTGGAGGAGCGCGGCGTTCCCGTGCGGCCTATCAACAAGGTCTATGACGGACGCCCGCACATCGTGGACGCGATCGTGAACGGGGAAGTGGCCTTGGTCTTCAACACCACCGTTGGGAAGCAGGCGATCAAAGACTCCTTTTCCATTCGGCGGCAGGCTCTGATGAGCGGCGTGCCGTATTTCACGACGGCGGCGGCGGCGGCGGCGGTGGTGGGAGCCATCGAAGCACTCGGTACGGGCGAGCTCGAACCCGGGGCGCTGCAGGACTATCAACGAGGTGAATCATGACTGACCGAGAGCCGATGACGGTCACGGGATACAACCAACTCAAGGAGGAACTGAAGCGGCTGAAGACCGTGGAGCGGCCTCAGGTGAGCAAGGAGATCGAGGAGGCGCGGGCCCACGGCGATCTCTCCGAAAATGCCGAGTACCACGCCGCGAAGGAAAAGCAGTCGTTCATCGAAGGTCGCATCAAGGAGGTCGAGTCGAAGCTCACGTTGGCCGATATCATCGACCCCAGCAAGCTGAGTGGTGACAAGGTGATGTTCGGAGCCACCGTGACCGTTCTCGACCTCGATACCGATGAAGAAGCGCGCTACCAGATCGTGGGTCTGGAAGAGGCGGACATCAAGGCGCTCAAGATCTCGGTGACGGCGCCCCTGGCCCGCGCCATGATCGGCCGTCGAGTCGGCGATGAGGTTACGGTCCGCCTGCCCAAGAAGGGAGAGCGTAGCCTCGAGATCGTCGAGGTCGAGTTCAAGTAGGGTCTCGGCGATCCCTCGACCCGACGCCTTCGGGATGCGGCGCGGTCCCGAAATCGCTAGGGTGCAACGGTGGGTCGCGCGGTGCCCGAGCTCGACGCTGCGGTGGCGCCGCTTCGCTATGCGGCCCGCGGCGACTACCGGAACCTCGAAGTGGTCCGCGGGTTGGAGACCGCCGTCCGCGCAGGGCTGGAACGGGCGGAACTGAGTCCTCCCCGCCGAAAGGCGTTCTTCGACCTGCTGGAGGGGCTGGATGCGGCACCGCTCGTCGACAAACGTCGTCGCATCGAAGCGCTTCTCGCCCTGGCCGCGCGGGCCGAGCCGGACGGCGAGCCTCGACCAGCAGAGGACGCCGCTCCGGACGCGCCGCCCGTCCCGGTGAGGCCGGCAGCACCGACGCCGAAGCGTCGACCGACGGGACGCGCGCTGCGAGCGGCAGCGCCGACCGTCGAAGCGGACCAAGGCGCCCCCAAGCGTATGCCGATGACGACCGCGGAGCCGGGCACGCCGCTGGATCGAATCATCGGCGTCGGTCCCAAGACGGCCGACAAACTGGCCAAGCGAGGCTTCAACACCGTCCAGGACCTCTTGTTCTTCTTGCCGCGCGACTACGAGGACCGCTCATCAAACCGGGTGATCGCCGAGCTTCAAGTCGGCGAACGAGCGACCGTCGAGGGCGAGGTGCTCGGTTCGGCCGTGCGCTATGCCGGACGGGGCCGTCGGATCTTCGAGGCGGTTCTGAGCGATGGAACGGGTCGTCTGACGCTCCGATTCTTCCGTTTTCGCAAGAGCCAGGTCGAAGGCACGTACGAGCGCGGCGCCCGCCTCCGCGTGACCGGTAGCGTGACGCGCTTCGGCGGAGCCAAGCAGATGGTCCATCCGGAGACGCACGCTGCGGCGACCTCGGAGGCCTTCGGCGGGTGGACGCCGGTTTACTCCGACATCGAGGGCGTCCCCCCGAGAACGCTTAGGAGCGTAGTCCAAAAGCTCGCCGCCGCCTGTGCGCATCGCATCGTCGATCCCATGCCGCGTTCCATACTCGAGCGATACGGCCACCCAGAACTGGCCGAGGCCGTGCGCGCCGCCCACTGTCCGGGGGACCGCGACCGGCGGGAGTTGCTCGAACGCATGCGCGCACGCCTGGTGTTCGACGAGCTGTTGTACCTCCAGCTTGCGCTGGCGACGATCATGACGCGGCGAGAGCAGCGCCCGGGCATCGTGCAGAGTGGGGCGCGAGACTTCGAGTCTCTCGGCCGCGACCTGTTTCCGTTTGTCTTCACGCGAGCCCAGAGCGCCGCCATGACCGAGATCGCGAGCGACCTCGAATCACCTCGGCCGATGAACCGCCTGCTGCAGGGCGATGTAGGGTCGGGCAAGACGGCGGTCGCGATGCTGGCCGCGGCCTTGGTGCAGCGCGCCGGCCGGCAGACCGCGATCCTCGCTCCGACGGAGATCCTGGCCGAGCAGCATGCCGGACAGGCCCAGCGAATTCTTCAGCCCCACGGCCTGCGAACGGCTCTGTTGACCGGGTCTACCTCGGCGAAGGCGCGAACGCAGCTCGTTCGCTGGTTGGAACGGGGGGAAGTCGACGTCGTGATCGGGACGCACGCGCTCCTCGAGCCCGACGTCGCCTTTCGCGACCTAGGGCTCGTCGTCATCGACGAGCAGCATCGCTTCGGCGTGCAGCAGAGAAAGCTCCTGTCCAACAAGCGCTCGGGCGAGCCGCCGGACGTCCTCGTTATGACGGCAACGCCCATTCCTCGTACTCTGGCGATGACGGCGTACGGGGACCTTCGCGTCTCCGTCATCGATGAGCTACCTCCGGGACGAAGTCCGACGGTCACGCGGGTCTTCGATTCGGGACGGTCGGAGCCCGCCTATCGCGCGGTACGCGAGGAGATCGCCCGAAGCCGACAAGCCTACGTCGTTTTTCCCCTGGTAGAGCAGAGCGAGAAGCTCGACCTGAAGGCGGCCACCGATGCGGTGGACGAGCTCACCCGAGTCTTCGCCCCTTTTGCGGTTGGGCTTTTGCACGGCCGGATGCGCCCTGATGAGAAGTCCGAGGTCATGAAGCGCTTCATCGCCAACGAGGTGCAGGTCTTGGTCTCGACGACGGTCGTCGAAGTCGGAGTCGACGTGCCGAACGCCACCTGCATCATCATCGAAGATGCCGAGCGATTCGGCCTGAGTCAGCTTCATCAGCTCCGCGGGCGAGTGGGCCGAGGCCAGCATGCCGGGCGCTGTTTTCTGATCACGGAAAAGGACGGGGTCGAGCGCCTGCGGGTCTTGGAAGAAACGAGCAGCGGATTTGAAGTAGCCGACCGCGACCTGCAGCTTCGCGGACCGGGCGAGTTTTTGGGCACCCGTCAATCCGGTCTGTCCGACTTGGCCGTCGCCGACCTGGTGCGGGACGCCGAGGTCCTGGAGCAGGCACGAGCGGAAGCGCAGGCATTGCTGGTCCGCGATCCTACGCTTTCGCAGGTACCCACCCTCCGCGCCGAGCTTCAGCGACGGTTCGCCGAGCGGCTCTCTCTCGCGTCGGTGGGGTGACCGACCGGGGGTCCGGTTGCTATCGTGGTGGTGTGGCGGCCTGCCCCAAGTGCGGTCGACCGGCGCTGACCCCAGGTCAGTGCTCGGCGTGTGGCTATGTCGCAACGCGATCCTCATCGACGTCCTACACCCATATCCGCAGTCCGACTTCCGACCTGAAGCGGACCGGCCCCGCATCCGTATCGTCGGCGGGGCCCCCGCCGCCCCGGAGGCAAGCGGCGGCGGGGCAACCCGGCGTGGTCTGCCCACGATGTCGTTCCCGGTCGGACGGACGCTCGGCTTTGTGTGACGCTTGCGGCTTTCGCTTGCGTCCCAAGAAGGCGGCGGTGAACCCGGCCGACGTCGAGGAGACCCGACGCTGTCGAGACTGCGGCGTGCGGTCGCCGGCGGACCGGTCGCGATGCGTCAATTGCGGGGTCCCACTTGGAACCGATTGACGACGAACCCGGCGACCGCTACGGGCCTTGCGCCTGTGCGGAGCCACCGTCATCATCTGCGCGTCATCTATGGCGATACCGACCGCATGGGGATCGTCTATTACGCCAATTACCTCCGGTACTTCGAGGCGGGACGCAACGAGCTGCTCCGGGCCGCGGGGGTCGATTACCGCGCGCTCGAGGCCGGCGGGACGTATCTGCCCGTGGCCGAAGCCCAGGCGCGGTATCGGTCGCCCGCCTATTACGACGACCAGCTGGAACTCACGACCTCGGTGGCCCAGGTGGGCACGAGCAGCATCCGGATCGAGTATGCGCTGCGGCGCTCCGGAGACGACGTCCTGGTCGCGACCGGATTCACCCGGCATGCCTGCGTCAACGGCGACGGCCGCGTGACGCGGGTACCGGAGTTCGTACGGGAGAAGCTCGATGGTGATGACCACGGAAAGAGCTGAGGACCGAAACCTGGCTCTCGATGCCGTGCGCGTGACGGAAGCCGCAGCCTTGGCTTCAGCTCGACACATGGGCCGCGGCGACCTGCACGCTGCCGAGTTGGCGGCCACGCAGGCCATGGAAAACGCCTTCCAGAGTCTCGAGATCGCGGGCACGGTGACCATCGGCGAAGGAGAACCGGAAGAGGCGCCGACGCTGCACGTCGGGCAGCGGGTCGGTCGCTGGCGCGGCGACGATCCCCGCATCGAGGTCGCAGTGGACCCTCTGGAAGGTGTCCGCATGTGCGCGGCCGGGCAGCCGAACGCGATGTCGGTCCTCGCGATGACCCGTGGTGGGCACTTCCTGCAGGCTCCGGACCTCTACATGAAGAAGGTGGCGGTCGGTCCCGCCGGTCGCGGCGCCATCGACGTCACCAAGTCGGCATCGTGGAACCTGTCGGCCGTCGCCGATGCGAAGGGCGTTTACGTTCAGGATCTGACCGTCGTCGTCCTGGATCGCGACCGGCATGAAGGCTTGATTCGAGAGATCCGCGAGACCGGTGCGCGCATCAAGCTGATCCCCGACGGCGACGTCTCGGCGGCCATCGCCACCTGCCGGGAGGAAGAGTCCGGAATCGACGTCTTGATGGGCTCGGGCGGGTCGGCCGAGGGTGTTCTGGCCGCGGCTGCGCTCTGCTGCGTGGGCGGGGACATGCAGGGGCAGATCCTCGCCTCAACTCCGGAAGAGAAGGAGGTCGCGAGCCGCGCGGGATTCGACGACCTGGACCGGGTCTACAAGCTGGACGATCTGGTTGGCGGAGAGCTGCTGTTCGCCGCCACCGGCATCACCGACGGCGACTTCCTGCGCGGCGCACGGTTCAAGCGTGGGGGCGCGATCACACACTCGTCGGTCTTTCGCAGCAAGACGCGCACGGTGCGCTTCATCGAGGCTCACCATCGGTTCGATCTCCGTCCGCGTTTCGGGGACCTCTGAGATCTAGGTAAACCCGAAGGTTGCTCGAACTTCCATCCCGGTCTCATCATGAGCCCACGTGCTCGACGCGTACATCATCGAGGACTTGAAGCGGGAGGATGAAATCCGCCGCTCGTCGATGGATCGGCCCCGGATCCACATCGACCGGCGCCCGCCGGAGGGGCCTTCAGAGGGCCTCGAGGACGGCGAGGCCGACGAACCGGTGACCGAGGACGTCATCATCCGCATCAGTCTCTGAAGGTTTCAGCGAGAGGATCGAGCTCCCGGTCCTGCCACGCGGTCGGTGATCTGCTAGACCGAAGCCGCCATGCTCGACATCACACATATCCACGCTCGAGAGATCTTGGACAGCCGCGGCAACCCCACCGTCGAGGTGGAAGTGCGGCTATCGTCAGGGGCCATCGGACGGGCCATGGTGCCGTCCGGAGCATCCACCGGCGTCCACGAAGCGCTCGAGCTCCGAGATGGAGACGACAATCGCTTTCTCGGTAAAGGGGTCACGAAAGCCGTCAACGCGGTGAACGAAGAGATCGCGCCTGCTCTCCTCGGGTACGACGCCTCCGACCCCTACGACATCGACGCGACGCTGCTTTCGATGGACGGAACCGAAAACAAGAATCGACTCGGAGCCAACGCGATCCTCGGCGTCAGCCTGGCTTCGGCGCGGGCCGCCGCCAACGCCTTCGAACTGCCGCTCTATCGTTACCTGGGTGGTGTGAATGCTCGCCGTCTGCCGGTGCCGTTGATGAACGTCATCAACGGCGGACAGCACGCCGACAATGCGCTCGACGTTCAAGAGTTCATGCTGGTTCCGCTCGGGGCTGAAACCTTTTCCGAAGGGCTGCGATGGGGCGTAGAGACGTTCCACCACCTGAAGAAACTCCTGAAGTCGAAGCATCTCGCCACCAACGTGGGTGACGAGGGCGGCTTTGCTCCACAGGTCGGCTCCAACGACGAGGCGTTGGGCCTGCTCATGGATGCGATCCGTTCGGCGGGCTACGAGCCTGGAAAAGACATCGCCCTCGCGCTGGACGTTGCCGCGAGCGAGTTCTACCAGGACGGCCGCTACGTTCTGGCCGGTGAAGACAAGACCATGGACGGTGCGGAGTTCGTCGACTATCTGGGCCAGCTGGTCGATCGATATCCTATCGTGAGCGTCGAAGACGGCCTGGCCGAGGACGATTGGGCAAACTGGAAGATCCTCACGGACAAACTCGGCGACCGGTGTCAGCTGGTGGGCGACGACCTCTTCGTCACGAACTCACAGCGCATCCAGAAGGGCATCGACGAAGGCTGCGGAAATGCCGTGCTCATCAAGGTCAACCAGATCGGAACGCTGACGGAGACGCTCGATGCCATGGCGCTCGGCCAAGCGCATGGCTACGCGATGATCGTGAGTCACCGCTCGGGCGAGACCGAAGACAGCACGATCGCCGATCTCGCCGTGGGCACCGGGGCCCCGCAGATCAAGACGGGTTCGGCTTCACGCTCCGACCGCATCGCAAAGTACAATCAGCTCCTCCGGATCGAGGAGGAACTCGGACCGTCCGCTCGATATGCCGGAACCGATGCCTTTCGCCGGGGCTGACCGCTTTACCGCCGAGGCCTGACCGCCTACAAACCGCGAGTGGCGGGTCGGCGCTCAAGCTTGATGATGGTCGCGTGGCTCTCGACGCCATCGGCCATCGCCGGGGCTCAGGTCGGCCTCGAGCCTCAGCCGCAGCGTCACGACGAGCTTCTCCCCATCGACATGTCGTGGCGGGTCAAGCTCGGCGACGACATGACGTGGGCCGAGCCGACTTTCGACGATACGGACTGGGCTCGGGCCTCGGGCACGTGGTTCCGCGCATCGCCGGTCGAAGAGCCGTTCGAGACCGTCGCTTGGTTTCGGACGCGGATCCGGATTCCGACCGAGCTCACGGACCGAGAGCTCCAGCTCGGCATCTCCCACGTTGGCGCCGCCGAGGTCTTCCTGGACGGGGCGCGCGTACTGCAGCGCGGCAGCATTCAGACTGCTCGTACGGGAGGCAGGACGCCGACCGAGCTGATGCCCGCGAAGCCCGTACCCGTGCGGTTTGAGACTGCCGGAGACCATGTGGTCGCCGTTCGCCTCGCGACCACGTGCTCGGCCCAGCTGGCCCGAATCGGCGGGCGATCGGGGTTTGGGCTTTACCTCGGCGGAGCGGAAGCCTTCGAGAGCTACGCTCGGGCAGGGCGACGACGGCTGGCCGTCCACCTGTGGTTCAGCGGCGCCGCGCTGTCGACGGGAACCCTCTTCTTGCTGATCTTCTGGTTTCGGCGAAGCCACCGGGAGAACTTCTACTTCGCGTGCGCCAGCTACGCGTTGGCCGGCGTTGCGATCGGCATTCTCGGCACCTTCTCCGCGCCGGACGTGGCCCAGCACATCGCGTATCTGAGCCTCTTCCGTCCATCCACCGTTTGGGCATCGTTCGCCTTCCTGCGCTTCGTCCAAGAAGTTCTCTTTTCGGATCGGCCGCGTCGGAACTACCTGTACCTGGCGATCGCCGTAACGCTTACGGCGGGGGTACTGTGGATTCACGTCGCCGTTTACTATGCGTTCTCCATCTTCCTTCTGCTGGACGTGGCCATGGTCTTGGCCATGGGCCTGGCCATGCGACGACCAGGGGCTGGCCTGATTGCCCTGGGAGGATTCGTCGGTGCCGGCGGGGCCATCGTGCAGATGCTGCCGCCGCTGTTCGGCTACGAGCCGTTCGAAGCCGCCTATGTCTACGGATTCGTGATCAATCTGCTCGTGATCTCGTATCTGCTGGCGCAGAACTACGCCCGCGTCCAGCACGACTTGGAGGGGCAGATGGTGCGGGCCGTCGAGCAGGAGCGCCGAGCTCGAGAGGAAGAGCTCGCCCGCAGGAGTCTGGAGGCCGCCAACGCTCGCCAAGAAGTGGAACTGGAGGAAGCACGCAAGCGGGAAGAAGTGCTGGCCCAACTCGAGGCGGCGCATCGGGAGCTCAAGTCGACGCAGTCGCAGCTGGTGCAGTCGGGGAAGATGGCGGCTCTCGGACAGCTCGTGGCGGGCGTTGCCCATGAGCTCAATACGCCGATCGGGGCCATCGGCAGCGTGCATCAATCGCTTCGCTCGGCGCTGACCAAGCTGGAGTCGGAGCTTTCGCAACAGGCCCCCGACGTGCTGAGCCCCAAGTCGCGCGTGGCCAAGAGCATCGCCGTCATCCGAGATGCCGAAAGCGTGATCGGTTCGGGCAGCGACCGGGTGAGCGAGATCGTCAAACGTCTCAGAACCTTTGCCCGCCTCGACGAGGCCGAGTTCAAGCTGGTCGACGTCACGGATGGTCTGCGGGACACGATGATGCTGATCCGCCACAAGCAAAAGCGTGGGATCGAGATCGAGACGCGGTTCGCCGAGCTGCCCCGCATACCGTGCTTCCCTAGCCCGTTGAATCAGGTCTTCCTGAACCTGATGGTGAATGCCGCGCAGGCGATCGAGGCCAAGCCCGAGGCGCGAGGGACCATTCTCCTCCAGACCGGGCTCGAACCGGGCTGGATCACCATTCGGGTGAGCGACGACGGAATCGGCATCCCCGAGGAAAACCGAGAGCGGATCTTCGATCCCGGATTCACGACCAAGGGCGTGCGCGTCGGGACCGGACTCGGTCTTTCGATCAGCTTTCAGATCGTGCAGGACCATCAAGGAGAGATTTCGGTGCAGAGCGAAGTAGGGAAGGGCACGACGTTCGCGGTCCGGATACCGACGAACCTGGACCAGCGGCTCGGCCGCCGTCCCGAGGCGTGACCATGCGTGCCCTGCCGATCATCGCCACACTCGCCCTCGGTGCGGCCGGCGTCGCCGTACTCGGCCCGCGCGAGCGCGTCCGCTGGCCGGAAGAGCAAGACGTAGAGGTGCCGGAGGCCGCGAAACTCGACGTCTGGCTGCAGGGCCGAGAACGGGCACTGGGCGACGTGCGTCCGCGGACCGAGAAGCGCGTGGTTTGGCACCGGGGCCAGGTGGCAACCACCACCGTGGCCGTCGTCTACGTCCATGGATTCTCCGCGTCGCGTCAGGAGACCGCGCCCGTTGCCGAGCGTGTCGCGGTGGCCCTCTCGGCCAACCTCTTCGAGACCCGCCTCGTCGGTCACGGACGGACGGGGGAGGCGCTGGCCGAAGCCGAGGCCTCGGACTGGATTCGAGACTATCGAGAGGCGATTTCGATCGGACGTCGGATCGGGAAGAAGGTGGTGCTCATCGGCTGCTCCACCGGAGCGACCCTCGACGCCGTCATGGCCTCGCACTGGCCGGATCGGGCCGTTCGGGCGCACGTATGGCTCAGCCCGAACTTCGGGGCCCAGGAGCCGTCGGCCCGCGTTCTGACCTGGCCCTGGGCCCGGGTCTGGGTGCCGCTCGTGGCCGGGAGCCGCCGAACCTGGGAGCCGGTCAACGAAGACCAGGGTCGCTACTGGACCACTGACTATCCGATCGAAGCGCTCTTCCCCATGCAGGCCATGGTCGATGCGGCGCGCGCCGCACAGCTCGACCGCATTCGCGAGCCGGTTCTCGTCATCCACTCGGAAAACGATCCCGTGGTGCGACCCGAAGCGATCCGCCGGGCTTTTTCGCGTCTGGGTAGCGCTACCAAGGAAATCGAGAGCCTGAAGGATGCCCGGGACCCGCACGTATTGGCTGGCGACATCATGTCGCCGAACATGACGGACTTCGTCGTGGACCGGACGGTGACCTTTCTCGAGGGCGTTCTTCCGCCCTGAGCTTCACTCCTCCTCGTCCGTGTTCAGCAGGTCGTCCGGGCCTTTCTCGATCAACGGCTCGACCGCGTAGCTCGCCGCGGTCACGACGTACTCGCTGGTGTCGCTCTTCACGTAGTAGCGAGTCTCGGTATCGACTTTCTTCCCGACGACGATGCGCCGCTTCTCCGTGGTCGGTGGAGGCGTACCGGAGATGGTGGAAGTACCGACGACGAGGTCGACGGTGGCGAGCGGGGTCGCGAGCCCGTACTCCGACTTCATCTCCTTGCCCACCGGTGCCTCGAGCTTCATGGAGCGGGCCTTGTTCACGAGGCTGTCGATGGTCGTATCGTCGAGCTCTCCCTCGACGCCAACCGCTGCCCAGTCTCCACTCGCCGCGTCCTTCTCCAGCGTAATTGTCCCGTTTCCGTTGGTGATGGTCAGGGCCCAGAGCTCGTTCTCGGGGATCTCGACGTAGCTTCGCTCGACCCAGTTCCAGGGACGCTCGGCAACGTCGCTGCTGGAGAGCTCGGGTACGAGGTAGACGGTGTCCGAGTCGGCCAGTCGCACGTGCGTGTTCTTGAACGATGGTGAGGTCCCCACGAAGAACACGAGCGGCTGGCCGTCGACGTCCAGCTCCACCCGCCGCTGGTACTTAGACTCCGAGACCTCGAGCTTTTCGTGGTAGCGACTGCTCTTCAGCACCGTGCTGGTGGCGCGGAGCTTGGCCAGGTTGGCGAGGAGCTCGTCGACCTGGCTCCCCTTGGCCGGATATCCCTCCGCCGTTGCGACCGACCAGCTGTTGCCCTTGCGGGCCAAGCTGATCGACTCCTGCTTGTCGCCGGGAGGCCCGGCGATGCTGAGCTTCGTGACCTTGTCGGGGTCGAGGTCGGGAAACAGAACCGTCGTTTGCACGGCCAGGTCCTCGTCGGCGGTCAAACGCATACCGACGAGGAACAGGGCTTGGACGATCAGAACGCCGAGCAGGATTTGGTTGTTCTTGTTCACGAGTGCGCCTCCGCGGTCTTTCCAGCGCTCGGAGTGGTCACCTTTCGTTCGTCGAGCTCCAGCGGCTGAAGCTGTCGCCGGCGACTGATGGTGAGGATCACGATGATGACCAGGGCCAGGAACGCGATACCGTAGTTGATGTACTCGTACTGTGCGCGCTCCGCGTTCGTCATCGGGACCAGCGTGCGAGCAAAAGTCGACCGCGCACGAATTCCCAAGAGGTCGGTGTCCTCGACCCCCCAGTCGACGAGGTTCTGCGCCAGCTCCAAGTTCGTCGCTGCTTCTCTCGACATCTGAAGCACCATGTCGTTCACCATCGACGTGCTACCGAAGACGGCGAGCCGGGTCGTCGACGGGGACTGCTTGATGACGGTTTCGCCGCTGACCGGGCTGTTGCGTTCCGCGAACGCACTGGGCAAGGAGCCGGTCACCAAGACGGCCAGCGTCTTCGAGGATCGCTCTTCGCCGGTCGCGAAACCGGCATCGGGATAAGCGGCGAAGTCGGGCTGAACGTTGGTGTTGGTCGTCGTCCATGAATCCGGTGAGGAGCGAACGAGCTCCACGATGGTCACCGCATCGGCCTCGTCGGTCTCGGCTTCGCTTTCGCCGTCGCCTTCGCTGGCCGGCTGGCTGGGCTGTACGGCGGTGACCGGCGACGAGAACGCCATGGCCAACGAGGGCAGTCCGGCGACGACCGGTGAATCCGCGTCGAGGCCATCGGCCCGTACGTTGATGAAGAACGGATAGGAGACGGTCTGGAACTCCCGAACGGTGAAGCCGCCGAGGTTACGTTCGACGGGCACGGGAATGCCTTCGTTTTGCAGGTCCATCACCATGGACGACTCGACCGTGATGCCGTAGGCGCCGAGCAGGTCGTCGAGCCCCGAGTTGACCTGCTTGACGGCGATGCTGCCACCCATCCCGGGATTCAGTTCGTAGGCTCCGGCGTAGACGATCACGGTTCCGCCTCTCATCAGGAACTGGTCGACGGCGAAGCGCTGCTGCTCATCGAAGTCCGCCGGGGCCACGACGACCAGGACGTCGATGTCGGTGTCCACGCGGCCCTTGGTCAGGTCGACGTCCTTGACCTCGTAGGTCTGCGAGAGCTGCTGGGCGATCGCTCGGTAGTTGTCCCGAGGCGGCTGCTGAAACTGCGGGGGGAGTTGCGGGTTCGGCTGCTCCGGCTTGGGCTTGGAGAGACCGATGGTCTTCAAGAAGCCCGGGGCGCCGCGCTTAATCGAGGCCAGGATGGCCTCCTCGAGCTCGGCTTCGGTGTATTCGTCGGCCGCCGGAGCGACCAGCTCGTAGCGGTCGCCAATCTTGAGCACCAGGTGCAGGAAGAACGTCTCCTGAGAAAGGAGCGATAGCGCGTAGGGGCGCAGTCCATACTTGGTCTGAAGCGTTTGCCGCGTCTCTTTGGCCCCGGCGCTGTCGGGATCGATGATCTCGTAGGCGAACTTGCCCCCCGACTCGTCGGCGAGCTTCTTGCCGACGGCCTCGATCGTTTTCGGAGCATCGGTGAAGTTGCCCGGCAGGGAGGCTTCGGTCACGAACGCCATGAGCTCGGCCGGCTCCTCGAGGTCGGCGAAGAGGGCATCGACCGTCTGAAAACCGTAGGCGACCTTCTTCACGGTGCGAGTCAGGTCGTATTCCAGGTTGCGGAGGCGAACCTCGATGTTCTCCGGCGTCGTGCCCGTGATCTCGATCAAGTCGTTGAAGTTCAAGACCTCGTGCTGGTCGCCGTACTTCACCAGGATGCTGAAGTAGGAATTCACGACCGCCTGGTCTCGCCGGTCCGCGATGCGGAAGGGGAAGCTCTTGATGCCGTACAGCTGCGCCGCTTCCTTCTCCAGGCCTTCGTCTTCGCGCGGATCGACATACTCCGTGCGCACGTTCCCACCACCGATGACGCCGTACTCTTCGATGAGGTCCCGAATCTGAGGAACCGTGGGGGCCAGGAGCGGATGCGTTTTCGCCGAGAAGTAGCCGCGGATGAGGAGCGGCTCCTGCAGTCCGCGCAGGATGTCCTTGGTCGTTCGACTCACCGAGTACTCCCCTCGCTCGGTGAGATCGGCCCGGATGGCCACATCCGACAGGTTCAAGTTCAAGAGGAGGACGTTGCCGATGACCAGCGCGGCCCCCAAGTAAGCGTTCTGGCGGTTGGCCGCCGTGCGCTGACCTTCACTGAATCCTTTGGCCCGCAACGAGAGCACGTTCAGGGTCAGGAACGTCGCGATCAGGCCCGCGTAGTAGATTAGGTCGCGCAGATCGAGGACGCCGCGGCGGATGCTCTCGAAGCGTGATCCCGTCCCGAGGTCGGCCATGATCTCGGCGCCTCGATTTCCGAATGCCTGTGCGATGACGTCGCTGCCCAACAGATAGAACGCGCCGCACAGGATCACGCTCGCGATGAGCGAAATGATCTGATTCTCGGTCATCGAGGAGACCCAGAGCCCGATCGCGATGTAGGCGCCGGCGACCAGGATGGCCGCCAGGTAGCCGCCCACGACGGGGCCCCAATCCAGATCGCCGAGCATGGAAACGGTGATCGGCAAACCCAAGGTCAAGAACAGGGCCACGGCGACGAGGATGAGCGATGCAAGGAACTTTCCCAGGACCAAGTCGGAGATCCGGACCGGCAGGGTCAGGAGAACCTCCAGTGTTCCGGTCTTCTGTTCCTCACTCCACAGGCGCATCGTCAGCGCCGAGCAGAGGAAGATCAAAAGTACGGGGAGCCAGGAAAAGAGCGGTCGTACGTCGGCGATGTTCCGAGCAAAGAACTGCTCGACCCAAAAGAAGGTGAAGAGGGTGACGAAGAGGAACGTCCCCAAGAAGATGAGGGCAATGGGCGAGAGGAAGTAGGCTCTCAGCTCCTTTTTGGTGATGGCCAGGATGTCGTTCATGCTGCGCCCCTTTCTGCGAGCTCGCGGAAGACGGACTCGAGCGTTCGCGTGTCGGGTCGAAGCTCGTTGACCCTCCAGTCGCGTGCCTTGGCGAGATCGAAAATCATCGGGCACAGCTCGGTGCCCTTGTCGGCAACGACATGGAAGCGCTGGTATCCGCCGACCGGCTCATCCGAGTGGACGGCCCGGACACCCGAGATGCCCTGCAGGGCATCGGGTACGCCGGCGGCGGCATCGCCGACCGCGACGACCGCCCCCGAGGTCGAGGTGAGCTCATCCAGACGTGCGTCGGCCCGCAGCTGCCCTTCCATGACGATGATGGCCCGATGGCAGGTCGCCTCCACCTCGGTGAGGATGTGCGTGGAGACGATCACCGTCGCATGCTCGGCCAGCCGACGGACCAGTTCGCGAATCTCGAGGATCTGCGTGGGGTCGAGGCCGTTCGTCGGCTCGTCGAGGATCAACACCTCTGGTTTGTGGAGGATTGCCGCAGCCAGCCCCACCCGTTGCCGAAAGCCCTTGGACAGACTTCCGATCGGCTTGGTCAGCTGGCTTTGCAGGCTCGTGCTGTACACGGCGTCGGAAAGGAGCTTCTTCTGCTCGCCGGCCGCGATGCCCCGCAGCTCCGCCACCATCAGCAGGTACTCCTGAACTGCCATGTCGAGGTAGAGCGGGGCGTTCTCGGGCAGGTAGCCGAGCCGTCGTTGGACCTCGATCGGCTCTTCTACGACGTCGAACCCCGCCACGCGCGCCGTGCCCGCCGAGGGCTGAAGGTACCCAGCAAGGATCTTCATGGTGGTGGTCTTGCCCGCCCCGTTTGGGCCGAGCAGCCCGATGATCTCGCCCTTGTTGACCGTGAAGCTGACGTCGGAAAGAGCGGCTACCGGGCCATAATTCTTACTTAGGCCTTCGACCTGAAGGATCGTCACAGGACTTAACCTCCTGAATGCTTTGGAATTTTGCCGAACCACGTCCTCTCGGCGAACGCGTTCCCGGCGGCTCTGATCTAATCCGGATTCGATGAGTGTCAACCGCTTTATCGGAATCCTGGGTTCCTCCGATGCCGGGCCTCGCAATCGGAGACACTTCGGGTAGATTCGCCGAGTGCCTTCGGTTCCGAAGCCGTCCCTTTGGCGCCTGACTCTGGAGGTGCGGTCGGGGCCCGATACGGGGAAGTCTTGCGTCGTCGACCGCGATATCGTCACGGTCGGGAAACTTCCGGAGTGCGACCTGGTTCTCACCGATCCCACGGTGTCCAGACGGCATCTCCGGATCGCGCGGTCGGACCAGGGATGGCTCCTGACCGACATCGGCTCCACGAACGGCACGTACCTCGCCGGCGTGCAGGTACGCGAAGCACCGGTGGAAGCCGGCGCCGTCGTATCGGCCGGGAAGGTCGACATCGCCTTCGTTCCCCACCGCCAGACCGTCGAAGTCGAGCCATGGCCCGAAGAGCGCTTCGGAGCCCTGCTGGGAAAATCGGACGTCATGCGGAGCTTGTTCGGCCTCATGGCGCGGGTGGCGGAGACCGACGCCACCGTCCTGATCCAGGGAGAGACCGGGGTGGGTAAGGGGGCGTTCGCCAAGGCCATCCATGACGCGTCGCGTCGAAAAGAGGCGCCGTACGTGGTCGTCGACTGCGGCGCAGTGCAGCGGCAGCTCGTCGAGTCGGAGCTCTTCGGTCACGAGAAGGGGGCGTTTTCCGGCGCATATCAGCAGCGCGTGGGCGCCTTCGAGCTGGCGGACGAGGGCACCATCTTCATCGACGAGCTGGGTGAGCTCGAGCTCGACATGCAGCCCAAGCTCCTCCGCGTTCTGGACGCGAGGGAGGTGCGACGCATCGGCGGAGACCATCCGCTCCCGGTCAACCTCCGGGTAGTCGCGGCCTCGCGGCGGGATCTCGAGCGTGAGGTAGAGCGGGGCGTCTTTCGCGAAGACCTGTTCTTCCGGCTGTCGGTCGTCACCTTGACCATCCCGCCGCTCCGGGATCGGGCCGAAGACATCCCGCTTCTCGTCGAGCACTTCCTGGATGAGGCGGTGGCCAAACGCGGGGTCGCCCGACCGCACCTCGATGCGACGACGCTCGACCGACTGACGAGCCACGACTGGCCGGGCAACGTGCGCGAGCTTCGCAACGCCGTCGAGCGCGCGGTGCTCCTCTCGGCGGTGCGACCCGGAGACGGTCTCCAGGTGGATGGACTACAGTCGTCGCGGTCCGACGCCGACGCTCGGACGACCGTCGCTTTCGACCCGAAAGCTTCGTTTTCCGAAGCAAAAGAACGCTGGCTGGACCACCGCGAGAAGGCGTACGTCGCGTGGCTGCTCGCCGAGCATGGTGGCAATGTCAGCGCGGCCGCGCGGGCAGCACGGATGGACCGAAAATACCTCCACAAGCTGGTGCGTAAGCACGAGCTCGCCGAATGAGCGAAGGTCGAAGGGCAACGATTCGGGCCCTCGGATGCGACTAGGGCGCGGGTTCGCCGCCCGTGACCCGAAGGCGCAGCGTACGGCTGGCCTGGCGCCAGCCGGCTGCCGAAGCCCGAAAGACCGGTCGCAGGTCGCTGTTTTCCGTCGGAGTCCCGCGGATGCGTCCGTCCGCCGATAGCCGTAAGCCCGGAGGTAGGTCGGTCGCGCACCAGCTGACGGCCTCCGGGCCGGAGAACTCAAGGTCGAGCATGTATGGGACGCCGACTTCGGCGTCCGGCAGGTCCGAGGTCACGATCTGAATGGGCGGTGGGACTTCGCGTCGCAAGACCGTCCCTGACGCGCCGACGGCGAAGGAGCGGTCCACGAGCCGAGACTCGGGGTCTTCGGGGTCCGCCGGAAACAGCGGCGCCATCCATACGCCTCGGAGGTCGGTCGTGACGCGGGTGTCTTCGGCCCGCCACCTTCCGTCGTAGTGAAGCGCGATGCCCTGCCAGCCGACCACGAGGAAGTCGCGACCGCGGCGCCCGTGGATGCCGAAGAGGAAGGTGGTGGGAACCTCGTCAGCATCTTGATTTTGCACCCGCCTCCACTGATTGGTGAAGCGAAGGATAATCGAGTCGAGCCCCACCGAATAGACGTTCTCGTTGCCCGTACCCCAGACTCCGCGCAGCGGCGCCGCAAATCGGGTATCGGTCGAAACGAACTCGGTGGGCGAGCCGTTGGAGCGGTACGCGGCGCCCCCGGAGCCGACCACGAAATAAGTGTCGCCGTTGCGGGACCACACGGCGTGCAGCTTGCCGCGTGGCTCGATGAATTCTCCCGAGAACTCACCCGGGACTCGGAACCGCGGCTTGCGCCACTCGACGCCGTCCCACAGCCACATCCTCCCGGTGTCCCCGACCGCCATCGCGTTCTCCTCGTCGTGGACGAACACCCCGAAGAGATCGTCGGTGACCGTCGCCGTGTTTGCCGGCCGCGGGGCATCTCGCCAAACGGCGTCGGCGCCGCGCTGCAGGATCGTTCCCTCCCATCCGACGGCAAAGACGGGTCCTGGATCGAAGGTGGGATCGTCGGTCGGGGCGTTGTTGGGCAGAGCCGTGCCGTAGACCGAGGTCAGGGGAGGGGTCACGGTCGAGCTCTGGGGGAGGGTTCGCTCCACGACCTCTTCGGACCATTCCTGTCCGTCGAAGTGGATGATCGTCTGATCCCAGCCAACCGCCCACACGTCGGATTCCGAACGGCCCCAAACCGACAGGTACTGGGTATCGACGGGAACCGTCTCTTCGCTCCAGCGAAGATCGGGCTCCGCGGGACACAGGCCCGCAGCCGCGGTGTTCGTCGAGTCGTCGTCGCCGCAGGCCGCGAGTACGCAGACCACGGCCGCAAGTACGGATCGCCCAATCGGGGACACGCCTGGTATCTTAGCAGGGACCGCGCTTTGGGAAACGGTATGCTTTTGCCGGCTCGTGTAGGGCCACAGAGCACAGTGACCTGGAGCGCCCATCATTTATGATGCTCTCCGTGAAGCTCCACCGAGCCCCATCGCTTGCCTGGCTGGCCTTGCCGGTCGCGGTCGGCTGCACCGACTCGGATCTGTACGGCGAACTCGGCCAGGAGCCTCGCATCGCCGACAAACTGACGCTGGAAGGCGTGCTCTGTACCGACAACCCGGCCACGCGGCAGTTCCCGGTGAAGATCATGTTTATCGTGGATAGCTCGGGGACCATGCGCGAGGCGGCGCCGCTGGGGCAGCACATCGACGCCATCCAAGGCGTCGTGAACAACTTCTTGCCCATCGCCAATGTCGAGTTCGGGATCATCCGCTACGATGACCGACCCGAGTCGCTGGTGCAGGTCCCTCAGGACGTCGGCAGCTCGGGCTTCACCCGCGACGATGCGCTGGTCGATGCAGCGCTGGCTCTCTTGCGCAACGGAGCGGGCCGTCGCGACTTTCGTGATGCACTGTCGTTGGCGCGAAGCATCGTGACTGGAGACGCCTTCCAGGCCGATCTCGGGCCTCTTTCTCGAACGAAGTACGTTCTCGTTCACATGACGTCGGGTTCGCCGAATCCGGCCGTGACGGGCGACGACTGCGACGGCGTTCCCGACGGCGACATATGTGAGCCATACGTTCTGACCGAGCTCCTTCGCGACATTCGCGACGAAGTCCTGGGCCTCGGCGCAGCGGAGTTCAACTATCATACGATTTTCATCGAGCCGCCTCACGTGGAGGGCCCCACCTGCGATCCCAGTACCGGAGGTGCGGCGTGTCCGGCGGGACTTTCCTGCGTTCAGACCGGCGGTCGGCCGGATGCGGGCCGCTGCATTCAGCCGTGCGACCCAGCGAACAATGCCTGCGCCGACCCCACGCCTTTCTGCGCGACCGTTACCGTCGTCGACGGCACGACCATAAATTATTGCGCGCGCGGCGAGCTCAGCTGCTTCGACGGCGTCGATAACGACGGCGATGGCCATGGTCAGGACTGCACCGACCCAGATTATCCGTACTTCTGTAACTCCGATGCGTGCGAAGCGGACTGCCTGCGTACCTGTCGCATGGACCGGATCGCCAAACGCATGCAGCTGGTCACCGGCGGACGCGTCGAGCGCTTCGCGTCCGCCGATCAAACGAACCTGTCGCAGGTGGACTTCCGATCGACGCAGCGGCGTTTTCTTCTCAAGGAATTCGTCGCCACCAACCGGAACTCCCTGCCGTCGGAGAATGGGTTGGTTCCCGATAGCGATGCCGACGGCCTTTCCGACGCCGAAGAGGATCAGCTTGGACTCGATGCCTTGAACCCGGACATCGACGGCGACTTCTATAACGACAAGCTCGAGCACCAGTTCGAGCCGCTCGGATTCGATCCGCTGGTGCCCAACGTTCAGCCGACGTGTGACGACCCAACGATCGACACCGATGGGGATGGCCTGCGAGACTGCGAAGAGGATCTCCTGTCTACGGATCCGACGCTATTCGACACGGATGCTGATGGGTTTCCCGACCAACACGAGTTCCGATTCGGTACCAATGCGATCTTCTCCGACGGTCTCGACGACATCGACATCGACGGGTCGCGCAATGGGGAAGAGCTCCGCGGCAACACGGATCCGCTGTCCAACGACGCGCAGGTCCGAGCTCAGCTCGCCTATCGATATCGGCTCACCGATCTCGGCCCCACGACCGACCAACGCCAGTGCTACAACCTTCGCGTCAGCAATATCACCCTCGTCGACACGCGCGATCTGGGGTTCGGCGCCGGCTTCAACGACGTCGAGATTTACTTTGGACAGGTTCCCGAAGGCGATCTGGAGGCCTTCGGCCTCTTCAAGACGGCGTTGGTCCGGGTTCAGTTCTTGCCCCCGGATAACCGGATACCGGATTCGGCCTCCCTGGACCTGCAGGAAGACGACTTCATCTTCGTCGAACCCTAGCCGCCAGCCAGTGCCTTTTCGAGATCTTGAATCTTGAAGGCGAGGTCACTGTTGTCCGGGTCGAGGGATAGAGCCTTCTCGTAGGCTTGCTTCGCCGCGGTGAAGTTCTCCCGGGCGCGCTCGATGGAGCCGAGGACGGCGAAAGCCTGGCTGGAACTCGGGTCGCTCCGAGTGGCCTTCTTGGCCGCGACGAGCGCTTCGTCCATCCGACCGAGCTGGGCGAGTGAGCCGGCCATGTAGATGTAGGCTCGACCGTAGGTCTCGTCGGTCTGGGCAGCCTTCTCCAGCTCGGCGAGAGCGGCATCGAACTCACCTTTTTCGTAGAGCAGGCCACCGAGTTCGGCGCGGGCCGCCACGTGAGACGGATCGACGACCAGTGCCTTGCGATAGGCCTCCATTTCCGCATCGGTCTTGCGCTCGCGACGCATGATCCGTCCCATGCGGTAGTGGGCTTCGGCGAACGTCGGATGGCGCTCGAGCGAACGTCGATAGAGGTTGAGTGCTTGGTCGAACTTTCCTTCCGCTTCCAGGATGCTGGCGAGCTGCAGAGTGGCCTGCTCGTTGCCGGGGTCGAGCTTCAGAGCGTCTTCGAGGCTGGACTTGGCCGATGTGCCTTGCTTGTTCTGGTACTGCACTCGAGCGAGGCTGATGAGGATCTGGGGCGATTCGGGGTCGAGCTGATGGGCGGCTTCGAGCTCTTCCAGCGCGAGGTCTACGGCGTTGATGCCGGTCGTTTGCGCGAGCGCCAGCCCGAGCTGCTCGTGCGCGCGGGCGTCGTCGGGGACCAGGGCCACGAGCTTTCGGAGGTACTGGACGGCGAGCTCCGGCTGCCCCTGATCCAGGTAGGCCCGAGCCATTCGGCGATAGGCCTTCGCGTCCTGGGGGCGAGCGTATAGCCCCTCTTTGTAAAGGTCGATGGCCCGGTATGTGAAGCCGCGTTGATAGTACACCTCGCCGAGGTGAAACTTCGCCTCGGCGAGTTCCGGCTCGAGGTCGAGTACGGCTTCGAACTGCGATTGGGCTTCCTTCAGCTGGCCCAGACGGAAGTACGCCAGGCCCAGATTGAAGATGGCGTCCGCGTAGTCGGGCCGCAGGGCGATGGCCGCTTTGAAGGCGGAGACCGCCTTCTCTCGATCCCCGATGCGATCGAGAGCGACGCCGAGGTTGTTGTGAGCCTTTACGTGCTGGGGATTGGCCTCGATGGCGGACTCGTACTCGGCAACGGCGTTTCGATACTGGCGATTGCGGAAGTAGAGGATTCCGAGATTGTAGTGGGCATCGGGGTCCGCTGGGTCCAAGCGAATCGCGCGGGCCAGGCTGCGCTCTGCTTTCTCCGTGAACCCTAGATTGGCGTAGATCTTCCCGAGTGCCACGTGCGGTCGCGCGTAGTCGGGATCGAGCTCTGCCGCCTTCTTATAGTCGTCGATAGCCTTGTCGTCGGAGTCTTCCTTTTCGAAAGCCTCTCCTCGATTGAAGTAGGCAACCGCGAGGTCCGGTGCTTGGGCGATGGCCTTCGTATAGTAATCCCTCGCGATTCCCAGGTTTCCCTTCTTGCGTTGGGCCAAACCGAGGTCGAGCAGGAGCAGTGGATTCGTCGGGTCGAGCCGAACTGCCTGTTCGTACGCGCGGACCGCACGATCCAGCTTGCCGGTGAGCTCGTAGAGCGCGCCGAGCATATATTGGGTGTCGGCATCGTCGCGCTCGGCGGCCGAGAGCTGAGTCAGGAGAGTCAGGGCCGCGTCGGCCTGCCCAGAATGGTAGAGAACCGCCGCCAAACGCTTTTTCGCCGCGCTATCGGTGGGGTTGGCCTGCACCTTGGCCTGGAGCTCCTTCTTCTCCTTCTCCAACGCGACGGGGTCCAGCTGGGGGCGGTAATCCTCGTCGATGAACGGCTCATCGGGCTCATCGATGATGTCCTGGCCTCGGACCTGAAAGGGAGCGAGGGCCACCGCCGCGGTCAGGACCAGGCGGATCGGCGACGAGAGGCTCGGCGACGGGTTCTTCATGCTACTCGTCCAAGAAGCGTGAACCGAGGGCTCCGCCCGAGGCTTCCTGCAGGGCTTGAGCGGCCTGGATCCAGGCTTCCTCGCGCTCGTCGAGCTTGGCTTGAGCCTTCTGCACGCCTTTGTCGGCGTCCGCGACGCGCTTCTCGTACTTGGCCACCTGTTTTTCGAAGTCTTGGACGTTCACCCTCGACGCACCGGGGACGTTGTTCTTCTTCACCAGGCGAGCCTTGGCGAGCTCGAATTCGGCTCGAGCTACATCCAGCCGCTTGCCTTCGACGTCGAGGCGGTCGCGAGCCCAGTCCAGGCGCGCCTCGAGGTACTTGATGCGGGTCTTCTGAGTCTCCGCCCGGAGCGCAGCGATCATCGCGCGGTCTTCCGACTTCTTGTCCTTGAAGAGCCGCTCGTCTCGCTTGGCGACGTCGAGTTTGTCTTTCGCCCGCTCGATGTCGATTTTGATCTGCTCGATCTCGTCGAGCACTTGGTCTCGAGCGTCGATCGCGATGTTGAGTTCGTTCTCGGCATCGAAAAGGAGCAGGCGATTCTCGATTGTGAGTTTTTCGAGCACCTTTCCGTCTACGCGTTTGCGAGGTCCGGACGCACACGCCGTAAAAACCAAGCCAATGATCGCACAACTCATCGCACCGCGAGCGATCCAGGACGGAATCCGTCTTTCGGTCATGGCCCGGTGACGCTATCATCGCCTGGATGTCTATGCACGGGTCCGGCCGGCCCGAACTCTGCGTTTTGCTGGTCGTCATCATCGCTTCGGCTGTCGCGTGTGGGGACGAAGCCTCCAATGGAGGTGCCGGCGCGTGCACCTCCGAGCCGCCGTCGCTGCCGTTCGGTCCGAGCGCCGAAATCGAGGGTTCGATGAACGTCACCGATACCACCGTGATGGTCGGTACCGATGCTGCGCTCCAGAGCCGGATATCCGGGCTGTTTCAGCGGGTGGTATCCACGGGCACGCCCGCAGCGGTGCGGCCGCTGGGCCCGCTGTGCGTCGGTACAGTTTCTCGGACGCAGCTGCCCAGGGTGGAGCGTCTGAGCGCGGGACCGGTGACCGTAGGGCTGGACGCCGATCCCACGGTGCTGCAGCCCAACGACGCACTCCTCTACTCCTACTTCGAGAATGCGGTTCTTCGCCTGGATGGGGTCGTTGGCGTCTCCGGGGAAGGGGGCGGGGCGGGCACCGAGTTTCCGGCCTTTCAGATCGCATCGGCAGTTCCCGAGCCCTTGACCGTCTTGGAACCCCTCACCGACGGCACGGCCCCCGTCCCCTTCGGCGACATGAGCGTTCGCTGGAACGCAGGGAGCGGCCAGTGGGTTCTCGTGGAGATCGTGCCCGACCCTCTTCCCAACGACGGCGGCAAGGTGGAGTGCTACTTTCGAGATACGGGATGCGGAGTCGTTCCCGCGGTGGCCACCACCTTCCTGAGCCCAGCGGCCGACAAGTTCCTCGTCTCGGTTTCCCGGAATCACGCCGAGTCGGCTCAGCTCGACGACGAGACCAAGATCAGCGTTCGCGTCCGCTCGACCGTTCGCTTCGAGATGACGCAAGGGGAGGGCCAATGATGCTGCTTCGCTGGATGATGGCTGGTGCGCTTCTGAGCCTGGGCACGGCTTGCGGACTGGGGACGGAAGGCGCCTTCATCGACGGTCGCGATCTCGACCTCTGTGCCGACACGATCCCAGCCTGTTCCGGTACCGCGGGCTGTCGTCTCGGACCCAACAACTATCTCGAGACGCGGTTCCCGGGGGCGATCCAGTTCCTGGTGAGTGCGCCGGCCGAGGCGGTGATCACCGTCAGCATCTTTTTCCGCGAGACGCGCGCCACCGGCTCTGACCACTCCATCGAGTTCAATGAGCCGGGCTGCTTCGATCAGCAGGTGTGGCGACCGCGCAGCGACGACCTCTTCAAGCTCGCGAACCGCGACCGTATCCTGGAGGTGCCTCAGCAGGTCTTCCTGGAGGGAGAGCACCTAGTGACGGTCTTCTCCGATTCGACCTCCGAAGTACTGTTGAAGGCCGACGTCGAGACGCCGTAGGTCAGTTTCCGCCGAACTGAGCGTCGAGGTCGATGACCGTCGATCGGAACCCACCGCGGAGCTCGAGTAGCCGCGTCCCCGATTCGATCAGAAGGTTGATGCGACCCTTCGCTCGCTCGCCCACCCCGCTGTACTCGTCCAGTACGACGGTGCTGCGGTCTTCGGCCAAGGTGACGGCGCCGAGCTGAGACCCACCTTTGGGGATCGCCCGCACGCTCAGGAACTCTCCCGGGATGGTCCCCTCCTCGATCACGATGTTGCCGGTCGCGATGACGGAGAGCTTGGTGTTCAGATCGTCCCCGTCGGAGGTCCCGTAGCGAATGTCGAGGGCGTTCGCATTCTCGGAGTAGGTGACGCGTACCGTGTCGAAGTCGAGGTCGCCGAAGCCGCAGTAGCTGCCGTCGAGGAAGTTGTCGCCGGAGGTGTCGCCGCACTTCCCGCTCTCGTCGCCGCAGGCGGCGAGCCCGAAGGCCAGGAACATCGTGAAGGTCAGAGCCGTGATTTTCATTGATCCACCTCCCGCGCGAACAGCAGGTCGCCGTTTCTCTGGTCGACGAAAGCCACGCCTAGCTTACCATCGGGGAGGGCGACCAGGGACGTTTCCGTTCCGACGAAACCTTGACCCTGGCCGTCGTCGACCGTCTGCGTAAACCACTGTCCCCCGCTGAGCGTGGCGAGGCGGACCTCGCTGTCGCGTCCGAGCTTACCTGGGCATTCCCGGTCGCTGGCTTCTCCGCAGTACGTGTAGGCCACGTGGACGACGTCGTCATCATCGACGATCAGGCTCGGGTGAAGACCCACGTCCCCTCTTTGCTCGACCTCGTCCAGCTTCCAATTTGCCCCGAGGTCCGTGGACGACGCTACGACGAGGTCGATGGCATCGGGGTCCCAAAAAGCCACGTAGAGGTTGTCGCTGGAATCGGCACCGATGCTGAGTCGATGGCTCGGCTGTCCGCTCCAGAGCTGGGTCCGCAGCCAGCCCCCTTCCCCGTCCTGGATGGCGAACCAAACGCCGAACCGTTCCTCGTCCTCGCTGACGGGGACGTCCAACGAGTACGCGACCGCGATGGTCCCGTCGGACAGAAAGACGGACGCCGATTCCTGTCCTGCACTGCGACCGCCGTCGATCATGAGCCGCTCGCCGGCGGGCTGAACCACGACCTCGAGGTCGGCCTGGCGGTTATCCTCGCTCCCGAATCCGAAGTGATTGTCGCGGTAGGTGATGGCGAAGGACCCGCCGGGGCCAACGGCGATGTTCGCTTTCAGACCGACGATCGCCCCGTTGTCGCAGTACGTCCCGTTGTTGGCTTCGCAGAGGCCCTGGGCGCCCGCCGAGTCGGTCACGAGCGTGGCCTCGTTCCAGCCACCCCCGGTCCGGGTGGCCACGATGAGGTCGCCCAGGATCGGCTCCAGCGACGCCTGCGGACCTCCAGCGAAGGCGATCGTGGCTTGTTCACCGACGAACGCGAACCCGAGGTCGTAGAACTGACCTTCGGTACCGGGCTGGTCCGCGGACGGGTTGGCGACCGTCTCGACGTTCCAATCTACTCCGTCGAATTCGGCGTAGCGGATCTCCCCCGTGTCCGGGGTATCGCCCGGGCCAGGCAAGAAGTAGCGGTAGGCGACCGCGGGCCGGCCCTCGGGCGTCAGGGCCGCGGTCGCGCCATCGCCGATGACGGCATCGGTTCCGAGCCCCTCGACCACGTCGACTTCGAAGATGCGTTCCAAGGGCTGGACGGCAGCATCCGGACGGTTCTGCACGGCGGCGTCTCGCCGGCCCACAACGCCGCCGCCGCCGCCGTCTTCTTCGGAGCTACAGGCCAAGGCGGTGAGGACCAGGGCTCCCATGATCGAGGTTCTCATTCCAGTCTCTCCAACGCGCTTATCGCTCCGGGGTGCAGGTCGGGCGCCCCCGGCGGCGGGTCGTCGATGTCTACTCGCTTGAGGACCCGCTTGGCGCCCTTGTCGTCTCCGAAGTCGGCGAGGACGGCGACGAGGTTCGCCCCCGCGTAGGGGTGCCCGAGGTCGGTCGCTCGCTCGAACCCGAAGTACGCATCCTGCGCCTCACCCATCAGCAGATCGGCCATGCCGATCGCGTTATAGAATCGCGGGTCTCGCTCGTCGATTTCCAGTCCGCGGGCCGCCATGAGCTTGGCTTTCGCCGGCTGATCGGCAGCCAGGAAGTAGTCGGTGAGCGAAGCGATCGCATCCAAGTCTTTCGGGTTTTGCGTGAGTTTGGTCTGTAGCTCGTCTTTTTGCTGAGGAGCCGGTGAGGGCGCGGCGGAGCGCACGGGGTCCAGTGTGGGTTCCGGTCCGCGATTCACGCACCCCAAGACGGCTGGAGTGAAGACCTTCAGCTCCCGAGCTTTGGCTACGCACGTTTCGAAGTACTCTTCGCTCTTCGCCCGGATGCCGCCGACCTGCTGGTCGACGAGTGAGCGATACTCCTCCGCTTCCGCCGCCGAAAGTCCGTCCGGGATCGGAGCGGAGGCGAAGAACTCGGCGAGCTCGGCATAGGCCGATGCCACGCGGTGGAGAGCAGCAACCGCCCACTCGCCTTGATTGAAGCTCACCGCCTCGACCATGACGGATTCGAGTTCGCCCAGAAGCTCGGCCTTGGCTTGGACCGCTGCCTGTACGTCCCCTCCGCCGATGCTCTGGAACTGACGAAACACGACGTCCCCGAGGAGAAAGGCCGCTCGAGCCGCATCCTCTTGTCCCTCGGCGCTCCGGCCGGCGTTGCGCACGGCGTTTTGATACGAACGAGCTCCGGTATCCAGATCCCCTTGGCTCTGCGATGCAAGGCCCAGCATGAGGTAGGCTTTGACGTTACCGGAGTCTTGAGAGAGTACTTCGCGCGCGGCCCGCTGCATACCTTGCCAGTCGGCCAAGGACTCGTATGAGTCGAGCATCTTGGCCGAGTACTCCGACTTGAGGTTCTTGTCCCGCACCCGACGGATGAGCTCGCTGTACGCTCCGATCGCTCCCCGGTGGTCGCCGATCAGCTGCTTGATGGTTGCGGCCTGGGCGAGCATCTTCTGGGCCGAGCCATCGGTGGGAAAGCGCTTGTAGAACTCTTCAAGATAGACCGCGGCCTCCTCGTAGTCGCCGGTTTGGGTCGTGAAGCTGGCTAGCGTCCCGAAGACGTCACCCAGATACTGACTTTCGGGGTAAGCCCCGATGAACTGGTTCCCGATCTCGAACGTCTTGTCGAAGTCGCGAGCCTCTTTGTACTGCACGAACGCCGTGTACAGGGTCTTCTCGGCGACGGGCGAGTCCTGGTTGTTCTCCCAGTACTTTCGGAGCTTCTCGCCGGCATCCCCGCCTGCTTCCTTCTCTATCGAAGCGGTGAGGATGACTTCCCCGATCTGACGCTCCTCGGCGTTGCGTGCCATGTTCAAAAGACGGCGGCGGAAAGACTCGTTGCCTAGCCCCTGCACGGTGGCCAGACGCTTCGCGGCCTCCGCGAGTCCGGCGTAGTCCTGCTGTTGTGCATACGCGTCGAGGATGAGCTCGGCGGCCGTGGGTGCACTCTTGTGCGATGGATAGTTGGCAATGAACTCCTCGAAGACACCGATCGCGCGATCGAAGTCACCGCCTTCGAAGTAGCTGCGCCCGATATTGAGCTTGATGGTGGGAACTTTGCGAGAGTCGGGGAAGGTCTCCACGTAGAGGATACCGTTCTGAATCAGACCCTGCTGGGCCCACAGGCGGTCGAATCTCGGGAGACGCGTCGATTCCTGAAGCGCCTCGTGAAACGCGGCGCAAGCGCTGTAGAGCGTCTCTTCCAAGGCCTTTTGGTCATCGCTCACGAGCGATGCGGCCTGGGCGTAGCGATCGCCCGCGCGCAGGTAGAGCTTGGCCTCGTACAGCGTATCCGCGAGATTCTGCACGATGTCGATGTGAGCGTCTGAATCCGGGTAGCTGGCCAGATAGCGCCGGTAGGCGTCGGCCACCCGCGGGCCATCACGCTCGGCGTTCCTCTTCAGGGCGGCGGCCTGGGCCTTCGTAGCCAGGTCGCGGGAGAACACCTCGAAGTCTTTTTCCGCGGCCCGCCGCTGAGGGGCCTCGACCCGCCAATCGTATCGGTAGTCGTCAACGGCATCGAGCATGCTGTCGACGTCGGTGTCGACGTAGCGGTAGTTACGCGTCTTCTTCGCCGAGTCGTAGATCCGACTGGTGTAGTCGAGGTTGTTCTCCGCGTCGTACGATAGGCGAACGATCTCTCGGTACACCATCGCCGCCGAGTCGAAATCCTGTTTGATGAAATAGCGTTTGGCGAGCTTGTCCAGGGCCAGCAGGTACATGTTGCGGCTGCTGGAGAGGCGCCGGAAATATTTCAATGAGCCCTTGGGCTTACGGACTTCGGTGTAGGCATACGCAAGGTCGGTCAGTGCTTCCAGCTTTACGTTGACCGAGTTTTCGGCCTCGGCCCGAGACCGGAAGTTTCGGCGATCGTCCGCGGCCTTCACCGAACGCTCGAAGTGATTGAACGCCTCCTTGTAGTCGAACTCGTTCAAGAAGACCCAGCCCATCTTGAAGTGAGCCATGGCCGTGCTCTCGTTAGGCGGTGCATTCAGGATCCTCTGGTAGTAGCCCTTGGCTCCGGGAAGGTCCTGTTTGTCGAATCGGTAATCGCCGAGGACGAGATAGGCGTCCATGACCAGGTCGCTCCGCGGATACTGTGAGACGAGCTTCTCGTACGTCGCGATCATCTCGTCGTATTGGCCGAGCTCTCTGAACTCGTGGGCCATGAAGAACAGCACCTGATCGTTGCCTTCGTACTTGGGGAAGTCGACGAGGATTCGGTTGTAGGTCTCGATGGCCTTTTCTTTGAGAAGCTTCGACGTGGGCGCGACGGCCGACCCCTTGGCGTTCTCGCCTCGTTCCTCGTGGACCAGGTAGAACTCGTATCGCGCCTGCTCGACGTACAGCTCCGCTAGTCGCAGATAGACATCGGGCAAAAACGGTGCGCCACGCGAGCGCGAGATGAGCTCCTGCGTGACTTCGACCGAGTGGGCGACCTTGGCGATGTCGCGGCGAAGCTTGGCGATCAGCTCTTCGCGCTTCTGGCTCTGCGTTTGGTACTCTTCCGAGCCCGGAAGCTGGGCGCGAGCGCCGATCGGCGACAGGACGAGCGCAAGGCTCAAAGGTAGCCAGCGTGCCGCCGTCATTGGGCACCTCCTGCGTCGAAGCATCGGTTCTCGATGTAGAACTCGTAGGTCTGGAGTTCGTCGTTCCAGAACTCGTCGGTAAAGGCAAAATAGAGTTCGTCCCCACCTTTAGGGATCGAAAGATCGTCGTCTTCCGTCACGCGTCGGGCGTCCTCGGCGCGGAGCCGACGATAGATGGCCAAGCCCACTTCGTAGTCGAGCAAGTACATCTGCTCTTCGAACTCGACGAGCTCCTCGGCGACTCGACGGGCCTCGGTCTCCAGCGCCGCCTCCAGGCGGATGTCGGTCCGGCGCAGCGCGGCTCCGTAGATCGCGTGGAGCTGCTCGTCGAGACCCGTTTCCACCCAGGCTCCGCCGATGGTGTCGATCAGGTCCGACTCACGGCGTAGCGACCGGCGGAAGTCGGCGGTGCGACCGATCAGCCCGTCTTGAAAGGCGGCGCGACGCAGAACATCGTCCTGACGAAGGTCGATCCGCCGAGAGATGTTCTCGAGCGTCTGCTGAAAGCGAAATCGAAATCGGCGAATCTCGCGTTTCGCCGGAATGTAGTGGCACAGATTCATGTAGACGAGGGCACGGAGCAGGTACTTCTCAGGCGCATAAAAGTCTCGGTAGGAGGGGGCTTCCAGCGCGTACAAGATACCCATGGTCTTGCGGAAATCGCGAAGCCAGTAGCTGGTCCACGCTTCCTCGAGGAACAGCGAAGCTTCGGCAGTCGAGAGCTCCGGGACCTCGACCGAGTCGTAGACCCGCAGCGCATCGCGGTACGCTTCTTTTTCATAGAGAACCCGCGCGAGCGCCAATCGACACTGATTGCGGAGCTCACGATTCGCGAGCGGATGAGCCAAGGCCTCCCGGAAGAGCCGCACGGCGTCCGCGTCCTTGAGCTTCTTCAGACGCTCGACGCCGAGTGCATACCGGGCCCGGGGGTAGTACGGATCTTCTTTGGGGATTCGCTCGAACTCCCGGCGGGCCCACGCCAGTCGGCCGGCCCGCAGGTCGGCCAGCCCCTGCTGGTAGCGCACGAAAGACGCGACGTAGTCGGGGAGATAGCCGAAGCTGCTGTCGGTCAGCAGGCGGTCGACGATCAGACGCTCGTCGTGGGGGTACGCCATGAGCTTCTCCAACTCGGCCAAGGCCTCGGGGAGGATCTCGGGGGTCGTCCGATTCTTGGCCACATTATACAGATACTCGGCCGCCGCCGCGCGATAGCCCAGCCGTCCCAGCGAGACGCCCAGGAAGTACTCCGCCCATTCGTAGTTCTCGACCGTGGTGTCGTTGGTGGCCACATAGTCGTACATGCGGGCCGCCGCCGCTGCGTAGTCGTCGGAGTAGAATGCCCGCAGACCGTCCTCGAAGCGTTCGGGGGGCGCTGCGGAACGCAGGCCATCGTCGGCGGCAGCGTCCTGCCCGGTATCGATACGTTCATCCACCTCGGAGCTGGCCGCTTCCTGGAGGGCATCAACGGTCCCCTCGGCCTCGGCGTCGGCCTCGGTTTCCCCCTCCGCGGTCTGCGCCGCGACGTCGATGGGCCCGAACACGACCGCCGTCGCGAAGAGGAGGGCGAAGAGGCTGGAATCAGTCCTCATCGGAAGACTCCTTCTCGATGACGATGATGTCGGGGTTGCTCTCGGGGTACAGCTCATCCAGCTTCTCGTAGCCCGTCAGCGGGTCCTCCGCCTCATCCTTGCCGATCTCGGTGGCCCTCGTTCGACCAAAGTTGAAAGAGACGGTGAGGTACGCGTGCAGAAGGAAATCGATTTCGAGACCACCGTCGATCGTATCGAAGGTCGTATAGCCGCGGAGATCGAGTTTGGTGGAAACGACTTGGCTGATGAAAAAGCGAATGCCGGGACCAAAGCCGATCTGCGGTAAAAAGAACTCGGCATCGTCTCCGGAGAGATTCACGATCCCCCCGCCGAGCGCCAAGTACGCTCCCTGGAAGGTGATGCTCTTGTTGAAGACCGACTGCTTGCCCAGGAACGGCGTGAAAACGAGACTGCTGCTCATGATGTAGCGCAGCTGGGGTTCGGGGTCGGGTATGACGTCGAAGTTGCGACTCAATTCGTCGTCGAGGTTTGTTTCGATGTTGGCGCTGTAATGGAAGGATACGGCCTCCCAGGACCAGATCTCCGACAGGTGCAGCGTATACGAGCCACCGATGGAAACGCCGACGTATCGAGCGTCGGTGGGGAGGATCCCGCCGCTGACCGAGAATTCGTGGACCAGCCGGTAGGGCCGATCCTCGACGGAGATGATCTTCCCGCTGCGAAGCTCGTCCTCGGAGGCGGCTCGCGCGGATGTCCCGCTCGCGAGTACGAGCGCCAGCGCGAACAGTGGTTTGTGGTGCGGCGTCATCGATCGACTCCGAAGTTCCACGACAACGATGCCGTGATCAGCATGACGACGTTCAGGCCTTCCTCACGTTCGGCTCGCTGGGGGTCGTCGGAGACGCCGAAACGGTAGGAGAAGAACGTCCGCCAGTCGGCGCGAACCGAGTAGACCTCCGAGAGGAAGAACCGAAAACCGATCCCCGGCCCAATCGAGGGTCGAAAGTCCTCCAACGTCTTGGCGACGTCGAAGTTCCCGTTCGCATCTTTGCGGTCGCCGAAGATGACCCCCGCGTACACGCCGAAGAGAAGATTGTTGTAGACGACCGCATCATTGAAGAGCGCCCACTTGCCGTAGAAAGGCGTGAGCTCGATGCCGGTCGTCACCATGAAGCGTGGAGCCGCGAAGTCGTCGAACTCCGCCCCCCAGACGTCCAACAGGCTGTCCCGCAGCTCGGTCGAGCTCAGGTAGTACGTGCCGGACGCCTGGAAGATCTCCCATGCCCAGTAGTCGTTGAGATGCCGCGTATAGGAGAGGCTCGCGGCATATCCCTTTTGATAGGGATCGACGGGGAGAAACGCGAGCGCGAGCTTGAGCTCGTTCGCCATCTCGTATCTCCGTTTCTGAATGGCTTCACGCTTCACCTGAGCCTGCTGCTGAGCAAGGGCCGGATCCGCGCAGAGCACGGCGAGCGTCATGATGATGACGCCCGGAGTAAGTCGGGGGACCACGCTGAGAGGCTACTTCAGAACGAAGTCTGGCTAAAGATGAAGGGATACGAGACTACGACGACACCGCCGCTCGGACGCGGGAAGCGCCAGCGTTTGATGCTCTGCATGATACAACTGGCTACCTCAGGCGACCGCAACGTCGATGACTTCTGGCGAACGCGCGAAACGGATCCGCTGGTCGCGATCGTCCACTCCACGTGCAGCTTGCCCTTGAGGCTGGGGTCCTTGAGTAGGTTCTTCTCGTAGCAATACTGCACTTCTCGCAGGTGCTCGTTGATCACCTTGATGATCGCTTCGCGGGGGAGCGAGCCCTTCGCCTGGACGCGGCGGGACGAGGCCTTGGCCACGCGGCCTCGCACTTTGGCGCTACCGCCCTTCTTGCCGATGCGAGCAAAGCCCGAGCCTCCCTTGAGCAGCTGAGCGCTGCCGCGAGTGAGGAGCTTGCCGCCACCGCCCCCCCCGACCGATACCTTGGAGCTGGGCGTCTTCCCCACCAGCGCGCCCACCCGATAGTTCGAACCACCGGGCGTCTTGACGGCGTCGATGTTCGACACGGCTTGGACCATGCTCTTCTTGCCGGGGGCGGCGAGATTGAGCTTGCCCATGGCTCCGAGCACGCCGGCGTTCTTCACTTTTTGTTTTGAGACTCCTTTGGGGGCGCGCTTCGAGGGCTTGGGCGTCGGACGCTTGTCACGCTTCGGCGGTGGTGGTGGCTCCTTTTGGGGCTCGGGATCCGGCTCCGGTTCCGGTTCGGGCTCGGGCTCTTCGACGACCTCGGGCTCCGGCTCTGGCTCCTCGATTTCCACGTCGCGGACGTCCTCTTGCGGAATCTCCGTCCACTCCTCGGTCATCGGGTCGCTGTAGACCACGCCTTCGGCCGAGAGGCCCACGATCAGGCCCGCCATCAGGTGGACGACGACCGCGCCCCCGAAGGAGTTGCGTACCTTCTTGTCGACTTTGAAGGCCGACTTTTCGTCGGCCAGGTGTGGGGGATCGACGAAGCGAACCAAGACCCCGTGGTCGTCCATGCTCAAGGTGAGCTGACTCCCCGATCGGAGCTCGAGCCGCTTGGCATTCTGGGCTCTCGGCGCCGGCTTGGCCTGCGCTCGGAGCTGCTCGATGGGCACTCGGTCGTGGCTTCGAGTGACGAACCCTTGGGCTTCGTCGGGCAGGGTGATCTCCGCCCGTCCATCCTCGACGAACTTCACCAAAGGCAGGCCCTTGCGGCCGACCTCGGGAATCATGTCCGAGCCAAAACGTCGCCCGAGAACGAGCCTTTGCCCCTTGTTTTGGAGCAGGCTGGCCGTCTGCACCGAGTGGGGGGTGAAGATCAGAACCTCCACCGCCCGGCGTCCAGGTTTCCCGGCGCCCTCCCGGATGAGCGATTCGACGAGCGAAAAGCCCGGGGGCGTCAGCTCGTCGAGCTCTTCATCGGACAGTTCGTCTTCGTTGGGCACGAAGAGGTCGGCCGAAGACTCGGGCGGCGACAGGAACTTGGATGCGAGCGGAACGTCGGTGGAGAGCGGGGGCGAGGGGTCCATCTCCAGCGGTCGAACCAGCGCTTGATCGAGGCTGGGTTCCGTCGACGCTGGAACCGGCTCGAGGCCGCGGAGGTCGGGCGTGGGTCCGGCCGGATCGGAGGGCAAAGACTCCTCGGGAGCGAGCGAGACGGGTGCGGCCGGAGCGACCGGAGGCTCGAACGGAGGGCTCGATGGTGCCTCGGGACTCAAAAAAGCCGAAGCCAACGCGTCGTCGAGGTTGCCGAACGCTCGCTCCTCCGGGGGAGGCGGGCTCTCGACGCTGGCGATCACATCGCCGCCCAGCACGTCTTCGAAGTCCGTCGCCGCCTCGGGCTTGGTCTGCGCTGGCGTCAGGGAGTCGGAGATGATCGCATCGAGTCCGCCGGCCGTACTCGGAGCCGACGTCGATGGAGCAACGGCTGGAGCCGGCGCAGGTGCGGGCGGCGACGGCTGGGCTGCTTGCACGAACTTGATCTTGAAGCTGTAGCTTCCGATCGAGATCTCGTCGCGCGCGGTGACGTAGCAGTGCTGAATGGGGACGCGATTCACGCGGGTCCCGCCGGCTGCGCCTAGATCCAGGAGCGTCGCTTGCCCCTCCTTGTTGTTGAGAATCGCGTGGTTCGTAGCCACGCCGTCTTCGTCGACGTGGAGGTCGGCGTCGGGGCCACGACCGATCATGATCTCCGGCTCGGTGAAGATCTCGCTTCCGACGTACTGTCCGGAGCGGAATACGAAGACTTGAAGGACGGAGGACATGGCTCAGCGATCGTAGATCGTTCGCTCGGTCAAGTGCCGGAAGGACTTGCGACGCCGGACCATGCTCGAGATGTTCGTCTCTTTTCGAGAGAAGAGGTAGACGGCCCCACTCTTGTTGGTCTGGCCTTGGATCAGGCGATCGTCGAAGTCGATTCGCGTGGGACCACGAAACGACCCCGTTGCCGGTGCGGTCTCGGCGGGGGGCGGTGTCTCGGCCTTCTTTGCTCTCGGCGGCGGGCGCCGGCGCCGAGATTTCGATTTCGATCTCGACTTGGACGCAGCATAGGCCTCGTTCGCGCTGACGGACAGCGCAATTTCGGATCCACCGAACCCGATGACGAGCACGAAGATCCATCGACTCAAGGCGACCATGTCCTCAACAGCTATCGACGACCTGAGACCAAGTCAAACCGACGACCGACGGGTCGGTCCGAAGAGCAAGCTCGCGAGATGAGCTCGATATCCCACCCAAAGCGCCGACGCCTACACGGTGGTCGGACCGCCCCGGGGTTGCTGGCCCCCGCGCCCTCACCGGGGTGGGGTTCGGAGCCCCCGCTTTTCGCTCCAAAAGCCTCGGGA
>CAYYOT010000047.1:0-36857 GCA_964473255.1 uncultured Myxococcales bacterium | reverse complement strand
ATGGAGGGGCGCTCCAAGCTGGTCGACACCATCGACATGGTGAAGGGAGCGCTCAACCCCGAGCTGCGGATCGAGGGCATTCTGTTCACGATGTACGACCCCCGGAACAACCTGTCCCATCAGGTGGTGAACGAGGTCCGAGGGTACTTTCAAGGCAAGGTCTTCGAGACCATGATTCCCCGAAACATCCGGTTGTCCGAGGCTCCGAGCTTCGGCAAGCCATGCATCCTCTACGACATGGCCTCGCGAGGTTCACAGAGTTACCTCGCGCTCGCGCGCGAGCTCGACGGCAACCGCCCCGCTGCCTGATCGCCGGGTGCAGGCGTCGCCGGGCCGTTCGCCATCGCCGGCTTCCGCTGGTTCCCCCTCGAACCCGCCCGCCCGTCGTGGCAGGTTGAAGCTCATGGCGACGTCCAAGCGTGCGGGACAGCTGCCCGAGCCCGAGGAGCTCGTCGATGTCCCGCGTTTGATCTCCGCGTACTACACCGAGCGACCTGACCCCACGGTCGCCCGTCACCGGGTTGCCTTTGGCACGTCCGGGCACCGCGGGTCGGCGCTGAAGACAAGCTTCAACGAGGCCCACCTCACCGCGATCACTCGAGCCGTCGTCGAATGGCGCCGACAGGCCGGCATCACTGGTCCCATGTTCGTCGGCAAGGACACGCATGGTCTGTCCGAGGCTGCGTGGCGAACGACGATGGAGGTCCTGGTCGGCATGGATGTCGAGGTTCTCACGTCTCCATCCGAGGTCTACACGCCGACCCCAGCGGTCTCACGAGCGATCGTGTGCTTCAACCGAGAGCACACGGATCGCCGGGCCGACGGCCTGATCATCACGCCTTCTCACAATCCGCCCGAGGACGGGGGCATCAAGTACAACCCTCCGCACGGAGGACCCTCCGACTCCGGCGTCAGTAAGGCCATCCAGGAGCGGGCCAACGAGCTCCTGGGCACCGAAGCGGCCGACCGCGTCCCCTTCAGTCGAGCCTTGGCCCGCTCGACGATGTTCGACTTCATGCGGCCCTACATCGACGAGCTCGGGAGGGTGATCGATATCGACGTGATTCGGAGCGCGAAGCTGCGGATGGGGGTGCACCCGCTCGGCGGCTCCACCGTCCAGTATTGGGAGCCGCTGGCCGAGCGCTGGAACCTCGACCTGAACGTCGTGGACCCGCAGGTCGACGCCACGTTTCGCTTCATGCCCCTCGACCATGATGGGCGGATCCGGATGGACTGTTCGTCGCCGTCCGCGATGTCGGCTCTCGTTGCACTGCGCGAGCGCTTCGATGTCGCGTTCGGCAATGATGCGGATGGAGACCGTCATGGGATCGTCACTCCGCAGGCTGGTCTCATGAATCCGAACCACTTCATCTCGGTGGCGGCGGACTACCTGCTGCGAGAGCGGAAGGCGTGGACGCCACAGGTCGAGATCGCCAAGACCGTCGTGACCAGTGCTTTGGTGAATCGCGTCGCGGCTCGCCATCGGCGTCCGGTGTCCGAGATGCCGGTTGGCTTCAAGTGGTTCGTGGATGGTCTGCTCGAGGGCCGATTCGGTCTGGCCGGCGAGGAGAGCGCCGGAGCGACGCTTTTGGACCGCGACGGTCGCACCTGGACGACCGACAAGGACGGCATCGTCCTCGATCTTCTGGCGGCAGAAATCACGGCGAAGACGGGCCGAGATCTCGCGGCCACGTACGACGCTTTGACCGCCGAGCTCGGCCGCCCGTTGTACCGCCGAGTCGATGCACCAGCCACGCCGGAGCAGAAGGCCGTACTCTCCGGTCTGGAGCCTCAGGACGTCCGCCAGGATACGCTCGCGGGTCAGGCCATACTCGAACGCCGCACCCGCGCGCCGGCCAATGAAGCGTCCTTGGGTGGCCTGCAGGTGATCACGGAGAGCGGCTGGTTTGCCGCCCGGCCCTCGGGGACCGAAGATATCTACAAGGTCTACGCGGAGAGCTTCGAAGACGAGGCGCACCTGGTGCGGCTCCTGGACGAGGCCCAGACACTCGTGTCGGCAACCTTCGAGCAGGCGGGAGTGGGTTGATCCGCGTCCGGCCACGAGCATCGGCTAATCGCCCGATGTCCACGCATCCTCCGCCAGCCCGAAGCCGCGCCCGCGGACGTCGGGCATGGATCGGGAATGCCGTACGCCCGTTTCGCGCTACCTCTCCTGCTGTGGGTTTTCGCCTGCGGCCACGAATCACGCCCCACCGTCAGCCTCGCTGATGCGACGACCCCGACCGGCCCCCCCGCCTGGGCCGGCAGCTGGTCCTTGGACTACCGCTTGCCCACGGGCGATCGGTCCGGACCGCGACTCGCCGTCGATGACTTGGTCGGCCTGTTGATGGGGCCCAACGTCCCCCCGCCCTTGGTCCACGCCCTGGAGACGTGGATCCGAGGAAGCCTGCCTCCACGCCTCGCCCGCTTTCTCCACGCGTGGGAAGAGGCCGCCCGCCGGGGACCCGAACTGGTGATCGATGGACGGGTCGTCGTCGCGTCGGAACGCGGATACGCATGGGCTCGCGAATCCTGGCGCGAGGTTGCGCTCGTCTCTCCGTGTGAAGGTTGGCCGGTCGACATGATTCTCGACCCCGAAGAAGTCGTCGATCTCGTGGGTGCGCCCCAGTGGCGGCCTTTCTTGGTCGAGGTTGCCACGTCGTCTGGTTCGGTCCACGTGGCGGCCCATCGACGGGAGTCTTGGGACCTCGCGGCTCTACGCCGGCTCCGCCTCGAGAGCGCCGTCCTGTGCGCCACCGACGGTGAGCTCGCGGACTTCGCGGAGTTTCTGCAAACCCATCTGTCGTGCAGTGCACTCGCCCGGGAGCTCGGGGCCTATGCGGCCGGGTTATGCGCCGAGGGTCTCCGCCGGTTGGTCGACGCGTTCATCGATTCGGACTCGGGGCCGATCCCCGTCGAGATTCGGATGGAAGGACGAGGTGTCGGCCGCGCTCCGCAGGAGATCGTCGGTCTTGGGCCTAGCGGCGGGCTTTCGCTTCAGGTCGGCGGTGCCGTGCAAACCGGGCGCTGGAAGTGGAGCCTTCCGCTTTCGACCGACGACTAGCTGGGGTCTGCGTCTCGGTGAGACCAACCGGTTTCCATCCGTCTCACCAGCTCGATGCGCTGCGCCTCGAGGTCATGAGGCTCCTTCACGGGAAAGAATCGGCCCCGCGGTCCATCTCGGGGGACCCGCAGCAGGCCGAGCTGGAAGATCGAGACGCCGCCTTCGAACTCGGCTGCACTCGCTTCGCACGCGATCGACTCGAGCTGTAGCGCGGTTCGGCTATCGACGGTCTTTTTCACGACGTGGCGAGGGAGCTCGAAGTCGTGGCTCAGCGCCTTCACCGAGAAGTACATGGTGTTCGTGGAAAAGTCCGGAAGGGTTTCCTGGGGAAACGTGGGGGGAAATCGAAAGCCTTCGACGATCAACGCGCGGCCGTCGACCCGGGCCGGCGCTCCGCCTTTGTCCCATTTTCCTTCGGCGTTGCGTCGCTTCTCGGTGACTTCGACCGTCATGGTCGAACCGGCTCGCAGGTGGTGGCCGAACACGATCGGGTCGATCGTCGCACCCACGTTGTCGACGTTGGAAAACAAGACGTGCTGGACGCCCCGGGCTCTCAACGCTTTCAGGACGCCCGAGCGTCGGATGCAGGGAAAGAAATCGCCGTGTCCCGGCGCGTAGTAGCCCACCTTTCCCTCGTCATCGATGAAGAGCGACCCATCGGGATTCAATCGAATCGAAATGGTCTGCTCGAACGTGAAGAGGTCCTCGGAGCGAAGGCCGAACCGATGGTGATCCTCCAGGTGTTCGCGCGTGGTCTCGGCAGTGGCAAAGCTGTTCATCAAAACGACCGGCACGGGTGCGCCGAAGCGCCGGCCGGCGCGGACGGCGTCCTCCGCCTTCAGACTCAGGAAGCTCCGTCCTTCGACCACCTCGACCACGCCCTTCACCACGCCTCCGAATCTCGTCGCCATGCCCCCGTTCAAGACGACGATGGCGAGCTCTCCCCGGCGGAGAGCAGCTTCGCCCAGGCTCCTGGCTTCGGTGTCGGCAAAGTCGACCGGAACCACGGCGTCGTGAGGCTCGATGACGCCACGGAACGTCGATGCCTCGGGCGTCAACCGTCCCTCGCCGACGGCGCGAGCCTCGGTTTCGAACCGGTCGGCGTCGAATCCGTGGGCCTCCAGGAATGCGAGGTCGACGGCAGGATGATCCACGAGCGACATGGCACTGGGTTCGGTCGAGGCGGGAGTGGTGTCAAGAGGGAGCCAAAGCCGCGTCTTCGAGTCGACCGAGGACCGCATCGATCCGGTCCGCCGTGCGAGCCATGAGGTCGACGAGGTACGGGCGGAACGGTGTGCAGACCCCGGCCTCGCGCATGGGAAGGAGGTCGTAGGCGACCTCTTCCAGCTGTTCGGGCTCCACCCGATCATCGAACGCAACCGTCAGGCGGTACAGCTCTCGGGCGGTTCGCAACCGGCGGTGCGCATCGAGCAGGAAGCGAAGGTCGGCCTCGATGCCGGGCAGCGAGCGCTCGACGAGTCCGACCTGACGCTCGCTCATCGGGCCCTTTGCTCCACAATGACAGCGCAGGGCCAAGAAGGTGAGCTGCAGCTCCCGCAGCCCGCCGATCGCCTCTTTGAGATTGAGGTCGTAACTCACGCTCGACCGCCGACCGCGTATCTCACCGATCAGGTCGGTGATGAAGGGCACCCGATGGCGATCGGCCACGATGGGAACGACGGTCTCGTTGAACGAACGTGCGACCGTGGGATCTCCCAAGAGGAAGCGGGCCTCCAAGACCTCGGCCTCGTCGATGAAGGTCTCCGGGTTGCGAACCGTCAAGTACTGCGCCAGATCCGGAAGAGGTATGACCCAGGCATTGAACTGCCCGGTGAATCGATTGTGCGGATGCAGGCCGCGCCGGCTCATGCTTGATGAGACGCGCTGCAGGACTTTGCCAAAGAACTTCTTGAGCCCCGGGTCGTGGCCTCGGACCACGGCGATGTAGTCGAAGTCTCCACCGAACATCTCGCCGCGGCCATAACCGCCGGTCGCGAAGACCGCGATCCCGGACCCGGGACGGTACAGCTGGAACAGGGGACTGCGCTGCCGCACCTCGCGAAAGCAGGCCTTGAAGAGCTCGCGAACGTAGCGGTCGACGGCCGCGGTCAGCTCGGAATCACGGGTCTCGGGAGCAGCTCCCAGCATGACGACCAGGGAAGCGCGAAGCATGGCGACGTCGAACGAGTCGCCGAGGAGCTCGTTCTGGGTCTCCGGGTCCGGCTCGCGGGCAGCGGCGTTGACGATGCGTTCGGCCAGCTCCCTGAGACGCTTTTGGTCTCCGATGAAGCGCACGAAGTGCGGCGTGCGGGCCATGACCCGGTTTGCGATCCGCCCCACGGCATTCGAACGATGATGAACGAGAAAAACGAGCGAACGCAAAGACCGCACCACGCGTGCCGAGCGGGCCGTCGGGTCCCGGCGCTCGATGAGGTCCGCCAGGGTGGACAGCTGTCGCGGCCGAACCGTCGTCGACAGCCGGAAGAGGGCCTCGGTGCGGGTTTCGGTGTCGAGCCGGGCCACGAAGGGGATCAGGGCCACGGTATGCGAGGCGAGATGGGCGATCAGCGCGTCCCAGAACACGGTGACTGCATCGGACGCATCGGGCTCGGCGGTCGCGAGATAGGTCAGGAACTCGACGAGCGCCGGGGCGTCTTCGGCCATCATCGCGACGTAGCGGCTCGCGACCTCCACTTGCTGGTCGTTGGGGAGCGCCTTGAAGTCGTCGATGAATCGAGCACTTCGTTCCGGGGACCTTCGTATCAGCTGGACGACCTCGTCCCAGAACACGCCGCCGCGATGCCGCTCCAGGGCTTCGGCCAGACTCACGACGAGATTCTCGCCCTCGACCTCGATGCCCTCTTCCATCATGTGGCGGAAGGTGTTGATGCGCTCCAGCCGATTGTCGATCTCGCGAGCGATGCTCCAGACCGACTGGAGTGCTCGGCCGCGAAGATCCATGTAGGCACCGATGAGGCGCTCCTCGGGGCGTCGCCGCGCGCTCTCGCTCAGCCCGAAGAGGACGGCGACGCGGCGAACGGCGAGGAGCTCGGCGGGATCGGAGAGGTCGAGCTCGTCGCCCTGAAACACGTAGAGGAAGATCAGAGCACGCAGAACCTCGATCTGGACGAAAGCATCGGACAGCGTCTGGTAGACGCCGCTCCGCTCGGGATCCTTTTCGATCAGTTCTTCGAGCGCCTGGGGAGGCACGGGCTCGGTCACGTTCCGCATGACGCGAGCGGCCGCGATCGCCAGCTTGGCCGGGTAGTAGATCTCCTTCTTCGGCGCCAGGATCCCGGGCACCGGACGATGGCGGAGGAGCAGCTTCAGCTCCTGGCGGACGCCTCTCAGGAATCCTTCGTGGATCAGAGGCTCCCCCATGCCCGCGTAGTAGCGCTGGGTAACCTCTTCGTGGAGCTTCCGCTCGAGTTCGCGGTTTCCGCACAGATACTGCGCGCCCAGGAGCTGCATCGTCGAAACGACGTTTCGATTGGGCTGTCGCAGAAGCTGCGCGACCTCCGGCACCGTGGCGCCCGCCCCACCGTCGGGGAGCTCCTCGGTGAGAAAGAGCTGTATCTTGGAGGCGAAGCGAAGAAAAATCTTCGCGACTTGAGCAAAGCCGCGGACGAGCGCGGGCTTGGCGTCGGCGTCGCGTACGATGATCGCCAGGTCCACGTCCTCGTGGTCGGTGAGGGCTCCAACGTTGAGCGCGACGAAGTCTTGGGGGTGCAGGTCGGGGGCGGCCTCGGAGAGGCTGAGGTCGAGCAGGGCCGCCACCCAAGCGCGGCGCAGTCGCTCCGAACGGCGATAGGTTTCGGCACACGCCCGTATGCGGTGGGCGGGGTCGGGATGCAGACTCTGGCGGAGAAGGTCGCGAGCCATGCGTGCCTGCATCAGCAGACTTTGGTGGGCGAAATAGGCGCCGAAGAGCGCGGCGCGTGGTTCTCGATGCACCCGTGCGAAATGGTCGATCGCGGCCAAAGCGACCGCCGGGTCGTCCGGCGTCTCGGCCAAAGGCGCGGCCGACCCGGCCCAATTCGAGGCTCGCTGCAGCGCCTCGCGGTACTTCTCCGTAAGACGGACGTGGCGTTGACTGTGGTTGGAGAAGCGCTCGACCTCGCGGGTCCAGCGGCCCTGCATCGAATCGGCTGTGGTAGCGTCCGAGCTCAAGCAGTACCCGTCTGCAGTGGACGCATAGCAGGTTGAAGCCACGAGAGCACGCCCCAACGTTTCATCCATGCATCACTGGGCTCGAACGGCGCGTACCGGTGGACTCGCCGCTTTGCCTGGCCGACCCTTCTCCCGTGCACGACTATCCGCATCATTACAAAACCACGGCGCGGGCCGAAGCCGAGGGACTCGTCCGGCTCGAAGCGGACGGACTCCCGACCCTACCTTCGGCTCCTCCGGCGGAATTCGATGGCCCGGGGGATCAGTGGTCACCCGAGACGCTACTGACCGCTGCCGTCGCTGACTGCTTCGTTTTGACCTTTAGAGCCATGGCTCGGGCTTCGTCGATCGAGTGGTCGAGCTTGGAGTGTCAGGCGACGGGCAAGCTCGAGCGCATCGAACGCACGGCCAAGTTCACGAGATTCGATCTCGACGTCACGCTCGTCGCGGCTCCGGGTACCGATGAGGGACGTGCTCGACGCGTGCTCGAAAAGGCGGAGAACGCGTGTCTGATCACCAACTCGCTCTCGGCGGAGATCCATCTGAACGCCACCGTGACGCTGGGCTGAAGGGGCGAGAGCGCCGGTCCTGCCGGTCAGGCGTTCAGTCGAATTCGGCGCCCAGTCCCGCGATGTACTGGAAGTCGTTTTGGGCCGGAGTATCCAAGGTGACGGGATTCGTGCCTCGGGGCTCGGCCACGAATCCGTGGATGAACGTGAAGTTCACGTCGAAGATGTCGGTGATGTCGACGACCAGCTCGAAGCGGTTCTTGACGGTCGTTTGATTGAACTCGTTGTTGACGGCGAGGTCGGCGAACAGCCCGGTCGAGGCGAGCAGATCGATGTCGCCGTTCGGTTCCCAGAAGAGTCGGACGGAGCCCACGACGCCGCCGGTGTTGATGGCGGTGCTGTCATCGATGAAGCTGGTGCGCTGGTAGCCGGCTCCGGCGCCCACGTCGAAGGTCACCTTGTCGTTGTCGACGACCTGCCAGTTGATGAGCGAGCCGGGCTGAGCCTTGAAGGCGATGCCCGCCAGCTCGTCGTGTCTCACGAAGCCGCCGACGACGGTCCAGAAGAAGCGCGGCGTGAAGTACCAATCGAAGGCGTAGTTGCCCTGGTGGTTGTTTACGTTGACCTGGGTATCGGGCTCGGCGGTCGTCGAGGTCCGCGTCAGTGCCGCGCCGAAATTCCCCAAATACTCGAGTTTGAGCCGGGTCGCGTTCCCTTTGCGGACCAGCCGGGCCGTGGCGTTGATCGCGACCTGCTCACTGTTGCCTTGGGAGATGTCCAGACCGAGTCCCAGCCGCAGTGCCCAACGATTGAGCTCCCGGTCTTCGCCCACGACGATGCTGAGCAGCTCCTCCCGCGACCGGGTGATGGTCTCCCCGCTCTTGGTCACCACCGTTACCGTGTCGCCATGGATTTCTCCGATGCCGATGGCTTCGGTCTTGTCGGTAAACACGTAGATCGCGTTCTGCGAGATCACGAGGTCGGTGACGTCGTCGAAGTCCCAATCCTTGACGCCGACCTTGTCACTGTCGAAGCTCACGACGTTCTTGCGCAGGCCCTTGGCTTCATCCATCAGCCACTCCCCGGAGTCGAAGCGAATCCAGTCGCTCTCCGGAGTGTCGTTCTCGATCGGGGGCCGGTGAACGTCGGCAGCGCCGGCTGTCGCCGTCACGGTCAGGAGGGCAGCAAGGGGAGAACTCACGGCGGCGGATGCTTGCTCGGAGGTCGCCGAAAGAAAACCCCTGTCGACGAGAAGTTTTGGTTCCCAGGCGCCGTCGTCGGCTCACGAGAACGACTAGCCCTGGTCTTCGAAGAAGCCGACCAATGACAGGTGGTGGCCGGTTCGCCCGCGCTGACGCCGGTGCGAGAAAAAACGGTCGGCGTCCCGGAAGGTGCACGCGCGGCTGATGTCGATGTGCTCGTCTCGCACGCCGGCCTCGATTAGGTGCCGACGAACCAACTCCGGAAGGTCCAGCTGCCAACGATCACCTCGGCCCCGGACCGCCGGAACCTTTCCCGTGGCGAGCGAACGACGGGCCGCCGAAATGACCTCGGGACCCACTTCGAAGTGAGCGGCTGAAATCGAGGGGCCGAGGGCTACGCGAAGGCTTTCCGGTCCCCACCCGCGACGCACGAAGGCGCCAAGCGCCTCCCGCACGATGCCGCCGACCGTGCCGCGCCACCCCGCGTGAACAGCCGCCACCGCCCCCGGCCGCTGCCGTCGGTCGAGGGCGCAGATGAGGATCGGTACGCAGTCGGCAGTCCGCACCGCGGCGGTTCGATGTGGTCGCTGGAGGAGAATCCCGTCGGCCGCGGTGTTGGGACCGACGTCATCGGCGGCGACCACCCGGATGCCGTGATGCTGCTGGACCTCGAACCAGGGCTCGGGGAGGCGCGTCGCCTCGCCCAGCAACCTTCGGTTCTCCCGAACGGAGCGGGCGTCGTCTCGGCCGAAACCGAGGTTCAGCGAAGCGAACGGGCCCGTGGAGACCCCTCCGCATCGGGTGGCGAACGCGTGCCGCAGGCCGGGGATCGACGAGAGCAACCGACTGGTGACGAACAGCGAGCTCATCCCTGGGGTCTCAATCGACGAACGAGATCTTTCAGGTCATCCGGCCAGGGCGCGGTGAATCGCATCGACTTTCCCGTCGTCGGGTGGCGAAACTCGAGCTCGGCGGCGTGGAGCGCAGGGCGACCGAAAGCGAGCTCGGCGTCCCGGTGAGCCGCTCGGGCCAGTCGGCGCCCTCCGTAGGTTGCGTCACCGAGGAGCGGGTGACCTACGTCGGCCAGATGGACGCGGATCTGGTGGGTTCGACCGGTCTCGATGGCCACGCGCACCCAGCACGCGAGCTCGAACCTCTCTCGTATGTCGATGTGGCTGATCGCCGTCTTTCCGCGGGCCACCCGTGAAGAGAACTTTTTTCGGTCGCGCGGGTCTCGGCCGTAGGCCGTCTCGATCGTTTGGGGTTGAGCATGGCCGAGACAGACGGCGTCGTATCGCTTGCTCACCTCTCGCTCCGCGAACTGTGCCGACAGCGACGCATGGGCGTACTCCGTCTTCGCCACCAAGAGCAGACCGGTCGTGTCCCTATCGAGGCGATGCACGATACCCGGCCGCTCCGTGGGCCCGCCCTCGGGACGGTGGCCGAGATGGTGGAGGACGCCGTGAACCACCGTACCATGGCGATGCCCTGGGGCCGGGTGCACGACGAGACCCGCGGACTTGTTGATCACCAGGAGGTCGTCGTCTTCGAAGACGAAGTCCAAGACGACGGCTTCGGGTTCTAGGCGTAGGTTCTCGGGAGGCGGGCGATGGTAGGTGATCGCATCGCCGCCCCGGACGAGAGTCTTCGAACCGCGCCCGGGCACCGCGCCGTTGACCCGGACGGCTTCGGCCTCGATATGGCGCTGAATTCTCGACCTCGTTTCTTCAGGCAGGAGCTGGGCCAGCACTTGGTCGAGTCTTTTGCCGGCGAGCGCGTCGGGCACGGTCAGAGTCACGGGTCGGTCGTGATCGTCGTCGATCACCACATCTTGGACTGGACCGTCCCCTTGTTCTTCAAGATGATGTCGATGATGGCCCGAAAGTAGAAGTTCGTGCGGGAGAGGATCTCGGGCGTCACGCGGCTTCGGTACAGCTGCAGGCCCTCCTCGATTTCGGGAGCGAGGGTCTCGAAAAAGGTATCGTCCTGTATCCCTTTGAGGATCTTGGCCTCGTTGTACAAGGAGATATCGCTGGCAATCGTTCGGGCGAGCTTCCGCGCTCGTTCCGGGTTGTCGATTCCCGACACCCCCGGACTCTCGACCGGACCGGAGCCCGAGTCAACGCGGTCGGCGTGCCCTCAGTCGGGATTGCGGGCGTCCGCCCACCGCTGCCACGCATCCAGATAGTGCGCGGTGATCTCGTCTGGCTCGAGACCGACTTCCCCGGCAAAGGCCCGAATGAAGCCGCGGATGTATACGCGAACGGCGGGGAGGATCTCGAATCGGTCCTCTTCGATCGCGCGGAGGATCTCGGAGCTGATCTTCGTACGCTGGGAGAGCTCTGCAATGGAGAGACGCGCCCCGTGACGGGCCGAGGCGAGGGTGGCCCCCGGCGACGGAGGCGATAGGCTGGGGTCGGTGGAATGACCGGACGCTTCGTCGTTCAAGTCTGGCTCCGCTCAGTCCTCTTCCAGCTCGGTATTCCAGTAGGATGCGTCGGTGAGGGTCAAGAAGGGCCGCCAGTCTTCGTAGGCCAGGCCGCCTTCGGTTCCTTTTTCGAAAGGAGACCAGCGGGGCCGGACCGGCGCTTTCAGCAGTCGCATGCCCGCTTCGCTCGGCATTCGGTTTCCCTTCTTGAGGTTGCAGCTGATGCAGCTGCACACGACGTTGTCCCAGGTCGTGCGCCCGCCTCGCGATCGCGGCACGACGTGGTCGAGATTCAGGTCCGAGCGTACAAACCGGCGGGCACAATACTGGCAGGTCAGCCGGTCGCGTAGGTAGATGTTCTGGCGCGAAAACCGGACGTGGAGCCGCGGAAAGCGATCGTACACCTGCAGGATGATCACGCGCGGGATCCGGATGATGTTGCTGACGGTCTGAATCACGTCGCGGTCATGGACTTCCGCCGAAAGCGCGGACCACGACTCGAAGTCGAACGTCTGAAACTCACGGTCGATGGCCTTTGCCGTGCCCTGGTAGAGAAGCGTGAACGCCCGACGGACCGTCGTGATGTTGACCGGCTGGTAGAGCCGGTTGAGGACGAGGACGCTGCTGTCGAGCACGGTCATAGTAGAACCCCTACTTGGACTGGTCTGAGCACGTGGTGCGCAACACGCCCGGCCGCGGAAACCATAAGCCGAACCCATCTGACAGCGCTAGGGCAGTCCGGCAAACTGAAAGCAAAATCCAGGGGATCGGAGATCCGGGGCCCGATTACGGGTTAACTCCGATAACGCGCCTTGAGGGCCGACCATACCGGGGGAGGTACGTATATCGACGCGTCGCCACCGTTCATCGCGATCTCCTTCACGAGAGAGCTCGAAATGTACACGTGCTCCGCCTCGGTGAAGAGGTAGACCGTCTCGATTTGAGGCGCGAGGTCGCGGTTGGCCAGACCGAGCTGGAACTCATACTCGAAGTCGGTCAACAGACGCATGCCGCGAACGATGACGCCGGCTCCTTTCTGTCGGCAGTACTCGATGAGGAGGCCTTCGAAGGCCTCCACCTCGACGTTGGCAACGCTGGTGCTCTGACGCAGTAGCTCGAGCCGTTCGTCGACGGAGAAGAGGCTTTGCTTCGCCGGATTCGCGCCGAGGGCGACGGTGACCGTGTCGAAGAGGCGGGCCGCACGCTCGATGATCGCGGTGTGCCCGTAGGTCGTCGGGTCGAAGCTACCGGCGTAGATGGCGTGGCGGTAGTCCACGCTGCATGTCTCGACAATCCGCGGTTGGGAGTCAAAGAAAGAGCTTCGAGGCCCGTGGAAGGCCGTGATACAGCGCTGCGTCATGGACCTGCAGGCCGCCCGCGACAAGCTGCCGGAGCTGACCCAGCGCCTCGACGCGCTACGGAGTTATCTTTGACGTCCCGGCCAAACGGAAGCAGCTCGGTGAGCTCGAAGCGCTGAGCGCCGACCCCGACTTCTGGACCGATCAGGAGCGGGCGCAGAGACTCCAGCGCGAGCGCGCACGAGTCGAGCATCTGCTCAAGGAGTTCGAGGTGATTGAAAAGCACCTCGACGATGCATCGACTCTGGTCGAACTCGGCCTCGAAGAAGACGACAGCACGATACTGGGCGAAGTCTCCGATCTCGTCGCCAGCACCGAGTCCGAGCTCGGCCGGATGGAGCTCCGGCGCATGATGTCCGGCTCCCACGACGCCAACAACTGCATCCTCGAGATCCACGCGGGCGCCGGCGGTGTCGATGCCCAGGACTGGGCGGAGATGTTGGTTCGCATGTACGTCCGCTGGTGCGAGCGCGCCGGTTTCAAGGTGGAGGAGGTCGACCACCAGCCGGGCGACGAAGCTGGCATCAAGGGAGCCACGCTGCTGGTCGAGGGTGAGTATGCCTTCGGCTGGCTGCGCGCCGAGGAGGGTGTTCATCGTCTGGTCCGTATTTCGCCGTTCGACGCGAACGCCCGGCGGCAAACTTCCTTCGCTGCGGTTCGCGTCACGCCCGAGCTCGACGACGAGCTGGACGTCGACGTCGACTGGGAGAAGGAAGTTCGCGAAGATCGTTTTCACGCTTCCGGCGCGGGCGGCCAGCACGTGAACAAGACGGAATCAGCGATCCGGTTGACCCACCTCGAAACCGGCATCGTCGTTCAGTGTCAGAGCGAGCGGAGTCAGCACAAGAACCGCTCGACCGCCCGCAAAATCTTGATGTCGCGGCTCAGTGACTACTTCGAAGCTCAGCAGATGGAGGAGCGGTCCAAGATGGCGTCGGAGAAGCTCAAGATCGAGTGGGGTTCACAGATCCGTTCCTACGTGAACCACCCGTATCGCATGGTGAAAGACCATCGGACGGAGCATGAGAGCTCGCAGTTCGACGGCGTGCTCGACGGCGACCTCGACGGATTCATGGAAGCGTTCCTTCTTCAGAGCTCCGACCAGCCGAGCTGACCGTGTACACCTGCCGGAAGACCGTCCAAACGCGGGGCCGGGGCTTCGTCGACGTGACGCCGCTCGTCGACGACGTGGTGGCTCGAGCCCAGGTCGAGGAGGGGATCGTAAACGTCTTCCTGCGCCATACTTCGGCCTCCCTCATCCTCAATGAGAATGCCGACCCGGCCGTTCACCGAGACCTCGAGCGCTTCATCTCCGACCTGGTTCCCGATGGCGACCGCCGCTTTACCCACCGCGCCGAGGGGCCGGACGACATGCCTGCGCACGTTCGTGCGGTCCTCACCCTGACCAGCGTCGGTCTTCCGATCCGAAAAGGGCGTTTGGACTTGGGTACTTGGCAAGGCCTCTACCTCTGGGAGCACCGGCACCAGTCCCATCAGCGCAGCATCGACCTGACGGTACTGCCGTGAACTCTGGTTGATGCCGCGGCAAGGCCCGAGGTACCAGTGAATATGGCGAGCCCGCGTGCCATTCTGGAGGACTCGGGCTACTCGGTCCGTCTGCGCCACGACCAATGGTGGGAGTGCGTCGTCGAAGGACACGGCGAGCTGTGGGTCGGTCGTGCCCTCCATGAGGAAGCTGCCTTGCAGAATGCCCTGGACCAAATGTGTCCCTCGGTACTTTCGCGCTCCGCATTGGAGACGCCTCGCCCCGCCACTCGCCGCGCCGAAACCGCGGCATCGAGGTCGGAGCTCTCCCGCGCGCCGCTCCTGGTTCGCCGCGAAGAACCTGGACTTCGGAATCGCGAGGGTGCCCTTTCCGAGCTGCTCACGCTGAGGTCGCGGATCCGTGATAGTCGTGAACACCTCCCGCTCTGCTCGGCCGAACGCCAACGGCTGGCGATGATGGCCTGGATCTGCGAAGCACGCAGCCACGCCGAAGACTTCCCCGAGGACAACATCATCCGCGAAGAGGTCGCAGCCGTCTCGCGGATGCTGACCGAGATCGGCAAGGCCTACTGGCCGGGTTCGGTGACCGCTCTCCAGCTCCACATGCAGCCACGAGACCTTCCCCGGCACATGCTGGGAGGCTCGGCGCCGACCTGGCGTCGCGCGGCGGAACTGTCCGAGCATGCCCTCACCGAGCAGGTCTCGGGCGACGAGGTCCGCGGCTACGACCCCTACGGCTATGCCGACGCCGCCTTTCTGTCTCCGTCGCCCGCCGACCCGGAATCCGTGCTCGACGCGGTTACTCGGGAGCTCGAGGAGGACGGCGGGCCTCTCGAGCGGGGGGCCGAGGCGCCCCGGTCCGCGGAGTCGGCTCCCGAAAGCGAGACCTTCGTACGATGGGCGTCCACGCTCCGGTGGCTTCGCCTCGCGCCGGTGGACCCCGAGCGTTGGGCGCGGGCGCTGGGCCGAGTGCGCTGGTGGGCGTCGCGGCGCAAGTCACACCTTCAGCCCGGGGCGGACCGTCTCGAGTCGGGGTACAGGCCGCCGGCGAACTGGGCCGACGTGCTCTCCATCCCGGTCGATGAGACGAACAAAAACGGCGCCGCGACCCGCGCCCCGACCGATGCGGTCCATCGCTGGGACGGCAAGCGCATCGTCATCGTCGGACAACGGCGTGATCCCGAGGTGCACCGCGTTCTCTCTGAGGCTTTGCCTCAGGTGGAGATGGAGTGGCGGATGGCCGAACCCCGCCTGATGCCGGAGCTCGTTCCGCTGATCACCTCACGGCGCTTCGACGCGGTGCTGGCCGCGCTCGGCCTCCAGTCGGCTTCGACCGACCACGCGCTGGCTACCGCGTGCAAGAACGCTTCGATTCCCTACCTTCGGGTGCATCACGGCGAGGCTCGGTCGTGCTTGCGCGCGCTCGCCGGCGAGCGAGCATCCCCTTGAGTTGGGACATGGTCTCCGTTTCGGTCGGGATCCACGGCAGGATCACCGTCTTCGGGTCGAGGTCGACGCGTGACGAATGATGCCACCACCGTTCGACGCCGGGTGTCCGAGTTGCGCCGGGGAAGCCGAACCCGATTGGTGGTCGTTTCCTCACCCGACCCCGAAGCGCTCGGTCGCGATTTCGTGCTCGGCGACGATGAGCTCGTTTTTGGCCGGAGTGTCGACGGTCGGACCCGGATCGTCGACCGGACGCTGTCCCGCCGGCACTTCAAAGTCGGGCGAAGCCTCGAAGATGCGGACGCGTGGATGCTCCAAGATCTCGGAGGCGCCAACGGTACGATGGTCGACGGTCGCACGGTGGCCCGCGCAGAGCGCCTGTCGGGACACGCCGTCATCTGGGCCGGCGAAACGGTGTTCGTGGTCGAACCCGAGCCGGAAGACGACGGTCTGGCCATCGCCCATGATGTCGACGGTTCCAAGGCCGCCCTCTTTTGGGGCGACTCGTTCTACGCTGACCGTATCCGCCGAGCTCTGGAAACCGCAGCGACCGCCGAAGGGTCGGTCCTGATCCTCGGTCCCAGCGGCTCGGGCAAGGAAGTCTCGGCTCAGGCGATCCATGCGGCCAGCGGGACCTCGGGCCCCTTCGTCCCGGTGAACTGCGCCGCCATCCCCGGCGAACTCGCCGAGGCCGAGCTGTTCGGACACGCGCGTGGTGCCTTCACGGGCGCCGATCGCGCTCGCGCGGGCCACTTCGTTGAGGCCGACGGCGGGACGCTCTTCTTGGACGAGGTCGGCGAGCTGCCGATGGCCCTACAGTCGAAGCTCCTTCGCGTGCTGGAGACCGGCGTGGTCCAGCCGGTCGGCGGACGGCCGGTTCAGGTCGGTGTGCGAGTGGTTGCGGCGACGAACCGCGACGTCGAGAGCGCCGACATCGACTTCCGGAAGGATCTGCTCGCTCGACTAAGCGACTGGATCGTACGCCTGCCGCCGTTGAGCCAGCGACGTACGGATGTGCTCCCTTTGTTTCGCAAGTTTGCGAGTCAAGCCGCCGGGTGTGAGCCGGTGCCGACGACCTCATCGTGCGACGCCGCGCTCTGCATGTACGACTGGCCGCTCAACGTGCGCGAGCTCGAGAAGCTCGCTCGTCGACTGGCTCGACTGGCCCGGCCCGGTGCCCCCCTCGACGTCGTCGACCTTCCGGCCGCCCTTCGCAGTCCACTGCTCCAGTCGGAGACCGAGAGGCGGGAGCCAATGCTCGACCCATCGGGTCCCACCGACGTGGACCCCAATCGTACGGTGCCCGTCGTTCGGGAGACGGCTGAGGTCCCCACCCGAGAGGAGCTCGAGGAAGCTCTACGCACGGCATCCGGCAACATCAAACAGCTGTCACGAAGCCACGGTTGGCACCGCATGCAGGTGTATCGGTGGATGCAGCGATACGAGCTCAAACCGGGCGACTACCGGTAGCCGCGGATCTTGAAGGGCACGGGAAGCAGACGGCGACACGGGCGAACGAAATCACAGACGGCGTAGGCCACGCAGATGGCCATGATGACAATTGAAAGAGACTCGGCGAAGTTCATGTTTCGGTTCCTCCTGGTCGGGAGGTAGTGCAGCGGGCGTGCCATCCCGCTGACGTGACGCCGCCAACGCAAGAGCCCGCTCAGGGCCTCGAATCCGGTGCAACGAGGGGTGCAACGCGCCCGGCGTTACACGTCAGACTTGTTCGTGACACATTTCCGTCATCAGATTTCAGCGACCCATGGCACGGCGCGACGCAGCTTCTGCGGCTTCGGCGGCCTTCAGCTCGTCGGTCTTCTCCAGCTCGACGTTGAGGTCCAGCGGCTGGCGGGCAACGGGCACGATCTCTCGTTCCCAGGCCACGTAGCCGTGCGCTTCCACGCGGAGAACCGCGGGCTTGCCGACCTCCAACCAGGCGGAGGCCGGCGTGAAGCCGAGTTTTCGGCCGTCGACCAGCAAGGTCGCGTCCTCGGGTACGGACGCGACCGAGGCTTCCACCACGGCGTCGGGAAAGGTGAGGGTGACCGTCTTCGCCGTCCCGGCCTCGAGGACGACGGTCGACGTCACCGCGGTGTGGCCCGCCAGGCGAAGCTCGATGTGGTGCTCGAGCTCCGACTCGATGTTCTCCGCCGTCACCGGGGTCGTCCGTCCGATCGGAGACCCGTTGAGGACGACGTCGGCGCCCTTGGGAATCGATTCGATCACGAGGGTCCCTCCGGGCTTGCGACCGACGATGGCGTGCCGAAGGCGCGTGCGACACCCGTCGTTGAGGCCGATCACCAGGACCAGGATCAGAGACAGGCCCCCCGCCGCGGCGCCGACCATCGATGGCCGGCGGCGGGCAGCGTCGGTGGCCGCGACGGGGGACGGCGGCTTCGGCGCGGCCGTCGATGACTCGGAGCCTCGGCGGTCGTGAACGTCGTCCATCCCCGCCGGGGGGAGCGACTCGGGCGCCGGAGGGGGCGTCGGGGCCGGAATCGGGCCCAGCGCGGGAATCGGCCCGGGGGCCGGAGCGGCGACGGGCTCGGGGACCGGCCGGTGCGCTGCGAGGAGGTCGTCGGTCGGTGGACCGCTCAACGCAGGTGGTGGCGCGGTGGGCTCGGGGACGGGCGCCGGGGGAGCGCCACCCGCGGGGATGGCCCGGGGCCGTTTCGGCTCCCCCGCGTCGGGGAAGGAGGGCCGCCCCGGACCGGGATCCGTCGGGTCTCGGGGCGTGAATCGCGCGGACGACGCCTCCACCTCCCCGGAGCCGCCAGAAAACGCGGACCGCTGCGTCGGCTCGGACGGGCTCAGCGTACCGGTGAGCAGGCGTTCCCGACGGGCATCGGTCATCCCGTCCTCTCCCAGGAGGTCGGAGACGTAGTGGCCGCAGTTTTCTCGTCCGTAGGCGGGCTCTTCACCGAACAGAATGCGCGCCAGCTCATCGCGCGCCTGATGGGCACTGGCGAATCGGTCGGCAGGATCATCGGCGGTCAAGCGACGAACGACGTAGGCGAGCCGCGGATTTAGTTCCGGAACGAGACGCTCGAGGCCCGGTCGGGGCACTGGCAGCTCACTGCGACCCGTCATCAGCGCGTAGATGATGGTTCCTACTCCAAAGAGGTCGGTCCGAACGTCGAACGCCCGTCGATTCTGCTCGGGCGCCGCAAACGATGCGGGCCACCCCCCCGGAGGATCGATGCCGGGATGCTGACGGGTTTGGGCGTAGCCGAGACCGCGCAAGTCGACTTGCCCATCGAATCCGACCCAGACGCGGTCCAGCGAAAGGGCACGATGCACCGTCATCAGTCGACGTCCGTCTTCGTCGACCGCGTCGTGGCATCGGCCGAGGGCGTCGAGGAGCTCGACACCAACGAACATGGCGGCGTGAGGATCGAATCGGCGGGACAGCTCGCCGAGCTTTCGCAGTACCTGGGCCAACGTGCGTCCGGCCGGACGCTGGTAAGCCAGGTAAAAAGCGCCGTTGGCCTCGACGCATTCGATCACCCGGAGCCACCCGGGGCCGGTGACCCAGCGGGATACTTCGACCTCGCGCTGCAGGATCGCCCGGATGGGCACGTTGTCGGCCCCGGTCGTCGCGACCAGGGCCGGCGTGATGACGCCCCCCGGCGAGCGATGATGGCCCGCCATCAGCTCGTATGGCTCATCGACGGGGACGAGCGCGAGCAGGTCGAAAGGGTCGCATCGCCGCGGGAGCGCGTCGCCGGAGGAGGGCACGCCCTATCTGAAAACGGAACCCAGTTTCTTTCAACTTTGGGCGCCATGGGCCGTCCCGAGGGCCGACCTCAGAAATCCCGGGCAAGACTCGTCGCGGCGGGGTAGACGAATGTACGGTGAAGCGGATTGTTGCGCTCGCCCTCGGGCTGCTGGGGGGGACGCTGGCCTGTGGCGATGACGAGCAGCCGACCTCCGGGTCCCCCGTTCGAACGATCGGCGCCCCGACCGAGGCGTTCGATGCCAGCGGAGACTGGTATCTGAGCGTGTGGGGGCCCTCGTCCGACCAGGTCTTTGCCGTGGGCGGAAAGCTCATCGTGTCCGGCCGTCCCTACGGCGAGGGGACCATCCGCCAGCGTACACCCGCCGGCTGGTCGCAGATGTCGCTGCCGGCCGAAACGCCTATCCTGAACTGGGTGTTCGGCTTCGGCCCCGCCGACGTGTGGGCGGTCGGGGGTGGAGGGACGATTCTTCACTACGACGGGACCGAATGGCGGTCGCAGGAGACGCCCACCGAGCAAGAGCTCTGGGGCGTCTGGGGCTGCAGCCCCACCGACCTCTGGGCGGTGGGCGGAGGTTCCTTCAGCTCCACCGTCACCGCTACCGTGCTTCGTTATGATGGGACCGCCTGGGTCGAGGTGGAGCTGCCGCGGCTCGTTCCTTCGTTCGCCGACCAGATTTTCAAGGTTTGGGGAACGGCGTGTGACGACGTGTATGCGGTGGGCCGCGCCGGCGTGATCCTCCACTGGGACGGCGCCACCCTCGTGCAGCTTCTCGACGTGCCTTTGAGCCACACTCAGGACTACGTCTCCTTATGGGGGATCGGTCGCGACCGGATCGCGATCGCCGGAGGTAGGTCTGGACCGCAGATCGGGTTGTACGACGGCGCCGAAGTCGGCGCGGTCGACCTCCCCAATAGCCCCGGCATGAATGGCGTCTGGATGGCCGACGACGGAACGTTCTACACCGTGGGTATCCGCGGTGTGGCCGCGGTCTTCGCCGCCGACGATGATCTCCCGGCCAACCTCGTTCAGTTCGAGCCGGTCACGCCCTCGCGAACGCTCGACCTTCACGCCGTCTTCGGTCTGGGCGACGAGCTGTTCATGGTCGGCGGCAATCTCGGTCAGGCCAACGGACCCTATGAAGGCGTCGTTTTGGAGGCGTCCCTGGTGACGGAAGAAGCGCGATGAAGGCTACTACGGTTTCAAAGACGTTCGTCCCCTTGCTCCTCGTTCTTGCCTGCGGGGAGTCGTCCGACACGGACCCGGTCGGCGTCGACCCCGGCATCTTCAGTCGGTTGGGAGAGCCTCGACGCATGGCGAGCGGCTCCGAGCAGTACCTGTTCGAGCGGGGACGCCAGGTTGCGGTACGTCGCTTCACGAAGGAGGACGGTCTCGGCGGGGCGGACTTCAACGTGACGTTTTGCGCCTCCTGTCACGAGAAGCCCGTCTTCGGTGGAGCCGGGGCGCGCTACCGAAACTTTCTGCTCACGGCCGAGGTCGATGAGCGTGGACGCTACTTCCCGCTTCCCACGAACGGGGTGCAGCGAACCTTCGGGCCGGGGATGGGGGAGAACTTCGTCCTCACCTCCACCGCAGCGAATCACTTCGCCACGCGAAATCCGATTCCCTTCTTCGGCGTGGGTCTCATCGATGAGCTACCGCGAGCAGCCATCGAGGCGAACGCCGACCCGGATGACGGCGATGCGGACGGCATCAGCGGGCGCGTCAACTACGTGGACGGGACGGTCGGCCGTTTTGGTCGCAAAGCCCAGACGGCGTCCATCGAGGGCTTCATCCGCGGCCCGCTCTTCAATCACGTCGGCATCACGACGAATCCTCTCACGCCCGAAGAGCGCTCCCGTCTGCCCCGGATCACGAGTTCCGAAGACGAATTCGACATGGGACCGGGAATCGCCGTCACGCGCCGAAACCAGGCGGTCGTGCCGGATTCGCCGGTCATCGACAATGACGGAGTTGCCGACCCCGAGCTCCCGAACGAGGAGCTCTTCGAGGTGGTTTCGTTTACGCTGCTGATGGGTGCACCCGAGCCTGACGCCCTCACGCCACAGACCGAAGCCGGCCGGGAGCTCTTCGATGCGGTGGACTGCAGCGGATGTCACGTGGCGGAGCTGGTCGGGCCCCGGGGAGCCATCCCGCTGTACAGCGATCTTCTCCTCCACGACATGGGTGATGAACTCGCCGACGGTGTACTGATGGCGGGTGCATCGGGCAGCGAGTTCCGCACTCAGCCCCTGTGGGGGATCGGCGTCGTCGCGCCCTACCTGCACGACGGTCGGGCGGACACGCTCGACGAGGCGATCCGCTGGCACGGCGGCGAGGCACTCGGTTCCCGGGAGTCCTACGAGGCCTTGAGCGCCGAGGAGCAAGGGCTGATCATCGCCTTCTTGGAGAGCCTCGGCGGTCGGGACCAGCGGAGCGCCGGACTGCTTCCGCCGGATGAGCCGGTCCCGGAGCGCGGCGAGTTCGGTGGACCGTGGCGGGAGCTCTCCCCCGACGAGGTCGAGCGGTTCGAGCGAGGGCGCCGGCTGTTCGACCGCGATGTCGGCACCAGCGAAGGGCTCGGTCCCCGGTTCAACGGGGACTCCTGTCGAGCCTGCCACTTCGAGGGCACGGTCGGGGAGCGCGAGGTTCGCGGCTTGTCCGGTCAGCTCGACGTCTTTTTCACGGGTGGAGCCGGACCCGAGGGTCTCAACGTGGTCCGGCACGGGACGCTTCTCGATTCCGGTGACTTCATCGAGCCCGAGGGGGGCACGCTGATTCACCGCTTCCTGACCGCTCCCAATGCTCGCAACGAGCCTGACCCCGCCGCGAACGTCTTCGAGTTGCGCCAGGCGCCGCCGATCTTCGGGATGGGACTGATCGACCTCATCGCCGAGCAAGAAGTCGTCGCTCTGGCCGACCCCGACGACGCGAACGGGGATGGCATCTCCGGTCGGGTCCACCGCGTGTCCGGCGGTCGTCTGGGGCGGATGGGCTGGAAGTCGCAAGTCCCTTCGGTCTCGGAGTTCGTTCGCGATGCCCTGAGCGTCGAGCTGGGGCTGACGCTCCCCGATCAGCCCGGGCTCACGTTCGGCGTCGCCGTCGACGATGACGACGTACCCGACCCGGAAGCCTCGCTCGACGAGATGCTGGACCTTGCCTTCTTCATCTCGATGCTCGCTCCGCCGCCGCCGACCTCGACCGACCCGGCGCTCGAAGCCGAAGGGGCGACCCTCTTCACCGACGTCGGCTGTGACGGATGCCACGTTCCCCAGCTTTCGGACGGGGCGGGCCTGACGATCGCCGCGTACACGGACCTGCTTCTGCACGACGTCGCGCCGGATGGCTTCCGCGGCGTCGCCGACGGCATGGCGGGGCCGCGCGAGTTCCGGACGCCTCCGCTTTGGGCCGTCTCCAAGACCGCCCCCTATCTACACAACGGACGCGCTTCCACGCTCGACGAAGCCATCGTCTCTCACGAGGGTGAAGCGCGGGCGGTCCGCGATGCGTACCTCGGTCTAACGTCCGCAGAGCGCTCGGCCTTGCTCGCGTTCTTGCGCTCGCTTTGACCGTTCCTTGAGCTGCAAAGGCTGCGCCGCTCGCGGCCACCGAACGAGGTTCCGGGGTTGCCAGGCATTCCTGACCCTGGGATGGTGCCGCCGGCCACGCGAACCCGTCGTTCACGGGTGCGATCGGCGTCAACCGGGAGCAGAGCACATCATGTCGGACAGCCCTCAATTCAACGAATTCATGAGTCAGGTCGAGGCGAAGAACCCGTCGGAGAAAGAGTTTCACCAGGCCGTCGGTGAGGTCGTCGAGTCGTTGGAACCGGTCCTCGACCGGCACCCCGAGTACCGCGCATCGGTGATACTCGAGCGGATCGTCGAGCCCGAGCGGGTCATCATCTTTCGAGTTCCTTGGGTCGACGACCAAGGCAAAGTGCAGGTCAACCGGGGCATGCGCGTGGAGTTCAATAGCGCGATCGGCCCCTATAAAGGTGGGCTTCGCTTTCATCCTTCGGTGAACCTCGGAATCATCAAGTTCTTGGGCTTCGAGCAGATCTTCAAGAACGCGCTCACTACTCTGCCCATGGGGGGAGGCAAAGGCGGGAGCGACTTCAATCCGAAGGGGCGCTCGGACCTCGAGGTCATGCGGTTCTGCCAGAGCTTCATGAGCGAGCTCTATCGGCACATCGGCGCGAAGATCGACGTCCCTGCTGGCGACATCGGCGTGGGCGGACGCGAGATCGGGTTTCTCTTCGGCCAGTTCAAGAAGCTCACCCGGAGCTTCGAAGGCGTCTTGACGGGCAAAGGACTCGACTGGGGCGGAAGCCTCATCCGACCCGAAGCGACGGGCTACGGTACGGTCTATTTCGCCGAAGAGATGATGAAGACGCGCAACGAGAGTCTCACGGACAAGACCGTTCTGATTTCTGGTTCGGGGAACGTCGCTCAATATGCGGCGGAGAAGGCCATGCAACTCGGGGCTCGCGTCGTCACGATGTCCGACTCCAGCGGCTTCATCCACGACGAGGAAGGCTTCACGTCGGAAAAGCTCGAATTCGTGATGGACCTGAAGAACAAGCGCCGGGGGCGGATCCGCGAGTACGTCGAGCAGTATCCGGAGGCCGTCTACACGGCCACCGACACCAATGCTCCCGAGAATCCACTTTGGGACATCCGCTGCGACGTCGCCCTTCCGTGTGCCACGCAGAACGAACTGAACGGGAAGGACGCCAGCAACCTCGTTCGCAACGGCTGCTACTGCGTGAGCGAAGGCGCGAACATGCCCAGCACACCCGAAGCCGTACATGTTTTTCTCGAGAATCAGGTTCTGTATGGACCGGGCAAGGCAGCCAACGCAGGCGGAGTTGCGGTTTCGGGCCTGGAGATGTCCCAGAACTCGATGCTCATGCACTGGAGTCGAGGAGAGGTCGACGACCGGCTGAAGTCGATCATGGTCCAGATTCACGAGAACTGTCGGGCGACGGCCGAGGCCTATGGCACACCGGGAAACTACGTCAACGGGGCCAACATCGCCGGATTTCTGAAGGTCGCGAACGCCATGCTCGACCAGGGCGTCGTCTGACCGGCTGAAGTTCTGCTAGGCTCGGTCGGTGAACCATGGTCGCCCGCCGAACACCTCCAACTAGGCGTGCCTCGCACGGGGCGACCGCCGGCCATCCGTGGCGGCTGGGGCGTTTTCCGTTCCTGATGCCGTTTCGAGTCGAGGAGGTGCTTCTCGTCTCGAGCCCTTATGACTCGTTCACGATGGAGGAAGACGGCCTCCTCACGGAGATGATCTTCGCCGAGTACACCGATCTCGGCCTGCCCCACGCTCCCAACGTCACCCGCGTCCCGACGGCGAAGGAAGCGCTCGACGCCGTTTCCGGCGGCGAGTTCGACCTCGTCATCGCCATGCCGCGAGTCGGCACCATGCGGCTCGGGCGGTTTCGGGCCGAGATGGCGGTCCGAGCGCCGCACATTCCCGTCGTGTTCCTCGTGTCGAGTGAAGCCGAGCTGCTCCACGTGACCGAAACCGAGCCCGACCTCGACACTTCGGACATCTTCATGTGGCACGGCGACGCGAGTCTTCTGGTGGCCATCGTGAAGCACGTCGAGGACCGGGCGAACGTCGAGCATGACGCGCGCGCCGCGGGCGTGGGCAGCATCATCATGGTCGAAGACTCTCCACGTTTTCGTTCCGTCATCCTCCCCATCATCTACAGCGAGCTGGTCCGCCAGACCCGCGCGGTGCTCGCGGATGCACTCAATCGCATGCAGCGGCATCTCCGCATGCGCGCTCGACCGAAAGTGCTTATCGCCGAAACTTATGAGACGGCGATGATGTACTATCATCGTCATCGGAAGACGCTTTTTGGCGTGATCAGCGACGTAAAGTTTCCTCGAGGCGGACGTAAAGATGCCGAGGCCGGCCTCCGGCTGATCGAGACGATCCGCTACGATGACGCCGATCTTCCCATACTATTGCAGTCTTCCGATGAGTCGAATCGACTGGTTGCCGAGAGCTGCGGTGCGTCTTTCCTCCATAAGGGCTCGCCCACGCTGCTCAAGGATCTATCCGACTTCATTCATCACAACTTCGGTTTCGGCGACTTCATCTTTCGCGCTGCTGATGGGCGGGAGGTTGGTCGAGCCCCGGACCTACGGGCCCTCATCAAGGTGTTGCCCAAGATACCGGACGAGTCGATCGCCTACCACGCCCAGCGCAACCACTTCTCGAGCTGGTTTCGAGCGCGAACCGAGTTCGAGCTCGCAAATCGATTGCGCCCTCGTCAGGTCTCCGAGTTTCGAACCACCGAGGAAATCCGTACTTTCCTGATCGATACCTGCAACGACATGATTCGTCGTCAGCGAAGCGGAGTCGTGGAGGACTTCTCTCCCCACCGATTCGAATCGGCGACGCGCTTCGCCCGCATCGGCAGCGGCTCCCTCGGAGCAAAGGCCCGAGGTCTGGCGTTTGTCGATGCATTTCTCGCCCACTGTGGGGTGCAGGCCGCCTTTCCCGACGTCGACATCCACGTGCCGCAGACGGTGGTCGTGGGCACCGACGTCTTCGACGAGTTCATGGACCGTAACGGTCTGACGGACGTCAACAATCGCGAGGCCTCGGATCGAGAGCTCGCCGAACGTTTCCTGGCGGCCGATCTGCCCAAGTGGCTCGTCAAAGACCTGCGTGTATTCCTTCGGTCCGTGCTCGATCCGTTGGCCGTGCGATCGTCGAGCGTACTCGAGGATTCCGAGTTTCATCCCTTCGCCGGTATCTATCGGACGTTCATGCTCGCAAATTCCCACCCCGACAACCAGGTCCGTCTGCGCCACGTCGCCGACGCGATAAAGCTCGTTTTCGCCAGCAACTACGCGGAAGCTGCCCGACGGTATATCGACAACACACCGTACCATCTCGAAGCTCAAAAGATGGCGGTCGTACTGCAGCCGGTCGTTGGGCAGCGCCATGGCCAGTACTACTATCCAACGCTGGCGGGCACGGCGCGCTCACGCAACTATTACCCGGTGGGCCCGATGAAGCCGGAAAATGGAACGGCCACGATCGCCTTGGGCATGGGCGAGCAGGTCGTAAGCGGCGGGGCGGCCATTCGTTTTTCTCCCGCCCACCCGCGGATCCTCCACCAGATGGACGACCCCGAGGAGTTCTTGGCTACCTGCCAGCGCACGTTTCGAGCGGTCGACCTGCAGCCCGTCGAACGCGGTCCGGCCGACGATGACTTCTCGAGCACGGTCGAGCTGCCGCTGGATGAAGCCCAGCGCCATGGAACGCTGCCGTTGGTGGGTTCCGTTTGGTCTCCCGACAACGAGGCGTTTTACGACGGCACCAGCCGGCCCGGCATCCCGGTCGTCAGCTTTGCTCACATTCTCAAGAACGATGTCTTCCCGTTGGCCGAGATCTTGGAACGGCTTCTCCAGGTGGGGGAAGACGGCTTGAACACTCCGGTGGAGATCGAGTTTGCCGCCAACCTCGAGACCAAGCCCCCTCAGTTCGCCGTTCTCCAGATGCGACCCTTTTCGCGCGAGTCCGACGACATCGAGGTCGACATCGACGACGTGCGTCCAGAGGATGCCCTTTGTATCAGCGACATGTCGCTGGGCAACGGTGTGATAACCGAGGTGCGCGACATCGTTTACGTCTGTCCCAGCACTTTCGACCGGAACCGGACGGAAGAGATCGCGGTCGAGATCGGTGCAGCCAACGATGAGCTGCGTCGCGGGGGGCGTCCTTCGATGATCATCGGCCCCGGACGATGGGGCACTTCGAATCGATGGCTCGGCATTCCCGTGACCTGGGAACAGATCTCGACTGCTCGCATCTTGGTCGAAACGAGTCTCGAGGGTTTCAGCGTCGACCCCTCCCAGGGATCACACTTCTTCCACAACCTTACGTCGTTGGGGGTCAAGTATCTGGCCGTTCGACCGAAATCGCCGAGCAACTTCATCGATTGGGAGTGGCTCGACGAGCACACTTCGGCTCAGCGCTGGACGTACGTGCGCCATGTGCGCCTGAAAACCCCCATCGAGGCGCGGGTCGACGGTCGGCGCTCACTCGGCGTAGTGCTCAAAACCCAAGAATCGAACGGCGGAGCTCGACGTTGATGGACGCGGCGATGATCAACGAAACCGTTAGCCCGATGAACGCGTAGAGCAAGTCGCGGCCCATCATTTGGAGCGCGCGTAGCGGAGTTCGGGTCTGCGTGACCCGCAGCGCGTAGGCGAGCTCTCGACCGCCCAGTAGACCGATGAATACCCAGGTCGTGCTCATGGGAACGTTGCTCATGTACTTGAATACGGCGAGAATCGCGCCGTAAAGAAAGTCGATGACGGTCGCCGCGCGGACGTCGAAGACCGCCGACTTCTCGTTGACGATGCCCTGGATACGGTCTCCGCGTAAGAAGAAGAGCAGCGCCAAGCCGATGATCACGGTTCCCGCGAAAGCGGCAAACTGCGCCAGGTTGAGACTCCGGGGAAGGAACACCGCGATGTTCGCCGCGTCTTGGGCCACCCACATGCACCAGAGAAAGCCGGAGGTGACCCACTGGAGCGGCCACCACCACCAGGAGGGCTCGCCTTTGAACCTTTCGTTCATCCAGCGCCCGAGCGTCATCCACAAGAGGATCGCGGCGGTGAATGCGATGACGTATCCGCTCAGGCTCTTGGTCAGCACATTGGTCACGCCCTGGACCTTGGTCGCAAAGGCGGAAAGGAGCAGAAACGTCGTCGACACCGGCATTCTGAGGCGCGTGAGAATGATGAGATACAGGGGCGCTGAGACCTGAAGAAACGCAAACTCGGTCGGTGCCTCGGAGAAGCCCTTCGAGCCCAGAACGCCCCAGGTCACGTCACCGTCGTTCAAGATGAAGCTCGACCCGACCGTCAGCAGAAAAAGGGAGCCGATGAACAGCCAGAGGAGCCACCAGGGCCGGTGTTGGTTCGAAGCGAGAAAGGTCCCGATCGTCTGGATACTGTCGTTGGCGGTTGCGGCGTAGCCAGCGAATGCAAATCCGACCCACATGGCGATCGACGGCGTCTCGTAGGTCGAGCCCGCGACCAGGAAGCTGATCCCGAGAAGGATGAGGAAGGTGCGCTCGCGGAACGCGAAGTCGACAATCCAGGCCAGCAGAGACTGGAGATTGGTGATCTCGGCCACCTGCGGGGACTGCGTATCCGGACTCGACGGTGGCACGAGCCCGTTCCTCCATCTCGTCACATGCGTGTCAAGGTCGGAACCCGCCGGCCCGATCCGAGGAGCTCAGAACGGCTGCTCCTCGTCGTCGCTGAAGCGCACGGGTTCGACCTCGGTCTCATCGACGACGTGGAGAAGCCCAGCTTCGATGGCGCCCTGAATCGCGGGGCTGGGATGAACCCCACTCACCAGGTGAAGGACGTTTTGGGCCCGCGTCAGTACGGTATACAGAAGCCGTCGCCCGTCCTCGTCCTCGGGGTAGGCTTGGGCACCGGGGTCGACCACGACGACGGTGTCGAACTCGAGGCCCTTGAGCTGACGAGCATTCGTTACGGTCACTCCTGGTGAAAACTCGAAGCTGCGATTGTGCCCTCGCCGCACCGGAATCCGTCGCGCCTTGAGCTCGGGCTCGAGCTGTTCGAAGAGGGCCTGCGCATCTTCCCGTTGGCCGCACACGACGCAGAGATGGCGACGCGCCTCGGACCATCGAAGCTCGAGGCGTTCCACGATGCGGGCGGTCCGCGCACGCTCGCCTTCGAGGAGATCGATCGTGGGCTTGGGACCGCGGCGTCCGCCGACGGGCTCCCGACCCAAGATGAAGTCGGCCAGCTCCATGATGGGAGCGGTGGAACGATGGGCGATCTCCAGGTGGGCGACCGCCGCATCGTCGACTCCAAGCTTCTCGGCAATTCGCTTCCATCCGATGAAGTCGGCATCGACCACAATCTTCTGGTTGAGATCGCCGACGATCGTGATGTCCTTGGGCGTCTTGGCCGAAGCGAAGAGAACGGCCAGCTCCACCGGACCGAAGTCCTGAGCCTCGTCGACCACGACATGATCGAACCTCCGAGGCTCGACCGATTCGCCTTCCGGCGGAAAGCCGCCGTGCTTCAGCTGAATCAAGCGGACGAGGAGAGCAAAGTCCTCGAAGGTCACGTGGTTTTTTACGCCCGACTTCTTGCCTTCGGTCTGCAGTGCTCGCTGAAAACGGACGGCCATGTCCAGGTCCCACGGAGGAACGCCGGTCAGATGCTCGCGGAGGAGCGCTCGGTCCGTCATGAGAGACAAGAGCTCCTCCTTGTACTGGGTCATCCGTGCAACCGCTCGACCCAGGATCAGCAGGATCTGTTCGAGTCGCTGACGATCGTGGCCGTCGGCCTCGTCGCGCTGCGACCGAACGGTGTGGAGGGATCGGCGCAGACCGAGGACGGGGGGTTCGTCAGCCTCGCGGAGGTCGTGCGCGATCTCGGCTGCAGCATAGGGGCGCAGTCGGTCGGCGAGCCACTCGTACAGTCGCGCCGTCTGACGATCGACGAACGCTTCCAGCGCATCGAGCATGCCCAGGTTGCGCTTCACACGGCTGGCGATGTCGCGGTCGGGTAAGGGGTCGCCCTGGACTTCGATGGTGCCGCGGGAGGCGCGCCGGATCTCGTCGAGCGCCCAGGCGTGAAAGGTATCGATCCGAGCTTCGGAAAGACGAAGTGGCCCGAGTAGCTCACGCACATAGGCCGACAGAGCACGGTTGAACATCACGATCAGGACGCGGTCCGCCGAGACGGGAGGACGAGGACCGTGAGGCTGAGGGAACGTCAGCCAGGAAACGCGGTAGAGAGCGACCGTCGTCTTGCCGGAACCCGCCCGGCCCTGGACGATGACCGGCTGGTCGCGGTTCGCGCTGATCAGCGCGTACTGCTCGGGAGAGAGCAAGCTGCGGATGTCGGGGAGACCGGAGTCGAACGGGGAGCGCTGCTCGAGCTCGACCGTGCGCGCCCCGTCCTCCGTGAAGAGTTCGATCTGCTGAAGGCGACGGCCCTGGGTGTGGACGCGGGCCCGATTCTTGAGGCGCCCTTCGACGGCCCGCCCGTCTACTTCGATCTCGACCCAGTCGCCTTCGCGACCCTGGTAGAAGAGCTCGGAAGCGGGGTCGCGCCAGTCGACGATCTTTTGCTGCGGGTGGGACCGGTCGCCGACCCGGTAGGTGACGGTCTCGCCGTTTTCCGTCTGGAGCTGGACGCGACCGAACCAAGGATCGTCCCGGTCCAGGTCGCCTGTCGAGCGGTGGAACTCACGCTCCACCTCGAAGCCCAGCTCGATCTGCTTCACGACCGGCCAAGCATAGGCTGATGACTTGTTCAGGTCACGGAGTAATCGGCGGCCAACCGAAAGTCAGAACTTGAGGGTGACCTGAGCTCCGATCTGCATCCATTCCCAGGTGGCGCTGCTGTCGGTGAGGTTGTCGATGTTCAGCTCCGCGTCTTCGGCGCGGTTGTACGAGAAGTAGGCACCGATATCGAGAATCTTGATGAACGTGAGGTCCAAGCCGGCGCCCACGTCCCAGCCGAAGCCCTGAATGTCGCCGGCGAGGCCGCCGAGGTGGGCGAAGACGACCGGCGATAGGCCCTTGAACAGGTGCAGTCGAGCGCCGCCGAGAATGCGGAAAGCGTTCGGCGAGCCCGGAGACTCGAATCCGAGCTTCAGCTCTGGAGTGACGCGTACGATGTCGTTCCCGAACATGTACCCAGCTCGACCCGCGAAGGCGAAGCCGGCGGTATCGATGCCGTCCTCGATGTCGCCGACGGCAATGTCGCCGCCCACGTCGAGTCCCAGTACGAAGCCGGCGTAGGCGGGGCTCGTACCGACGGTGAGTCCAGCGGCTACCGCCGCGATCGCAATCGCACTCTTCATGAGCACCGCTTACCACCGAGGCTCGGCATTGGAAATATCTCGTCCCCGCGGGCTCGCCGTCACGTCGGGGTCGGAGATGTGGATACCTCGGCCCCGAAGGCCTTTGCGGGCAGGGCTCCGTGATCTTGCGGAAGACTCCAGTTTTCAGAAAACTCCAGGAGTGGCACGACGAATGCAAACTCTCCCGCCCGTGGAGATGCACGACCCATCGAGCAGGAGGGGTGCGATTCGAGTACGCCCACTGTCCGGTCCTCGCGAGCACCAGCGCGGCCTGACCCTCATCGAAATCATGGTCGGGATGATGGTCGGCGTGGTGCTGACGGCCGCCGCCGTTTCCTTCGTTCGCAGCGAGAGTCGTCTCATGGGGGTGACTCAAGACCGTCTCGACGTCGTCCGAGCCTCGCGCGTGGTCATGAATCTGATCAGCTCCGACCTGCGGTCGGCGGGACTGGGTCTGCGGCCGACGGGCGGAAACTTCGACGGGTTGCTCTCCGGTACGTTCACGCTGGCCGGGGTCACCTTCAACAATCCGGGCTTCACCGTCTCCCTGGAAGAGGACGAAGGCACGGGCAGCGTGAACGTCTACAACGTCGCCACGCAGGACCTCGGAGTACGGTTGGCCGATGGGGACCAGGCGACGATCATCGACTTCACCGGCAAGGGTTCGAACGCCGGCCGACTCACCATATGCGATCACGGCGGGATGATGATGCGGGACAACGAGCTCATCCTCCTTCAGGACCAGCCGTCCATTTCGACCTGGGCCATCCAGCTCACGCCGTTCGATCCGAACGTTCCCTGCGGAGACTGTGCGGGCGGATGTCGGTCGGCCAACTGGGCACTGCCGGCGAGTACCGCTCACCAGTACGAGGGGAACAATGGCGATCTCCAGGACTACACTCGAGGCCAGATGTTCGGCGGCTACAAGACCATCGTCTGGTTCATGACCCAGGATCCCAACCGCGCGAATCGCGGTGTGCTTCGACGGATGACGTACGACGACACGCAGCCGGACTGCGGGGCTCGGGACAACACGTGCGGCGCCCTCGTCGTGAGCAACGTGGAGGGGTTCTTCTACCGCGTGTACCAGTTCGCGGCGGCGAGCGGATGGCAAGAAGTTCTGCCGGGAACTCAGGCTACCGCGGATGGGCGCGTACGGGTGGACGTCGAATTGATCGTTCGCAGCGACGAGCGAGCCGACAAGACGTCCCCGGGCGTCGTGGGCACCCTGGCTCCCGGAGGCGGCATTGTGTTCCCGGGAGGCGGCGCGTCCGGAGGCCCCCTGAATCGGGACCGGGTCGAGCGACGCGTGTTCCGAACGACCGTCGAACTCAAGAACTCGGGGAGGATCTGAGTGATGCATCGTCCCCGCCAACAGCGCCGCGGCTTCGCCCTCATCGTCGTGGTCATTCTCGTCGGGCTACTCTCGATTGGAGCTGCGTCCATGCTCGACCTGGTCGGCGTCGACCAGGTGCTCGCCCAACGTCAGCTGCAGTCGCAGCAGGCCCTTTCGGCGGCGGAGGCCGGAGTGTACGAGGTCATCACGAGCAACGCCTTCGACCAGAACAAGCCCAAGACCTTCGCCGACCCGGTGGCCAAGTTCGGTTTCGCCGGCAAGCCAGGCGCGATCCTGTCGGACTCGGTCGTCAGTTCCGCCTTGGGCGGCACGTATCAAACCGAGGTCGTGCTGGTCGGCCTGGGGACCGTCGAGAACTGCAGTCTGAATCTGTGTGCGCAGATGAACTACGACGTCACTGCCATGGCGGAGACCGGAGGACAGCTTGCGCAGAGCGAAGTCCGTCTTCGCCGGCAGCAGACCGTGACCTTGCCCCGAGGACGGATCATAACCCCCATCTTCCAGCGATGAGTGAACTGCGAGGAGAGCCATGTTGATACAAGCAGCCTTGATCACGACCCTGGGGCTTAGCGCCCTGCCTCAAGACACCGACCATCTCCTCAGCAAGCCCGGCGACTCGAAGGTCGTGCTGCTGGTCGACGAGTCATGCTCCATGACCAGCGGCAGTCTAGGCCAGCTGTGCCCCGGTCTGCTCGGCAGCACGCTGCTCAACGGTGCGACCAACGGTCTCGTCAACGGCAAGACCGACCAGCTTCGTGCGGCGCTCACCGGCTGTGTAGGCAATGACGGCGTCATCGACGTATGGGGCGATGAAGTGGAAATGGCCATCATGGGCTTCGGCGGCGTGGCCAATACGATCCGTATGATCCACGACTTCAGCAACGACCGTACGAGTCTGGAAGACGCCGTCCTCAACGGCGACCCCCGTGACTGCAATGCCGGCAACGTGATCGACTACGCCCCCGGAATCCGGGCCTGTAACAACACGCCTTTGTCCGAGGCCATCGACCGAGCAGGCAAGTATCACCAAGACTGGTGGACGACCAATGCGGCGTCCGCCCAAACCTGCGACCGCCACTACGTCGTCCTTCTTTCCGACGGAAATCCCAACGGTAACGATGCGTTTCTCGAGTATGCGTGCAACGGCGCCACCCGAACCGCGAACCGGAACCGGCCCTGGGAGGCATCCGAGTATCTCTTCTTGAATCCGGACCAGCTCTGTTCGGTTCCTGGAGACCAGAAGGTATTCACCTATACCATCGGCTTCGGCAGCGGAAACTTCAACGAATCGATCCTCGTTCAGACGGCGGACAATGGGGGTGGCTTTTATCGCTACGCCGCAGACTCGATTCAGTTGAGCCGTGTCTTCGATCAGATCCTGCAGGACATCGTCAGCAAAGAGGCGCTCACCTTCGGCACACCGTCGGTCAGCGCCGACGGATTCTTCTCCGGGAACTTCGCCTACATCTCTCAGTTCAAGCCGCGGGACACCGGCGCCTGGTTCGGCAACCTTCGCAAGGCCTGCATCCTGCCCGACGTCCTTCCGAATGGGCGTTACGACACGACGCAGGTGAACTGCCTGTTCGTGAGCGATGACGGGACCGACCTCTTCACGAACATCGGCGTCAAAGACGAGTGGGCCCTCCGCGCCGGACTGGGAGCTCTCGATGCGAGTCTGGATACGGCAACCAACGGCGGGTCCGGCGTCATCCTCCTCGAGGACAAGCTCAACGGCGCTGCCGAGGGGCTCATCTCGGGCGGCGGTCTTTGGACCCGCCGCGAGGTCTTGACCTGGGAGCCGGGTGTTCCCGGCTACATCTCGGTCTCGCCGGCGACCATGACCGATACCCAGGCGGGGTCGGCTGGCTGTGCCAAGCATCAGTTGATGGCGTTTCTCCATGGCTACGAGCCCTTCGAAAACTTCGACTGCACGGCTCTGGAGCCCACCGAATTCCCCGAGTGGTCGATGGGGGCCGTCGTCAACAGTGGAACCGCGCTCATGGCCTACAGCGAGGACTGCGAGACGGCAGGCAACTGCACCGTCGCCGTTGGAACCAATCACGGTCAAATCCACTTCTTCGATGCGGCGACGGGTGAAGAGCATGGCGCGGTCATTCCGGGAGACCTCTGGAACGTCGGGTACGTGACGGAGCGTCCTCTGATCGACGCGCTCAATCAGCCGAGCCTGGACTACAAGCGGCTCCCGTTGGTCGATGGAGATCTCCTGCTCTATCACGCCGACGTGAACGCCAACGCCATCATCGATGCCGGAGATACCGCCTATTTGATCCAGGGACTGGGGCACGGAGGGAGCGCGTACTACTTCATCGACGTTACGCAGCCGACCAAGCTGCCGAGTACGGCGATAAACCCAGTCTACCCTCTGGTCCGGACGCCCGGCCCCAACAACTGGACCGACGACCTGCGATCGACCGAAGCTGCGCCCGCCGTCGGCGTGGGCGTGTTCCCCGGGTCTACCGACGAGAGAAACTTCGTCGCCTTGACCTCGGGGGGCGTCTGGGACGCGGCCGACCCCGCCTACCGCTTCGATAACGGATTTCCCGGGTCGTTTTCGACCCCGCCCGGGTCGACGGTCACCAAGAACTGTACGGACATCGTCTCCGGCATCGGGGCGGCGAGCGCGCTGATCTGCGAGGCCAACATCGGGAACCCAGTGGTCGTGTTGGCGGCGGCGACGTCGACCGTTCCCGTCACATCGTACGACTCGTCGGCGCTCACGACCGCACTCGGAGGCTCCTCGCTCTTCGGAGCCCCCTACACGGTCATCGTCACGGGCGTGAAGCAGGTCAAGGGTATCACCTTCAACTTCATCGATCTCGAGCCCGGCGACAAACTGCTCATCACCGATTCGTCCGACAACGTGCTGCTCAGCATCGATTCCACGGACTACAGCGCCGTCCCCGTCCCCTACTCGTTTCTGACTTCCGAGCAGACCGCGCAGGGCGATGCTCTCTTCAAGCTGCGCATCGACACCGATGGTGTCGCTGCGAACGGCAACGGAGTGTCGATCGCGAGCTTCGACGTCGTCGAGAAGCCATCGCCGCTTCCCGGACAGCACAAGCCATTCATGGCGGTCCTCGACGCGTCCAAGCTGAATGCGAGCAGTGCGCCGGAGAAGTTCGCCAGCAAGACCCAGCCTGGAGGAGAGCTGCTCTTCGTCACCAGCAACTGCGGAGGGACGGGCGTCGACCCGAACAACTGCATCGACGCGGCGACCAGTCCCGATCTGAGTCGCATGCTGTGCCCGATCAGCGCGCCTCCCGCGGTGTTCACCGAGGGAGGACTCACTCGTGGCTTTTACTTTGGCGATTGGTGCGGTCAGCTCTGGCGAATCATCACGCCCGACCAGGGCGTCACGTGGAAAGCCGACATCATCCTGCGCCTCAACGAGCGCTACAACCCGGCAACACCGCTCTCCGGAGTGATTTCGCGGCAGTTCCGCCGCATCGAAACCAAGGTCGACCTCTTCTTGACCTCCTGCCAAGGCAGTCGGGCCGTCGGCGTCTCCTTCGGCTCGGGGAACAAGAACCGGCCGGGCGCCATCGACGACCTACTTCGTCCCACCACTGCGCCCTCGGTGACCAACTACTACGAGGGCCGAGACGTCGTCGGCACCTTCTTCGACACCGGGATCGACACCGAAGTCCGACTGAACGTGGGGGCATCGCCCGACAATACGTGCGGCGGAGACTGCCTGGTCGACGCTACGAATCTGCGCGAGATCAATCCGAAGGCACCCAACTTCCGCGGGTTCTTCTTCGCCTTGAACGACGATGAGCGGATGATCCGCGATTCCCTCACTTTGAGTGGTATCACCTTCTACAAGACGTTCGAGGTCACCACGGCGGCCAGCATTTGCGAGCCCGGCAGCGGCCTCGACCGTGTATATGCCCTGGACAACTGTACCGCGGAGCCCAACGCAGCCAACGGTTCCAGCACGAGCTCCGATCCCGCCGAGGCGCGGACCGCTTACGAAGAAGTCGGGACCGGGGGCGGTGAGCTCTTTGTAGTTACGCCCGAGTCGGGCTCGCCCATCGTGTCCTCGGGAAGCTTTGGCGGAGGCAAACAGCGAGCCGACCTCCTCCAGTCCAGACGGACGCGGGGTTATAGAACCCTGTTCTTGTATCAGCCGGAGCAGTTGTGAAGTCAGTCTTG
>CAYYOT010000046.1:0-37211 GCA_964473255.1 uncultured Myxococcales bacterium | reverse complement strand
CCGACTGGAGCTGGCGAGGCCGACATGGCCTCGCCAGAGCCTACTGGAAAAGGAACCAGCTACGGAAGGCGGCGGCCGAGTTCGAAGCAGCGTTGCATGAACGACGACTTGTCGCACCCCGGTTGGCCATTGACTTCTCAAAGGCAACTTTTCTTGCCGACCGTGGCGCACTCGTTCGCGATGCCGTTGACTTCTATATCGAAGCCGGCCGTTTGACTCGTGCGTTCGAGATTATTGATGCGGACCGCGCCGCAGTCCTGCGTGACCTCGATATGAAGAGCCGGCGCTCGCGCCTCTCAGATGAAGAGCGGACGGAGCTTAGACGACGGGTTGGTGCGTATCAGGAAGCTAGATCGCTCCACCAAGAAGCGCGGGCACGGGCGCGAACTTCATCTCGAAGTGAGCGCACGCGAGCCCAAGCCCGATTGACGGCTCTCAGCGGGAGCCGCAGCAGGCTTTTTGATGAGATCTACTCGTACCTGGACGAGGTTGCCCCGGTAGTCGACGTCCCGGACGCACGTGTGGAAGACCTGCAACGAGTCCTCGACAACGATGAAGGAATAGTCACGGTATTTTCTGCTGGCGAGCAGCGCGTCACCCTATGGATCGATCGAAATAGTACTCAGTCTCTTTCATCGAGCGCCGACATTGCCGCCGAGATTCCGCGGCGCTTTCCTCGTGTCCGCCATCTATATGTGGTCGATGATGAAGAAGGAGAGCTACGTCATCTTCATACTGCGACAGTCGATGATCGACTCTTGCTCGATTCAATTTCGGTTTCGCACCTTCCTTTTGCCGGCGTCTTGTTGAGTCCATTCCTCTCAGACAGACGGAGTACCCTGATAGTCGGGGACCCGCGTGGGGATCTCCCGTTTGCACGCGAAGAGGCTCGCAGCCTTAGGGATCGCATTGCTGCTTCCAATGACCTCGTGGGTTCGGAAGCCAACCGAGAAAACGTCATCGCCGCTCTCCGACATGCGCGGCTATTTCATTTCTCGGGTCATGGCGAACTGAGCCCCGACGTTCCGTGGGATGCTCACTTGGTCTTGGCAGGACAGGACCGCCTGACACTCGAAGACTTATTCGTCAGTCGACCCGCGGCACGGATCGTCGTTCTAAACGGCTGCGCCACCGGCCATCAAACCGAAGTCACCCGGAAGCTGAAATTTGGACTGGCAGAGGGCTTTCTGTTGACAGGGAGCCGCTCAATCGTCGCCACCGACGAACGCATCAAGGACGAAGATGGCCTGAGATTTGCCAAGCTGTTCTACGACCAGGGTGGTCAAGAACACCCAGCCGAGGCTCTTCGACTGGCTTCGCTAGAGGCTCGACGGATCGGCCTCGACGTTTGGAGAAGCTACCGACTGGTTGGGCGACGGTAGATACCAAGGCGTGCTCACCAGCTGAGCCTCACGCCAGTCGTCGGGATAGACCCACTTCACGCCGAGCGGGTGGTCGACCCACTTGTCGTTCCACGCCAGACTTCGGCAGTAATCACGTGCCGCATGCCCAGCACGCCATACTGGATCACCATTGTCGCCGTCGCCGTGACCGTCGTAGGTCTGCACTTTGAATCCATGCGCCTTCTCGTGCACGAGCAAGTCGACGAGATCGCAGAAGCGAAATCGCTCTGCCTTTACGGACCGGTAGCAGACCCGCGTTTTATCGATGACTCGACCGTTGTATCCTCGAGCTGTTAGAGTGAAGCCGGTCGCCATCGCTTCCCAGAAGTCATCCGACTCGTCCATTCCGTTGCTGCAGCTGGACAGATCATCGCGGATGCGCGCATTGATCTCCCGACATACGACCTTGGTGCGGTGCCACTTGTTGCTCATCTTTTTTCGCCGTTTCTCGCCTTTCTTTCCTCGCTTGTTCCGAATGAACCCCATTCGCTCCTCCGAGAAAATCTCAGTGCGGTGGGCGCTAACCATGGCGAGGGCGGCCCGGATCTCGACGTCGGCTTCGTGGTAGGTATTTATACCGGCCTTTTCCAACCCATTGAGGTCCGCGATGCAGTTCCTGACGACTGGGCTCGAGCGGCACGATAGGGTGCCCCCGGCGAGCAGGGCCACAGCCAGAGTGAGTCGGACGGTGCACATGGTGACGGTAAAGTATCTTCATGTATTCGGGCTAGGCAACCGGCGGACCGGCCGACCTCGACTCCTAGACAGTGTGAGGTCGGCGCCCTTCATCATCTTCCAGCGCCGATTCAATTGGGGCACCCTAGGGGAATGAACAGCGCGTCAATTGCGTGGGCGGTGATGGGAACGGGCCTGGTTAGCGGGATTCTTGCCTGTGGGGGGGTGCGTGACTATCTGCCGGAAGGGCCGCCGCTGACGGCGGACAGGCGGGCGGAGTGGCTGGCGCAGAAGACGAAGCCCGTGGTTCAGGACCCGCCGACCGACGAGCGAGCGCCGGTGGCACCGCTGCAGTTTTTTTCCGCGTACTACGCGCAGGATATCGTCCTGGAGACCAAGAAGAGCCCCTGGAGCATGCACGAATACGCGCAGGTGCTTGTTGGCGACCGCATGGTCTGGATCGCCAAGGACTCGGATCGCGAGGGCATTCAGACTGCGACCGCCGACATCGCCGACATCGAGGGCTGGCTTCCGGACATTCCCATTCCCCGGCACGACCGGCCGATGACCGTGGAAGACCGCTCGACCGACGAGCGGCTCGACGTGACCATCCGCTACGAAAACCCGCTCGGTACCCAGACGACGGTCGAGTTCTCCGGCCCGCTCGACGCCAAGCTCGAAGGTAAACGGAACAGCAGCACCTTCAACCACAGCCAGCAAGCCGCCTCGGTCGTCCTCGACGTTCGAAGGCGACAGCAGAAAGGCGTGAAGGCCACCGTCACTTTCGAAGACGAGGAGGCCAAGATCCGAAAAGTGCTCGGTCTCGTCCCGGTAAAGGCGCTTCTCGAACAGATTCAGTCCGGCATCGCTGCTGCGTCCATGGAGGTCTCAACGACCGCGACCGCGACCCGCATCATACGGCCCGCACCGGGCATCGAGTGGCCCACGACCAGCACCGAGACCTGGTCCTGGAGCGGTCAGAACGGCGACGGAACGCTCATGCACGAGGCCTTCGGTGCCCGGCACCGATACACCTTCGAGGGCGCCGGGCTCGCGAAGGCCGAAGTACACGTCGACGGACTCGAAGAACCGGGTGTGGTCTTCGAGCTGTCCGCGCCACTCCCCGACGTCACCCGTCCTTTCGAAGGCCGGGTCCAACGGAACTTCGCTCTTTCCGTCGGGGGTCAGCCGCACGGATACGGGCTCGTCACCGCAGAGTGGAGAGACGGCACTGCCGTGGTGCGCGTCGAGCCGAAGGCGCCCCGCTGGTTCGAAGCCCGGCCGGTCGTCAGTACGATCGTCACCCAAGGCGGCATCAGCCGCGTGGAAAGCCGAATCGTCGACCCGAAGACCGGCGAGCCGCGCGAAGTCGTGCGCTGATCACTCCGCAGCCAGCGAAAAGCCTTCCCCTTCGATGATCCAAGACTGGGGGCAAAACTTCTCGGGGACGGCGGCGTCGTTCACGGTGAGCCACACGCAGTCGTCACAGACGTCTTCGTCCTGCACGAGCAAGAATCGGCGGTCGCCCTGCCGAAACTCGACGCTCTTGATGAGCGTGGCTGGTGTCACCGGGCATTCGGACGGGTACGTCAGCTCCGCCACGACATCGGTCGTGCCGGCGCAGGCGTCGACGAGCTGCCCCTCCAAACGAACGCCGCGGTCGGCCTGAGCCAAGAACGTGAGATTCTTGACCTCCGTTCCCACAACATAGCGCGGATAACCCGTCTCTTGGCGATGAACCTGCCCCCACCCGTTGACCGCGGCCGGAGCCGAACGCAGGCCGTCGATCGTACCCGCGCCGTAGTCGATCACGCCGTCGAAGTGCACGACTGTTCCCGTGCCGTCGTCGCGCATCCAAAGGTCGCTGGTGAAGAGCGTTTGCCGGACGTCGATTTCCTTCGGCTTACGCTTGCGGTCGCGCAGCTTGATGATGCCGCCGAGCTGCGTCCCGGGCACGTCTATCTCCCCGGCGGCGACATACGTGACCCTTTCACCTCCCTCGGCGGGCGCAACCCGTCGTTCGAGCAGCGCGGGGATCACGGTGACCAAGAAGTGGACGAACTCTCCGGTCGCCCGCCAAGCGACGGCGACGTACTCCGAGTCTTCGGGGTTGAACGTCGGCTGCATGCCATCGACGCACCGCCGGGATAAGACGGGGACCAGACGGCCATTGTCGGCCATCTGTCGATGCGGCTGAAAAGCCTCGTCGGTCACGGTGGGCGAAACCGGTCGCGGTTCTCCGGCCTTCAGTCGGCCGCCGGCGCAGCCCGCGAGCAGCACGAGTGCGGCGATAGGCAAAGCGCGCCAGCTCAAGGGCGAATCTCCCAGTAGAGCATGCGAAAGCGCTCCGCTTCGGGAGCCAGAGACGGTCGACCTTCACCCTCCCACGAAAGCTGGGTCGTCCAGGCCCGGCGGCTCACCAACGCACTGTCGAAGTCCAGACGAACGATGTCCGTCGTCCACTCGGCCTCGCCCTCCTCCTTGTACGAAAACCACGACATCGGCGGACGCGACTTCTTCATCCCTTCTCGCCAGTTCCTGAACTCGAGACTCGCCGTGTGCCCGTCGCCCTCCCCGCGCTCGACCTGTAGGCCAAAGTCGAGCACGTGAAGATCCCTCTTCACGTCGACCTGAAAGCCGCGGATGGCGAAGACCGACTCGCCGGCTTCACTGGAACTCGTGAAACCGGTCCGGGTGGACTCGCGAGGCAGCTCCTCTTTCTTGTCCCAGCTGTACTTCGCTGCCACCGGCACGTCCTCGACTCTGAGCCAGCGCTCGGGTCCACCCACGACGGTCACCCCCACCAAAACCGACAGGTTCACGACGTTCGTTCGCGGGCACTCCATGCTCGAGCAGTCGAGGACGCCAGCCAGCCGGACGGGGACCCGAGCCCGACCCTCGACGATCGCGGGGTCCCCGCCCTCGATGCGGAGGCTCTTCAGCTTGTCGGCGCTCCCCAGGGAGGCCAGATCGAAGCCGGACAGCAAGGCCACCCGAACCTCGGCCCGGGCAAGCGTGTCGTCGACCGGGACGTCGAGTTCGCCGGTCGCCTCCAAGAGCTCGCCTTCGAAGCCCTCGACCACCAGCTCGACCGACCCGGAACTCCCGGAAACTCCCCGGGCCGCGATCAGCGCGAAATACGAGCCCAGCTCGGCGACATCGGTGCCCGTCCCCGAGGCGGCCGAGCTGATCACCCGGCCGCGGCATACGCGAGGCCCCTGGCTGGGTTCGACGCGGCACGGCAGCTGCTCGATCAGAGAGCCGGTCCGATTGAGCCGGTGGTTGTACTGCCACCGCATGAACCACCCCTGCCAGACCACGAGGCCGCTGACCGCCGTTTGCGCTCCCGTCGGGGCCGGCATCTCGAGCATCATACCGAGCTCGTGGACCGACTCCCGCTCGATTCGCTTGGCACATCCGACCAGGACGACCAGGACACAGAGCCAAGAAAACGACCTCCCCACCGCCATACGATCTCCGGGCCACAGGCGCCGCGCAAGTGGACTCGGCCCAAACAGGCGCCGCGAGCTAACCGAATCGGTGAGCACGGCGTTTGCCGACGGCCGCTCGCCAGTGCTACCCGTGGGCAGCGAACTCGCCCATGCCGACCCGGAAAGCCATCATCTCCTGCATCGCACCCCTGATGCTGGCGTCCGCTTGCAGCGACGACGACGGGCAGCCCCTCGGTCGAGCCGACGCTGCGGACGTGGACAGTGGCGCGGAATTTCAGTGCTCGGTCGACTGCGGCCGATGTCCGCCGTCCGTCGCCGACCAGTGCGAGGCGGCCGCCGCCATCTGCGAAGATCCGAATTGCTGCTCGACCGTGGACCAGGCTTTCCGCTGCGATGACGTCATCGTTGGTGTCGAGTGCGATTTCGACTGCAGCCAGTGTGGAGATGAGAGCATACGCTCCAACTGCGAGGCGTCGAGCGACAGCTGCAGCGACTTCGGCAATCCCGAAGACCAAGCCGCCTGCTGTGAAACGATTGCTCGGCTGTTCGAAGGGCCGTGCACGGCGAGCGAAGGCTGCGATATCGAGTGCGACGTGGCCTGCGAGACGGCCGAAGACATCACTGGATGTCGCGTCCAGTCGACGGCGTGCGAAGAGCTGGGAGCCGAGGAGCAACGCCTCTGCTGCCTGGCGATTGCGGCGGCGTTTCCTTCGTGCGGCGAAGGCGGCGGCGGTAGCTGCGAGTTCGACTGCTCCGAATGCTCCGAGGAAGCCCAGCTCGGGTGCAGCCGAGCTTTGGAGGAGTGCGAGGTCCTTCCTCCCGGACTCCAGGTCCCGTGCTGCCGGAGCGTCGAGAACGCCTTCGCCCGCCAGTGCGGAGGGGGCGGCGGAACGTCCTGCGACGTCGACTGCAGCGTCTGCCCGACGCCGTCCGGTGAAGCGAATTGCAGCCAGGCCAAAGCGGCCTGCGATCTCAGTGGAGGCACCGCATGCTGCGACGCTTTGGCCGAGAACCTCGACTTCGTCTGCATGTTCTGATGCGCGGAGCGCGGGCGCTCTTGTTCTTCGCCGCGGCGGCGTCAGCGTGCTCGGGGGACGACTCCGACGATCCGCCGCCCGACTCGTGCTCGGTCGACTGCGACATCTGTCCTGGCCTCGAGCCGGTCATATGCCGGCAAGCCGGAGAAATCTGCGAGACCAGCGAGGACCCGAACTGCTGCCTCGGCGTCCAGCTGTTCTTTGCGAACTGCGACGAGCCGGTGGTGACCCCCGTTTGCCCCGGCCTGTGCGATGACTGCGAGGAGGGCCCGAACCGGCAGCTGTGCGAAGCGCTCGACCGGGTGTGCGGTCGCCTCCCGCGGCCGACGCGGTCCGAGTGCTGCGCGACGGTCGAAGAGCAGTTCACGGCGTGCGACCCGGAAGGCGAATGAAAATGACCGCGGTGCACTTCGAGTCCGTCCAGAGTCCTTGGGGCTGGCTGGCGGGGGCGGCCTCCGACGTGGGGGTGTGTTGGTTGGCGCTCGGCGCCGACGAATCCGGGACGGCCGAGCAGCTGGCTCGCGAAGGCTTCGCACCGAAGGGCAGCTCGCCTGATCTCCGGCAGGTGCTGCAAGCCATGATCCGACACGTCGCCCACGGTGAGGCCGCGCCCGCCCCTCATCTCGACGTTCGAGGAACGGATTTCGACGTGCGGGTCTGGGACCGCCTGCGTCTCATCCCGCGCGGCGCCACCATGTCCTACACGGAGCTGGCGCACGAGCTCGGTAGCCCGCACGGGAACCGGGCGGTCGCCGGCGCCTGCGCGCGCAATCGACTGGCACTCCTGATCCCGTGTCACCGCGTTCTCCGGGCGGACGGCGATCTCGGGGGCTTTCGCTGGGGCATCGAACGAAAGCGCTCCCTCCTCCAGGCGGAAGGGGCGCTGAGCCAGCCCAGCCTGTTCCCGGCTTGAGCTCGACCGCACGACCGGAGGCCGGTCGGTCGTGCGGCGTCCGACGGGCGGCAGCCGATTCGCACGACTTGAGCCACGCCAGCGCCTGCAGTTCACAATCGAAGAAGGCGGCACGCTTTTTGGACCGTCATCCGTCATGCCCGACCCGACCCGCCTGCACTTTCGACCTCCGGCCTTTCGCCCCGCCCACTGGTCCGATACGACGAGCAGCAAGCGCCCCGTAGCTGGCTCGGTCGCGCGCCCCGACCACATTCACGCCAAGTCAACGCCGGACCCATTCCGCGATCTCTTCGTCGTCACTTCGACCGCCGCACCGCTGCGCTTCGGCCCGAACGCGGTCGCCCGCGGGGCGGCAAGCCTCCGCGAGCGCACGGACGACCATCGCGAACGCACCCTTACCGAAGGCGTCGGCGTCTACTTCGGAACGAAGTCCGAGTTCGCCAAGGCCGGCCGTCCGGAGCAACTGACGATGGTGCTCGAGAGCTCGGTCGATCCATCCCGGGGCGAGGAGACGAGAGCCCGCCTGAAACCGACCCACTGCATGGACTGGTCGATGCAGCACCTCGGGGCCGCGTACGCGGCGGCGGGTCAGCCCGAGCGATTCGCCGAGATCACCCGGATCGTCACCGCGGACAGTCTGCGGGCCACGACGCTGGCCAAGGAACTCCAAAAAGACGGATGGACCGCCGTGTACTACCACCGAACCGGGCGGTCTCCAGGCCCCGAAGCCAAGGGCTACGAAAGTCAGGAGCACGCAGCGCTCACCCGGGGTGTCTACAACGGGATCCGCATCGACGAGATGCTCCTGGGTTTCGAGACCGATCCTGCGGTTCTCGACCCGCTGAAAGAAGTAGGGTTCTGGTACGGACTACGAACCAGCGGCAAGCACGCGTTCGTCGGAGTCGGGCTGGAGGTCGGCGACGCTCACTGGAAGCGCGGGCCAAGCGACCCGAACACGGTGGAGATCCGCAGCTTCGACCGCGTCGCCCGGCACGAAGGTCTGATCATGCTTCCGCCGAACGTATCGCTACAAAGCCCGACCTCGAGCGACGACGGGACACTCTTCGAGGATGGTCGCTGAACGGGATGGCTCAAAGGGACTGCTTGGCGAGCGCGACCATGTCGGCCCAGCCCTGGGGATCACTGACGGCGAGGTCGGCCAGCATCTTGCGATCGACCTCGATCGACGACGCTTTGAGGCCGGCGATCAGGCGGCTGTACGACAGGCCGTGCTCACGGGAGGCCGCATTGATGCGCTGGATCCACAGCGAGCGGTACTCGCGCTTGTTCAGCTTCCGCGCGACGTATGCGTGCTGCAGTCCCTTCTCCGCCGTCGCCTTCGCGGCCTTGTAGATGGTGCCGCGTCGTCCGACCGCGCCTTTGGCCAGCTTCAGCCACTTCTTGTGTCGACGACGGCCTTTGACTCCTCGGGTTGCCCTTGCCATGACTCAATCGCTCCTACAGCTTCTTCGCGTACGGCATCATGCGCTGGAGCTTCGGCTGGTCTTCCTTTTCCGCCACGACCATCCCCAGCAGGTTCCGGTTACGGGTGCGGGTCTTGTTCGACATGTTGTGCCGTTTGCCGGCGCGCGCGCGCTTGAACTTCCCGTTTCCGATGGCCCGAAAGCGCTTGGCCGCCCCTCGCCTGGTCTTCATCTTCGGCATGACTCGTCCTCGCCTATCCCCGGTCGCCCGGGGCCAGGCGCGCGGTGCTATCACCTTCGGGCCAGCTCGCCAAGTCAACAAACGCCCCCGCCGCCCGCGGGTTCAGAGGGTGCAGATCGCCCGGAGGTCGCATCGCCGGCAGATCGACGGCTCCCGGCGGCGAGGGCACGCTCCGGAAATCCCGAGGTGGCAGAGCGCCATCTCGAAGCGCAGGGGATCGGCCGGATCGAGGGTGCGCAGCGCATCGGTGATCTCGCGGGCGGTCTTGAGATCCGGCGTCCTTCTCCGTGTAAACCCGATGTATCGACCGATCCGGGCGAGATGCGTGTCGAGGGGCGCGATCAGGCCGAAGGGTCGAACCCGCGCCGACCAGGTCCCCAGATCCATGCCGTCGTCGGGCCGAACCATCCACCGTACGTAAAGGGCCAGACGCTTGGCCGCTCCTCCGCTCGCCGGCGTGGGGAGCAGATAGCTCAGACCCGAACCGACCGGGGGTCGAAGCATGCGGCGCACCGTCGACGACAGCCGCTCCATGGCCGAAGCGTAGTCGACCTCGCCCTCGAGGACCCCGTCGGCAAAGACGTCCCCGAGCGAGCCGTGCTGCACGCGAACCCGATGGATCGCCTCCGTGAAGCGGACGAGGTCGTCTCCGCGCTGGAATCGGTAAACGAATCCCGTCAGCCGGCGCCGGCCCCGGGCGGTCGCGATGGCGTCCGCGGGCCGCGGCCCGAGCTCGGCGAGGAGAGCGCCCGCGCGCTCGCGGACCACCGATGCCCGACCGTAGGCCAGGGCGGCGACGATGAAGCCCGCGACCTCCTGGTCGTCCGGACGGTCGTAGCGGCGCACGAGTTCGACCGGGTCGGCCGCCACCAGCGCTTTTCGATCTGCGGAACGGACGAAGCGTTCCAGGGTCCGATGCATCCTGGACGCGTCGAACCCCGGCCCTGGGGGCTGACCCACCACCGTGAGGTGAGCCTTGGGACGAGCTGACTCCGACCGCACGCGGATCCTGCTTGTGGAGGATCAGCCCCTCATCCTCAAGACACAGTCGGCGCTTCTTCAGGAACAGACCGCGCTGGCCGTCGTCGCGACGGCGCTCTCCGCCGAATCGGCCCTGGCCGCCCTCGCTTCGGTCACCGTCGACGTCGCCCTCGTCGATCTCGAGCTGCCGGGGCTCGGGGGCATCGACCTCATTCGACGGCTCGGGCGAACGCACCCCGAGGTGGACTGCTTGGTCTGGACCATCTTCGACGACGAAGAGCACGCGCGCCGGGCGTTGGCCGCCGGGGCACGAGCGTACTTGCTCAAAGGGATGCCGATCGACCGCATCGTAGAGGCGATCCAAGACGTTCGCGCAGGCGGGACGGTCGTCCCCCCTCGACTGGCCCGAGCCTTGTTATCGGGACCACCGGCCGCCGAACCGTCGCCCGGCCCTAGCCCGGGGGTCCTGTCCGGGCGTGAGCTCGAAACGCTCCAGCTCGTGGCCCGAGGACTCACGAATCACGAGACGGCCGAGGTGCTCGGCGTGTCGATCCATACCGTCCGCACCCACTTGGAACACGTCTACCGCAAACTCGACGTGTCCAACCGCGTGGAGGCGATCACTGAGGGGTTTCGGCTGCGTTTGATCGACGTGTAGCGCCAACGGAGGCGCGACCCGGCGATGGCTGATACAAGGACAGGTCATGGGCCGATGCGCGGCAGGTTTCCTGATCGCTCTATGGGCGACGCCCACGTTGGCGGCTCCGCCGTCGCCGTTTCGCGTGAAGCCACGGGCCGCGGCCCAGGGTCGACCGCTGAACCTCGATGCCCGAGCCTTGCGCGCGGCCCGGGAATCCTTGTCGCGCGCACGGCCCGAGGATGCCGTAGCGCTTGTATCGGCTCCGGATACGCGCGGCTTCCGCGATCGTCGAGCCCTGCTTCGTGGGGATGCCTTCCTGGCCCTCGATGATCCCAAGCAGGCTCTTCGAGCCTACGAGGAAGCCGCCCGAACGGCCGAGACCACCAGCGTTCGGGTAACGGCGTCCCGGGGCGTCGTGGAGTGCCTCCGCATCCTGGGGCGGGCCGCGGAGCGCCTGGCCTGGATCGACGCCCTCCGCGAGGTCGTGCCCCAGTCGTCCTCCCTGAAGCTGGCGCGAGCGGAAGCGCTCATCGCGCTGAAGCGCTTCACCGCCGCCGACGCCGTGATCCGCGAGATGATCGCGACGAATCCCACGTCGAACGCCGCCGCCGAAGCTGAACGTCTACGCGCCAAAATCCCGCACACAAAGCGTCGGGACCTCGATACGAGCCAAGCGGTCCGCCGCATTCGCGCATTCGCGTCCGCAGGTCGAGTGGCCGAAGCACGAGCGGACCTCGCCCGCCTTCCCCAGCTCACGGGGCGACGCCGCCTGCTCCTCGAATGGGAGCTGGCCCGAGACAGCGGTGATCACGAGGCGGAGAGCTCGCACCTCGACGCGCTGGTCGCCGCCGATCCGGCCGGCCCGCGAGGTGCCGAGGTCCTGCTCCGCCGCGGGCGCATCGCCCTGAATCAGGGTCGCATCGATGCTGCTCTGGCCGACTTCGACCGAGCGTCGAAGCTGTTCCCACAGACCCAAGCCGGACGCGAAGCGAGCTTTCTGGCCGGCTGGGCCGTCTACGACGAGGGGCGCTACAAAGAGGCCGAGCTGAGATTTCTCACCTTCGTCGCAAGCCATCCCCGCGCTCGCCAGGTGACGGAAGCGCTGTGGTTCGCCGGATGGTCCGCCTATCTCGACGCGCGGATGGACGACTCGATCACCCACTTCGATCGACTGCTCGCCGCGCACCCGCGCTCCGACTTGGTACCGTTCGCTCACTATTGGAGCGGACGCGCGCACCAGCGCCAAGACCACGCCGGCCGCGCGGTCGAGTCCTATCGACGCGCATCCAGCGCCGCTCCGCTGCGCTATCACTCCTTCTGGGCGCGCAAGCGCTCCGCGCAGCTGGGCGCTCCGCTCGCGCTTCCCCCGCCACGTACCGATGTCCGAACGTTTTCCTTCGACCAGATCATCGCCGAGCTGGGACCGAGGCGTCCGATTTCCGTCGACCGGGCGATCGCGCTGATGCGCGCTGGGATCGAGAGCGACGTCGACGATGAGGTGCGCAGCCTGCTCGCCGCACTGCCGCCCCCGAAGTCGGACCGCGAAACGATGCTTCGGGTCGACCTCGCGCGGCAGCTCGGAGCCGAGGCCCGAGCGTTCAGGTTCGCCGCGTCGCACCAGCCGTCCCCCTCGGAGTATCTCGACGGCGACTACTGGGCCACGCGGGCGCTGCAGGCCGCGTACCCACTGGCTTTCGAGCCCGCGATCGCGACATCCACGGTGGCCCATCAGGTGCCGGCGTCTTTGATGTGGTCCGTCATGAGGACGGAGAGCCACTACCGCTCCGATGTCGTCAGCCGAGCCGGCGCCTTCGGGCTGATGCAGATTCTCCCGCGAACCGCCCGGAACATCGCTCGAACCGACCCCGATGCACGACGTCACGCGGCTCGCCTCGAAGAGCCGGCTTCCAACGTCTGGCTCGGCGGATGGTACCTGAACCGGTTGACCCACCGGTACGACGGCTTCGCTCCGGCGACGATCGGCGCCTACAACGCGGGGCCCCCCGCCATGGATCGATGGCTCTCCGAGTTCAAAGGTGAGCCGGTCGACGCCTTCATAGAACGCATTTCGTACCGGGAGACTCGACGGTATGTTCGTCGGGTCCTGGAAACCGCTTGGATCTACGAAGCACTCTACGGTCTACCGGCGCCGGCGCTTCCGTCGACCGTCGGTCATACCCGGGCGCCCGCGGACGCCGTCGCGTTCTGAACGTCCGCGGTTGCGCGGCGACCGGGCTCGACCGTAGCTTCGCGGCGGTGCCCGAACTCGACCTGCCGCGCCTTCTGAATCCGGAACAGCTGGCCGCCGCGACGTCCACCGAGGGACCGCTGCTGATCCTGGCGGGCGCCGGATCGGGCAAGACGCGGGTACTCATCCATCGCATCGCTCACATCCTGGACCGAGGTCTAGCCCGACCCTGGGAGATCTTCGCCGTGACGTTCACGAACAAGGCGGCCGGCGAGATGCGGGAGCGGCTTCATCAACTCGTGGGCCCCTCATCTCGCGACGCCTGGATCGGAACCTTCCACGCACTGTCCGCGCGGATGCTGCGGATGGAGGCCGCTCGGCTCGGATATGCGTCGAGCTTCACCATCTACGATGCCGATGATTCGAAGCGGCTGTTGAAGACGATCGTCGACGAAGCGGGCAACGAAGGTCCGACCAAGGTCTCCCTGGTCAATGCGGTGGCCCACGAGATCGACCGGGCCAAGAATCGGGGCGTCGGTCCGGAACGGTTCGCCGACGAGCAGTCGAGTCGGGACACTCCGCATCGCCGCCTCGCTCGCAGGGTCTATGGGCGGTACCAGGAGGCCCTACGGCGGGCCAACGCCATGGACTTCGGCGACTTGCTCTTCAAGGCGGTCGAACTCCTGCAGGCTCATCCTGAAGCGCGCGAGCGATTCGCACACCGCTTTCGCTACGTGATGGTCGACGAGTTTCAGGACACGAACCTGATTCAGTACCAGCTCCTCAAGGAGCTGACACCGCACGGAAACCTGGCGGTGGTCGGAGACGACGACCAGGCGATCTATCGCTGGCGAGGCGCGGACGTGAGTAACATCCTCGAGTTCGATAAAGCGTTTCCCTCGGCCAAGGTGATCCGCCTGGAGCGCAACTACCGGAGCACCGCCAACATCCTGACGGCGGCTAACAGCGTCATCCGCAACAACTCGCGACGCCACGACAAGATGCTGCGCACCGAGGCCAGCGCCGGCGCGCCGGTCGCTTTGGCCTTGGTAGGCCGCAGCGAAGAAGAGGCAAGTCTCGTTGCTCAGGCCATCGCGGACCGGGTCGCCGAAGATCCCACCGACTACGGGGACTTCGCCGTGCTCTATCGACAGAACGCTCAGTCCCGGGCCTTCGAAGAAGCGTTCATGAAGGCCCGTATCCCCTACGGTCTGTTCGGGGGCACCGGGTTCTACGAGCGCATGGAGGTCAAAGACGTGCTCGCCTATCTCCGCGTCACCGCGAACCCCAATTCGCGGCAGGACTTCGAGCGAGTGATCAACACGCCGGCTCGAGGGATCGGCGCCAAGACCGTCGAGCGTCTCCGTCGCGCCGGTGCCCCGCTGGAGCTGGAGGGCGCCATGCTCCTGAACGCCCCGACCGAAGCACTGAGCGCCGCCGGCCTCTCGAAGGCCGCGATCGCCAAGCTTGGCAAGGTGCGAAAGCTCCTCGAAGACCTCCGCGATCTTTCCGAGTCCGTGTCCGCGACCGACGTCGCCAAAGAAGTCATCGAGCGTACCGGATACTTGGCCCATCTCGAGCGGACGGACCCGACGTCGGTCGAGGACCGGATTGCGAACGTCAGCGAACTCGTGTCGTCGATCGCCGAGCACGAAGAGCGCGTCGCGGGCGATGACGCCCTGAGCGACGAGGAGGAAGGCTTGGGGATCGCGGGAGCGCGCACCCCGCTGCAGGCCTTTTTGGACCAAGCATCGCTGGTATCGCCGGACGACCGAGCGCCGGACGACTCCCGGGTTTCGCTGATGACCCTCCACACTGCCAAAGGGCTCGAGTTCCCCACCGTCTTCATGGTGGGAATGGAAGAGCGTACGTTTCCCAGCCAGCGGGCGGTCGACGACCTCGATCCCGAGGCGCTCGAAGAGGAGCGGCGACTCTGCTACGTGGGCATGACGCGCGCGCGCCAAGAGCTCGTTCTCACCGGCGCGCGCTTTCGACGGATCTACGGACGGGAAGAAGTCCGGATGGCGTCCCGTTTTCTGGGCGAGCTTCCCGACGGTCTGGTCGCAACGTTGGGGGGTACGCCCGTTACTCCGCCGTCCCCTTTCACGACGTTGGACTCCACCGTCGAACATCGGGGAGGCGACCGAGTCGAGTACGATCGCGACGACACGGGTGGTGATCCCTCCTACCGACCACCACCCCCGACGGCGTATGGCGGAACGGGGGAGCTGGCGCCGGGAGCGTGGGTCAAACACAACACTTTCGGGACGGGACGCGTCTTGAATTCTGACGGCGCTGGCGGACAAGCGCGTTTGACGATCGAATTCCCGGACGTCGGCACGAAGCGCGTCATCGCTCGTTTCGTCGAACCACTTTGACGTACATCGGCGCCCGTCGATTTCCGAGACACGTGCCTTGAGCGTGGTACAGTTCGCCGGCTGATGGACGTCCGTTGCCCCCAATGCGGTACGGACTACGTATTCGACGAACGTCGGATCGGCTCCCGTGGCGTTTCCGTGAAGTGTACGGCGTGCACCCATGTGTTCCGGGTCTACCGTCCGGAGCGCCGGGATCCCTGGCTGGTGCGCAAAGCCGATGGCTCGCAAGTCGAGTTTGCTGAACTCACGGTTCTCCAAAAGTGGATCGTGCAGGGGCGCATCGATCGTTCGGCGCACATATCCCGCGGGGGGAACACGTGGAAGCCGTTGGGAGACATCGCCGAGCTCGAGCCGTTTTTCGAAGTGTACGACAAGGCACGGCAGCTCCAGGATCTCTTGGCCGCTCGTGGCCAAGAGCACCAGCCGCGACCGGCCACCGACGTCATCGAAGCAATGGATCCCATCGACGAGACCTTCATGGACTCATCGGGAGAGATCCTGGTGCCGACCATCCCCGCGCGGCCGGTGACGCTTTCCGAGCGCCGTCATCACCGCAGCACCGACCTCGTCGTCGTCCCCGCCGGAGCGACGGAAGCCACGACCGAGCCCGACACCAAACCGATGATTCCCGCGCGCCCCGCTTTCGCGTCGCGCAACCTCGAGTTTCGCGAAGAGGAGGCACCGGTGCGCGCTCGCCGCTCTCCCCCCCGAGCCGCCAGCTCATGGCGCAACGCGGCGGTGATTCTCTTGCTCCTGGGCCTCGCCGCGACCACGACGTTCGTCGTTCGGTTCCCGGAGCAGGTTCGTGAGCTCGCGGGCAAGGTCGGCGTCGATCTGCCCGAAGACTGGGGGCGAGCCACGGCCGAGACCAACCGCTCGCGTTGACGCCGCCCTCGCCGATTGTCACGCTCGGCCCGTGGACGAGGCGCGACTCGCGGCCCTGGGCCAGCTTTCGGGTCTGTCGGAATCGTCCCTCGGTGGGACTACCCTCGACCGCATCATCGCCAGCATGCGGCGCCTGAAGGCCTTGGACGTCGAAGGTGTCGCGCCGATGTTCTTGGCCGCGGGCACCGATCGGGACGATCGAGTTCATGAAGAAGATCCCGACCGTCTGCTCGAGAGTGTACCTCACACGTTCGACCGACTGGTGGTCGTGCCCCGCGGCGCATGAGCGGCTCTTTCCACCGCTGGACCCTGGGCGAGACCCGGGCCGCGCTCGAGCGAGGCGAGGTGACGCCGAGCGAGCTCCTACAGGCGAGCCTTCTCCAAGCTCGCACCTTCGCCGCCGACAACGCATTCATCACCCTGGACGACGCCGGCGCGACCTCGTCTGCCGAGGAGGCCACCGAGCGACGAGCTGAGGGAAAGCTCCGCTCGCCCTATGACGGCATCCCCATCGCCCTGAAGGACAACATCGTCACAGAGGGGTTGAGGACGACGGCCGGTTCACGCTTTCTCGACGGCTGGATCCCTCCGTACGCGTCGACCGTCGCCGAGCGTCTACGGGCTGCCGGGTTCGTCATCGTGGGTAAGACGAACCTGGACGAGTTCGGCATGGGATCATCCGGCGAGCACTCCGCTTTCGGCCCGACCCTAAATCCACGCGAGCCCGGTCGGGTCCCCGGCGGCTCGTCCAGCGGGAGCGCCGCGGCAGTCGCTCGGGGGACGGTCAGCTCCGCTTTCGGAACGGACACCGGGGGCTCGGTTCGGCTGCCTGCCGCCTACTGCCGGATCATGGGCCTCCGTCCCAGCTACGGACGAGTGTCGCGCTGGGGCGTCGTCGCCCACGCCAGTTCGCTGGACCAGGTCGGTCCCTTGGCGCGGTCGGTCGATGATCTCGAGGTCTTGCTCTCGCTCGTCGCCGGTGTCGACGCGCGCGATGCGACGTCCGTTCCGGCAGATCTTCCGAGGGACGTCACCTCCGACGTTGGGCCGATGACCATCGGTCGGCTCTCTTTGGGAACCGACGTCGAAGCCACCGTGGGGGACGCTACCGAGACGGCGGCGGTAACGCTGCGCAAGGCCGGGTATCGGGTCGTGGATCTCGACCCGGGCCTTCGAGAGTTGGCCCTCGACACGTACTACGTTCTCAGCTCGGCCGAGGCGGCATCGAATCTCGCCCGGTACGACGGCATCCGCTTCGGGCAGCCGGGGCGAGGCTCGTCGTTTGAAGAGACCGTGGTCGATGCCCGCACGAGGGGCTTCGGACCCGAGGTAAAGCGGCGGATATTCGTGGGCAATCATGCCCTGTCGGCGGCCGACGACCGCGATCTGTACGAGCGCGCAGCGCGTGCCCGCACCCTCATCCAGCAAGCCCATGCATCCGCCTTTGCGCAGGTCGACGTCTTGCTGGGCCCGGTGAGCGCGACCGACCCCTTTCCCCTGGGGAGCCGGACCGCCGATCCGGTCCACATGTACCGAACCGACGCCTATACCGTGCCGATCGCTCTGATTGGCGGATGCGGTCTCGCTCTGCCCATCGGGGCTAGCGCGGTTCAGCTGACGGCGCCTCCCTTCGCCGAGGCGCGGCTGTTCAGGCTGGCCCGACAGCTCGAAGTCGACCTTGAGCTCGGTGAAATCTGCCGCCCGGGGGACGGTTGACCCATCGACGGTTTACCGAGCGGGAACGGCTGTGCTTTGCACCAAAAGGTGACGAGGGTTCGACCACTCGTAATGGCCGCTGCCCTCGTTCTTTGCGCCTGCGGGCGTAGCTTCCCCGAGGCGGCAACGCTCGAACCGAGCAGCACCGATGCCGGTAGCTCGTTCGTGCCCGACGCCGAGGAGCCCAGTCGCCCGGATGGCGGCATCCCGCTGTGCGAGGGCCCCGATCGCGTCCTCGAGGTCGATGGATTCGAAGCCAACTTCGACGTGTACGAGCGCCTAGGACGGCCGCTGGTCCCGCTCAAGGTCCAGATCATCGTGAACCCTGGCGCCACCATCGGATCTTCGAGTCCGGGTGCGCCGGCGCTGACCAGCGGCAACCTAGCCTTCGATAGCATCGTATGTGTCGACGTTTATGGGCAGATCGTGGGCGCGGGCGGCGCCGGTGGCTCCGGAGGAACCGGCCTGGCCGGACGTGACGCACCCTGTGGTCGCCCCGGGCAGCGAGGGGGCGACGCGGTCGAAGTGACCGTCCGCGGCCGGATCTTCATCGCCAACGGTGGTCGGATCGCCGGCGGCGGCGGCGGCGGCGGCGGTGCTGCGGACTGTGGAACGAACGCCGGGGGTGGGGGCGGCGCTGGCAGCCTCGTCGGTCGGGGGGGTGAGGGTGCCTCCGCGTTCGACCGCGCAACCGAGCTCGCATTCTGCGGGGCGTTCGGGGGCATCGCCAGCGGAGTTCCCGGCATGGACGGCCTGCTGGAGACCGGCGGCACCGGTGGTGGCGTCGATTTCGTCGCCGGCGGCCGCGGCGGAGACCTCGGCCGTTCCGGAACCGCCGGCCAGAACTGCACCTCTTTCCCGGGCGGCAATGGCGGACTACCGGGATATGCCGCGACCATCGGGACCCGGCCCGTCATCATCACCGGCCCGGGTGAGATCGTCGGACCACTCGATCTGTGATCAAGAGCGTTTCGGGAAGACGACCGTCCCCACGTCGAGCGCCAAACGCATGGCCGGGCCCGGTCGTTCCTCGCGCAGCAGCGGCATGACGATCTGGGCAGCGTCGCGCAACACACGCCAAGCAGAGAGGAGCCGTGAGGGCGTGGGAACCGGTCCCACCTCCGCGGCAACGCCGGCGATCGCTACGGATATGAAGTGCCGTAGGAGCAGAGTGCGGCTCCGAGACAGGCCGGACAAGATGGACATTGGCTCCGCCGAGTACGAGCCGCCCCGCTTCAGATACTCGAAGCACGCGCTCCGAAGCTTCGGGTGCATGAAGACTCGGTATAGCGCGAAGGCCAAAATGTTCAGGGTCGCATTCTTCTTGTGTCGCTCGCGGTAGAACCGCTCGACGACCGCCGACCACTCGGCGAAAGAAGATGCGCCGATCAAGCCTGCGCCGAGCTGCTCGACATCGGTCAGCGCGGCGGTCATGCCGGCGCCGGTGACGGGATGGCGCATGTTGAGCGCGTCACCGAGAAGCACCACACCGGCGTGTGCCTGGGGTCGAGCGGCGAGCAGGTGGGTGGCTTTGGTTCGAAACCCTCCGGCGGCTACCGAGCGACCGAAGGCGTCACGTAGCCGCTCCGGAAGCTGCGGAGCGACCTTCTCGTTCAGATATCGCTTCAAGTCATCCTTCTTCCGCGGTCCGATCGAATCCGGAAAGTCGATCAGCACGCGGGTGAGTTGCGACGCGACGGGATAAGCCAAGATCGGTGCCGGCCGAGCGATGATCACGTGGCCATGACCGGCGTGGGGCAGACAATCTCCCTCGAGCAACATCCCGAGCATGTGTCCTTTGACCTGCGGAGTGACAGCGGCGAGCTCGCGCCGGAGACCGGTCGCACTACCGGGGCTGACGACGCTGAGCCTCCCGCGCAGGCTCCTCTGTGGCCCGCGACCCTCTGCTCCCGACCGATACCTGAGGCCGACGACTCGACCGTGACCATCCCGTTCGACCGAGGTCACCCGCCCCTCGATCTTTTCCACGCTCTCGTGGAGATCCAGGTGGGTGCGGAGCTTCTGCACGAAGCGCCCGTACCGAAATCCATAGCCGTGAGCCCCTGAGGGGTAGCCCACTCGAAAGTGCTCGCCGTCGAGGTAAATGGCGTATCCGTCGATCGGCTGCGCTTCGTAGCCCTCGAATGCGTCCCCGAAACCCAGCGCACCGACCAGCTGGGCACCGCTCGGCTGGAGAAGCTCGCCGATTATCTGGTCCGGCGGGCTCCAGTCGCGCTCGATGAGGGCCACTCGGAAACCGGCCTGGCCCAGGTAGCTCGCCATCGCCGTACCGGCCACTCCGGCTCCGGCGATACAAACGTCGAACTGGGCGCCCATGGTCAGGCCGAGATTGCAGCGATCCCACAGGCCGCGTCGAGCGCTTCGAGAGCGATGAGGGTCGCTTCGTGCCCAGGATCGCTCACCCGGACCTTTCTCCGGATCTCTTCCGCCGCTTCGAGGAACGCGTCCTCGACCGCGTCCATGTTCGACGTCGATGTGAAGATGACCGCGGCACGCTCGCGAGAGATCTTGACGTTGGTCGTGAACACCTCCGGGTTGTCGTAAAGCTGGGCCAAGGTCAAAACGGCCATCACTTGGGGAACGGCGCAAAAGCGAAAGACGTCGGGGTGTCGAAGGCGATCCAGGTACTCGAGACAATCGGTAACCTGCGCCAGGGCTTCGGTGACCATGTAGTTCACGCAGGCCAGCGACTCGGGTGCCTGGGGCCTGTGGTGCAGGTCGCCGAACTCGGTGACGTACCGTGACCATACGTCTCGGGGCCAGAAGTGACGAGCGAGCGCGAAGTCTTCCCAGTAGTCGCGGATGATGTTCGTCTTCTGCAAGAACAATCCCATCGAGTTGGCTCGGTCTTGATCCTGACCCACGTCCGGCGCTTCGACCCCCGTCACGACGAATAGTTCGGACAGTCCGCGTCCGACGAGACCCGCGACGTAGTGACAGTAGAGATTGTAGTCGGCTTCGCTCACCAGTTCCTGGGCGGCAAAGCGAGACATGCCGTGGCCCATGTCTCGGCAGATCTCATCGACGATGCTGCGAACCGGGCCCGACTGCGAGGCCAAAGCGCGATTCACTTCGTCGAAGTTCCGCATCAAGAAACGGTAGTCCTCGGTGTCTCCGAGGCCGGTCCCCTGCCAACCCGGCTCCAGCGCGACACGATGAAACGACTCGAGCATCGCTCGCTTCTGCGGCAAGGCAAGGCTCATGTCGTCCTCGACGGTATCGAGCCCCCGCAGCGCCAAGTAGAAGAGGCACGTGGCGTCGGCCAGCTCGGGAGGAAGCTGCCGAATGACGGCTGCGAAGGAGCGGGAGACCCGATCGAGAAGCTCGTAGCAGAACGCGAGGTCTCGTTTCGAACCACGAAGGTCGCTCGACTCCCTCGGATAAACTATTTCGTGCATAAGGCTCTCGTCCACGAAGCCCGATCCCCACTTCGATGGACCGGATGCAGCTCTGCATTACGCTCAATGGAGCGGGCTAAGCTAAGCACGGGACGAGCAGGCCGTCTTGACGACTATGTCCGGCAGAGCAATCCGGACGTCCAAACGAGCGATCTTGGACGGCTAGCTATCGTTGTTCCTCTTGCGATATTCGGAGGGTGTCAACCCGGTATCTTGCTTGAAGAGGCTGTTGAACGAAGACTTCGAACTGAAGCCGCTGTCCACGGCGATGGCCATGATCGTCAGGTGCGAATAACGGGGATCTCGCAGACGTCGTCGCGCCTCTTCGAGACGGTATTCGTTCACGAACGAAAAAAAGTTCTTACCCAGGTGGTCATTGAGAAGGAAGGTGAGCTCCTGCTTGGGAACGTTGATCCGACGCGAGAGGTCACTCGCGGTCAGCTCGGAATTCAAAAAGGGTTTATCCTCGCGCATGTGGCTGAGAAGCGTTTCCGTGAGCTCGGTCGCGCGCTCCTCGGCGAGTCGCGGCCGACGACCATTTCGTGACCGCTCCTCGATGCTTGGAGCGACGGGGCCGGTTGTTTCGTCCGGGTCGACCACCACCGGGAACAGAAGGGGCTGACGGAGACCAAAGTAGCTCACGGAATAGGCGAGGATGGTCAGCCCGATGTGCGAGAGCGTCACGATGTCGAACACGGGCGAAAACGTCAGGGCATTCACGATGCCGAGCGCGAAGTACACGACGAAGATCAGACTGAAAAGGATGGCCACGAAACTCAGCCAGTGGAGCCGCAGTCGTTCCGACGTGTAGCTGAACTCGGCGGGGAGGGAGCTGCGAAAGGCGCGCAGGCGGGTGACCGTCAGGACGGTGTAGATGAGAACCGAGCTGAAAAAGACGAGTCCAAAGATTATTCGGACGGCCAAGTAGGCATCCGGCCGGAAGTAGTCGACGACCTCGAAGCTCACGATGTCCTTGAGAAATACGAAGTAAATCGCGGTGGCGATGACGAACGGCAAGAAGTGCAGGAGATCTCCCCATCGGAATCGCATCTCATCGCCCACGAGGTACTTCGTATACAGATACAGGAATGGCCCAAAAGTGAGCGGGATGATGGCCATCGAGAAATCGAGATCGAAGAAATCCGAATGGGCGGTGTGCAGGACCAGCACGACGAATTTGAGCGCGATCGTGAGGAGGCAAGCGATGAGGATCCGGTCCGATATGGCCACCGTGGCCTTCGTCGCGAGAACGAAGGCCGCGAACAACGACTGGGCCAGACCGATGTAGAGGATCGGATCCTGCGTCATGGCTCGGAGTCGTCGCTCGGGATCGACTCGACTCGGGTCCAGCGCTTGCTCTTGCCCAAGAAAAAGAAGATCCCGTAATGCCCGGTCAGCTTGAGCACGGACCGCTGCTTTTCGAGGACCAGCTTGCAGTTGTAGCTCTTACCCGTCCGCCAGGTGTAGATTCGGCCGTTGCGCCAGGCTCCATTGGTGAACTCGAATCCCGTCAGAACGTCCAAACCTCGAACCGGCCGACTACGCAGCCCCGGGTCCGGATTCATCACGTCACGACGCGGTCCCCCGAAGCGATCCTTCGGCTCCTCGAGCCAGACGACCTCCCCCCGCACCTCTTCGTTCTGCCGATACACTCTGACGATGGTGTCCTCGGTTTCGTTGAGCCACAGTCCGAGGACGGCGTCGGCATTTTCCGCTTGGCTCACGTAGAGCAGCGTGAGTGCGATTGCGCTCGATGAGATCACACCAATGGTTCTCTTAGAGTCTCGAGATCTCAATGTCCACGACGACGATCGGAACGCCCGCAAATGGTGGAGCGCGTGGCGGCTTCGGACATCGGCCGGTCGCCAGCGATGGGAGCTGAGTGAAGACGTGGTCTCGGCAGCGAATGGTGAAGAGTGGTTGCGGGAGATGGAGGGCGCGTTCCGCTTCGATGCCCGACGGAACCCCAACTCGGCGGACCGCGTCTTCCGCGACGGCCAAGGAGCCTGGGTGGACGAGCTCTGCGAGCCGCCAACGACCGACCTCACGAGTCGCTCGAGGAGCGGGCTCGAGCGCGCCGGACGACGCCTGGCAGCGCTGCAGGTCGAGGACGGTCACTTCCCCGGGGACTACGGCGGCCCCCTGTTCCTGCTACCCGGCCTGATCATCACCGCCCACATCACGGCTACGCCCTTCCCGGCTCCGCACGTCGCGCTGATGAAGCGGTACATGCTCAATCATCAGAACGAGGATGGGGGCTGGGGTCTTCATATCGAAGGCGAGTCGACCATGTTCGGCACCGTGCTTCAGTACGTAGCGCTGCGCCTTCTGGGCGTGTCGGCTTCCGAGCTTCTCGATGCTCGAGCGTGGATCCATCAGCGCGGCGGCGCGACGTGGACTCCGCCCTGGGGCAAGTTCTATCTGTCCGTCCTCGGCGCCTACGATTGGACGGGGAACGACTCTCTTCTGCCCGAGATGTGGTTGCTGCCGCGATGGCTACCCGTCCACCCATCTCGGTACTGGTGCCATGCACGGATGGTCTACCTACCGATGAGCTACTGTTTCGGGCACCGCATCACCGGCCAGGAGGACGACGTGGTCCGAGCCTTGCGTGCGGAGCTGTACCCCGAGGACTACGAAACGGTTGATTGGAGCGCGGCCCGCCAAAGGATCGCTCCCGAGGACCGTTTCGTTCCACCGAGCCGACTCCAGTCAACGCTGTTCGCTCTCTTGAATCTGTATGAGAAGCGTCCTTCCCCGCAGCTTCGGGCTCGCGCCCTCGACTTCGTGCTTCGCTATGTCGAAGCCGAGGACGAACAGACCTCTTTCGTGGACATCGGCCCCGTCAATCAGGTCCTCAATTCTCTCTGCGTTTGGCACGCTCACGGAAGAGACAGTTCGAAATTTCAGCGTCACGTCGAGCGCTGGTACGACTACTTGTGGCTCGCCGAGGATGGACTCAAGATGAGCGGGTACAACGGGTCTCAGCTCTGGGACACGGCCTTCGGCATGCAGGCCCTTCTCGAGGGCGGCATAGCGCAAGCGACCGTGGCGGCGGCCTACGGATACTTAGAGATGACGCAGGTCCAGCGGGAGGCACCGAAGCAGACCACCTTTTACCGTCACCCCTCGGTCGGCGGCTGGCCTTTCTCTACCCGCGAACATGGCTGGCCCATCTCCGACTGCACGGCGGAGGGCCTCTCGGCCGCCCTCGCCTACCACGAGGCCTACGGCCCCGGCCCGATCGATGCTCCGCGGCTCGAGCAGGCGGTCGACGTCATCCTGTCGCTGCAGAACGTGGATGGGGGCTGGGCCACCTATGAGCTGCAGCGAGGCCCCCCTTGGCTCGAACGTCTCAACCCCTCCGGGATCTTCGGACAGATCATGGTCGACTATCCATGGGTCGAGTGTACGGCGGCGTGTCTGCGTGCTCTCGCACATTTCCGCCGCCGCCATCCCGGATATCGATCGAGCGAGCTCGAGCGCTCCGTAGTCCAGGGCGCCGAGTATCTTCGCCGAGCTCAGCGGAGCGACGGGTCGTTCATGGGTTCCTGGGCCGTGTGCTTCACGTATGGCACTTGGTTCGGAGTCGAGGGTCTCCTCGCGGCCGGTGCTCGCGGGTGCGACTCCCGCTCGGGCCCGAGTCCGGAAGTCCGTCGCGCGTGTCGATTCCTCCTCGAACTGCAAAGAGAAGACGGTGGCTGGGGCGAATCGTATCGTTCATGCATACGCGGTACCCATGTGCCGCACGAGCGGTCTCAAGTCGTGCAGACCGCCTGGGCGCTCCTGGCGCTCATGGCGGCGCGGTTTTCGGACCGCGGGCCGATCGACCGCGGCATCGAGCTGCTTTTGAAGCGTCAAGAGGCGAACGGCGATTGGCCCCAGGAGGGGATCTCGGGGGTTTTCAATCGGACATGCATGATCACCTATTCGAACTACCGGAACATCTTTCCGCTGTGGGCCCTCGCTCGCTACTCTGACCTGGTCTCGGACCGAGGAGCAAAACATGACGCGTGAACTGATCCTCGTCGATGAAAACGACGCCGTCGTCGGCTACGGCGAAAAGATGAAAACCCACGAGGAAGGAGCGCTTCACCGAGCCTTCTCCCTGTTCGTCCTCAACGACGACGATCAGCTCCTTCTCCAGCGTCGCGCCCTGGAGAAGTACCACTCCGGTGGTCTTTGGGCGAACACGTGCTGCAGCCACCCGTACCGCGGCGAAGACATTGGCCAGACCATCCACGAACGGCTCCAGGAAGAGATGGGCTTCGACTGCGAGCTGCAGCCCTTGTTCACCTTCATCTACCGAGCAGAGCTCGACAATGGAATGACCGAGCACGAGTTCGATCACGTCTTCATCGGACGGTACAATGAGCCGCCCGCTCCCAATCCCGATGAAGTCTGCGAATGGAAGTGGATGCCCTTGGACGGCCTTCGCGAGGAAATGGAGCGCAGCCCGCACACCTATGCGTACTGGCTGCGAGCGGCGTATCCCCGGTTTCTCGAGGAGTACCGCAAGCGAGGCCGCTAGCTGGAAATCCGACCGGTCTCGCGAAACCAGCTCACCGCTGATGCGAAGGCATCACGAACCGGCGTAGGCCGCAGCCCGAGCTCCCGCTGGGCCTTTTCGTTGCTGGCCGACTTGCCGCTATTGAGGATGCGGATCGAGTGGTAATTGAAGCGCGGGTAGACGTGCGGAAAGAACCGGCGCTCGATCCAGTCCTTGATGACGGCCGTGGTCTGCATGACCGGGGGTGGGATGCGAAACCGCGGACGCTTGGTGCCGGTCAGCTCTTCGAGCCAATCGAGAATCTGGTCCACGCTATGAACTTCGCCGCTGAGCAAGTAGCGCTCACCTCGCCGGCCCCTCTCCATGGCCAGAAGGTGCCCGCTCACGACGTCTCGCATGGGAACCCAGTCGAATCCGCCCGGTACGTACGCACGCATTTTGCCGTGGGCGAAATCGAGGATCGTTCGTCCTACGAGCGACGGTCCGAAGTCGAACGGCCCCACGATGGCGCTCGGATTCACGATGCAAACGTCGAGACCACGGGCCGCCTCCTGTAAGACGACGGTCTCCGAGAAAGCCTTCGATCGCTCGTAGTCCATGACCGGCTCGAACGGATCGAGCCAGTCGTCTTCGGTGCTGGGGCCCGAGGGGTTGTTACCGACCGCGCCGAATGAGCTCGTATGCACCACCTTTTTCACGCCCTGCTCATGGGCCGCCCGCATCAAGCTGCGGGTACCCTCGACGTTGACCCGCATGAGCGCCGCGCGGTCGCCGTCGCGGATGCTGATCATGGCCGCGGTGTGAAAGAGACGGTCGCAGCCGGTCAAGGCGCGACGAAGCGACTCTGGATCGTCGAGGTCTCCGACGACCTTCTCGACGTCGAGCCCAGCCAGAGACTCGGGACGACTCTCTTCTCGCACGAGGACGCGAACGTCGTCTCCTCGGTCGAGCAGCGCTCGCACCAGATTTGCACCGACGTGACCGGTTCCGCCGGTGACCAAGGTCTTCATCGCGACGAAGACTTCGCCGGCCCCGACGACGGTGGCGGGCCGTCGGTGCCCGCCGCCGGCGATCGCCAGTCCTCCCAACGCGCGATCGTCATCTTCTGGAACTCGGGTACGATGGGATTGAGCTCGTTGTACGGCTTGTCATGATGTCGGTCGAACCCGAGCTGCTCTTGCTCCAGGGCAAACTTGTCCTCGTCGAGCAGAGGCTGAATGTACATTCGATTCACGAGTCCGAGGACCGGCTTCTTCAGCCAGCGGGGGAGGTGCAGCGACGTGCCGGGGATTCGGATCGGTCCGAACAGGAATAGAAAGAAACAGCGCGTAGTTCGCTCGTCTTCTGGGAGCATGAAGAGCCAGTGCAGGTACTTCCCGGCAATGTCGGAGCCTTGATACGGATACTGATACCACAGTCGAATCTGATCGAGCTGCTTCTGCTCGGCTAGCAGTTTCGAGATTCGACTCTCGTGAAAAGACGTGTCGTAGACTACGTGGATGGTGTCGCCTTCACGCCAGTGCTCACGAAGGACCGGCTGGGTGAAGGGCTGCTTGTGTCGATGGAGGAAGGCATGATTGAAGTCGCAAACGTTCTCGACGACCATTGAAAAGTGCGCGCCAACCGTCACGTCGATGGGAACGACGGGCCACGGCTCGGCGGAGCGGAGCTGGGGGATGTCGGGTAGCGGGACCCGCTCCGCGTTTTCCGGGTCGCCGGGAAAGATCCAAACCAGACCGTACGCGATCTTCACCGGATACGCCTTGATCCGGATCTTCGGAAGCTTGGTGCGCGCCTTGCCCAGCTCGTGGGAGATGGACACGCATCGACCACAACCGTCGTAGGACCAGCCGTGGTACTGACAGGCAATGTTGGGGCCGTGCACGATCCCCGCGGTGAGCGGAAGCTGCCGGTGCGCACACCGGTTTTCGACCGCTCGGACCGTCCCGTCTTCACCTCGATACAAGGCGATCGAGTCCCCCCAGAATCGGACCTCCTTGATCTGTTTGGGCTTCAGGTTCCGCTCCGACTCTACGGCAAACCAGTAGTTCGGGTTGGGTCCGACCCGGCGCACCCGGGTCGCGCGCGGCTCGCTTCTCGGACGCGGCGGTGCCGACTCGGGCGAGCGGCAATCGTCCGGGGCCCTTACGGGGTCGTGGGTCATGTTCGTCATCACAGTTTACCGGGCCGTGAGGCGATGTATTCCGACCCCTTCTCGGTCGCAACCGAGTTCGCGTACCCGAGGGACGGCAAGAGGTCCAAAAGTGGAGTTTGGACGTCCAACTCGGAGAGTCCGAAGTCCGAGAGTGCATAGCGGTGCCCGCTTTGGAACGAACGGCGACGCTCGACTTCCTGCCCAAACCGCGATCGAGTGCTATCGCTGAGGGTGAGCCCGAGAAAGGCATAGATGCGTTCGAGCGTGGCCATGGGGTCGGCCACGAAGCTCTCGAACGCGATGGTCAAGACTCGGTCCGGTTCCTGAGTCGCCACTTCATGAAGGGTTCGGTAGTGATCGATGAACATCGACGCGAGCGCTCGGGTCTCGCGCGAGTCTGTGCCCAGCTCGGGCGAGTGGCCGGACCAAGCCGTCGTGAACAGGCTCATCGCAGAAGGGATGGCTCGCACCGGATCCCGCACCAAACGAATGACCCGCGCGTCGGGGAATTCTCGAAGGGTGGTTCGGATGCGACTCGCCAGAAGGCAGTTCTTCACCAACATCCGTCGAGATTCGCCGCGCTGATGACTGAACAGATGGCGCTGCAGAGTCCTTCGATAGTCCTTAGCAATGCGATCCCGGACCCGAGCGGGCATGTCGTCGAGGCTTTGCAGCTCGGGGATACGCTCAATGTCCGGCTGCAGAAGGTACAGCGCAGGGCTAACCAGCGCATGGACGAACAAGGCTTCGTCTTCTTCTTCGGCATCGATTCCGACCTGGTGAATACCGTCCCAACCGGGGAAGAGGCGCCGATTGAAAGCCTCGACGACTCCGGACAGCGGTATTCGGGTCGCGCGTTCGACCGAGGCTAGGGCGGCTACCACCCGGTCCACCCCGACGGTGGGAAACACCGTCTGATACAGGCGGAAGTGGGTGAAATGGTCGTCATCGAGAGCCAGCAGGTTGTGTAAGTACGTCGTGCCCGACCGCGGCGTGGCCACGATGAATATGGGCGTCTCGACGACTTGTCGGCGGAACGCAGGGAAGAAGACATAATCGAGCGCCCGCGAGACCTGAACCAAGCTCAGCAGCACCGCATACAGCGCGAGACCACCGAACGACGCGAACCAAGCTCGCCAGCTCTGGGGTCGTGACCTCGGTCGCCACAACAGCCAGCGAAGAGTTGTGAAGTGTACGTACACGACGCTGCTCGAGCGAAAGATGCTCGGTGAGGAACTGCGTAGCTTGAAACAACGCTGCAAGCCAACTACGCCGTCTCTTCATGAACGCTCGTCGCGTGGTGGTCGTCGGGGCCGGACCAGCCGGTACCGCGGCGGCGATGGAGGTTGCCGCCCAGGGCGTCGAGTGCATCCTGCTGGAGCGCAAGACGATACCGCGAACCAAGGCCTGCGGAAGCGGACTATCACCGTGGACGCTCCGACTCCTCGATGACATGGGGGTAGGACAGTCCGTCCGCAAGCTCGCTTTCCGGATCGATGGCGCCATCATCGCCGGCGTGGAAGGCGAGGGTCTCGAGCTACGAGGCGACCACGAGACGGCGGTGCTTCGCCGAGCGGAGTTCGACGAGCTCCTCGCGCTCGAGGCGCGCCGTCGGGGCGCCGATGTCCGCGACGGCATCTCCGTCACGGGCCTCGAGCGACACCGAGGCGACCGTTCGTCCTCGACCGCCATCCACACCACCGACGGCACGGTCGAAGCCGATCTCGTGATCGACGCAGCGGGCGCAACCGGCCGGCTCGACCGGTACCTCGATGAGACCGAAGCATCGGCGCCGAGCCGGGCGCCCACCAAGGAGACGGCCGCCGACCGCATGACGCTGCACACGATCATGGGGTGGTACGAGGGGGTGTCGGGCTGCTCCGACGTCGTCGAACTATTCTTCGACCGGGAGCTCCGCCCGCACTACGCGTGGATCTTTCCCGAAACGGAGCGGCGAGTGAACATCGGCCTCTGCTTCAAGCCAACGCCGGACGGCCCGAATGCCCGCGACCACTTCGAGTCTTTCATCGAGCGACGACTGAGTGACCGCTTGCGGGGAGCGGACGCCCTCGGCCGATGGATCGGGCATCCGGTCAGGGTGAGCTCATCGGCCCGTGACTTGGTCGCCGATGGGATGCTCCGTGCGGGAGAGGCCGGCTGGCTCGCGGACTGCGCGACGGCCGAAGGGATCTACCACGCGCTGGTCAGCGGCCGCATCGCCGGGCGCTTCGCCGCCGCTCGGCTTCAGTCTCAGGCGAGGCTCGAAGCCGATGAACTCCGAGACTATGAGAGGGCGAACCGCAAAGAGCTCGGACTCCGACTCCGAATGGGTCGCGTCTTGATGTCCGGCCTTACGACGCCCTTCCTCGACTGGGCGCTGAAGCTGCGCAAGCTCTCGGCGACGCGGGCCGCTTTGAGCAAGGCCTTCACCGGCTTCTACCACGGGTGACCGCCGCCCCGGGTGAGCGTATCGTCAGGTCGACTGGAGCTCGCCGTCGGTCGGGGCGTCGGCCTCGCCGCTGCCGAAGACCAGGGACGTCACGTCCTCGATGATCACGTACAGAGCGGGAACGATGAGCAAAATGATCACCGTGGCAAACATGACGCCGAAGCCGATGGAGATGGCCATGGGAATCAAAAAGCGAGCCTGAACCGAAGTCTCCAAGATCATCGGCGCCAGCCCAAAGAACGTGGTGAGCGACGTCAGGAGGATGGGGCGAAGCCTGCGGGCGCCAGCGGCCTGAATGGCTTCGTACGGGGTGGCGCCGGCGTCTCGTACCTCGTTGGCGGCATGAACCAAGACCAGGGAGTCGTTCACGACGATGCCGGAAACGGCAACGATCCCCATGATGCTGATCAGGCTCAGATCGTAGCCCATGATGACATGACCCCCTACCGCTCCGACGATCCCAAACGGGATCGCCGACATGACGACAATGGGCTGAATGTAGCTGCGGAAGGGGATCGCCAGGAGGGCGAAGATTACGAGGAGAGCGAGCATGAAGTTCGACTTCAGGCTCTGCAGCGAGTCGTCACGGTCACGGCTGTCGCCCTCGAAGCTCCCGGCCATGCCGCGGAAGTCGGCCACGATGGCCGGGAGGGGCCCGGCCGCGAAGTCGGCCATCACCTGTTCAGCGTTGGTCGAGGCATTGACGTCGGCGGATACCGTTACCACGCGCTGGCCGTCAGCCCGATTGATGGTGGTGTACGCTCGTCCGCGCGAGACCGTAGCCGCCGTATAGAGCGGAACCTCGCCTCCGTCGGGCGTGCGAACCAAGAGGTTTTCGATGTCGTATTCCGACTCTCGCTCCGCCTCCGGTCGTCGAACCATGACTTTGATCTCGTCCCGCCCGCGCTGCTGTCGAAGGGCCTCCGCCCCGTAGAAGGCGCTCCTCACCTGGAGGGCCAACTCGTTGACGGTGAGTCCGAGCGAGTGGCCGAGCGGGGTGAGCCGGAAGTCGAGCTGCGGCTTGCCTTCGGCAAAGCCGTCGTCCACGTCGCGAACCCCGGCATAGCCCGAGAGCTCACCAGCAACGCGCTCCGCCGCTTGCTCGAGGGTATCGATGTCGGGATGCGAGAGCTGCACCTCGATCGGCTTTCCCGAACCGGGACCGGTCGCATACACGAAGCTCAACGACTCGAGACCGGTGAGGTCGCGGACCTTTTCTCGCCAGCGGGAGGCGAACTCTGTCGCCGAGAAGGTGCGCTTGTCGGCCGGCTCCAGATAGACCTGGACGTTGCCCAAGTGCGACCCTGCGCCAACCGCGGGTCGTGAAGGCCCCGTCGCCACGTTGATCTCCTTACCCGAGATGCTGAACACGCCACGCACGACATCTTCGGCCCCGAAGTCTTCGATGGTGTCGTAGGCCGTTTCGAGCAGGCGACTCTCGACGTCCTTCGTGTCTTCGAAGGGGCTTCCGTAAGGCAGCACGGCCCGAGCAGAAATCGTATCGGCATCGACCTTGGGCATGAACGTGAACTTCAGCCGACCGCTCGCTACGAAGCCCAAAGTGGCGAGCAGCAGCCCGAAGGCGGTGGCCACGGTGAGGTAGCGATTGGCGGTGGCCCAGCGGAGAGCCGGCCGGTATCGCTTGTCGATGAAGCGCTGGAGGACCACGGCGAATCGACGCTGGGGACCGTTCAGCCACTTCATGAATCGAGACTCGGGCGCCGGGGCCGAGCTCTCGTCGTCGGGGTTGGGATCGACGACCTCCTGCCGGACCTTGCGGGAGAAGGGATACATGAAGAAGTGCCATAGGCCTTTGCCCAGAGTCCCTTTGTGTCCGAGGTGCGCCGGGAGGACGAAGAGCGACTCCACCAAGGAGATGAGCAGCACGCAGACGACGATCGCGGGGATCACGCGGAAGAACTTCCCCGGTGGTCCGGGGACGAAGAACATGGGCGTGAAAGCCACGATGGTGGTGAGCACGGAGAAGGTCACGGGCATGGCGATGGTCTGAGCACCGACCACGGCCGCCCGGGCCCGGCTCATTCCGCGCTGGCGCATCTCGAAGATGTTCTCGCCAACCACGATGGCGTCGTCGACCACGATACCCAGCGTGATGATGAAGGCGAAGAGCGAGATCATATTGATGGATACGTCCATCGCCGGAAGCAGGAGCAGCGAGCCCAAGAAAGAAATCGGGATGCCCATCGTGACCCAGAAGGCGAGTCGCGCATTCAAGAAGAGGCCCAAGACGAGGAGTACGAGGACGAGACCGAGCCGAGCATTGCGGATGAGAAGATCCAGGCGGTCGCGATACATTTCCGAGCGATCGGAGAGAACGCTCAAGCCCAAGCCCGGGGGGAGCAAGGTCTCGTTTTCGGCGATGTATGCACGGACCTCATCGGATACTTCGATCGGGGTCTCGATCCCCGAGCGGTAGGCCTTGATGAGGACCGCTGACTGACCGTTGAAGGTGGCCTTCAGGTCGCTGTCTTCGAAGCCATCGCGGATCTCGGCGACGTCGTCGAGCCTCACCACCGTACCGTCGGCCAAGGCGACCACGGGGATGTCCGCGAACTCGTATCCGAAGTCCCGGCGCTCCGCCGTGCGGACGAGAATCTCGCCGCCCGACGTTTTGACGCCACCGCCCGGCAGCTCGAGCGCCGTTCGCCGCACGAGGTCAGCCACCTGAGGCAAGGTCAGGCCATAGCGACGGAGGTTGGCCTGACTGATCTCGATGGCGATCTCCCGAGAGCGGACGCCATCGAGCTCGACAAAGGTAACCTTGGGACGGAGAAGCAGCTCCTGCCGAATGCGCTCGCCGATCTGCTTCAAGACTTCTTCGGTTTGATCGCCATAGAGGACCATCGTGATGACCTCCCGGCGATTCGACGCGAGCGACACCACGGGCTCCTCGATCTCGTTGGGAAACGACGTGATGCGGTCGACCGCACTCTTGACATCGGCCAGGGCGCGATTCGCGTTCACGCCTGCTTCGAGCTCGATGGTAACGCCGGCGTTGCCTTCGACGGCCGTCGCCGTCACCCGCTTGACGCCGTCGAGACTCCGAACCTCTTCTTCGATGGCGAGAATCACGCCTTGCTCGACTTCCGAGGGGCTCGCGCCGGGATACGGTACGGAGACGGTGACGATATCGAGCTGGAACTCCGGAAAGACCTCTTGCTTCACCTGCGCGCCGATGGACAGACCTCCGGCGATCAAGACGATCATCAAGAGGTTGGAGGCCACGTGATTGCGGGCCATCCACGAGATGGGTCCGCGCTCTCCATCACTCATGGCCGGCCTCGGGAGCGTCGGCGCGAGCAGTCTTCGGCTCTCGGGTGTCGGAGGCCGCGCCGGTTCTGAGCGCCATGCCCGGAACGGGTGCGGCGATGCGGGAGACGATCAAGCGGTCTCCGTCCGCGAGACCCGACCGGACGTACACGTCGTTCAGCCCGCGCCAGCTCGCCTCGACCGTCCGAATCTCCAGAGTGTCGTCGGTCGTCATCACCCAAACCGAATCGCCTTCACGCAGGGCGAGGCGAGGAATAACGGCAACCCGTTCCGCGGTGCGCCCCGAGATCGTCAGCTCCACGTAGGCTCCGAGAAGCAGGCGCTGTCGCTCGGGCTCGGGTCGACGCAGGTCGAGCGGATCCTCGACCGCCACCAAGAGACGCGCCATTCGTCCTTTGGGGTCGAGATCGCCGAACACCTCGAGAACGCGACCGGGCTTTTCCACGACGGTCCCGGCGGCCGGGGCATGCCGAACCGTGACGTCCGACGGCTCGGCGCGAACGTCGGGGTGAATCCAATCCAGAGCCGAGACGGGCACCGATACCTGGATCCAGAACTCGTCGGTCCCCACGAGTCGCGTCAGACTCTCGGCCCCACCTTGGGAGGTGACGAGCTGCCCGACTTCCACGGCCTCGCTTTGGACGAAGGCATTGAAGGGCGCCGTCACCCGGGTGCGCTGCACGTCGAGCTCGGCCCTCTGGACCCGGCTCTCGGCCCCGAGTAGGGCGGCCTGAAACTTCTTCAGGTGCGGCTTACGCAGAGCCAGCGCGTATTCGTCTTCGGTGAGCTCGCGGTCGGAGCGCAAGACTTCGAACTCCTTCCGCGCGATGTTCTGGCGACCCCTCTCCTGTTCGAGGTTGAACTGCGCCTCGGCCAAGGCCGAACGGGCCTCCTGCAGTGCGGCCTGGTAATCGCGAGGATCGATCCGAAAGAGCGTTTCGCCTTCCTTGACTCGACCTCCCGGAACCAGACCATCGCTCTTCCAGGTGACGCGACCGGAGACCTCGGGACGGATGTCCACCTCGCGCGCCGCGATGACCGTCCCCAGGGCAGACACGCGCACTGGCCGGTCTTCGATCTCGATGACCTCTACGCGGACTCGCGTCGGCAGGACTTCGGGCTCGACTTTTTGCGGACGCGGGCGCGTGGCGACGAGAAGGACGGCCACCGCCAGTCCGGCCCCGAGCACTCCCAGAGGGGCCGCGATACGTACGACGTGATTCACGATGATTCTCCCTCGCCTTCCGCTTCGGCGCGGCTCAGGCGAGCAGGTTCGAGCCCCCGAGCCCAAGAACCTCCCAGGGCACGGTGAAGGAGGATGCGAAACGAGAGGAGGATGCGACGCGAAGAAAGGATCTCCCGCTCCAGCGCTTGTATTTCTTCGAGCGCCGTCAGCACCGGCAGATAGTCGATGAGCCCATTCACGTACTGGAGGCGCGCCTGTTCCAGCGTGTTCCGAGACGCCTCGAGCTGACGCTCGAAGGCTGCGATCTGGTCCTTCTGGTAGAGCTCCTGCGCCAGCGCGTTCTCGACTTCGTTGACCGCGGTCAGCACTGCACGGGCGTACTGGGCAGCGCGCTCTTCGAAGAGGGCCTGGTTGCGCTCGACCTCGGCCTTGCGGCGGCGTCCATCGAAGACCGGACCGGCGAGTCCCGCGGCGAGGTTGTAGAAGAAACCTTCGAAGATGTTGATGCTGTCGAAGCTCTGGCCACCGATACCGGCGGTGAGGTTGAGGCGCGGGTAACGGTCGGCGATGGCGCTGCCGATGCGATGGTCCTGCGCGACCATGCGAAGCTGCGCGGCTCTGACGTCGGGACGCTGAAGCAGCACCTCGCTGGGGATCCCGACCGCCGGAACCGGGGGGGGAGCCGGAAGCTCGGCGTTGACCACCGACAGCGTGTTCGGCTCCCGGCCGAGCAGAAGAGCCAGCGTGTTCTCGAAGAGCGCAACCCGCCGCTGCGCATCGGGGATCTGGGTGCGGATGCGGGCCACCTGCTGGCGCTGCTGAAAGACATCGAGCCCCGTGGCGATCCCTTGGTCGAATCGGTACTCGATGAGCTCGAGCTGGGTGAGGTTGGAGGCGAGCTGATCGCGGAGGAGCCGAAGGATGTCGCGCTGCTCGACGATCTGAAAGTACGTATCGGCGACTTCGCCGCTGATCGAGATCGTCGCCGCTACGATGTCCTCTTCGCTGGCCACGAACTCGCGCTTGGCGGCTTCGACCGAGTGGCCGACCCGACCCCAGATATCGACCTCGTAGGCTGCCGAAACCCCGAGGCGGTAGGCCGTGTTCTCGATCTCGTTGGTCCGGCCCTGAAAGTTGAACTGCTGCAGCGACCGAGTCACCGAAGCTTCGGCGTCGACCGTGGGAAAGTAGCCCGAGCGCGCCGATTTTCGGAGCGCCTTGGCCTGCTCGAGTCGCGCGTAGGCCACGACCAAGTCGAGGTTTCGCTGGAACGCCAGCCCCATCACGCGGTTCAGCTCGGGATCGTCGAACGACTCCCACCAGGGGTCGGCCGCCGAATAGGTAACGGTGGCGGTCGTGGTCTCGCGCAGGGCATTGGCTTTGCTCGACCAGTCGTCGGAGACCTCCACCGGTGACTCGGGCTCTTTGTCCACGCGATGCAGGATCCCTCCGCAGCCGGTGACGAATGCCACCCCGACCAGCCCGAACGCCGTCGTACGCTTCATGTTTCGGCTCCAGAGATGGGTTGGACCAGGCCCCCCAAGAGGAGGTCGGCCAGTCGCCTTGCGAACGCGTCCGCATCGCCCCGCGGCTCGAAGCCCATCGTTTCGAAGAAGGCGAAGTTGAAGCTCGACCCCATGATCGCCCGGGCGAGCACGCGGGGGTCGGTGGGGCCCAGGCGGCCGGCGGAGACCTCGGCCTCGATCCAGCCCGTGAGAGCGTTCAAAACCCGGAGCGGCGGGGGCTCGACCCCGGCGTCATGCAGGTCGCCCGGACTGGTGTTCGCCCAGACCATCATCATCCGAGGCAAGAGTTCCCGAGCCTTGGCCACCAAGGTGGCGATGACCCGGACCAACGCGCAACGAAGGTCGGGCTGGCGGGATAGGCCCTCGATGACCCCGCACAGGTCGTCGACGTCCCCCGTCTCCATGGCCTGAGCGAACAGGACCGCCTTCGAGGGGAAGCGCTTGAACAGGAGACCCTCGGAAACCCCAGCCCGCTCTGCCACCAGAGCCGTCGAGGCACCGAATCCCCGCTCGAGAAACACCTCCCGAGCGGCCGCGAGGATGTCGTCGTCGGATATGGTGACGGGTCGGCCCATCGAGGCTCGTGAGTGAGCACTCACTTATCCCGATGCCAACCGAAAAGAAGCTTTCCAGCCGCGCCAACGAATTTTCGTCGAACGACCGCTTCGGCAGTCGGGCAGCGGCCGCCCGGGGTGGCCGGGGTGGCCGGGGTGGCCGGGGTGGCCGGGGTGGCCGGGGTGGC
>CAYYOT010000045.1:0-37488 GCA_964473255.1 uncultured Myxococcales bacterium | reverse complement strand
CATGGAGATGCGCTCCCCGACCGTCAGCAGCATGTCGAGCTCTCGCCGGTCGGGGTCGGGCGCGATCCGCTGCGCCATCGCCAAGAGATCGTCGGTTGCGCGGCCCATCGCCGAGACGACGACGACGAGCCGGCATCCTTGCTCTCTTCGGCTCAGCACCTGGTCGGCGACGCGAGCGATGTGCTCGGGGGTGGCGACCGAACTACCGCCGTACTTCTGAACGATGATGGGAATGCTCATGGACCGTCGTGCTCGATCGTGGGCTGCGAATCGAACCACGGAGATAGCCACTGGCGCCCCGAAGCGAGCAGACCCAAAGCGTACGCCACGAGTACGAGGACCACCACGGCAACCGCAACCAGGTCGCGTCCCCGGAAAGGGCGGGGCCGAAGACGAATCGGCGCGGGTAGGTCACCGGTGGTGGCGTCGGCCGCATCCCTCCAAGGGACATCACGAGAGTCGGGTCCCTGGACCGCGGGGCGGGCCCGCGCCGGCGGGGGCAGCGGAGCTTCCAGCTCTCGAACCCCATCGGCCGGTATGGTCCCGTCGGCGCCGACGGTCACGGCGGTCGATGGGTCGACGGTACCCGGCGTGCTGGCCTCGAGGTGCAGGTCGCTCGGCTCCAGTCCGAGCGACGGTGGAGGTCCGAGCGGATGGAAAGTGAAGTCCGCATCTTCGGACACCGGCAGCTCCTGCACCCGCCCGGGCTGCGTTGCGTCCACGATCGGCGTGCTGAACGACCGGAGGGTTCGGCTGGGTTCGGCCCGTCGAGGCACCTTGCGGCGGCGGATGACCTGCGTGACTTCGACCTGCGGGAGACTCTGCTGCCGCGGTGGCTCGGGCCCCTGGTCGGGCTCGGTCTCGACGCGGAGGTCGGCGGTCAGGCGGGAGAAGGCCGCTCCGGCGCCGGAGTCGGTGGTGGGGCCGCGGCTGGGCTGCGCCAGGAGCTCCGCCGCTCGGTCGTGGGCGCCCCGATCACGGTAGAGCTGACCCAGCAGCCGCATCGCTTGGGGCTCGTCCGGAGACAATGCGAGCGTCCGCACGAGTTCAACGTAGGCGGGGCCCGGTCGATCGAGCGCAAGGAGCGCGCGGGCGCGCTCGATGCGATTCCCGACGTCCCGCGGCCACTCGTCGAGAGCGCCGTCCACGACCGACAGGGCTTCCGACGCGCGGCCTCGGGTCCGGAGGGCCGCGGCGAGTTCCGCGAACGCGACCGGGTCCGTCCCTTGCTTGTAACGAGCCACCAGCGACCGGAGGGCCTCGTCCTGCTCCGGGATCTCGGCCGGGGTGGCCACGCCGCCACATTAGCAGGGACGAAGGCTTGAAAAACCCCGGACGTTCGAGCGAAAAGGCCCAACTCCCCCGGATTCGCTCCGCCCGAGTGGGGCGATTCGGTGTAAAGGGAGGCGAGGTCACATGGATCGTAGGTTCATTGTCATTTCGGTGGGTTTCGCCTGTTCGGCCGTTCTTTCTGCTTGCGGCCCGGAGGGCGAAGACGCGCTGGGCTTCAGCGTCACGTCGCGCGGACTGGTCACGAAGCAAGGGGAAGTTCTAGTCGTCGATGGCGAGGTCGACATCAACGTCGCTCGCGAAGGCGCCCTGCTGGGGACCGACGACGAGGTTCGCCAGGCGCTGGTCGGACAGGTGGCTCTCGCCCTGGCCGAGGATCCCGAGCTCCGCGATAGCTTCGATGCGATCCTCGTCTTCACCAGCTTCGACGATCCTGGGAACTCCGGAAATTCTCTCACGAGGACCCTCTTCAACGAGGTCGAAGGCATCGGCCTACCTACGGCGGAGTCGGATCCGGACGACGTCTTCCAAGACCAGCGCGAGCTCTACGGCCTCGAACCGGAAACGAACCCAAACCTGTATCGCCGGATACGTCAGGTCGCGTACTTCTCCGAGCCGGCCGAGTTCCTCGAGGGCGACCAAACGCTCGACGACTTGAACGAGGTTGGCAGCGACTTCCATGCTCTGGTGGCTCGCCGCCTCAGCGACCGCTGGCTCATGAACGCGCGCATCGAGCTCAATCCTGGTGAACCTCCGAGCGCTCGGCTCCAGCGCGAAGAGCCGGACCCGGAAGACTGGAACATCGGCGGAGGGGCTTGGTCGGCTTTGGCCGACGCCGACGGCTCGGTGCAGCGGGGCAACGATTGGGCCGACAACTTCGATGGGACGTTCGAGCTGGTGGGCAAGAATCAGGGCTTTTCGGAACTGGACCTCTACCTGATGGGCTTCATCGGCCCGGACCGCGTCAACGACTTCTTCTATCTGACCGGCGCGAGGGCCAATAACACCCCGATCGAGTCCGATGACGACCTGGAAGTCGGCACGATCGCCCAGGCGGAGCGCGAAGATGTGTCCATCGCTCAGATCATCAGCGGCATGGGGCCTCGCGTCCCGGCGGCGTTCGAGTTCGTGCCGTACCAGCGGGTTGCCCTGGTTCTCCTGACGTTCCCCGGAGAAGCGAGTGAAGACTATCAGGAGGAGCTCGAGTTCCTTCAGGCGCTTCAGGTGCAGTTCCCGCGCTCTTGGAAGGAGTGGACCGGGGTCAGTCTCTGCACGAAACTCAGCGAAGCCTGCCCCGAGCCGAGCCTGGTCGTCGACGAGTTCCGCATCAGCGACGACAACGACAATCTGATCGCGCCGGGCGAGACCGTTCAGCTCACCCTCGACCTTCGGAACGTTGGCCTGGGGACCGCACGCGGGGCGCGGGTGCGCTTCGTCTCGAACGACCCGGCGACCTTGAGCATCAGCCCGCCCACCCTCAGCGTTCCCGACGTCGAGCAGGACGAGGAGGTCACCCTGTCTCAGCCGGCGGACCTCACCGTCACCAGCAGCGCCTGCGGCGAAACGATCCAGGTGCGGACGGTGATCGAGCTGGCGGAAGGTCCGCAGACCGGACAGGTGCTGAACATTCCGATCGGCACCGAACTGGTGCGCTTCGACCCCCTCGACGAGGCGCCCGACTGGAAGGTCGACCCCGACGGGACCGACTCGGCTGACGAAGGGCTGTGGGAGCTGGGTGTTCCCGAGCCCATCCTGGGGCCGAATGGCGTCTTCGTTCAGCCGCCGGGAGACCATACGATCGGCGATTCGGAGCTCGCCTTCTTCACGCGTCCGCGGTTCGAGGGGACGCCAGCGTCCAGCGACCTCGACGGAGGCGTCACGACGCTCCAGAGCCCGGTGTTCGCCATCGGAGATACCCGCGACCCGCTGGTCCGCATTTGGGTCTGGCGTTCGGCGTGGAACTTCGTCGAAAAGCCCCCCTTCAAGCTCGATACGCCGCTCGTCATCGAAGTGAGCAACGACGGCGGTCAGACCTTCCCCTACCGACTCGAGTACCGGGGCGAGACGCCGGAACTCGGCGGCTGGGTCCCGGTCGACATTCGACTCCGCGACGACGACGTCAACGTCCTGCCCACCAACCGCATGGTGTTCCGGTTCTCCATCGAGGATGACACCAATCGAGGAGTGGGCAACGTCGAGGCGGGTATCGACGACCTCGAGATCATCGACTTCCTCGACGGCTGCCCGGGTATCCGTCCTCCGCTCGACCCCCCGGACACCGATGGGGGTGGGGGCGGCGACGACGGGGGCGGCTGTCGCTCGGTCGACCCGGAGTTCTCCGGGGTGTTGGCTCTGCTTCTCGGGCTGGCGTTCGTCCTTCGTCGGCGGCGGAACGCTGCCTAGCGCCGTCGGTGGGCGAACCAACCGCCCTACCGGATCCTCTCGCTCGGCTGGGAGCCGCCATCGTGGCTCCAAAGGCGCTCGTTCGTTCGGTTCTTCATGAGAGTCGCGGGCACTGGATCGAGTGGCTGGTGCCGACCCTCGTGGCGGTCGCGGTGGCTCGTCCGACAGCTTTCGGGCAGGCGCTTCTCCTCGGCCGTCGCGAGCCGCTCGTAGGTCTCTTGCGTCTCGCGAATGCGTGGAGTCAGCTCTTCGCCCCGGTGATCTTTGCGGCGCTCCTCGTCGGCTGGCTCGCCAACCGCGCCCACCGATCGTCGGAGGAGCGCGATGTGTTCGCGGCGGCGATCTACGCGGTCGTTCCGCTGGTCTTCGTGCTCTCGGTCGGGGCGCTCGCCGAGTCGGTAGGCGTCGATCGGCGCTGGCTCCCCCAATCGGGACTGGCCGGACCGCTGCCGCATCGCCTCTACATCGCGGCCGTGCGGTACGGCTGGTCGATGGTCTTCTTCATCTTCGTCTGGAAGGCGACCGCGCGTCCGCCCGCCGCGTCGTCGGTCAACACGTCTTGACCGACACCCGGCTTCGGCCCGGGCCGACGGGGATGACGGAGACCAGGTAGCCGATGCGTTCCGCCAGATCCGGAACGTGAGACACGATGCCGATCGTTCGACCTTCCGCCTGCAGCTCATCGAGGGTCGCCAGCGCCAGCTCTAAACTCTCCCGATCGAGGTGACCGAAGCCTTCGTCGATGAAGAGCGATTCGATGCGAGAACCTCGCGCTGCGAGGCCGGACAAGGCGAGCGCCAGCGCGAGCGAAACCAGGAATGTTTCTCCGCCGGAGAGGGTCGAGACCGACCGAATCTCCTCGCCGAGGTCGCGGTCCACGACGTGAAGGTCGATGTCTTGGCCGGTGGAGCGCCCGAGGCGGTAGCGGGGACGTAGCCGAGCCAGGTGCAGGTTTGCTTGCTCGATGAGGACTTCCAGCGTCAGCCCCTGCGCGAAAGTGCGGAACTTCTTTCCGTCCGCCGACCCGATCAGCCGAGCCATCTCCGCGGCGTGGCCGTGCTCGATCTCGCATGTTTCGAGGCGAGGCTGCAGCTCCGCTTTGAGCTGTCGGGCTTCATCGTCGCGTTGACGCTGCCGGGTGAGTTCGGTCAGCCGGGCTCGGGTCGTCTCGAGCGAAGCCCGCTTCTCGTCTCGTCTTCGCTTGGCAGTCTCCGGGTCGGTCGAGGCATCTTCCTCCTGGTCTCGGAGCTGCCGGGTCCGATCGGCGAGAGTCGCGCGCGCGCTCTTGAGGTCCCCCTCGAGCTGGGTCACTCGATTCCGCTCCTGGATCCAGGTGCTCGACGCCTCCTGAAGGATGGTGGTCAGATCCGAGACGCTCTCGAAGACCGTGCCCTCCAGCTGCCGACAAAGGACGGCGTGCGCTTCTCCTCTGAGCGCGAGAGCACGCTCCGCGTCGCCGCGCAGACGTTCGTGGAGGGCTCGAGCGCCGGCGAGCTCCGACGCTCGTTCGGCCAGCTGCGCTCGGGCCGCGTCTCGGTGCGCGGCGACTCGCTCCTGCTCCCGCTCCTGCTCCCGGACAACCTCGTCGACCGGCCGGCCTTCGAGGAGCCGTTCTCGTGCCGCTTCGCGGTCGGAGAGTCGCCGTCGAACCCGCCGGCTCGTTTCCCGTGCCGCATCGAACGCCGACCAGGAGGCAGCGGTGCGGTCCCAGAGTCGAACGACGCTCTCGCTCGCCGCTGCGGTCTCCGCTTCGGCCGAGCGGGCTGCATCCCGAGCGGTCAAAGCGGCCGAGATCTCGTTGGCGATGTGCTTTGCTCCGCGTGCCGGATCGTCGGTCAAGAGAGCCGAGGCGGCGGGCCACGCCGCCAAACGGGACCGTAGAGTCGCCACTGTTGCTTCGATCTCCGTCGCCGCCGCGGCGCGGCTTTGATGGACCAGCTGCATCTCGGCGTGGGCCTGGCGCTCCTGATTCGACGCTGCTTCCAATCGGTCCGCCGCGTGGGAGGCCTGACCTTCGAGCTCCCGCTCGTGCTGGCGCCGCGTTTGAAGTCGTGCGCCGACCTCCTCATCTTCGACGGCCCAGCCCCGGAGCTCTTCGGCGGTGTGTTCTGCCTGGCCTCGAAGTCGCTCCAAGATGGATGCGCTGGGAGCGTCGGGCATCTCCAGCGACCATCGCTGTACGCCGAGCCGTCCCAGGAGACCGCTATCGAGCCACACGAGCCCGAGCTCCTCTCGAGCGCGTAGCCAGGACTCCCGGGCGAACGACAATCGCTGGCGATGCTCCTCCGCCGACTGCTGCCGCTCGCGCTCTCGGTGCGTGATCTGCAGTTCGTCCTGTTCGAGCGAGCGAAGCTTGTGGCGAATGTTCTCGCGCTGCTCGAGGATCTTTACCCGCCGCTTGTCACCTTTCGTCGGCGCGGAGGTTCGAACCGGGGGGGCATCCGCGCCGTGATGGGGTCGACCACACAGGGGGCAGGGCTCGTCTTCGGTCAGCAGTCGCTCTCGATGTTCGGCCAACTCTCGGCGTAACCCGTCCAGGTGTAGGCGCGTCTCGAGCTGGTTCAGCTCCCCTTCCAGCTGTCGGTCGCGGCGGGCGAGACGGCGCTGGTCGGCGCGGACCTTCTTGAGACGCGTCCGCAGCCGGTCCGCCTCGCGATCCAGGCGCGTCAGGGCTCGCGCTCGAGGCGTCACTTCCTCCAAAACGCGGGCGAGTTCCTCCAGGCCGGCGCGCAGCGTGGCTAGGCGAGCGAGACCTTCCGCGAGCTCCCGCGGCGTTCCTCGCTCCGCCTGGGAGCTTCGGACCGACGCCTCCAATGCGCGGAGCGACTCGCGGGCGGCCCGCTGCTCCTCCGCGGCCCGCGCTTCTTCAGCCCGAGCGGTCTCGGTCGCGCGATGCAGCTCGTCGATCCGCGGGGTCAGGGCAGTGAGCAGCTCGTCGGACGACGCCTTCTGCGCGGACGCACGCGCCAGGCGGTCGAGCTCCAGCCGGATCTCGTCCCAGTGCTCCGCCGCGGCGAGGGCTTCGCGAGCCCTTTCCAGGACCGCGAGCGTTCCGGATCGTCGAGTTCGGCACCGTTCGCGCTCCGACAGAGCCGACACCAGATCGGCGTGGGCGCTCTCTAGGACATCCCTAAGCTGGCTCTGCTCGCGCTCGCGTTCGGTCAATTCTCGGCGGCAGTCCTCGCGCAACGCATCCAGTCGACGAGCCTCTTCGAGCGCGGGGGCGGCTTCCGCCCGGGCTCGGCTTGCCCGGACCACATCGGCCTCGGCCTCGTCTGCCGCGCGCCGGCCTTCGTCGACCCGCGTGGAGAGCTCGGTCACCCGCGCGGCGGCCGACCGCTGCTCTGCGTCGAGCGCGGTCAGCCGAGTCTCGGCATCCCACCATCTCTGCCAGGACGGCCGCAGCTCCTCCGCCGCGGTGACCCGGTCGAGCTGAGCTCTCAGAGGAGCGATCGCTTCCCACTGCTCTTCCAAGGCCCGCGTTGCCGAAGCGGCGCGCTCGGCCGAGCGGAGGAGCTCGGCCCGGAGCTCCGCGCGCGCCCAGGCGTCTTGGGCTTGCTCGTATTCCGCGGCCTGTCGAGTCGACGCCTGCTCCAGACTCTCGACCTGGCGAGCCCACGCCTCCCGCTGCGCATCATCGACGGTCTCGATGCTCTCGAATCGCTGGCCGAGAGCGTCCAGCCTCTGCGCGACGTCCCGGGCATGAACGTGCGCGAGGCGTGATATGCGGCTGAAAACGCTCGTCGCCGTCATCCGCTCCAGGAGCGCGGCTCGCTCTTCGGACGACGCCTTCAAGAAAGCGGCGAAGTCCCCTTGGGCCAGCAGCACCGACCGGCGGAACTCATCGAACCCCAGGCCCACCCGGTCGCGGATCAGCTGAAGCGTTTCCGTCTTGTGCTTGCCGGTCAGCTCTCGCTCGGGGTCGAGCGCATACAGACGCATCTGCTGGGGCTGAAGAGCGCCGTCCCGTCGCTTGCGCGCTCGCCAGACGTCCCAGCGGCTTCGATAAAGCTCGCCGTCTTTGCCCACGAAGTCGACCTCGGCAAAGCCTTCGAAGGCGCCTCGACGCAAGATGGCCCGAGGGTCGCGAGGTGAGACCTCGGCATCGTCGGCGATCTGCCGTGCGTCGACCAGCCGTGGCACTTGGTCGAACAACGCGATGCAGAGGGCATCGAGTAGCGTGCTCTTTCCTGAACCGGTCGGTCCCACGACCGAGAAGAGACGGGTCTGGCTGAGCGGCTCAGCCTCGAAGTCGACTTCGAACCCCTCGAGCGATGCCAGGTTGGCTCCTCGGATCCGCGTGATGCGCACGGGCTAGTCCTCGGACTCGAGCTCGGCCCGGTGCTGAAGCTCGTCGAAGAGCTCCAAGAGCGCGCCGGGAGGCTCCCCCCCGTGGTTTCGCGCATAGAGCCGACGAAAGACGTCTTGCGGCTTGGCGCTCGTCAGGGGCGCGGATAGCAAGGGTTCTTCGGGACTTGCGTTTCGCTCGACCGACAGGCGCACCAGGCGGAAGGGAGCGTCGCCGAGGGCGCTTTCGACGCGGGAACGGAGCCGCGGATCCCGGCCCTGGAGCCGTACTCGGACTTCCAGGAGCGGTTCGAGTTCGCCAGCCTCCTCCGGCGCCAGAGCCGCGAGCTGGGTCAGGACATCTTCCACGGGCGCTGGCTCTTCGGGGACGCTGAGCAGCCGCCGCGTTCGCGGCACGAACAGGGGCTCGATGCTCTCCACGCCCGCAGCGCCGACTTCGATCAGGAGCACTTGGTGTTCGTACGTCCGTTCGGGCATCGACAGCGGGATCGGCGAGCCGGAGTACCGGACGTGAGCGAGCCCGCCTACGGTCTGGGCGCGATGGAGGTGTCCGAGCGCCACATAAGCTGCGTCCGGCGGATAGACGTCGGCCGGCAGCGCGGCCTGATATCCCACCTGAATCCGGCGCTCGCTTTCGTCGCTGGTCGCACCGCCCGCGAGGTAGCAGTGACCGGTCGCCAGGATCGGCCGCCGGGCTCCCGCTCGCGAACGCGCTTCAGCGAAGGCTTCGGCGATCAGTTTACGATGGGCGTCGATCAAGGACTCGCTGCGGATCTGGCCGTCGGCGTCGTACCGCGTTCCCGGAAGGTCGCGAGGGCGGACGTACGGCATGGCCACCACCCAAGCGCTCGGATCTGCGGGGGGACCGATGGGTACGAGCAAGCGATCGAGGTCGACCCTTCCGTTCACGGCGGCGGGGAGGCCCCCGAGGACGCGGATCTGGAGTCGCCGCAAGACCTCGGCCGGCGCTTCGAGTCGGGCGGGTGAATCATGATTACCGCCCACGATGAGGATCGAAAGTTCCGGACACCGCTCGCGAGCCTCCGCCAGGAAGCCGTAGTAGAGGGCCAGGGCGGCGGAGCTAGGGCTGGCCACGTCGAAGACGTCTCCGGCGACGAGCAGAGCATCGACGGCTTTGCTCTCGAGCTGGTCGAGAAGCCAAGCGAGAAAGCTCGCGTGCTCCGGCTCCCGATCCACGCCGTGGAGCGCCTGGCCCAGGTGCCAGTCCGCGCTGTGGATCACCCGCATCCTGGTCCGGTTTCTCGCGTTTCCGTCGGCCTTTCCACCCTAATCTTCGCCGAGACGCCCTCGGTTGGCGGACCAAACCTCCGGGTATGGTAGCGTCCTCGAACCATGGCGCTCCCCCCGTACCTCCTGGAGATGAAGCGAGAGATCCGGGAGTACGCAGACGAATTCGGTCTCGACCCGTTCGAAGTCATCTTCGAGCTCGTGACGGTCGATCAGATGAACATGGTGGCCGCCTACGGCGGATTTCCCACACGATACCCGCACTGGCGCTTCGGAATGGAGTTCGAGCAGCTCGCGAAGTCCCACGAGTACGGCCTTTCGAAGATCTACGAGCTCGTGATCAACACCGACCCCAGCTACGCGTACCTGATCGACTCGAACTCACTGCTGCAGCAGAAGCTGGTCATGGCCCACGTCTACGGCCACGCCGACTTCTTCAAGAACAACGTGTACTTCTCGAAGACGAACCGGCGCATGCTGGATGCGATGGCGAATCACGCCTCTCGGGTCCGGCGATACATGGACCGGCATGGGGTCGATGAGGTCGAGGGGTTCATGGATGCGGCGCTGTCCATCGAGAACCTCATCGATCAGCGCGCTCTGTTCGAGAGGGTCGCTCCCGCCCGGCGGACGTCGTCGATCACCGACGAGAATGGAGAAGAGCAGTCGGTTCGTCTCATCCCGACCGAACGCTCCTACCTGCGCAGCTACGTGAATCCGGCCGAGTTCATCGAGGCGGAGAAGAAGAAGCTCGAGGAGGAGCAAAAGCGAAAGAAGCGCTTTCCGGAGCGCCCGGTTCGCGACGTGCTTCTCTTCTTGATGGAGAACGCCCCCCTCCAGTCCTGGGAGGCGGACTGCATGGACATCGTGCGCGAGGAAGCCTACTACTTCGCGCCCCAGGGCCAGACGAAGATCATGAACGAAGGCTGGGCCTCGTACTGGCATTCGAAGATCCTGACCGCACGGGCCATGCACGACAGCGAGCTTCTCGACTATGCCGACGTCCACTCCTCGACAATGGGGACGCAGCCGGGGCGCATCAATCCCTACAAGCTCGGCATCGAGCTGTTTCGCAACATCGAGGAGCGCTGGGACAAGGGACAGTTCGGCAAGGAGTGGGACGACTGCGACGACTTCGCCGTGCGAAACCGTTGGGACAAGCAGACGGGCCTCGGGCAAGAGAAGATTTTCCAGGTGCGAAAGCTGTACAACGACGTGACGTTCATCGACGAATTCCTCACCGATGACTTCGCTCGCGAGCAGAAGCTGTTCGTGTACGGCGTGAATCGAAGCACGAACGACTGGGAGATCCAGTCCCGGGAATTCGCCGAGATCAAGAACAAGCTCCTGACCCAGCTAACCAACTTCGGGAACCCGGTGGTGGAGGTATGGGACGGGAACTGGGAAAACCGCGGAGAGCTCCTCCTGCGTCACGTGCACGAGGGTACGGATCTGCAGCTCGATTGGGCACAGGACACCCTGCAGAACGTGTACCGCATCTGGCGACGTCCGACCGTCGTCGCGACCATCTCCGAAGGCAAGCCCGTCCTGTTGCGCTTCGACGGCAGCAGCCACACGGAGAAATCCGTTTCGTCGTTGGACTCGCTCTGAGACATGAAAATCCTCTTCGTCGCATCCGAATGCGTTCCTTACGCCAAGGCCGGAGGGCTGGGCGACGTCGTCGGTGCCTTGCCCAAGGCTCTGGCGGAGCTCGGACATGATGTCCGCGTCGTCATGCCCCGCTATGGGTTCATCGACTCCCGACATTTCTTGCGGCATGCGGCGCCGTTGGGCGTCCCCTTGGGAGCCGGTGAGGCCTGGTGCGGCGTGTTGGAGGCACACCTTCCCGGCAGCGAAGTGCCGGTTTACCTGCTCGAGCACGACGAGCTGTTCGGGAGCATGAAGCTCTATGACGCCCATACGGGGGTCAAAGAGATGGCCCGCTTCGCCCTATTGTCTCGGGGGGCGTTTCAGCTGTGCCGCTACCTGCACTTCACGCCGGACGTGATGCACGTGCACGACTGGCCCACGGCCTGGGTTCCCGTCCTTCTGGAGCACGTCGAGAACGAGCCGCCGTTCGCAGAGGTGGCGACCGTATTCAGCCTACACAACGTGGCGCATCAGCCACGCTTTCCGGCGGAGGGTCTCAGCCTGCTCCATCTCGGACCCGAAGCCTTCAACGAGCAGGGTTTGGAAGATCATGGCTTCTTGAACCCCTTCAAAGCCGGGGCTTGGTACTCCACCATGCTGGTGGCCGTGTCTCCCAGCTATGCGCTGGAGATACGCAGCGAGCCCGGGGGGGCGGGTCTGCATCAGGTATTCGACTATCGGGGCGCCGATCTCGTCGGGATCCTCAATGGGATCGACGACGCGGTGTGGGACCCGGAAACCGACTCTTTTCTTCCCGCCCACTTCTCTGTGGACGACCTCGAAGGCAAAGCCGTCTGCAAACGCGAGCTGCAGATCGAGATGGGGCTCGAGGTTCGGCCCGATGTGCCGCTCTTCGGCATGATCTGTCGCATGACGCATCAAAAGGGCGTCGACCTCGCGATCGAAGTGCTGCCCGACCTGCTGCAGGACGGAGCGCAACTCGCCTTTTTAGGGTCGGGCGACCCCACGTTGGAGCTGGCGTTGACCTACGCCGCTCGCGCCCACCCGGGTCGGGTCGGTGCCCGCATAGGCTACAGCGAAGGCCTGGCCCACCGCATCGAGGCCGGATCCGACTTCTTCTTGATGCCGAGTCGGTTCGAGCCGTGCGGCCTGAACCAGATGTACAGCCAGCGTTACGCGACGCTTCCGGTCGTCCGGTCGGTGGGAGGACTCCGCGATACCGTCGAGACGCTCGAAATCGGCCTCGATTCGGCGACCGGTTTCGCTTTCGGTCCACCAACGCCGGCCGCCCTGGCCGAGGCGGTTCGCCAGGCTACGAGGACCTATCGACAGTCGCCGGAGCTGATCGCCCGGATGCGGCTGAACGGCATGCGTAAGGATTTCGGCTGGGGGCCGGCCGCTCGGCGATACGAGGACGTCTACGGCTGGGCGGTCGCCAAGCGGGCCGCCTGGAAGCAGCTCGCCGTCTGACGATCACGGATCACTGGTTGCCGCAGGCCGGCTGGTATTCGATTTCGACCTCGACCCCCGCCGCGAGGAACAGCGGGTCCCGCAGGGTCAGCGTGCGCGTCGAGCTCTCATAGAACCAATTGACCTCGGGCCCATCGAACGGCGGCACTTCCATGCCGTCGGCGAAGGCGCGAATCGAGCTGGGCGCGGCCCTCCTCGCCAGCTGAACCCGCGTGCGAATGCCGCTCGCGGCCAGCCCCGCGGTCTCCATCAAGGCCGGCCAATTCGCATTGCAGACCGACTGGTCGGGCCCGCCGCCGATCCTTCGCACGGCTTCGGCCAAGTTGGGCGCCGGCGCTGCATCTCCGAAAACGGGACTGGTGCAGCCATCGGGCGTCGGTCCGACGATGGCGCTCGCCGTCGTATCGAATCGGCGGGGATAGCCCCGAGCGTAGCGGAGCGCGTCGGTGTAGAACTCCAGGTCGCCAGTCGACGCGTCGTCCTGGTCGTTGATGAAGATGAAGTGCAGGTGGGCGTCCGGTCGATGAATCTCGGAATTCCACTCGTTGACCACCTGGGCCTGGACGGACAGCGCCGCCATCTCCAGGGCCGCCTCCGTAAACGGCAAGAACGGTTGGGGCTTTCGAATCTGGCCGTCGAACACGACGGCCGGGCTGGGCGAGGTTTCGCTTCCGTCGATGACGCGCCAGGGGATCTCGAAGCGGGGCCCGACGGGACCCGTGGCGAGGAGTCCGCAGTACCCGGGATGACTCACGTTCGGCGGAGTCGTGAACAAGGAGGTCGTGCAGAACCGATCGTCGCCGGTGATGAAGCCGATCCGGTAGTCGAGGCCGACGTCGCGGATCGGCTCGATGAAGTCTTCGTAGGTAGGGGCCACTTCGGCCAGCAGGCTATCGGCACCAAAGTGGAAGGGCAGGACGAAGACCACGTCGGTCTCCGGCGCGCTGGCCTGCACGAACCCCTCACGCACCGGAAAGTCGCTTTCGACGCGGGAGAGCAGGGGCACGACGAACGCCGTGCTCGTGTTGGTCAGCTCGACCGTGAGCCAAGCCGACCGGTCTCGTTCTCGGGCCTGGCTGGTCACGGACCGGATCCCGACGACCTCACGCCCGCGGAGAGGGGCCAGGTTGAAAGGCAGGGGACCCGGTAGCTCCAGCTCGAAAGCCCCGGCATCGAAGCCTTCGATCCGGATGTCCTCGACGGTCAGGATCGACGTTTGACGGTTCAGCAGCGCGACCTCGGAGCGGTAGGAGCTGCACTGGGGGTCACCGCCGCGCAGGTCCACGACGTTCGGGGCCCGCATGACCACGATGGGGCTCTGAGCGGCGGTCACCGGGATCTCGAACGTCGATCGGTCGTCGTCGGAGGCGTAGAACTCGAAGGTGGCTTCGAAATCGAGGTCCGTGGCCGAGAATGCCCGGTCGGGAAGGAATCCGAGCTCGAACACGTGGGTCTCGCCGATTCCAAGCCGGATCTCGTCCTTCGACTCCACGAGGAAGATCTCCGGATCGGACCCGGGGGCCAGTCCGATGCCGTTGATCATGCACTCGGCCCCGCTCGCGTTTTGGACGGTGAAATAGGCTCGGTTCTCGGTTTTCGGCACAGACCGGCCGAATGGGATCCGAGACGACGATAGCCGCAGCTGGCAAGGCGGCAGGTCTTCGGAGCGGCCCGACAAGGGCACGGAGAAGACGAGTTCCGGATTTCGGGGGTCGCTCAGTTCGGTCGTTTCGAATCGGGCGACCGCCGTCCGTGGACCTTCGGGTGCGCTCGGCTCGAAGCCGAGGTCGACCATGCGTGCTTGCCCCGGATCGATGTCCACGAAAGCTCCCTGCAGGGGCGAGCTGAAGGCGGCGGCGGGCGTATCCGGGCCCGGCTCGATCACCATGGTGCCGGAAAAGGCAACCGGACCGACGTTCGTGACTACGACACGGCCTTTGCGTTCGGTATCGAACCGTGCGCTCTGGAAGTCGACCACCGGCACGTCGAACACGAGCGCGGGTCGACCGTGGCCTCCGTCAAGCTCGATTCGGACCGGGTCGAGCTCGGCCGCGGTTCGCGGATCTCGAAGGCGAAGCTCGAAGGCCGCGTCCTCCGGGATGTCGTTCCCGCTGGCCAAGGGTGACGGGTCGAACGCGAATTCGAGGTTGAAGGTCACCCCGGCCTGAAGGTTGTACGGGGGGGCCCCGTCGAGGTCGGTTGTGACCGTCACGCCGGTGCGGTCGAAGCTCGGCTGAGCGATCGACGAGACTTCGATGTCACCCTGAGCCTCGCATCGGACCGACAGACTCGCCGTCTCGGGAGGGTTGAGGTTCCCGAACGAGAGCGCCTCGACGGTGTCGCCATTGACCCTCGAACAGAGGATCGGCGCCGGAATCGGCTCGCCGCGAAATTCGACTTCGAACGAGCAGTCGTCGTCCAGACTGGGGCAGGCGCCAACCTTCCATATCGCCCGGTCCACGGCGTCACTGCTCGGGTCCGGGACGTAGCGAATCGGAATCTCGATCGTGGACCCGCCGGCGAGAGGTGAGGCGCTCGCCAGTCGACCCTCGTCGTTCACGGCGGCATCGATCTCGAATCTCCCCACGCCCTCCACGACGTCCGCCTGGGCCCGGCCGCCGACCGTGCCCACGTGGATCGGAACCGGTCGACGGAGCACGTTGCGGATGGTGAGTGTGTCCTCCCGGGGGCGACCGACGAGGACGGGGCCAAAGTCCAGCTGAGTCCGGTCCAGCTCGAGAGCTTCGGTCGCCTCGGCGATCAGCTCTACGGTGGCCGAGCTACCGTCGTCGAACGTGAACGTCAGGGAGGTCAGGGCTCGGTCGACCTCCGTCTGGGCAGAGAAGGAGATGTTGAAGTTGGTGGGTGGTCCTGGGGGAATGACGAACGGCAGGCTCTCATCGACCTCGAACGCGTAGCTATCCGTCGTGAACAGCGTGCCGGCTTCCGTGGACACGATGCGGAGCGCGCTGGTCCCCTCATTGATGAACTCGAGGGCTTCGGTCACCCGGAGCTTCACCGGCACATCGCCGAAGACCACGGCTGCCGGAAACCTCAGCTGGTCCAGGGGGTTCGGTGTCGTATCGACGCCGGTCGTGTCGTTTTCCCCGCAGGCCGCGGCCAACACGACCAAGGTTAGCGCTCGATTTGCCCGTCCTCGCACAACCTCCAGTACTACTGGGTCTGCGCTTTCCGACGCCAGTCAATAAGCGGGGTGAACCCCCCAACCAACGGGCCGAGAAAGGTAAAAAAATGGGGCGAACGGAGTTTCCTCCGTCGCCCCTGGTCGGCCTGCTCGGGTTGTGCCCCGAACCGGCCGGGGCTGCGCCTCTCCGAGAGAGTGCTAGCCGATCTCCTTAGAGCTCTTCCCTCGGGAGACGATGATGTTGTTGCACGCTAGCAGTTCCTCCCCCGGCTTTTGGATTCGCCGGTACCCGTTCCATGGCGAGCGCTTGCTCCAACCCGAATCGGGCTTCCTTCTTGTACGAGGGGCGACCCCCTCGGTGGTTCGTTGGCGGAACTTCGTTGCTTCGACTTCGGACCACCCGGGGCCATGCCCATCCGCCGATCGCTCATCGCGACTCGCGCACGCTATCCGAGTCTGCTGCGGGCTTCAACGTCGCGCCGCCTTTCGCCGCAAGAGATCGAGCTGCCCACCCAAGACCAAGCAGGCGGTGTCGGTGCGCAGAGTTCCGGCACCGGACCGGATTGGGTCGAACCCGGCTTCCGCGAGACGCTCGACTTCGAAGGGAAGCAGTCCGCCTTCGGGGCCGATGAAGAGGGCCACCGGAGCCTCCACGCGGGTGCGCTGGTCGAGATCAATGACCGCGTACGGATGGGCGACCAACCGGGTCTTCGGAAGGCCATGTACGGACGCGCAGAACGACTCGAATCGTTCGAAGCGCTCGACGTGGGGCCAAGCCGTGCGGCCCGCCTGCATCAAACCATCTTCGATGAGCGGTCCGTATCCATCTGGCCGGAGCAGCGGGCTGGTCAGGTACGGCCGCTGCACCCGCCAGGTTCGCGTCAGGATGAGGGAAGCGAGACCGAGTGCAGCGACCTGAGGCAACAGCTTCTTGAGCTGTTTGGGGCGCGGGACGGCCAAGACCAGATGCAGCCACGGTTCGGGTGCGGCGTGCGTCCACTCGCATTCCAGTTCGGCGGCTCCGACGTCGATCGCCCGAACCCGGGCCTGGCCCAGCGGTCCGTCGATCCGTCCGACCCGAACCGTGGACCCGACCTTCGCACCCAAGACTTCGGACAGGTGGCGAGCTCGTCGGCCGGTCACCCGCACCCGGTGTCCGTCGGTCGGATCTCCGGGCTTAATCAAAACGATGTTCATGCCGGTCTCGCTCCCCGGTCGGTGACCGGCCGCGCTCGGCGCTTCAGGGCCTCGGCCAGCACATCGGCTCGGCCAGCGATCACCACCTGGCGTCGAGCGCGGGTCACCGCCGTGTAGACGAGCTCGCGGGTTGCGAGGGAATGCGGAGCGCTGCCCAGCCAGACCAGCACCCAGTCGAACTCCGAGCCTTGGGCCTTGTGGACGGTGAGGGCATCCGCACCCTCGACGTGTTCGCGAAGGCTCTCCACGTCGAACGTCCGAGGGCCCTCTCCGGAGTCGAAGAGCAGGCGCCTTCCGCCCGAGGGGTCGTCGATCACGATTCCGAGGTCTCCGTTGAACAGGCGGCTCGCGTACAGATTTCGCTTCACGATCAGCGGTTGTCCGGGCGCCCAGCTCCGATCGTCTCGGCCCAGGCCGCGCAGCTGCACGAGGTCGCGATTGATGGCGAGACTCCCGTGCGGGCCTTCCCGAACCACGGTCAGGATCCGCGACCGCTCGACGGTCGCCAGCTGGTCGGCGGCGGATGCATCCGGCGGGGGGAGGAGGCCTCGCGTCTCGTGCCAGCTCCGCCAAAGACCGCGTCTCGCTCGGCCGTCGTCGGTGAGCTCGACGCCGAAGATGCCCTCCGCGTCCAGCGGCGGAAGAGCCGCCTCGAAGGTGGGAAGGGGCGACTCCTCTCGGCGGATGGCATCGGCCCAGGAGGCCAGTCGACGTCCGCCCTCCGTAGGGCGGACCCGGAGATTCTTCGTGAGGTGGCGGGCGAGACCCTCGTGTTTGGCCACCAGCTCGGCGAAAGGCGCGCCGGCGTCGATCGGGGGGAGCTGCCTCGGGTCTCCCACCAAGACGAGTCGGGCTTCCTCGCGGAGACTACGGAAAACGCGCACCAGCAGTTCGAGCTCGAGCATCGAGGCCTCGTCGATGATCACGAGGTCGGCTTCGAGGGGGCGCTCGCCGGCCGCGGCGACCGCCGCGCGGTCGGCGATCCCGAGGAGACGATGGACGGTCTGGGCCTCGACGGCGGCGCTCACTCCACCGCGTGCCCTCAGCGCCGCACGCAACCGCTGGGCGGCCTTCCCGGTCGGCGCACCGAGGGCGACCACCTCGCCTCGACGGCGTGCCTCGTCGACCAGGGCGGCAAGGGCCGTGGTCTTTCCGGTCCCGGGGCCGCCGGTCACCAGCGACATCGGCTGGACGAGGGCGGCCTGCACCGCGCTTTCCTGCTCACGGGTCAGGCCGGCTACTTGCACGGTCGACGCGGGAACGTGCGGGGTGGAGCGCCGGTCGACCTCCGACTCCAGCTCTTTCGACCAGGCGTACAATCGTCGAGTCGTTACGAGCGCTCCCTCCCGGACCCAGGGACGCATCGGGCCCGCAGGTGTCGCCCATAGATGGTTCTCCTCGGCCATCACGCCCGCAGCCAGCGCTCGACGGGTCTCGGCGTCGTCCGGCCCGAGGCCGAGAACGTCGGCCAGAGCCTCGGTGCGCAGCGGCGTTCGTACGCCACCGCGATGTCGAGCCAGCAGCGTCGATAGAGCGAGCGACCACGCCAGCGGGTCGTCTTCGAAGCCCAGGGCCCAGGTGAGAGCGCGGGCGGTCTCGAACACCGCTGCCGGAAGCTCTCGCTCGAGCCAGCTCCGTCGAAGCCGAACGACATCGATCGTCACGCTTCCGGCTCCCAGCTCTTCAACCTCGCCTCCACCTTCGCGATATCCGTCGGGGCGGGCTCGGTGATGAAGACGCCCTGGTCTGCAGGGGCACGCAGGAAGATGAAGGCGACGCCCCCCAGCTCCCGTCCGGGCCGCCAACGCTGAATCGCCATCGCGTACACCTGAGCCTGCAGCCGGTGGTGCTCGGCCACGTGGCGTTCGATGAACCTCGGGCCGTACTCGGGGAGGCTGTCGCTCTTGTAGTCGAGCACCCAAAGACGGCCTTCGAACTCCAGGACCACATCCATGAAGCCGCGGACGACCGAGCCGGTCGCCGCATCGCGGAACGCGAAGTCCATTTCTCGCACGAGCGGCGGTCGATCGATGAGACGAAGGGGTCGTCCCGCGGATAGCGGCAACGGCCGGACCAGCGTATCGAACACCATGCGACCGAACGCCTCCCGGTGTTCGCGCGGTTGCTCGAACCGCTTCATGGTGCGGTCGAGGTGGCTGCGGAAGTGCTCGCAGAAGTCTTCGGCATTTCTGCAGCGGGCGGCGAGGTCCAGATCGACCGTCTCGAGCAGAGCGTGCAGACATTTTCCGGTCTGGGCTCCGCCCGGGAGGTCGTTGGCCAGCGTCACGTCGATGGGATGGCGGTCATCGAACCACGTCTCCGGGCCCCGACGCCTCTCTTTCAGCTGGGTGTACGATGTGAGCTGGTCACCGCGCCGAGATCGGGCGATCGGTTCGTTCGGCGGCGGGTCGGGCGGGGCGAAGTCCGGCGCTTCGGCGGCGGCTGGCATCGAGGTCGCTCGCCCGGTGAGCATCGGGAGTTCGACGACCTCGAATCCCGGTTCTCCGACACGCTCGGCGACGATGCGATCGAGCTTTCCGTAGGGGCCGTCGATGGCGCTCTCCGAGCCACCAAAAAACGGGAGGAACACCCGACGCCGGGCCCGCGTGAGAGCGACATACAAGAGCCGCTCCTCTTCTTCGCGATGCTGCTGAATGGCCTCCGCTGGCGGCGTGTCTCCAATGTGTACGCTCCACCCGTCGGGACCATGATACGGCGTGAGTCGAAGCTCGCGCTCGAAGAGGGCGCCAAAGACGGCGACGACCTCGGCTTCCAAGCCTTTGGCGCCATGGATCGTCGAAACGCGAACGGCATCCAACGGAACCGAAGATGATGCGAAGCCTGCGGGTTCGGCACCTTCGAGCCATCGGATCAGGCGAGGGAGACCGATCAGGACCCGCTCGGCCTCGGTGAGCAAAGCGGACAAGATCGCCTCGTATCCAGGCCAGCGAGTCTGCAGTCGAGGGTCGAGAGCGCTGCGCTCCAGCAGATCACCGTCCTCCACGATGACGCGAATCATGTCGGCGAACCTCCGATCATCCGCCAGACGGCGGGCGTGGAGCAAGCGCTCCATCCACGGGTGGCCGACCGGCAGGTCTCGGGTTCGATGCAGGAGCTCGGGGGGGACACCGAAGAAAGGCGTGGCGTAGGCTGCGACTGTCAACGCCGGATCGGAAGGGTCGGCCACCGCGCGTAGGACGGCCAGGACGTCCTCTCGTTCACTCCCGTCGCCGGAGGTTCGTCGGTCGGTGATCACGGCGGGGAGGCCTCGACGCCGCAGCGCGGCCGCCATCAGATAGGCTTCGCGCAGGGTACGAGTGAGGACGAAGACGTCGCGCCGGCGAAGCGGTGCGTGGGGCGTTCGGGCGCCCGATGCGAAGAGCTCGGCTATCGTCTCCGCCAGACCCGTGGCCAGGACGCGTCGGACGTGGTCCCGAGACTCGAGGGGTTCCTCCTTCGGCCAGCGCAAGCACTGAACCGGGACCAGCCGGCCCTGGTCGCTCCACAGCCCCTGCATGTCGGGACGACCGGGACGGAGAGGCCGCTCCATCCGGATGCCTCCGCTGAAGAAGGGCTCGGGTGTCTGTGTGGTGAAGAGGCGATTGGTGGCGTCGATCAGCTCCGGTGTGCTGCGAAAGCACGCCTCCAGAGCGAGTAGCTGGGCCCCTCCGCTCAGCTGCTGGTCCCGAGCCGCCAGGTAGGTCGCAATGTCAGCGCCGCGGAAGCCATAGATCGCCTGTTTGGGATCGCCGACCAAGATCAAGCGATGGTCGGGCGATTCAGCGAAGCAGCGGGCAACAATCCTCCACTGCACGGCGTCCGTATCTTGGAACTCGTCGACGAGAACCAGTCGGTACTGCGCGCGGAGTCGAGCGACGATGTCGAGGCTTCGAGGACCGTCCAGTGCGCGGTCGAGGTCGTTCACCATGTCCCCGAAGGACATCCACCCGCGCTCCGCCTTGAGGACTCGCACCGCTCTTTCGAGCCCGGGGAGGAGCATCTGCACGAGAGCGGCCTCCTCGGGAACGGCCGCCTGGCGTAGGGCGTCGAGAGCTTCCAGCACTGACTCGGCCTGGGGCCACTCCGGCTCGAGCGACGCGCAGATCATGTCGATTCGCGGTCGCGTCCGCGCGGCCTCGCGAAGCGCACCGAGCGGTTTCCCCTCGAGGTTGGAGGTCGCGAGGCGCTTGACCTGGTTGACGGCGGCCAAGAGAGCCCGTCGACGTCCGGGCGGCAGCGCCGAGCGCTCGACCGCCTGCGAGAGCGCATTCATGGGCGTATCGGCGAGCCGCTCCAGCGCCGACCGAAACACGTCGGGTCGCCACCGAGGCGTGGGCTCGGCGCCGCGGGCCCAGATTTCGCGCAGGATCCGACCCAGCCGAGCCAGGCTCTTGTGCTCGGTCCAATCCGCGACCCACGGCGCGAGCTGCGGGTCGCCGGGCAGCTGACGCAGAAGCTGCTCGAACGCGGTTTCGAAGACCGTCTCATCGGGCACGACGTCTCGGTCGAGGGCCGTGTTGGCGGCGAAGGGGAGCTCGTGCAGCACCCGGTTACAGAAGCCATGAATCGTGGAGATGGGAGCCCGCGCCACGCCGCGGCGAGCTCGCTCGAGTCGGGCTCGACCCGCGTCGTCGATGCGCCAGTGCGTCGCCTCCGTCCCGGCCATCCCGGGCACGGCGGGGTCCGAGGAACGACGGTGGAGGCTGGCCAAGACCTCGCGCACGCGCGACCCGAGCTCTTCGGCGGCCTTCTCCGTAAAGGTGATCACGAGAATCTGATCGATCTCGAGACCCGCCAGCACCGCATCCGCCACGAGGTGCTCGATGGCGAACGTCTTGCCGGTTCCGGCCGACGCTTCGACGATCGCGGAAGACGCAACGTCACGAGCCGACAGAAACTCCGGCTTCTTCACCAGCGCGGCCGTCATGAGAGCATTCGCTCCAGCAGGTCGAAACGCCGTGTCGACCACGCCAAGGCGCGGTCGATCGGCGGAATGGGGCGACCGTCGGCCTCGGCCTCGGGATCGTGAACGCGGGCTCGGCGCAAGATGGGGTCGTACCCCGCGGATCTTCCCGCCCGACGGGCGGCCAGCAGCTCTCGTGCGGTCGTCATGGGAAAGCTCACGTGATGGGACTCCGTGAGCAGCTCATCGATGGTCGAGGCCAGCCATGAGCGCCCTTCATCCGCGGGGAGGGACCGGAACCGAAACGGAAACAGTCGGCCGGAGCCATCCAGGGAGAGCACCGTGGTCGGGGCATCGTGGTGGATTCCGTGCAGTACGTGCTCCACGAATGCGCGGCTGATCGCACGCTCTTCGCTTTGGCGGGGGCCGGCGTACAGCGTCACCACCCACCGGTGGTCCGGGGTCTCGATGGTCAGAGGATGCGGTCCGAAGAGCTCGATCGCTCGATGGCCGTCCAGGTCGATACGCTGCGTGGGCGACGGAGGCTTCGGCTTCACCGTCGGTAGCCCTTCACCCCACAACGCGTCCAGCCATCGGCGAGCGATGTCGGTCAGTCGACGAGCTTCGGCCGCGCCGTACAGACCCACGGGTACGTCGTCGTACGCCGCCCGTTCTCGGAGCGCGGTGTGGATCAGAGGTTCGATGGTCGCCTCCTGAAGGTTGGGCCACCGCTCGAACAGCTCGCCGAGGAGCTGCGAGGCCTGGCTTGCGCTGACTCGGAAGACTTCGCGCGGTGTTCGCGAAGGGGTCGGAGGACGCAGCCCCAGGGCCACCTCGCGCCACGCGCGATCGGGCCGAACGAGAAATTCGCTGATGGCCCACCGCGGGACCGTCCGCGGTGCCGGGCTAGCCTCCGATGGCGCGAGCCCCCAGTCGACGGGCGGGACCTCGGTTCGAGCTCGTCGTCGTCGCGCTTCCACGGGGCTTGCGTACGCGGCTCGAGGCGGAAGGCCGAACTCGATGCCGTATGTACGTTCGAGGGTCGTCCGAAGCTCCAGGAATACCGAGGATGGCGGCCGGGCCTGGTCGTCGCCCCGAACCGCAGAGAGACGCAGTGAGCGCTTCGTGCTCATGACGCGCATCAGGAAATCGAAGCGATCGTCGTCCGCTCGACCCGGGCCTCGCCGCGGAAATCGATCCTCTTCCAGTCCGACGACGAAGCAGACTTCGAACGGAATGGTTGCGACGCTCGAAAGCGGCGCGATGCACACTCCACGCATGAAGGCTCCGGGGTCGGTCCGCCGTCGCCGATTCAAACGGCGGTCGACTTGATCCAGCGCCGCCTCGACCGGGACGGCGGCGGTGCTCGGGAGGCCTTCGAGGGCATGGATCGCGTCCAGCAGGATACCGAGCTCGGTTTCTTCGCCGGCATCGCGGAGCCGCAGATGCGATTCCACCAGGCTGGCCAGAGGTTCCGCCCAAGCGCCCAGGGTTCGTCGAGCGCTCAGTCGTTCGGCCGTCGTCCGAAGCCCGTCTACGAAGCTCACGAAGCTCGAAAACGGGGCGAGTTCACCGGGACCCCGAGGAAGGTATCGGTGACCGTGGATCGAAGGCCGGTCGTCGTCGGCGTAGACGAATCCGAGTGCGAGCCGGCGCACCGCCTGTTCCCAGGTGAAGAGATCGTCTTCGCTGTAGATCTCCGCTCGCCCGTCGGGACCGAGGCCCCCGGTGACTCGCAGGGCGCGGATCCACCGTTCAGCTTGGGCGCGCTCGTCGCCGTCTCCCGGGTAGCGGAAATTCGGGTGTTCGAGCAGCTCGAGCGCGCGGGCACCCTCCAGTCTGTTCCGGAAGAGATGGACCACTCGACGAAACGCGTCGACGAGGCCGCCCGAGTCCGCCCAGGACCGATCGACGTCACTCCATACCAGGCCATCGTAGCGACCGAGAGCGGCGTGAAGTCCGCTCCGCAAGTCGTGCGCCGAGGCATCGGGCAGAGCCAGCAGGATGTCGCAGAGTCGAAGGTCCGGTTCGTCGTCGATGAGGCGACGGACTTGGCCGGCGACGCGGTCCAGTTCTTCCACCCGCGAACGAGCTTCGAAGAAGGTAATCGTAGGAGATCCCCGCTCGACATCCACCGGCTGGGGTGCTCGACGACGCAGGATGTCCTGCTGGACGGCGCCCAACACCGTGCGCTTCTCCGTCAGGTCGAAGGCCGCGGTGAAGTCGCCTTGGGAGACCGTGTTGAGTTTTTCGATGCGCGGTCGACCAGCCCCGCCCCATTCGACCAGCAGCGGGTTGTCGGAAACGGGCAGCGCCAGCCCGGGCAACATGGGCCGATGGCGTGACGGTAGCCGGGCATCGCGCACCGGCAGATCTTCCCAGAACTCCGCGCACGGGTTGGTTGCCAGCACCCACAGCTCGCAGGCCTCGCCCAATCGCGAGACGACCTCGGTCGGCACGGCATCCGTCCCGTCGAGCAGCTGAAGGCTTCGCGGCAGTCTCCACGCTTCGAGGTCGCGCGTCGCCTCCTCCCAGTCGACGAGGTCTGACGCCGCGGCCGTATCGAGGGCCCAGGCCCAGGCTTGTTCCGGCCACGACTCGCCTTCCGGCCGTGACCCGCCCCGTGCGGCATCGACGTCGCGGGCGAGCCGGCGGGCCAAGTGGAGCCGTCGACGAGTTCGAGCGGGGGCCTCCCTTTCTGCGTCGAGATAGGCAGCGAGTTCGTCGGGAAGGCTCCTTCCGAATAATCGGTCGATGTACAGGGGCTCCAGGTTACGCCCGCACCGGAGCCGCTTCTTCGTCGCTTCGTAGACGCGATCGTCGATGAACCCCAGCAGCGTTCGCTGGTGCCAGTTCGCCGAGGCCCCGAAGTGCTGCACCCACCAGTGGCGGACCCAGCGGCCGACGGCCGGTGTGGGGATCAAGAAAGTGGTACCCTCCCACCACTGTCCGCCGGTCGGTGCTCGGCTCGCCCAGGCTGCGAGCAAAGCGTCGAGCCGTTGCCCGTAGAGAAGATGGATCATCGAGCCGAAGTCCCGACGGCGACCCGCCGGCAGCGGACGCGGGCCGCCTCCCTGGACGTGGACTGAAACGTATGACGGGAAGACACGTACAACGAGCGTAGGTTGCTATGCCCAGCATGAAAGCGATACGCGCACGGAGCCTCGGGTCCGGGACGGCCCTAGTGGTGACCATGGTCGCCGCCCTGGGCGTCGTGTCCTCCCGGATCGTCGCGGTCGCATCCGGACCGGGGGCTCCGGTGAGCGGCGAGCCGGCTCCGGCCTTTTCGGGGCAGACCCTGAACGGCAAACCCGTGTCGCTTCGCGGTCTCGAGGGCCAGGTCGTTCTCCTCGACTTCTGGGCAACGTGGTGTCCGCCCTGTGTAGCTTCGCTGCCTCACCTGGAAACACTGCATGAACGATATCGGGCCCAGGGACTGGTCGTCCTCGGAATCAACCAAGAGCCCGACGACGTGGAAGGGGTGCAATCTTTCCTGCGCCAGCACGACGTGACGTTTCCTTCGGTCCGCGACGACCAGGGGATTGCGTGGGCCTACGGTGTGTACAGCTTCCCCACCTCCGTGCTGGTCGGGCGCGACCAGACCGTGGTTGCCACCTATCGTGGTCCCCCTTCCCCCCGCCGTCTCGAAGCGGACGTTCGGGCGGCGCTGGCGGCGCCTTTCCCGTGAGACGACTCAGGCTAACCCTGCGGGATCGCGCCGTTTCGGCGGATCTTTAAGGGTAAATAGGGTCTGAAAACTACCCTAAATACGGGAATGTCAGGACAAGTTTTCCTGTTCTGAGGTGCGTCAGGAGTTAGAATGATGACCGAGGGAAGTCCCATGATAAATGAAACCAACCCGACCCCCTCCAGCGCTGGGCCGACCAGCGGCGAAGTGGTCCAAGACGTCGTCCTCGTCTACGCACCCAAGGTTCCACCGCAGCTCGAGCACTGGCTGCGGAAGCGGTCGATGAGGCTTCACCTGAATGACAGCATGAACGTCGACGCTCAGGAGGCACGGGCGGTCGGTGCCCGGTACGTCATGATCGACGTGGACGCCCTTCCTCCGGCACGGGACCCCCTCGAAACCCTTCGCCAGCTGCGACTGCACTTGCCCGACGTGAAGATCGCGGCGGTCACCGCTCGCGACTCCGACGCCTACCTGCGGAGTCTTCAGGAAGCGGGTGCTCAGGCGGTCGTGACGAAGCAGCCCTACGTGGCCGACCTGGTCTTTTCCCTTCAGGCGATGGGAGAAGGCCGGACCTACGTATCCGGCGTGGCCACCGAGCGTGAGCGGGCGGCGGTTCAGATAACGGCGCGAGAGAAAGAGGTCCTCGAGCTGATGGCCAACGGGCACTCCAACCAGGCCATCGGTGAGAGGCTTTCGATCTCCGTGAAGACGGTCGAGGCCCATCGGGCTCGGCTCTTCAAGAAACTCGGCGCTTCGAACGTCGCCGATGCCGTGCTGCTGGCCATTCGTACCGGCCTCGTCATGCCCTGACGCCTCATTCGACCGGCGACACCGACGTCACCGACCAAGCGGGTATCCAGACCCGGTCGACGCCCTTGCTCTTGCCCTCGGGCACGAGGGTGAACCGGTCCTTGCCCTCCTCGTAGTCGTCGGTCGTACCCACGAGCTTCTTACCGTTCGAAAGGCGGACCTTCAGTCGCCGTGGGTTCTCCGGGGCGGCTTCTCCCCCGAGGGGATGCGAGCCCAAGAAGATCACGAGGACCTTCGACAACTCGACGGTCGTCGAACCCGCCTTTCCTTCCAGAACGACCGAGTTCCCGACGAGGCTCCAATCGGCTGCGCGTCCGCGCACGACCGTTCCATCCTGCAGGTGGACGAGCATCTGCCGGCGGGATTGCGACGCAGAGACTTTCGACTCCGCCGCCGGAGGGTTCGGAGCACGCCGTTCGTCCGCCGACGCCGACGCCGACGCCGACGGGGACGGTGAGTGTAGGTCGGTCACCTCCGGTTTCGGCACCGGCGGAGACACCGGCACCGTTTCGGTCGCCGTGGTTTCTTCGGACCAGTCCGGCGGTGACGGGTCATCGTCACCGAAGTAGTCGTCCATGAAGACAGGCTGCGCGGAGGGCGTGTACGACGAGCTTGCCGGAACCTCGACGGTCCGGACCGAATCGGGCAGCTCCACGCGATCGGTCGGCGACGGTTCGGGCGTGGCGGGAGACGGGTCGGACGCCGTCGAGGGCCCGGCCCGGGGGGCGGTCGAATGCCCGGCGGCCGAGGCGGAGACCGCTTTCGCCGCCGCCGCTCGAACGTCCGGCGGAGGGCGGATGTCTACGGAAGAATCGCTGGCCCCGACCCGGGGAGCCGGGCCGCTCGCCTCGCCCGATGCGCCGCCACGGTCCAGAGCCATCTTCAGAGCCTCGCCGAGAGCATCGAACTCGGGTCGGCGCTCGGAGCTCAGGTGACCTTTCCGGCGCATCCAGGCCAGCTTCACGAACTGTTCGATCTGGGCCATCTCTTCGGACACGTCGTCACGCCTCCGGATCCAAGGTGATGCTCAACCGCTCCAAGTACTCGCGCCCCCCCATGCGCCTCCAGAACGTTCGTGCCGGTCCGTTCGCCTGCGCGACGTAGACCTCGAACGACTCGGCACCGACGCTCTTCATCCAGCCGACCGCATCACGCACCAGGGTGGCTCCGATTCCCCGCCGTCGGTGAGCGGAGTGGACGCAGATGTCGTTGATGTATCCGATCCAGCGTGTCCGGTAGACCGGGCTGTTGGGGAGTACGCAGGCGACGACGAAACCCACCACTTCGCCCTGCCGGGATGCGACTCGCACGTGGTAGTCCTCACGGTTTCGGGCAACATCGATGTACGCGCGGAACCGGTCGTCGGCCAGTTCGGCCAGGGCGAACCGGTCGTCGAGCTGCTGGTGAAAATCCATGAGCTCTCGCCACAAGAAAAGGAGGGCCGGACCGTCGTCGTCGCATGCATCGCGGACTTCGATCTCGGCTTCCGGTCGTACCTGCTGCAACGTTTTTTCCGTAGCACGGCCTAGTCTCGCGAATCCAGCTTCCGGCGGGGCTGGGCTATCGCAGGGGGCGTGACAATGCGAGGTTAGCAGGCATGACGACGGTGACCACGCGAGACCTCCACGAGGCGGCGGACCAAGCTGCCCAGCGGGGGGATTTCTGGATGGCGCTCCGACACGCCGCCGATGTGCTCGCCGCGGCGCCCCACGACCATCGAGCTCGTCTCAAAGTGGGCTTGTCGCTGGCGGCCCTCGATCAGACTTCCGCGGCTGTCGAAGCGCTCGTCGTCGGGGCACGCGACCTCGCGGCGCGCGGTTACCTGTTGTCGGCCCTGGCCATGGCCCGCGATGCCCTCGCCCTGGAGCCCGAAGCCGAGGGCGTTTGGAACGTGCTGCGGGACTTGCATCAGCGGGCCGAACCCGGGGGCAAACCGCGCGTCCCTCCGCCCGTGGCTCCTCTGGTCCGCGTGGATGAGCGGGCGTTTCAGGAGATCGACTCTCGGGATGAGCTCGTGCGCCGGGCCGCCGAGCTGAGCGCAACACCGCCCGACCCTCCGGCCGTCGTCGAGCGCTCACCGCTCCCTTTGTTCGGCGATCTCGATTTCGAGAGCTTTCGTCGAGCACTGCCCCGACTTGAACTCAAGAAGCTCCCGCCCGGAGCGACCGTCGTTCACGAGGGCGACGTCGGCGATGCCCTTTTCATGGTCGTGCGGGGCGAGGTCGAGGTGCTGCGAGGCGGACGAAAGCTGGCCGTATTGCCCGCGGGCTCCTATTTTGGTGAGCTCTCGCTGTTCTTGCACAAGCCGCGATCGGCGACCGTACGGACGACCCGCCCGACGGAGATGTTCGCCCTCGATCGGTCGCAGGTCGAAGCGCTGGCTCAGGACCATCCTCCGCTCAGCGAGGAACTCGCGACCTTTGCTCGTCGTCGACTGCTGGCCAACGTCTTGGCGACTTCACCCATCTTCGAAGCGTTCGGCTCTCAGGAGAAGCGAGAGATGCTCGCCCGTTTTCGAACGGTCACGGTCCCGTCCGGCCATGTGATCATTCGTGAAGGAACCCCAGCCGAGTCTTTCTTCGTCGTGGCCGAAGGCCAGGTTCAGGTCACGATGCTCGATGCGGAGGGTGAACCTCTGGTCTTGAGCCATCTGGGGCCCGGCGAGGTCTTCGGCGAGATTGCGATCATCCATGGTGATGTGACTCGAGCCTCGGTCGCGGCCGTCGAAGCCACCATGCTGCTCCAGCTGGACAAAGAAGACTTCGCCGATTTCATTCGAGATCGCCCGGAGGCGGTTCGATATCTCGAGGGCTTGTCCGAGGCTCGACTCTCCGAAATCCGATCGGCGGCCCAGGAATCGGTCGAGGTCATCGATGCCGACGAGCTGATCGTCGTCTAGCGTGTTGGCGAGCCCGTCCGCTCTTCGACGATGTGAAAGAACGCTTCCTCGTCGATGATCTCCGTCCCGATCTTGCGAGCTTTCTGGGCCTTCGAAGAGGTGGAGTTTGGGTCGCCCAGGACCAGGAAGGTGAGGCCCTTGGTCACGCCTGAACTCACCGTACCACCGTGGGTCTCCACGAGCTGAACCAGCTCCTTGCGCGGTCGTTGTAGCGCTCCACTGAAGCAGAAGCTCAGTCCGTGAAGAGCACCGCCATCGTCCGGCGCTACGGGCTGCACGCCGACTTCGGCCAGACGCCGAATCTCTTCAGCCCGTGCGGCGAGGCCCTCTCGAATCTTCTCACCCTTGATGGCCCCGAGTCCGTCGACCTCGGCCAGCTCTTCGACCGAGGCGGCAAGCAGCTTCTCGATGGTGTCGTATCCGGCGCGAACGAGCAGCTTCCCCGTTTCCCGCGAAACCGCCGGAATGGCCAACGCGGCGATGAAGATCGGGAGTGGGATGTCGCGGTAGGCGAGCAGCGGATCCAGCAGCTTCCGAGCCGTCGTCTCGCCGAATCCCCTTATCGCGGTGATGTCGTCGAGGCCCAGTCGGTAGAGGTCGGCCGGTTCGTGGACGAGTCCGCGGGCGAACAGGGTCTCGATCGTCTTCTCTCCCCACTCCAGCAGGCCCAGCTGTCGGATCCAGGTCTTGATTCGCCCCCGCATCCGGGCGGGACAGCGCTCGTTCGGACAGAGCAGATACTCCCCGTCCATGTGTACCGCCGTCCCGCAGACGCCGCACTCCGCCGGTACGGCTTCCGGGTAGCCGGCGCTGACCACGACTTTCTCGACATAAGGGATCACGTCTCCGCGCCGCGAGACGAGAACCTGGTCGCCGGGCCCGATGCCCATGGCGCTGACCTTGGCGACGTTGTGCAGGCTTGCTTGTCGTACCTCGGCGCCGGCGAGAAGTACCGGGTCGATCTGCGCGATCGGCGTGATGCGACCCGAGTCCCCGGTGCTCCAAAGGACCGATTTGAGCTCGGTCACCTGCATCTCGTGGGCGAACTTGTAGGCGACGGCAGCCCGCGGACGACGGTTCAGCTCCCCGAGCAGGTGGAAAGCACGAAGGCGATTGGCGCGAATCACCAGACCATCGATCTCGTAGTCCAGCTCGGCACGTCGCTTTGACTCGTAGGCTTCATGCAGCTTCACCACCTCGTCGGTGTTGCCGATGGCGAGAAGCGGCGACAGAAATCCTTGCTCTTTCAGCCACTCGATCTTCGAGACTTCGTCTTCAAGTTCGTCGACGCCTTCCACCTCGTAGAAGAGGGCGGTCAGAAATCGACACCCCGGCAAGTGTTTGACATCTTTCGTCCGGGCGATTCCCGCCGCCATGTTGCGGAGGCTCTTGACCCGTTCGAAACTCGGGTCGACGGCCTTCTTGAACCGCGAGAATTCGGGGACATCGGAGCGACGCAAGATGATCTCCCCGCGCACCGAAACTCGACGCGAATGGGGAATGCTCTCCGGCACGCCTCGCATGCGCTTCACGTTGGGGCCGATGCGCTCGCCGACGATGCCGTCGCCCCGCGTGATCGCCGTTTCGAAGCGGCAGCCGTCGTAGAGCAGCTCGATCGAGATCCCGTCGAGTTTCTCGGTGAGGGCTAGGTCGTCGGAGACGACATCCAACTCCAGATCGCTGGCCAATTCGTCGCATCGCGCCGACCACGCCCGAAGCTCCTCTTCCGTGTTGACCTTGTTGAGGCTCCCCATCGGTAGTTCGTGGGCGGATTTGGGCCATTCCAAACCTCGGGGGGGGACCACTTCCATCAGGGTCGAATGGTCCGGTCGAGCGTTGGAGAGCGCGAGATAGTGGGCCTTGTACAGTGCCGGGTCGACCTCGCGACCGTCGTAAAAACCGTCGCTCCAGGTTTGAAGCTGAATCGCCAGCTCGTCGGGATGGCTCGACGTCACGTCGGGCACTTCCACCGGGACGACCAGGTCATTCGCGGCGTCGGGGGCGGTGCCGACCTCGGCGAGCACCGGATGGTCCGGCGCTAGTTGACGCAGACGATCCTCCAGAGCGTCGAATTCTGCGTCGGGGATCTCGGGTTGACCTTGGTAGTAAAGGTCCCGATGCCGGCGGATCTGCGCGGCCAGCAAGTCGACCGTATCCGTCGCCGAGCGCGTCATCGGGGCCGCATCCTAGGCCGATCCGGCGAGCCACGGGCATCGAATTCGCCACCAGGTTGACCCCTTGCCAGGAAGAGGCGAAAGACGGCCCGTCATGAATCCCCACCTCAAGTTTGTCGAAGTACGGCCGGTCCTCCCCGAACCGCTCGCCGGCCTCGAGAAGCTGGCGCGCAACCTCCTCTGGGACTGGACCCCAGAGATCAGGTTCTTGTTCCACCGTGTCGACCCCGAGCTGTGGGAGGCTTCCGGCCACAACCCGGTCGCGCTCTTGGGCCGGGTGCCCCAGCCGCGTTTGGACGAACTCGCGACCGACGTGGGATTTCTCAGCCAGCTGGGTCGAGCCAACGAGCGGCTCGACCAGTATCTGGCCAGCCCGGCGTGGTTTCAGACGGAGCACATGGATCACGCTTCGATCCGGATTGGATACTTCAGCGCGGAATTCGGGCTGACCGCCTGCCTGCCCATCTATTCCGGGGGACTCGGCGTCCTCGCCGGAGACCATCTGAAGAGCGCCAGTGATCTGGGCCTGCCGCTGGTCGGTGTCGGGCTCCTCTATCAGGAGGGATACTTCCGTCAGTATCTCAACACGGACGGGTGGCAGATGGAGATGTATCCACCCAACGACTTCTACAACCTGCCGATCACGCTCGAACGAGATGAATCGGGGGCCCCGCAAACCATCTTCGTCGAGTTTCCGGGCCGTCACGTCCATGCGCAGATATGGCGAGTCGACGTCGGTCGCATCCCGTTGTTCCTGCTGGACACCAACGTGGAGCAGAACTCCCCGTCGGATCGACAGATCACGCGCGCGCTCTACAGCGGCGGAACCGAGCTTCGAATCCAGCAGCTCATGATCCTCGGCATCGGTGGTCTCAGAGCGTTGGCGAAGCTCGGACGCGAACCGACCGTCTGTCACATGAATGAAGGGCACGCAGGGTTCCTCGGCGTGGAGCGCACGCGTCATCTCATGGAGCGCGAAGGCATGCGGTACGAACTCGCGCGCGAGATCGTCGAAGACGGAAACGTCTTCACCACCCACACGCCGGTTCCCGCTGGCTTCGACGTCTTTGGCAAAGACCTCGTGCAGCGCTACCTTTCCGACTACTATGGTCTCGTTGGGCTCGACCTCGAGCGCTTCATGGCCCTCGGTCGAAATCATCAGCACGACCCGAATGAGCCCCTGAACATGGCGGTGGTGGCCGTCCGCCATTCCACACGCCGGAACGGCGTGAGCAAGCTGCACGGCGCCGTGTCGCGACGCATGCTCCAGAGCCAGGGAGCTTGGGCGGATTGGCCCGAGGATGAAGTCCCCGTCGGCCACGTGACGAACGGCGTCCACACGCTCAGCGTGGTTGCGCCGGAGATGGCCGAGCTCTTGGACCGCTACCTGCCTCCCGAGTGGCGAACGCGGGTCTCCGACCCCGAGGTCTGGTCATACGTACACCACATTCCCGACGAGGAGCTGTGGCGAACCCACGTGTCGCTGCGGATGCAGCTCGTGAGCTACGTGCGTAAGCGGCTAGCCTGGCAAGCCTCGCGCCGCAACGAGCCGCCTCACGTTCTCGATGATGTCGGCCGCTCCTTGAATCCGGATGCTCTGACCATCGGGTTCGCCCGACGCTTCGCGACCTACAAGCGAGCGACGCTTCTGTTCAGCGATCTGGAACGGCTGGTGGGGCTGCTTCAGGACCACGACCGACCGGTACAGTTCATCTTCTCCGGCAAGGCGCACCCGGCGGACCTGCCGGCCAAGGAGTTCATCAAGACGATCGCCAACACTCTCAAGGAAGAGAAGTTCGAACACGCCATCGTCTTTTTGGAGGACTACGATATCGATGTCGCGCGTCACATGGTCCAGGGAGCCGATGTGTGGCTCAACAATCCTCAGCGGCCGCGTGAGGCGAGCGGTACGAGCGGGATGAAGCTGATTCCCAATGGGGGGCTCAACTGTTCGATCCTCGACGGATGGTGGGCCGAAGCCTACGAGCCGGGCATCGGTTGGGCCATCGGCAACGGTGAAGACTACTCGGAGGACCGAGACCCCATCGAGGCCAATGCCCTGTATGACATCCTCGAGAACGAGGTTGTTCCAACTTTCTACGAGGGCCGGGACACGCGCGGCGTCCCCCGACGCTGGGTGAAGATGATGAAACAGATGATGGTCCGGCTCGCCGCCGAATACACGACCGACCGCATGGTGAAGGACTACGTCGACAAGTTCTACATTCCCGCGGCCGACCACTATCGAGGGCGGGTCGCAGGCGACCGGGCCGCTACCGAAGCGGTGGCCGACTGGAAGCGTCGCATCCAGCACCACTGGAACGAAGTCTGGGTCGAGAGGGTCGAGGGTCCGTCCATCGCCACGCGGGTCGGTGAGAATTTCGAGGTAACGGCGGCCGTGCGACTCGGTGCCCTCCAGCCCGACGACGTCCAGGTTCAGGTGTATCACGGCGCCGTCGACGCCTTGGCCGACCTCGGCCAAGCCGAGGTCACTCCCATGGAGCGGGTCGACGAGCACGACGGAATCCATAACTTCCGGGCTCAGGTGCCCGCCGATCACAGCGGTCGCCACGGCTACACGGTTCGGGTCGTCCCTCACCACGAAGAGGTGCTGGTCCCCAATGAGCTGACCAATATCCGCTGGGCGCAGTTCGGCGGATGAGGGTTACTGCGTAGATCGTCACGCCGGATCTGGCCCGGACATCATCCGGGCTTTATTCTCGTCGGCTCCGGGCCCTACATTCGGGGCTGCGCCTGAATGCTCCTCATCATATCCGTCCTCGTGGTCCTGGTGACCTCCTTCTTCTGTTCTCTGTCCGAAGCCTCGCTGCTCAGCAGCAGCCGAGCCCGGATCCACTCGCTGGCCGAGACGAGCCGCGCCGCCGCTCTCGTCCAGCGGATGAAGGACAACCTCGACCGGCCCATCGCGGCCATCCTCATTCTGAACACGCTGGCCAACACCGGCGGAGCCGCCATTGCGGGGCGAGAGTTTCAGCGGACGTTCGGGGACTCGAGCATTGCGCTCTTCACGACAGCCCTGACCTTGGCCGTTCTTCTGTTCTCGGAACTGTTGCCGAAGACACTCGGCGTTCGTTTCGCCACGCCGGCGATCGTTTGGATAGCCAGGCCTCTGAATGCGGTGAGCGTACTGCTACAGCCGATCACGTTCATCGTGGAGGCGCTCGTCCGGCGACTGGGGGGCGGAAGCAGCCTGCGAACTTCGGTCGCCGACGACCTCCGGGCTCTGGTGCGATTGGCCGTGTCATCCAAGGCCATCGATCAAGAGCAGCACGCGCTCATCGAGGCGGCCTACCAGCTTCCCCGCCTGCAGGTTCGCCAGATCATGGTCCATCGCAACGATGTGGTGTTCCTTTCTCTGGAGGACGACGAAGAGACGCTTCTGCGCAAGGCTCGACAGACGATGCACTCGCGCCTACCCCTCGTGCGCAACGGGCTCGAGGAGATGTTGGGAGTGATCAACATCAAGGAAGTGCTGTGGCGGCTGGTCACCGACCCCGAGGACCGGGAAGAGGAAGGACTCAAACGAGTTCTCGGAGAGTCGGTTCGCCAACCCCTGACCGTTTCACCCAAGCTGGGGGTGTCCGACCTACTCCAGAAGTTCAGCCGAGCACACGAACACATGGCCGTGGTCAAGGAGTCCGGGGGACGGGTCGTGGGTATCGTGACCCTCGAAGACGTCATCGAAGAGATCATCGGCGAAGTCGACGACGAGTACGACAGCATACCGGCGACCGTTCAACGACTCACGCCGTCCCTTTGGCACTTTGGCGGCGGAACGCTGTGGAGTGACGCCGCGGCTGCCCTGAGGATTCCGGCCTCGGCCGTCGAACCCGAAGACCGCGACCTCGACGGTCGCTATGATCTTCACGACCTGGCCGTCGACCGGCTGCCGGGAAAGCTCCGGACAGGCGGGAGCTTCACTATCGGCGCGTGGCGATTCAAGGTGACGCGGATGCGCCGAGGCAAGGTGCTCCACCTCGAAGCCTACCTCATGGGGCAACCCAAGTTTACGCCCGCCGTTGGCGGGAAGCCGATTCCCGTCTGATGCCGTGGCAGCGGGCCAAATTCCGGGACCAGGAGGTGTGGGCGGAGGTCGAAACGGCCGGGTTGCCATCCGTGAACGGTGGGCGCGTCCGGATCCGATTCTCGCCTTCGCCCGGCGCCAAGAACTACCCGGCGGCCGTGCACAACGTCCGGCTCGATGCTTCCGCCCCGGTGGAAGAACTGAAGTCGGAGGCGGCCGAGGCCGGTTCGTCGTCGCCCTCGGCAGTGCCCGACTCGTCGGCTCCCGTCCTGTATACGGACGGAGCCTGTCGGGGCAATCCGGGCCCGGCCGGGGCCGGGGTCTACGGCGAGTTCCCGGACGGACGGCGGGTGCGGGTCGCGCTGCCCTTGGGCGTCGGAACCAACAACATCGCGGAGCTCTCGGCGATTCAGTCCGCCCTTCGACTGCTGGACCGGATCGGCCATGAGTCGAACGCCAGTGTCGCCATCCTGACCGATTCGACCTACAGCATCGGAGTTCTCCAAAAAGGCTGGCAAGCCAAGGCCAATCGCGAGCTGGTCCTAGCCACCAAGGAGCTGCTCGCGCGAAGACCGCAAGCCACCCTCCACAAGGTCAAGGGCCACGCCGGCGTTCCCGGGAACGAGGAAGCCGATCGTCTCGCCAACGAAGCCGTCGATGGGCAATCGTATGAGCGCTGGCAAGACGGCGAAAGGGGCTGAGCTGTTGCCAGTCCGGGCTCGGTTTCATACGGAGGTTGCGTAGTGGGCGCCCAGACCACCGACCTGGAAGCCCGCCTCGACGACCGGCTTCGGTCGGAGGCGTCACTGGCCCGATGCTGCGCGGTACTTCTTCGCCGAGGAGGCGTGAAGCCGGCCCGCTACGTGTTCGCCGAGGCGCTGGCTCCGCTGCGCGAGGCCTCGGCCGCAGGTCGGGCGTATATCTTCGAGAATTTCCAGGACGAACGGGGATTCGGGGCTCGGCGCGTGGTCGAAGTGCTCGGTGATGGCGTCGCGTCGGCGTCGGACCAAGGTGGCGACGAGATCGTCTATACGGCGCGGTTGAGTCGCTGGCAGGATGTCTTCGCCCGCGGCGAGCCCGTACAGGCCGTTCTCTCCGATCTGTCGCCGGACGAAGCGGAGGTCTTGTCGCAGTTCGGCATCAAGTCCCTACTCGCGATTCCCGTGCTGGTGGCCGGCCAGTGGTGGGGTCTTCTCGGATTCGATGACGTCGAGAACGAGAGACGTTGGACCCAGGAGGACATCCGACTCCTCCAGACGGCGGCTGTCGTCATCGGTGCGTTCATCGAGCGAGCAGCGATGCAGGAGCACCTTCATGTGGCGCAGGCCCACCTACTTCAGACGGAAAAGATGGCCACCATTGGCGCGCTGGTGGCCGGAGTCGCTCACGAGATAAACACACCGCTGGGAGCCATCCGAAGCATGCAAGACACCATGCGCCTCGGATTGACCAAGTTGACGGCCGGCGTGGACGCCGACGATCCGAAAGTCGCGAAGGCCCTCAAGATCCTCAACGACGCTCATCAAGTCATCCACTCCGCCACGCATCGAGTTCTGGAGATCGTTCGTCGTTTGAAGGATTTCGCTCGATACGACGAAGGGGATCTCGAGCGGATCAATCTGCACGATGAGATCGACGATACGCTGATGCTCGCTCACCACGAACTGAAGCACGGAGTGGTCGTGGAGAAGGCGTACGCCGATATTCCCGAGATCGAAGGGTACCCCAACCAGCTCAATCAAGTGTTTCTCAACCTGATCGTCAACGCTAAGCAAGCGATGGACGGAAAGGGAGTCTTGACCCTGACGACGTCTCGTCTCGACGGTGTCGTGGAGATTCGCGTGACCGACAACGGCCCCGGAATCGCCGAAGATCTGCTGGAGCAGATCTTCGAACCCGGAGTGACCACGAAGAAGAAAGGGTCGGGTCTGGGTTTGGGCCTGGCCATCTGCCAGCAGATCATCAAGAAGCATCACGGCCGCATCTGGGCGGAGAACCGACCGCAGGGCGGGGCGATGTTCGTCGTTCGGCTGCCGATCGATCAGCCGGAGGCCACCGAGGCAGAATCCGCCCCGACGACGCCCGCCGACCCGGCTAGTTGACCATCAGGCGGAGAGCTTCTCGCAGCTCCTCGAGCGTCGGCCGGGCGTCTCGGTCCGGCTCGAGGAGCGCATCGATGGCGTGCGCGGGCTTGGACGGTATCGTGGGCCGGTGCTCTCGGACCGGACGAGGCCGCTCGCGCCCCATGGCCGCGGCCCCCTCGGCGGGATCCAGGCCTCGATGGGGGCGGGTCC
>CAYYOT010000044.1:0-37500 GCA_964473255.1 uncultured Myxococcales bacterium | reverse complement strand
CCGGGCCACGTCGACTTCACGATCGAAGTGGAGCGGTCGCTGCGCGTACTCGACGGCGCCATCCTCGTGCTCTGCTCGGTCGCCGGCGTCCAGAGCCAGTCGTACACCGTCGACCGTCAGATGCGGCGCTACAACGTTCCGCGCCTGGCCTTCGTCAACAAGTGCGACCGGACCGGGGCGAATCCGTTCAAAGTCACCAAGCAGCTGCGCGAGAAGCTGAACCTCAACGCGCACTTGGTTCAGTACCCGATCGGTCTCGAGGACAAGCACGAAGGCATCGTCGACCTCGTAACGATGAAGGCCATGGTCTTCGAAGGACCGAACGGACAGGAGATCCGGGAAGTGGAGATACCGGAGGAAATCCGGAGCGAAGTCGAAGCCCACCGCGAGGAGCTCCTGGATGCGGTTTCCATGTTCTCCGATGAGCTGATGGAGGCCGTGATCGAAGACAACGTGACGCCCGAGCTCGTGAAAGCCGCGGTCCGCAAAGGTGTCCTGTCCCTGCAGTTCTGCCCCGTCTTCTTGGGCTCGGCCTATAAGAACAAGGGGGTACAGCCCTTGCTCGACGGCGTCGTGTCGTATCTTCCAGCGCCGTTCGACGTGCAGAACCAGGCTCTGCCCCTGGACAAAGACGGCGGAGAGGGCGAGCCCGAGGTCCTGCCCACCGATCCAGAGAAGCCGTTCGTGGGGCTGGCCTTCAAGCTGGAGGACGGGCGGTACGGCCAGCTGACCTACATGCGCATCTATCAGGGTCGCCTGAGAAAAGACGAGTTCATCCACAACGCCCGCACCGGCAAGAAGACCAAGGTCGCACGCCTGGTCCGCATGCATTCGGACGACATGGAGGACATCGTGGACACGCAGGCCGGAGACATCGTGGCCATCTTCGGACTGGATTGCCATTCGGGCGATACGTTCACCGACGGCACCGTGCGGTACGCCATGAGCTCGATGCACGTGCCGGAACCGGTGATCTCGCTGTCCATCAAGCCCCAAGACTCGAAGTCGGAACAAAACCTCTCGAAGGCCTTGAACCGATTCACGAAGGAAGACCCGACGTTTCGAGCTGGCGTCGACAAAGAGTCCGGCGAGACGGTGATCCAAGGGATGGGCGAACTTCAGCTCGATGTGTACATCGAGCGCATGCGCCGGGAGTACAACGTGAACGTCGAGACTTCCGCCCCTCAGGTCGCGTACCGCGAAACCATCACGCAACCCGCGGACTTCGACTACACGCACAAGAAGCAGACCGGCGGCTCCGGTCAGTACGGCAAGGTCGTGGGCTTCCTCGAGCCGAACGAAGAAGCGGACTTCGAGTTCATGGACTCGACCGTCGGTGGCTCCATCCCGAAACAGTTCATTTCGGCGGTCGAAAAAGGGTTCAAGTCTCAGCTCGAAAAGGGCCGGCTCATCGGCGTGCCCGTCGTGAACATCAAGGTCGAAGTGAAGGACGGAAACTCGCACGCGGTCGACTCGTCGGACGTCGCTTTCCAGGAGGCCGCGCGTGGTGCTTGGCGGCAGGCCTACGCCAGCGCCAAGCCGCGGGTGCTGGAGCCGATCATGAAAGTCGAGATCGAGGGCCCCTCCGAGCACGCCGGCAATGTCCTGACCACGGTCATGCAGCGTCGCGGCATCGTCGTCGGCTCGCACGAAGAAGGAGGCATGACCCGGACCATGGCCGAGGTACCGCTCGCCGAGATGTTCGGCTACGCGACCACCCTTCGCTCGGCCACCCAGGGCAAGGCGGAGTTCAGCATGGAGTTCGCGAAGTACGCTCTGACGCCGCTCCAGGTCGAAGAGGAGCTCGTAGAGGCGTACAAGGCCAAGGAAGAAGCCGGTAAGTAGCAGGCCCGAGGTGGAGGCATTCACCGAAGCGGCCCTGGGATTCGAACCCGGACCCGGTCAACTGGGCGTGGTCATCGCGCCGGCCGGCGTGGGCAAAACGGCCTTCCTGGTCCATCTCGGGCTCGACCAGGCGATCGCGCGACACAACGTCCTCCACGTGACCGCTGGCTCCAAAGTCGAGCACGTGCAGGCCTGGTACGACGTGTTGCTGAAAGACCGTCGGCCGCAAGCCGCCAAAACCGAGTCCTCGGACATCCATCGCCGGTGCATCCTCCAGTGTCTGGCGCCAGGCATCCCCCTCAAGCCCGAGCGCCTCGAGGAGTGGGTTCAGCTGTATCAGGACCACACCTACTTGCAGCCCCGGGCGATCCTGATCGACGGCTTCGACTGGGAAGGGCCGGTCGTCGAGCGGGCGGCGGATCTCGGCGCATTCCGAGCGCTGGCCCGCTCGCGCTCGGCATTCATCTGGCTGACCGCGGCGTCGCACCAGGCGGTTTCATCGGCGCGCCCGGACACGCTCCTTCCTCCGGTGACGCAATACGAGTCCTTGGTCGACCACGCGGCGGCCCTGGTGCCGCGGAAGGATGAGGTGCTGGTTCGCCAGCTTCGAGCCTTCGGTGAGCCGCCGACCGACGCCGAGGATGTCGTCTTCAGCCCTGAAACCCTGGGTCTCGTCCACGAGCACGCCCCCAGCCCGCGACACCTTCCGCGTGAGGCTTACACCCTCCTCTCGGGGGGCGCTGCCGGAGCCGAGGCCTATTTCGGCGAGTGCGCGGAGGCCTGGCACGTCTCGGAGCTGAACTTCTCTTTCGCCGGTCGCAAAGTGCAGCGCCAGCGTGGACTCGTGGAGCTCAGTCCCCAGGAGCTGAAGCAAGGGGACGTGAGCCTCTCCTACGTGGAGCAGCAGCTCGGACGTCGCTTTCCGCGAACCCGGCAGTTCCACACCTTGCTGCAGACCATCTGGCACCAGGTCGCCACGTCATCCGAGGTCTTCGTCGTCGGGCTCTTGCTCCCCGACGGCACGGTCAACGGGGGCACGGGTTGGGCGGCCGAGCTGGGCAAGCACTTCGGCAAGCCGGTCCATGTCTTCGACCAGGAAGCCGGTCGCTGGTATCGATGGGCGGGCGAGACCTGGTCCGTCGAAGGCCCTCCGCGCATCCATCACACCCGGTTCACCGGCACGGGTACCCGCTATTTGAGCCGCACCGGTAAGCAGGCGATCCGAAATCTGTTCGAGCATACGTTCGGGCCCCGACCCGCTTCGACCCCCTAGGCGACCGATGGGTTTCAGCGAGCTTCTCGATCGAACCCTGCTCGCCCTCCCCGGCCCCACGCCGCGCGTGGTGCGTCCGAGCGCGACCTACGACCTTCGAAGCTCCGTCTTGCGTCCGAACCAGGACATCGCCGCCTGTCGCTATGCAGGGGACGATGAGCCGGAGGCACGACACCTCGCCGTCTCGACGTCCGCAGGGGACATCGTGGCCATCGGGACGTACCACCCCCAGTCTCGGCCCGATGGTCCCACGCCCGGCGGCCGCATCCGCGGCATGGCCACGCATCCGTCCTTTCGGGCCCGGGGCTGCGCTCGCGCCATCCTGAGGGGCCTGCTGATCCACGCCTGCTGGCTCGAGGTCGACGAAGTCTGGTGCAACGCCCGGACCGGCGCCGAAGCGCTCTATGAGCGGGCGGGCTTCGAAACGATCTCGGACGTCTTCGAGCTCCCGAAGATCGGCCCCCACGTGGTGATGGTCTGGCATCCGAGCCCATCCAGAGTCAGTCCAGCTTCCGTCGCTTGAAGTCCGGGAGCGAGCTGGCGTCGTCGGCCTTGACGTAGCGTTTCTCGCCGTCGAGAGCCGTCACGTTTTCGTACACGCCGGAATCACGACGCACGAGCTTGGTGAATCCCATGTTGCGAAGCTCGGCGTCCCCCCGCGGGGAGCTGAGACCGACCGGAAAGAGGATGCGCTCGACCGGCGCATCGCCCGGCGTGCCATCGAGGTCGAGCCCCGCTGCTCGGCAAAGATCGGCCCAGGTGCGAAGGTCGTCCCGCATGGAATGAACGACGTCCACGACGCGGTCGTTGGCGGCGCAGCGATAGCGATAAGTCGGCATGGGACGCCGACCAGCTTAAACCGGTCTCAGGATTCGACGAAAGGCTTGACCGCGTCGACGGACGGGACCCCGCCACTGTGCGGCGTCCCGTTGATGTAGAAGGACGGCGTCCCCCCGACCCCGGCCTTCTCGCCCATGGTCATGTCCGAGCGGACTCGAGCCTCCGTGCTGGAGTCGCTCGAGCAGCTGGCAAACTTGTCGGCATCCAGGCCGAGCTCCGAAGCCCACGTCGTGAAGTTCTCGGCGGTCAGCGTCCGCTGGTTCTCGAACAGCTTGTCGTGCATCTCCCAGAACTTACCCTGCTGATGAGCACACTCGGCCGCCACCGCCGCGGCTAGGGCTTGCGGATGAATGCTCTCCAGCGGGAAGTGGAGGAACACGACTCGAACCTGGTCGGGATAGGCAGCGAGGATTTCCTCGACCGGCTGGCTGGCCCGCGCGCAATACGGACACTGGAAGTCGGAGAACTCGACGAGGGTGACCTTCGCGGTCTCCGGTCCTTTGGACGGCCGACCGGCCAGCTCGAAGCTCACCTTAGGAAGGCTGGGCTCCGGAAGCGTGAGTTTGACGTTCGCCTCGTCCTTGATCTTGTCCAGCGCATTCTTCATGCCGTCCCGCTGCTGCTGCATGGTCAGAAAGCCCCGAATCTGCTCCCGGGCCGCGTCGATGCCCTGGGGGATGCGTTCTTTGTTCTCGTCGTAGAACTTCTGGACGTCCGCGTCGCTGACGTCGCCGGAGCCGACGAGACTCTTGATGTACGTCTCGTTGTCCTGGCCCGCTTCCTTCGCCTTGGCATTGACGATCTCCTCGAGCACCATGCTCTCGAGGAACTGGCGCTCGATCCGACTCCGGTTCTTGAGATACTCGATTCGTGCCTTCCGCAGCTCGGACTTTGCCTTATCTTGAAGCTGCCCGTAGGTGAGCTGTCCGCCGTCCCAGGTCGCAACCACGGTCTCGGCGGGCACCGCACCCTCCTCCGAAGATTCGGATGGCGCTGCCGCCTGGGGTGCGGTCGAAGCGGCCCCCTTTTGAGCTCCCTGGTTGCAAGCAAACGAGCCGGCGATGAGCAGGCCGAGGGTCAAGGTGCGCATGGGCGCCACGCATGGCACGCCCGGTCTAGAACCTCAACCGAAACACCAGGCCCCTCAGGCCGCTGGGGTCGTGGCCACGACCACTTTGGAGACCGTATGGGTGCGACTGGACCGCACGTGCAGCCCCGCGTCGGCCATCAGCGTCTCCAAGTCGTCTTGAATGTAATCCAAGTAGAAGGGCTCATGATAAACCCGGGCAAAGTCCTCGAGGATGGGACGCATGAATTCCGAGTCGCTGAGCTGCGCCGAATCCTCGATCACGATGGTTCCTCCCGGCCGCACGACCCGAACCATCTCCCGCAGTACGTCGCGACGCACGGCTCTCGGAAGCTCGTGGAACATGAAGACCGACGTGACCGCGTCTTGGGTGGAATCACGGAGCGGGATGTTCGAGGCGTCGTCGACCAGCAGTGAGGCCTCGAGGGCGGAGGCGAGATTCCGACTGGCCTCCTTGATGTAGAAGGGACTCAGGTCCAAACCGGTGAGCCGAGCCGTAGGCAGGGCCGACGCAAGCTGAGACAAGAAGCGCCCGGTCCCGCACCCCACATCCAGAATCCTCGGAGAGGCGATGCCGCGCACCGCGTCCACCACCGGCGGGATCGCCATGCGCCGCATGATGTCGGCGGTCCCGACGAACAGGAGCTCGACTTCCTGGTCGTAGATTCGCGCCGAATGAGCCGAGAACCACCCGTCCGTCTGCCAATGGAAGTTGCGGCGGTAATACCGGGGATAGCGGGACACATCGACATCGGTCGGAAGGTCTCTCCAGCGGTTGGAGCGGCGCCGTGCCGCCAGCTTCGGGAGATCGGCCAGCTGCTCGGGGAGTCGGCGCAAGTACGTCGCGAAGGGGAACTGAAACAAGAGCTCCCGCGGATAGTAACCGGCCTCCGCATTGGCCCAGTCTTCTTCCAGGAGTCCCCGAAAGCGCTGGATGAAAGCCGAAGGGTCCTCCGACCTCGGTGGCGCCTGGGAGCTGAGGAAAGCCCGGCGCAAGAGCCGCATTGCGCTACCCAGCCCCACCGCCAGACCGATGTGACGCATCTGATAGCGGGTCTTGTCGGCGCCGGCCTTCCACGACTGAAGCGGCGCCATGAGTGGTACGTCGACCGTCATGTTGGCATTGTGGCGTAGGCCCGCACGTTGTCGAAGCGAGAACAGATTTTGAGGTTCAACCCGGCGAGGACCGCCGGAACTCAGGGCGACTGGCAGCTCCTCCTGCTGCACGGATTCGGCGGCTCGAGCGAAGTCTTCGAGCCTTTCGTGGCCGACCTTCCATCGCACCTCGGCGTATGGAGCACGGACCTCTTCGGCCATGGGCGAACCGGATGGCCGGGCCCCAATTCAGCCTTCGATGACCTCGCGGACGACCTGAACCGGGCCGCACGAATGGTGCCCGAGCCGCGATATCTGGTCGGTTACTCCCTCGGTGCGCGTCTGGGGCTCGCGACCTGGAATGCGCACCCCGACCTCTTTCGCGGAGCATCCCTGGTGGGCGTCCATCCGGGTCTGCGGGACGCCGAGCGCTCGGCGCGCCAGGCGCTCGACGATGAGCGCCGGGCCCGGCTCCTGGAGCTGGGGAAGAGGAGATTCTTCGACGAATGGGACCAGAGTCCCCTATTCTCCGACCGCACGGAGGACGTGCCCGGACGCCGCCGGCACGACACCTCGTCGCTGGCTCGCGCCCTGTCCGACCTCAGCCTGGCTCGGCAGCCAAACCTGCGGAGCTTCGTGTCGCGGACCGTGCGAGCGCGAACGCTCCAGCTCGTGGTGGGCGAAAAAGACGAGAAATTCAGACGCCTTCTGGCGGAATGGGAGCCGCGGGTTCTTCCCGGGTCTCACGACGTGGTGACTCGAGCTCCGGCGCACCTCGCTCGAGCGGTGTACGAACATCTAGGGAGTCTGGCCAGCCCGGGATGACCGGTCGAGTGGCGAGGTCGGCGAAGGGGAACGCGAAGAGAAAGACGAGAAAGAGAAAGCCGGAGGCCGCGCACATCATCACGATCTTACTGCTGTACGCCACGTGCATGAAGAACAGCACCACCAGGGTCGCCTTGACCACGGCGATGGCCAACGCAACCGTCGTGTCCATCGGACCGAAGTCCTGGAATGCCGCCCAGACCGTAAGCATGGTCAGCAGCATCAGGGCTCCGAAGATCGTCAGGTTCATCGCCAGGCTGCTGACGTGGATGTGAGAAGTCGAAGTCTGGTCGTCCGAGGTGCTCATGCCGATGTCTCCGTCAGCGCCCCAGCAGGTAGAGCAGCGGGAAGAGGAAGATCCAAACGATGTCGACGAAATGCCAGTATAGGCCGAAGTTCTCGACGATCGCGTGCTTGTTGCGCGTGACCTTGCCCTGAAAGACCTCGATCAGAACCCAGACCATCAGGCCCGCTCCGATGATCATGTGCAGGGCGTGCATGCCCGTCATGACGAAGTAGAAGCCGTAGAACAGCTCCACGTTTGCGGCCATGGGCAGCAGATCTTCGACGCCGTGATGGTCCCCGACGAGGAAATACTTTCCAGGCACGAGACCGTGAGCAAATTTCTCGGAGTATTCGACGACCTTGACGCCGAGGAAGGTGAAGCCCAGCAGTGCGGTCGCGATGATGTAGCCCGCGGTCGGTATGCGCTTTCCCTGCTGAGCGGCACCGACGGCCATGGCCATGGTCAGACTCGACCCGATCAGGACTACGGTGTTGAAAGTGCCCAGAGTGATGTCCAGATGGGAGCTACCGGCGTTGAAGGCGTCGGTGTACTGAGCCCGATAGTACATGAACGCGCAAAACAGCCCGCCAAAGAACATGATCTCCTGAACGAGGAAGGCCCACATCCCCAAGGTCAGGGTGTCACGCTGTTGATTGAGGTCTTCGAAGTGGTGCGCGAGCTCGGGATGGTGCTCGTGTTCGAAGGTCGAGATGTCCTCGTCGACCCCACGCTCCGAGACGGCATCCGCCGCTACCGACGAACTCATGAACTCCTCCGCGGGCGGCGCTCGAAGAGCGTGGCCTGGGCCGGGGCCGAAGCAACGTCGCGAATGCCTTGGCGCTCACCGGGACCCGGCAGCGCGGTATCGTAGTTGTACGGCTCGTGGTCCATCACCGGCGTCTTGTCGAAGTTGAACTGGGTGGGTGGTGACTGGATTTCCCACTCGAAGCCCACCGCACCCCAGGGGTTCGAGGCGGCCACTGGACCGAAGCGCAGCGACCATAGAAGGTAGACGCTGGGCAGAAAGTAGCCGAAGCCGAGGATCGAAGCGCCCGCCGTCGAGAGGACATGCAGCATCTGAAACTCTTCGGGATAGATGTGGTAGCGACGGGGCATGCCCAGGTAGCCGAGGACGAACTGCGGCAGGAACGCCAAGATGAAGCCAATGAAGATGACTCCAGCCGCGAATCGGGCCGTGCGCTGCGGATACATGCGCCCGGTGATCTTCGGCCACCAGAAGTGCAGCGCCCCCAGGTAGGCCATCAAGGTTGCTCCAACCATCACGAAGTGAAAGTGGGCCACCACGAAATACGTGTCATGCACGTGAAGGTCGAGTCCTAGCGTCCCCAAGAAGATCCCTGTCAGTCCTCCGATCAGAAACAGACCGATGAAGCCGAGGGCATAGATCATGGGAGCGGTGAAATGTACGGCACCGCGGAACATCGTCGCCGTCCAGTTGAAGACCTTGATCGCCGAGGGGACGGCTACGAACATCGTCAGCAGCGAGAAGGCGACGCCCGCGTATATCGACTGGCTGCTGGTGAACATGTGGTGCCCCCAAACCAGGAATCCCACCACGGCAATCGCCATCGAAGAGAAGGCGATGAACTTGTAGCCGAAGATCGGCTTGCGACTGAAGCACGAGATGATCTCGGAGATCACTCCCATGCCCGGGAGCAGCATGATGTACACCGCGGGATGGCTGTAGAACCAGAACAAGTGCTGAAAGAGTACAGGGTCACCACCCAAACGCGGGTCGAAAATCCCGACGCCCAGCGCCCGCTCGACGGCCACCAGTAGGATGGTGATGGCGACGACCGGCGTCCCCAGGAGCATGATCAAGGATGTCGCATAGTGCGCCCATACGAAGAGCGGCAGACGAAACCATGTCATGCCCGGAGCCCGCATCTTGTGGACCGTCACCATGAAGTTCAGGCCCGTGAGGATCGACGAGAACCCGGAGATGAAGACGCCCAGAGCGGCCAGCATGACATTGCTGTTGGCGTACGTGCTGCTGTAAGGAGTGTAGAAGGTCCAACCCGTCTCCACGCCTCCCAGGGCGATCGAGGCCAGCGCGAACGTGCCGCCCACCATGTAGATGTACCAGCTGAGCAGGTTGATCTTGGGAAAGGCCAAGTCTTTGGCCCCGATCATGATCGGAATGAGGAAGTTGCCGAAGATCGCCGGGATGGAAGGAATCAGGAAGAAGAACACCATGACGATCCCGTGCATCGAGAACATCCGGTTGTAGGTATCCGACTCCACGAACCACGGCCCGGGGGTCGAAAGCTCGAGGCGTAGCAGCAGCGCGAAGATGCTTCCCAAGATGAAGAAGAAGCTGACGCCGCCTAGGTAGAGAAGCGCGATGCGCTTGTGGTCGACGGTGAGAAGCCACGACTTCAGACCGTGAGTCACGTTCAGATAGTTGACCTGCTTCTCGTCGTGCGGGCCCGAGACCGCGGCCCGGGACGTCGTGTCGTGAGTCAAGGCGGTCATCGGACGACCTCCAGCACGCTTGCCTGGTCGCCGACCACCGGCTCCGGCTGAAGCGAGCGTATGTAGGCGACGAGCTGATTCATTTCCTCGTCGTCGATCTGGCCGCGATAGGTGGGCATGACCGGGTCGTACCCGAGGACGACCTTCTTGTTGGGCTTGATTATCGATTCGCGGATGTAGGTTTCGTTAGCGAGGACCGTGTGCCCCGTGGCCAGCGGTCGACGATTTCCGAAGACGCCGGCCAGGCTCGGTCCTCGCGCCTCGTCGCCCTGATCGTGGCACGTGCCGCAGGAATGGCGCTCGTACAGAGAGCGTCCGTGGTCGGCCATGCTGATCAGCGGCTGTCCCAGATTGGACCACTCCTCGTAGTCCGACGGCGAAAGCACGACGACCCGGCCCACCATCCGCGAATGCTCGGTGCCGCAGTACTCGGCGCAGAAGAGGTGGAACTCACCCTCCTCCGTGGCCTCGAACCACATGTCGGTGTACTTGCCGGGAAGCACGTCGCGCTTCGTCCGAAACGCAGGGATGTAGAAGCTGTGGATCACATCCTCGGAGGTCAAGGTCAGGCGGACCGGAGTCGCCGAGGGAATGTGCAGTTCGTTGATTTCACGCTTTCCGTTCGGATGCTGGACTTTCCACATCCATTGCTTGCCGGTCACGAAGATCTCCATCGCATCCTCAGGCACGGTGTAGGCCCCGATGTAGATCCTGGCTCCCCAGACGAAGAGCACGGTCACGACGAAGAAGACGGGCAGCGACCACGCCACCTCGACCCACGTGTGTGCGTGACCGCGGTCGGGAGAATACCGGTTGGCGTTGTAGCGGTAGCGTAGCGCGGCCCCGATCATCACCGCGAACGTGACGATGAAAGCCAGTCCGCATGACAGCATGAAGAACCAGAACAGCCGATCGTAGTCGGCGGCAAAGGTGCTCGCGGAGGGAGGTAAAAAACGAACGGCGTTCATCGATTGGGCCTCAGCTCACCGGGGCACTCGCCCGGCGACGGTCTCGCACGTAGGAGACCACCATGAAGAGGGCCATACCAGCCACGGTCAGAATCGCGAACGCTCGGAGGAGGTTCATGATGGCGAGGCTGTAACGACCCTCGAGAGGGTTGTACTTGAAGCAGTAGAGGAGGACCTGGTCGACGACGGTTCCTATCCGGCCACTCGAGGCTTCGACCAGCGACAGGCGCAAAGCCCGCGGATCATAGTCGATGCCGTAGAAGTATTTGGAGAGCCGACCTTCGGGCGTGACGACCATGATCGCGCTGGCGTGAGCGAACTGGCCGGTCGCCTCGTCGTACACGTAGCGGAACCCCACAGTGTCGGTGAGCCGATCGATCGTTTCCTGCTCGGCCACGACGAACTTCCAGCCCTCGGGCGCGCCTTCGTGCCGGTAGCGATACCGCTCTCGATACATCTGCGCCTTGTCGGCCGCCAGCTCCGGCCCCTCATCCGGGTCGATGCTGACCGCAATCACGTCGTAGTCGCGACCGACGACCAGCTCGTCCACGACGTTCATCGCCCGGAGCGCTCCATTGAGCACCATCGTACAGAGCATCGGGCAATCGTAGTAGACGAGAGCAAGAACCACGGGGCGATCACCGAACAGCTCGCCGAGGGCGACCGTCTGGCCTCGTGCGTCCACCACCGGCGCACCCAGGGGCAGGAGGGCGTCGAGATTCTGCTCGATACGCACTTGGTCGAGCACGGCATCCGGACCTTGCTTGGGACCGGACGTTTGCCCCTGGGCCGGAAACGCGGCGAGGAGAGCGACCACGCCGAAGATGGCGGTCGAACGCGTCATCGGGCTCCGTCATCCTCCACCGGGTCCTCTACGGGCACGACGGGAACACGCGCTGCCGCGCCGTCCTCGGACGTGGCTTCGGCCGGTTCCTCTCGTTCCACCACGGGCTCCGGGGGGAGCCATCGAGGCAAACTCCCGTCCGCGAGAACGCGATTCATCGCGCGTTCGACGGGAACGTGGACCACGCCTCGGTCGTGGTCGACCCAGCCGTACGAGTCGAGGAAGTCACGCTGAGCGGCGACATAGTTTTCACGCTCGACTTCGGGGTCGGACTGCAGTCGAGCACCACCGGGGATGTCGCGCTGGTACACGGGCGATGGCCGCGGGCGAGCGGCCTCTTCGAGCTCGGTGAACGAAGTGTAGAAGAACGCGCCACCCGCGAAGCCAAAAAGCATCAACATGAAGAGGAAGAAACCAGTCACGACCACGGGACGCGTCGACGCGTCCCGTGGCTCGTAGCCGGACCCGGCGCCGACCGGCTCATCCGGTGCATGCGGTTCAGTGGGCGTGTGCACGGGCTTGCCGCTCCTTCCATCGAGGATCGTTCTCGACCATCAGGGTTCGTCGACCGAGGTACGCGAAAAAGAAAATACTCCAGATGCCGAACAAGCCGAGAGGCGCCGCAAAGTCGCTGAGCCGAAGCTCCAGCGCGAGATGGTGTTCCGTCGGCATCAGCTGCCAGTACAAGTCCACTAGTCGAACCAGGAAGATGTAGAATGCGATCCCGGCCAAGGCCTGGAAACGCCGCTTGGTCTGCCGGGTGATGAGCAGCAGAAACGGCAGGAGGAACTGACCAAACACCAGGAAGGTGGCCAGGTACTCATATCCGCCCTGGGTGCGATGGGCGTACCAGATGGCCTCTTCCGGGAGGTTGGCGTACCAGATGATGAGAAACTGCGAGAAATTGAGGTAGGCCCACAACGCGATGAGCGCGAACTGGATCTTACCCAAGTCATGGAGATTTTCGATGGTTGCCGCCTTGCCCAAGGCCGGGCTCCGCCGGGCAAACATGAGCAGAACCAGGCAGAAGGCCATGGCGGTCAGCGCCTGTCCTTCGACGAAGATGAGACCGTAGATCGTCGAGAACCAGTGAGGCTCCAGCGACATGGCCCAGTCGAAAGAGGCGAAGGTCATGGTGAGGAAGTACGCGACCATCCCCGGACCGCTGATGGCGACCAGGCGGTTGCTCAAACGTCCATCCCCGGTTTCGTCCTGGCGCTTCGACAACCTCACCAGCAGCCACGAGATCAAAATCCATACGGCGAAGTAGATGACCGCGCGGGTCACCCAAAATTGAAAGTTCAGGTAGCCCGCTTTGTGGGACAGCACGACGTCGTGCGCGACCGCTTCCGCGTCCATCCAGTGGTAGAGGTCGCCAGCACCGAGAACCACGGGAACGAAGAGTGCGGCCGCAACCCAGGTGGTCTGGACGCCGGCCTCCAATAGACGCTGAATCACGAATCCCCAGCTCCCGCCCGTCAGATGATGGAGACTGAGTAGACCCAGGCAGCCCAGCGGCAGGGACAGCACGAACATGTAACCGAACAGGTACGACCGGTAGAACCTTTCGGGGTCGGTGACCGCTGCGAATGCCAGCCCTGCGCCGCCGACAACGGCGCAGACGATGGCGATCGTCCGGAGCTGGCTTAGCACGGCGGGCATCTCTTCACGCGGCGCCATCAGTGTCCGCCCCCATGGCCGGTCGCGCCGTGCCCACCCGAGCCGTGACCTTCACCGTCGGCATCGATCGCCGCTCGCTCTTCGACCGTCAGCTCACCGACGGGGACGTCCTGGCTGAGCTGAAGGACGCGGATGTAGGCCGCTACCGCCCACCGCAGGTCCGGACGCAGGCTGGCACCATAGCTATACATCGCCCCGTACCCGTTGCTGATCACATCGTAGTAATGCCCGAGCGCCGCCTCCTTCAGGCGCGTCGAATGAAACGACGGTGGCGCGTGGAAGCCGCGCTGGACGATCATGCCGTTCCCATAGCCCGTGTACCCATGACACGGAGAGCAGAACACGTCGTAACGCTCGCGTCCCTTGGCTAGGAGTGACTCCGTCAGCTCCATACCTGGAGGGAGCCCATCGATATAGGCGCCTTCGGCGTTACGGCCGGTGTATTTCTCCACTTGATCGTCGCGCAGCATGCCCCGAGCGACCGTGCCCGGGACCGGCGTGCGTGAAGCCTGACCGTTGTCCCAGAGCGGGCTTTCCTCGAGGGCGTCGTAACGAGGCGCATCGTGCATATCCAGGCGACAGGCGGAGATTCCCACCCCCAGGGCCGCGGCCACCAGGATACCGGGTTCAGTAGGGAACTTCGGAAACCGCATTGGGATTCAGCCCTTCGAGAAACGTTCGCGTGGCTTCGCGGTCGAACTTCGGGTCGTCGGACTCCACGCAGAGAAAGAACCGGTCGACCGAAGCTCGGTCGAAATTCGGCGTATTGAAGATGGGATGATGAGGACGAGGGAGGCCGTTCATCAGAATCATGGCGATCGCCGAGGTCAGCCCTGCGGCCAAAATCGTGCACTCGAACGTAATGGGGACGAAGGCCGGCCAGCTGTTGAGGGGCTTGCCGCCGATGTTCAGCGGATAGTCGATGACGCTCGTCCAATATTGGAGACCGAATCCCGCGGCCGCCCCCAAGAGGCCAAGTACGAAGACGACCCAGGGCAGGCGCGTGAATCCTTGGCCGGTCGCGTCCTCCATCCCGTGAATGGGTAGGGGGCTGAAAGTATCGAAGTGGCGGTAGCCCTCGTCACGGACTCTGCCCGCCGCTTCCAGCAGCTCATGAGCGGAATTGAACTCTGCCGCCACGCCGTAGACGTCGTGGCCGTTGGTTTTCGCAATCCCGTGCGTCGTCATCATCGCCTCCTCAGGACCCGCCACCCTTGGAGGGGTTATCGGGTACGAGCGTCCGGATCTCGAAAATCGCGATGGCGGGCAGAACTCGGGCGAACAGCAGCAAAAGCGTGAAGAACAACCCGAAGGTCCCCAAGTACATCAGCCAGTCCCAGATCGTTGGCGTGAAAATGTCCCACGACGACGGGAGGAAGTCGCGGTGGAGGCTGGTCACCACGATGATGAATCGCTCGAGCCACATGCCGATGTTCACCACGATGCTGATGAAGAACAGAACGAACAGATTGCTCCGGATCCGCGAGGACCACAGCAGCTGCGGAGTCAAGACGTTACAGAAGATGAGGGCCCAATAGTATGGAGCGTAGGGTCCGGTCATCCGGTTGTAGATCATGTACCACTCGAACTCGACGCTGCTGTACCAGGCGACGAAGATCTCCATCGTGTAGCCATAGGCCACGATCAGGCCGGTCGCGAGCATGACCTTCGCGCAGTTGTGGATGTGTCGCATCGTGATGATCGATTCGAGGCGGTAGTACCATCGGAAAGGAATCACCAACGTGAGGACCATGCCGAAGCCCGAATAGACGGCGCCGGCCACGAAGTACGGCGGAAATATCGTCGTGTGCCAGCCCGGGATCAGGCTGACGGCGAAGTCGAAAGACACGATCGTGTGCACCGACACCACCAGCGGAGTGGCCAGGCCGGCCAACAGGAGCGAAGCGACCTCGTACCGGTGCCAGTGACGCCCGCTTCCTCGCCACCCGAGGGCCAGGAGACCGTACACGTACTTGAGCCCCTGGTTCTTGGCCCGGTCGCGCATGGTCGCCAGGTCGGGGATCAGGCCCACGTACCAGAAGACGACGGAGATGGTGACGTACGTCGACACGGCGAACACGTCCCACATGAGAGGACTGCGAAACTGAGGCCACATGGCCATCGTGTTCGGATACGGCAGAAGCCAATACGCGAGCCACGGCCGACCGGTGTGGAGCACCGGAAAAAGCCCGGCACAGGCGACGGCAAAGATGGTCATCGCTTCGGAGAAGCGGGCGATGGCCATGCGCCACTCCTGTTTCACCAGGAGCAAAATGGCGGAGATCAGCGTTCCCGCATGCCCGATGCCGATCCACCAGACGAAGTTGATGATGGCAAAGCCCCATCCCACCGGAATGTTGAGCCCCCAGACGCCCGTCCCCTCGACCAGGAGGTAGGTGATCGCCAAAAAGAGCACCTGCAGGAGTCCGAAGGCCATCAGGAATCCGATCACCCAACCGGGATCGATGCGCCGGTCGAGTGGGATGTCGGCGATCCGCCGCGTGACGGACTCGTAGGTCTCTTGGGACCCCACGACGGGGTCGGGGGCGGCGTACCCGCGGTCGGAGTTGTCGACGACTTCAGTGCTCATGCGCAGGGGCCTCGGGTTTGGCGGTGGAAGCCGGCGCCAGGTCCGGGTGAGGATTGGTCAGCCGCGCCAAGTAGGTCGTACGCGGCTTGGTGTTGAGCTCGGACAACAGGGCGTAGTTGAGCTTGGTGCTCGCGAGCTTCGCGACCGCGCTGGCTTCGTCGTTCAGATCCCCGAAAACGATCGCGCCCGACGGGCAGGCCTCCTGGCACGCGGTCTTGACGGCGTCCGTCGGGAGCCTCTCCTGGCCATCCACCGTGTACTGAATGCGAGCCCGGTTGATGCGCTGGACGCAGTAGGTGCATTTCTCCATGACGCCGCGACCGCGGACGGTCACGTCGGGGTTGCGCTGTCCCTTGCGCGTCTCCGAATCCCAGTCGGTGTACAGCCGGAAGTTGAAGCGGCGAACCTTGTACGGGCAGTTGTTGGAACAGTAGCGCGTGCCAACGCAGCGGTTGTAGACCATCTGGTTCAGGCCCTGCGGACCATGAACCGTCGCGTTCACCGGACAAACCGTCTCGCAAGGCGCGTTTTCACACATCAAGCAGTTCACCGGCTGGTGCGCGATCCTCGGTTCGTCGACGGAGCCTTCGAAGTACCGATCCAGCCGGATCCAGTGCATCTCCCGCCCGTTGAGGACCTCGCGCTTCCCAACGACCGCGATGTTGTTCTCCGACTGACAGGCCACCATGCACGCATTGCAGCCGGTGCACGATGACAGGTTGATGGTCATCCCCCACTTGTAGCCCTTGTATTGATACGGCTCCCACAGCGTGAGTTTTGGCATGTGCGCCTCACGCGCGTGGGCGAAGTCGGGGTGGGCTTCGAATTCGGCACGGGTCGCTTCGCGCACCAGAGCGCGGTCCTCCATGCGGAAGTGGTCCTGTACGCAGGCGACATGCACCTGTCCTTCGGTCTTCTCGAGCGAAACCGGGGCGACGTCCATTCCTGCCGCCGAACGGAGGATGGCAACGTTCACACCGCAATCCGAGCCCACGCTGCCGGCTCGAGTGCGGCCCCAGCCCAAGTGCACCGTCACCACGTCATCCGCATGCCCCGGCAGGATCCAGGCGGGCAGGCGGGCGGTGCGCCCCTGCACCTTCAGCTCGACCACATCCTCGTTGTCGATGCCGAGGCGGCCGGCGGTCGCCGGACTGACGAACGCCGCGTTGTCCCAGCACGTTCGAGTGATCGGCCGGGGGAGCTCCATGAGCCAGGCGTTGTTCGCGAAGCGTCCATCGAAGAGATTGGCGTCGGGCGCGAATCGAACCTGCAGCCCAGAGACGGACACGGCCTCGGCGTTGGTCGCTTCCGCCGACAAGGCGGGGCGCAGCGACGGAAACTCGGTTCCGACGAGCACGCCGTCGTGGAGCGCCCGGCGCCATCGACGCTCGAAGTCGGTGGCTCCGAGCTGCCTGCGCCAGTGGTCGCGGAGGCGGGCGTGGTCGCTGCGTGCGTCATCGAGAAGCACGGCCAGCACTTCGTGCATCGACTTGCTGCCGTGCAGGGGCTGCATCGTCGGTTGCACGACGGAGACCGTGCCGTCCGGTCCTCGAAGGTCGCTCCAGGTCTCGAGGTAGTGGCTCAGAGGTACGTGCCAGTGCGACCACTCCGCGGTTTCATCGACGTGCGAGCCGACGTGAATACGGAGGCGTGCCTTCTGATAGCCGTCGAGGAAAGCGACGTCGCCCGGTGCGTCGTACACGGGGTTGGCGCCGAGGACGATGATGGCTTCGACGGCCCCGGCTTCCAGGTCGGCGGTGAGGGCGGCCAGCGACGCCCCCGGGTCTTCCGGCTCGTGCACGACCGGATCGTTCAGTCGGACGGTGGTGCCGATGCTGCCGAGTCGCTGATTGATGGCCAGCGCCAGGGCATGGGCCTCGGCGGGCTGCCCATCGCCGACGAGCACGGCGGCTCGCGAGCCAGCGGCTCTCAGGTCGGCAGCCACGTGACGAACGAAGGCGGTGTCCAGCCCAGAATTGCCCCGTGGGCCGCTGAGCCCCAATTCGCGCGCCACTTCCGCCAAAAGAGCGAGCCCCTGGTCAGGACGCATTCGGACCCGATGGTCGGCGACCGAACCGGCACTCGTGGGCATGGGTTCGGCAACGTACAGACGCGCCCAATCGGACCCCGGATCGTTGCGCTGCCCCATGAGCTCGCGCTGGTGCCGCACGCTGCCGGGCATGGTGCCCATGAAATCGGCATCCACGGCGAGCACCGCACGAGCATCGGTCAGCCGGTAGCTGACTTCGAGCGGGCGGCCGTAGGCGCGGCGGGTCCCTTCGTACATCGCCTGCCGGCTGCATGCGGCGTATTGATGCCAGCGTGCCGCGGGATAGCGCAGCCGAAGCGCATCGATCTGGGCGGCGAGCGTCGGCGAGGTGGTCGGCTGGGTCAGGATGCGAAGACCCGCCCCGTTGGTCGCGGCCAGCTCGGCTCGAAGGGCCTCCATCGCCTCCGAGAACTTGGGCCAGCTCGACGTCTTTCCGTTGCGAAGGAGTCGACGCGACCGGTCCGGGTCCCAAACGTCGAGCACGGAGGCCTGCGCCTGCACCGAAACACCGCCGCCACTTTCGGCATGGTCCGGATTCCCCGCGACGTGGGTGGGACGAAACATATGGGTCTCGATCAGGAGTCCAAGCGCATAACCGCCTTGGGGGAAGGCGGTCGCAAAGTGGACCGGCTTCCCGGGGACGAGCTCCTCGGGCTGCTTGACGTACGGAACGATGACTTCTTCCGGTTGGCGCACGCAGGCCGCGGTCAATCCGGAGAGCGAGAGCGACGCCCCCATGAGCTTGAGGAAATCGCGGCGACCGACATCGGAGCCTTTGGCTTCCTCCCAGGCGGTAGGAAACTCGGCGGAGGCCCATCGCTCGAACTCAGGCGAACGAGCGAGCTCGTCGAGGCTCGACCAGTATCGGGGAGCGGGCACCGGACGCTCGTTGGGAGCGTGGGCTTGCGTCTTGGCGTCGTTCATCGGTGGCACGTGTAGCAGTGGTCCTGAGACTGGACGTCGTACTCTTCGACGAGTTTCGGACCGAGGACCGCCTGCTCGGCGGGGCTCGGGTCCCAGGCCATGTTGTAGATCTGGGCCTTGGGACGGATGTAGTTTTCGGGGTTTCTGTGGCAGTCGAGACACCACGACATCTGTAGCGAATTCTCCTGCCAGACGAGCGCCATCTGATCGACGCGCCCATGACAGCTCGCACAGCCCATGCCCTTCGCGATGTGGATGCTGTGATTGAAGTAGACGAAGTCCGGGAGGTCGTGGACGCGGTTCCAGACCAGCGGCTCGTCGTTGCGATAGCTTCTGCGGACCGGCTCCAGCATGGGGCTGTCGACCCAGATCTGCGAGTGACAGGTCATGCAGGTGTGGGTCGGTGGAATGCCCGCGAAGTGCCCTTCCTCGGCCGACCAATGGCAGTATCGGCAGTCGATCCCCATCGATTCGACGTGGTGGCGGTGGCTGAAGGGAACGTCTTGATGGCGGATCACATCCTGCCGGGTGATGTAACCGCTCGAATTGATCGCGTAAGCTACCGTAATCAGGGCCCCAACCAGAACTACGAGCCCGATGATGGCGGCCCGCACCCACGCGTTCGCGCTTGGAGGGAAAATTTGCGCCATTTCGTTATGTCCTTCGCCCGGACGCGTTGCCGCCGCCGGTCGGCATCGGTCGCATAGCGACAAATAGAGCGTTCGCCAAGACCTTTGGCCGAGGCCGAAAGTGCGGCGGAACCGGGACGTTTGAGCCGAATCCCGTGCTTTCGAGCCGTTTGCTGTCGAGGCTCGGTCAGCTTGCTTCGACGCCGAGACCTCACCCGTCGAAGCCGCGATCGGCCCTCCCCTGAACCTCTGAGCGACCGCGTTTCACCATGCGGCCCGCGGTTCGCCCAGCGCCCCTGAGCGGAAACTTCCCCAAGCGTCAATTTCCGACACCCCAAAAAAAACCAACGCATCGCGCCATTCGCTTGACGGCCCGCTGAACTTCGGGCGTATTTAAGGCTCAAAAACGTCCATTCGCTTGCCGTCCCGACCATAAATGCGCGATGACGGCGCCATGAGTTCAGATTCGTTGTTGACGACCCGCGACGCCGCTCGCCGTCTTGGCGTGGGGCCGTCCACGATCAAGCGTTGGGCGGATGAAGGTGTGCTCGAATGCGTGCGCACCGCCGGCGGACACCGGCGGTTTCCCGTAGAACACGTCGAAGCGCTCCTGCAAAATCATCGCTCCCCGCCCCGCGACTTCGTCGATCATTGGATCGACCTCCTCACCGAGGACGTGGACGAGTACCTGGTGCTGTCGGAGCTCTATGGACTGCGCGCTCGGGAGGGCGCCTGGTACCACGTCTGTGACCGACTGGGTCCGGTGCTCAGCGAGATCGGTGACCGCTGGCAGAGCGGAACCTTGACGGCCGCCCGCGAGCACACGGCGAGCGAGCGACTCCAGCGCGCGATCATCAAGGCCGTCGAGACCCTGTCGGTCGCGCCGGATATGCCCGGAGCCCTCCTGTGCTTGCCCGACGGCGAGGAGCACTCCTTCGGCCTCTACTTCGCGGAGCTGGTCTGTCGCGAAGCCGGTTGGTTCCCGCGTACGCTCAGCCGGCCCTTGCCCGACGCGGAGCTCGTGGCACTGGCTCGGGAGACCGATTCTCGGGTCGTCGTCCTGTCCGCGTCCTCTCGGTCGGACCAGCAGCGCTTGACGACACTGGTCGATCGCCTGGTCCCCACCCTGTTGGAGCGGCGGATTCAGCTGATCGTCGGAGGCAAGGGTCCGTGGCCGGAGGGTCGCCCTCGCACCGTTCGGCTGCAGCAATTCTCTGCATTCCGCGCGCACCTCGACGCGATCGCTTGATCGGCGTCGGGCCGGTCGACATTTGCCGCCCGCTCGGTGAACGATCCTCACATGACCGACTTGAAGGCCCGTCTACAACGAGAGCTCGAAGAGCTGAAGACCCTCCGCGACGAGGTCAAGCTGCAGGCCAAACTCGGCGAAGCCGAAGCGAAGAAGCTTTGGGAAGAAGTCGAAGACAAATGGGCCGACGTCGAACCCCGGCTCCGGAAGTTCGAAAGCGACGTCGACGAGGCGGCCGGCGAAGCCGCTTCGAAGATCATGGGCGCGTGCAAGGACCTCTACAAGCAGATCAAGACGAAGTTCGCCGACTGACCCGACAGCGATAGCGCTCGGCAAAGACGACCGCAGCCGCGACCGACAGGTTGAGACTCTCGACGGCCCCCGTCCCGGGGATGCTCAGGCGCGCGTCGGCGACCTTTTCGAGTTCGGGCCCGAGTCCGCGTCCCTCATGTCCGAAAAGCCATAGCGTAGGTTCGGCCGCACCGGCCGCATCGAAGAGACTGACGTCCGCTCCTGCCACCAGTCCCGCAACTCGGTAGCCGAGGGTCCGAGCCGACGCACAGGTCCCGGCACCGTCGTCGACGGACCAGACGGGGATCCGCTCCGCCGCGCCTTCCGCCGTTCGAGCGACCGCCCCATACGCGGCGACCGGCCCATCGATCACGGCGATGCCACCGATGCCGAAGTGCGCCGCCGACCGCATGATGGCCCCAAGGTTATGCGGATTGATGCCCGGTTCGATGAGCGCGATGTCGGCCGCGGTTCGCTTCATGACTTCGGTCGGCAGCGGAAAACGGGGCGGATCGGCGAAGAGCACGACGCCTTCATGGTGACGTGTGCGCGCGAGCCGCTCGAGCTCTCCGGCCCCAGCCTCCCGGAACGCGATCCGTCCTCGGATCAGGGTTTGAACGAGCGGCGACCCCTGCTCGAGGAAGGCGCGTCGAATCGCTCGCGGTCGCCGCTGCGCGATCGCCCCACACGCCGAGCGTCCGTAGTAACACTTGCCCTTCTCGTCTTTGGGTCGACGCATTCAGCTACCTGGCCGTCACGTGGTTGTCATACCGGGCCGGCCAAGCTCGGCACCTTGCCATGGTGGCTCGTGACCCATGGCCTACGCCACATGTTGTGGCTGAGGGCCAAACGGCTCGTCCGCAGAACCGACCACCGGTCCGATCCCGATCCGTAGGCAGCAACGTGGCGTCCTCACGCCCCGCGGTCAAGGCGTCTTGGCCGGCCCTGCGCGGGCCGCGGCCACCGACCGGCGCTGATCCTCAGGGTGCCCAGTTCGTCCGTCGGCTCCGGTCCCTCACCGGCGACGCGGTGCGGGCGCTCGTGCAGTGGGCGGAGGCCGCCGCGCGCCCGCCGACATCGGTCGTCCGCACCGAGCTTCGCCATTCACGGGGCGGCATGAGCGTCCACGTTCCGGTCTCCTGTCTGTGGTGCGGGCAGACGCAGCTCTCGTTCGACCATGTCGCCACGAAGATGGCGCGCTTCGCTCGAGCGCTGCTCGGCTGCCCACAGTCGCTGTCATCGTTGCTCCGTCCCTACGACTTTCCCGTCGTCGTGGGTCCGGGCGGTCGTTTCTGCGTCCTCAGGGACGGGCATCACAAAGTTGCAGCGCTTATGGCCTTGTCGGCGCTGGTGCACCGGGCACGCCCCGCGAACGGCGACCCCCGGGAACCGCTCCTGCGACTCGCCCAGAGCTTGCCGCGGCCCGAGCAACTCGACATTCCGGCCTGGGTCGAAGCGCAGGGGGCCGCGGTCCCCTTCGGCGTCTTTTGGGAGACTCTTCGTGATCCCGAGCGCTTCGCACCTCCTTTGTTCTTGAACGTGCGAGGCTCGGCTCCCGCTTCGAACGAGCCTCCTCGCTCGTTCGCGGAGCTGGTCGACAACCCCTACCGAAAGCTGGCCGCCGACCTCGTGGGGAAATTCGAGGTGCGCGGCGATCGCCTCCTGACGCGGAACGCGGCTCGGCCTCTGTGGCTAAAAGGACCTCGAGCACCCGACTACATCGAATTCCACGTCGCCGAAGTGCTCGAACGGATCTGCGACGAGCATGGGTACGCGTATACTCCCGGCCGCTCGATCCCACCCGACCTTCGACGGTCCTTTGCCACCGGCTTGCGACGTGCACGGAACGACGAGCCACGGTTCGCCGACATCATCGTCCCCGACGACGACATCTTGCTCGCCGACGTCGAGGACGCGTTCGACTGGGGCGGCCGCACCTGTTTCGACCCGCGGCGCCCCGACGACTGGAGCCGCCGAGAGGTGCCGACCTGGATTGCGGCCCCGGTCCGCGATGGTCAGGTCCAAATCAAGGTGGGATTCGTCGTGAGAAGTCTCATTTCACGGGTTCCGGAACTCACGACTCGCAAGCTGCGCACCCGCGCGGTCGTGCAGGAAGTACTGGCGGGAGTGGGCGAGCTCTCGTCTCGGGAGGCCCAAGTCGCCCACTTGAATCGGGAAAGTCGAACGGTCGGTGGCCTCTCCGCCGCGGCGCTGCGGCGGCCTCGGCACCGACTCAATCTGCTCTAAACTTGCAAGACGTATTGCGACTGCGACACCGCACGACCGATGAAGGCGTACGACGGCGAGGGTCTGCTTGCATCACGGTGACACGAATGCTTAGCGTGACGCACCGTCCTCGGTAAGGGGTCCGTCCAGGGCCCGGGAATCCACATGACCGTACGTCCAGCCCCTCAGTTCACGCTCGAACGCGTGCAAACCCGAAAACAGGCCACCGACACCGCAGCCATGCTTCGCCGCGGGCTCACCAGTCGTGACAAATGGCTCGAGCCCTATTGGTTCTATGATGCGCGGGGTTCGGAGCTGTTCGAGCAGATCTGTGCGCAACCCGAATACTACGTCACTCGCACCGAGCGGAGCATTCTCGAGCGAAACGCCGCCGCCATCACCGAGGAGTGGACCACCGAGACTTCGATCTTCGAGCTGGGCAGCGGTTCGAGTGAGAAATCCGAGCTGGTGTTGAAAGAGGCGGTCGGTCGCCTGCACCGCCTGCGCTACCTACCGAACGACATCTCTGAATCGGCCTTGAATCAGGCTGCCGTGCGGCTCCAGGAATCGCTACCGGAACTCGAAGTACACGGCATCGTGGCCGAATTCGACGCAGCCCTCGATGCGGTCGTCGAGCGCTTCGGCGCCCCCCGCGTGGGGATGTTCCTAGGCGGCAACATCGGAAACTTCGACCGCTCAGGCGCCGAGGACTTTCTCGTCCGCACCCGGAGTCGCCTCACCTCGTCCGATCGATTCCTGTGTGGCTTCGACCGAGTGAAGGACCTCGACGTTCTCTTGTCTGCCTACGACGACGCCGCCGGCGTGACGGCTGCCTTCAACCTCAATGCCCTGGCCCGGATCAACCACGAGTACGGCGGAGGATTCGATCTCTCGCGCTTCGAGCACCGCGTTCGCTTCAACGAGGCCACGTCGGCCATCGAGATGCACTTGGAGAGCATGGTCGACCAGGTCGTCGCCATTCCCGGCCTCGAACTCACAATCCAGTTCAAGGCGGGCGAGACGATACATACGGAGAACAGCCACAAGTACACGAGGGAGCGGATTCACGAACTCGCAGCATCCGCGGGGTTCGTCGTCTCGCGCACGTTTGAAGACGATCGAGCGTACTTCGCCTTGGTCGAGTTGACGCCCGCGGATGGGAGGCCCCCACCATGAGTCGAATCGCCGAACTCCCTCGCTCCACCCTGATGTCGAGATTCCATTCCGTTCGTCAGCAGTCGGTGGCGCTGTGCCAAGGTCTCGATCCCGAGGACATGGTGGTCCAGTCCATGGCGGACGTGAGCCCCACGAAGTGGCACCTGGCGCACACGACTTGGTTCTTCGATACGTTCATTCTCGAAGCCCACGAGCCCTCCTATCAGCCCTACGACGAGAGCTACCGATTCCTCTTCAACAGCTACTACGTCACGGTCGGCGACCGGCATCCGCGAGCTCGTCGCGGTGTCTTGACCCGCCCCCGGGTGCGACAGGTCCTTTCCTACCGACGAGCCGTCGACGAGCGCATATCGAGGTTGATCGAAGAGTGCAGCGATGAGGCGTGGCCCGTGATTCGGGACGTGATGACTCTGGGCCTGCACCATGAGCAGCAGCACCAAGAACTGATGCTCATGGACCTCAAGCACGTCCTCTTTCAGAACCTGTCGCTGCCCGCGTATGTGAGCCCGCCGGCTCCGCTCTCGGACTCGCCGGCGGAACCGTGCGCCTTCGTCCCCTTCGAGGGTGGGCTGGTTCAGATCGGTCATGCCGGCCCTGCTTTCAGCTTCGACAACGAGTCACCGCGGCACCAAACCTTCCTCGCAGCTTTCGACATCGCGGATCGCTTGGTGACCAACGGTGAGTTCCGGGAGTTCATTGCCGACGGCGGCTATGAACGGGCCGATCTTTGGCTTTCGGACGGATGGGCCGAGCGAGAAGCGCGCGACTGGACCTCACCCCTGTACTGGACCCAACGCGACGGCGAGTGGTTCGAGTATACGCTGCGGGGCGAGGGCCCCATCCGCGAGGCCGAGCCGGTCGCGCACGTCAGCCACTATGAAGCGGACGCCTACGCACGTTGGGCCGGGGCCCGGCTGCCCACCGAGGGAGAGTGGGAGCACGCGGCCGTCACCCGCAGCGGGCCCCATGGCGCATTCCTCGAGAGCGGCACCTTCCATCCGTATCCCGCTCCTCGCGAAACCGGTCTTCGCCAGCAGATGGGCGACCTCTGGGAGCTGACGCAGAGCGCCTACCTTCCGTACCCGGGTTACGAGGCGCCGCCCGGAGCCTTCGGTGAATACAACGGCAAGTTCATGGCCAATCAGGTCGTTCTGCGCGGCGGCTCGTGCGCCACGCCGACCAGTCACGCCCGGACGACCTACCGCAACTTCTTCTACCCCCACCAGCGGTGGTGCTTTCAGGGTTTTCGACTGGCCCGCAATGCTCGCTGATGCCGCGGCCGGTCAATTGCGCTACGCTCCCGTCACGCGGCTGACACATGAAACCGAGTATCAGGAGGCGCACATGTCGGGGCTCGTACTGATCGTCGATGACGAGAAGGACCTCGTGACCACGCTCGAGTACAATCTTCAGCGCGAGGGGTACCAGACTCGATCCTCGTTGAGCGGCAAGGAAGCGGTCGACCTCGCTGCCCAGCAGCCCACACCCGACGTCGTCTTGTTGGACTTGATGCTGCCCGACATGCCCGGCACGGAGGTCTGTCGGCAGATTCGCAATCGGCCGGACACTCAGCACATCCCCGTCATCATGCTCACCGCCAAAGGGGAAGAGATCGACCGTGTGGTGGGCTTCGAGGTTGGAGCCGACGACTACGTGACCAAACCCTTCAGCGTTCGCGAGCTGCTCCTGCGCCTACGCGCAATTCTGCGACGGACACAGCCTGCCCAGCCGGAGCCGAACGGAGACGTCGCCTTCGGCCGGCTACGGGTCGATCCGGGTGCGCATCAGGTATGGCTCGATGGCAGCGAGGTTACGCTGACCGCGCTGGAGTTCAAGCTGCTGACGACCCTTCTCTCGCGCAAGGGTCGGGTGCAAAGCCGCAAGCAGCTGCTCGACGACGTCTGGGGTATCCAGGCCGACGTGAGCACGCGAACGGTCGATACCCACGTGAAGCGCCTGCGGCAGAAACTCGGAGCCGCTGGCGAGTACATCGAAACGTTGCGCGGCGTCGGCTACCGGTTTCGCCCCCACGCCGAGTAAGCTGGCGGCTCGCGAATGGGCGTTCGCACAAAACTATTCACGGTTTCTTTGAGCCTGATCCTCCTCGTGATCGCGGTCAGCGGTGTATTCCTCGAGCGAGAGCTTCGCACGTGGTTCGAAGACCGCATCGAGCTGAGCCTCCGCCAGCGGGCGATGACGATCCGCGAGGCGATCAGCAACTCGGAATCGGACCCCGAGGCGCTCGGCATTCTGGCCCATCGCCTGGGCAAGTCGTCGGCCTGCCGGGTGACGCTCATCGCCCCCGACGGCACGGTGCTGGCCGACTCCGAGCTCACCTCCGCACAGGTGGCCCGCACGGAAAACCACGGCACCCGGCCCGAGGTCATCACCGCCTTGGGCGGCGAAGTGGGGACGGCTCGACGTCTTTCGACCACGGTCGCACAGCGCATGCAGTACGTCGCCGTACCGATCGTCGACGGTCATATGCACAACCTCATCGTGAGGGTGGCCGTCCCGATCGAGACGGTGTCGGGCGCCATAGGCCGACTGCGGCGTTTCATGTTGTTCGCGGGGCTCCTCGGCTTGGTAGTCGCCATGGGTCTGAGCCTGGCTGCTTCCTATCTGATGAGCCGAGCCCTCGAGAGCCTCGTGCAGAGTGCGCGCATCGCCAGCAGTGAGGAGACCGCCGACCTGGAGGTCGGTGGTCCCGATGACTCGATCGTCACCAGCTCCCCGCCCGCGGCCTCCGGTTCCTTCAACCAGATGGCGGATGAACTCCGACAAACGTTAGCCGCGCTGGCCACCGAGCGGAGCCGGTTCGAGACCGTCCTCAACAGCATGAGCGAGGCCGTGCTCGTCCTCGACGGCAATCAAGTCATTACGATGGTGAACCCAGCGAGCCTGGCTCTCCTCGACCTGTCGACGTACGATGTTGGACGGCCGCTTCTCGACGTCGTTCGGATCACGGCGCTCGACGAGCTCGCCCGCCAGGGTCTCGAGGGACCGGCATCGGTGGAGTTCCCACTGAGTGGCGAGCCAGGACGCCGTGTCTTGGCTCGCGCAACGCCCCTGCGCACGACGGGGGGCACGGTGATCGCCATGCATGACATCACCGAGATGCGCCGTCTGGAGACGATCCGGAAGGACTTCGTGGCCAACGTTTCCCACGAGCTCCGCACGCCGGTGTCGATCATCCGTGCGAATGCCGAAACGCTTCTCGATGGCGCCCTCGACGATCCGGACCGTGCGCGGAGCTTCATCGAAGCGCTGCACCGCAACTCCGAGCGCCTGTCTCGGATCATCGCCGACCTGCTCGACCTGTCGAGGGTCGAGGCCGGACGGTATGAATTCGAAATCACCGCGGTCGAGCTTCAAGAAGCCGTGGCTCGGGCGGCGGAAGCCGTGGAGACGCGCGCCCAGAGCCGTCGGGTGGCCATGGAAGTGTCCGTGCCCGCGGATCTGTCCGCGCGTGCGGATGCAAAGGCCCTGGATCAGGTTCTCCTCAACCTGCTGGATAACTCCATCAAATACACGCCCGAAGACGGGCACGTCGCGGTGCGGGTGGAAGAGCGTGGGGGCGAGATTCGAATCGAGGTTCAAGACGACGGGCCCGGCATCAAGCCGGAACATCGAGCCCGCATCTTCGAGCGATTCTACCGGATCGATCCGGGCCGCTCTCGCGACATGGGAGGCACCGGCTTGGGACTCGCCATCGTCAAGCACTTCGTCGAATCGATGGGCGGCCGGGTGGGCGTGAACCCCGCTTTTCCTCGCGGGTCGATCTTCTGGGTCACGTTGCCACTGGCCACGCAGTCCCACGAGGAACCGACGATCATCGCGGTGTGACGACCGAACGGTCTGCGCCTCACAGATTTCGCTTCAGGAAGTCGATGCTGCGCGACCAGGCCTGTTCGGCGGCCTCCGCGTCGTAGACCTCGGGCCGCGCCGCGTTGAAGAAGGCGTGGTGGCAGCCTTGGTAGCGATGAAGCTCGTATGCGACGTCCCCGCTCTCCAGCTTCTGCTCCAATGCGTCCACCGCCGCCGGCGTGCACCAGTCATCCTCGGTGGCGAAATGAGCCTGGAAAGGCACACGGATCTTGGCGGGGTCGGCCGCCTCGGCCGGCGGAATCCCATAGAAGCAAACTGCGGCATCCGTCTCCGAGATGTTGGCGGCCGCGATGATCGTCATCGCTCCGCCCATGCAAAACCCCATCACCGCGGCCGTGGCGCCCTCGGCCTTCATGTGCTGGATCGCGCCCCGAATGTCCTGGCCAGCCGCTCGGCCCCAGTCGAGGTGGTTCATCTTGTGGTTCGCCTCGTCGGCGTCGGTCGTGAGCTCCCCTCGATACAGGTCGGGCACGAGCGTCCGAAAGCCGGCACTAGCCATCCGGTCGGCCGTCTCTTTCATCTGGTCGTTCAGACCCCACCACTCCTGAATCAGCACGACGCCCGGCGCAGATTTGCCCGCCGGCTCAGCCAAGTATCCTGGACAGCGGGAACCATCCGGACACGCGAACTCGATCATCTTCCCCATGCCCGCGATCGTTAACCGACGTCGGTTCCGGCCGGCAAGAGGCGCTCCTCAAAAGCGTTCCGGGCACCACGGTGCGCGCTCGGTCGAAAGCAATCGCTCGAGACGTGTCCGTACGGCCGGCTCGGCTTCGATCAGTTCCGCGTCGTGCAGCGTGGCTACCGAGTGCGCCCCGAACGCGGCCGAGACCAGCGCCGCTGCCGATAGGCGCGCATCCGGCGAACGGGTGCTCGGACGGCATCCATCCTCTCCCGCCAACTCCATCGTCTCCGCTCCGCCGTCGGCACGATGCACCTCCAACACGAGACGATCGGCGTACCCGTAGCTCCGGGCCTCGAGGAACCTGGCCGTGTCGAGCGCGCACAGCCACAGCGAGTCTTCGGGTTCGACCCACGCCCGCCGGCCGTCGGTGATGAATAGAGGCACGGCCTCGTCGACGGGAAGATTGAAGGCGAAGAGCGTCTCGACCAGGTCGATGGAGAGCGCGTAGCGCCACAGAGAACGTCGGGCCGAGGCATCGCCGATGAGCTCCACGATGCGGATTTCATCGGAGGGCAGCCCTCCATTCCAGCGGGACACTCGCCGATACTGCAGGTACCCGGCATCCCGCCCCTCCCGCGTCGCCACGGCGTAGAGGAAGGCCGAGCCCCCGTCGCGGCGGCTCGGGTCGTCGAAGAAACGGCGAGCGTTCCACCAGGCGTCGGTACGCGACAGCGTCCCCGCGCGCTCGCGGCCATGGGTTTCGTACAAGGCGCATACGCGCGGACGAGCCTCGTCATCCGGGACAAGCTCGATGACGTCGTCCGCCGACGCGCCGGCCCAGGCGACGCGCTTGGCCTGGACCTTCCACTGTCCACGGTATGCCGCTCGCCCGAAGTCGTACCGGGGATAGATGGGCGTCTCGGATGCCCAAAGGCCGGCGACCGCGGCTCCCCTCCGTCGAGCCGAGTCGAGGTGTGCCTTCATCAATCGGCCGAGGATGCCCCGCCGGCGATGCGTGGGGAGCACGCCGACGAGTGTCGTCCCGGCCATCGGCAGGCGACCCCCTCCGGGAACCGTCACCTCGAGCCAGTAGGAACCGACCCCGCCCACGACCCGACCGCGTTCCTCGGCAACGAAACTCCCCTCGAAGTCGAGAATTGTCGCGGCCGCTTCGGCCTGCTCGAGCGAGATTTCGAATCCGATGGCTTGGCCCACGCACTGAAAGAAAGCCTCTAGCTCCCCCGGCTGCAAACCGCGGATGGATACATTCACGTCAACCTCCTGGGAGTACCACGTTGGTGAGGTCGTAGCCGCGCCTTCCCTCGGCCCACTCCCGAATATTATCTCGCGTCGTCGCGGCGATGTTGGCCAGGGCTTCGTTGGTCAGGAATGCCTGATGGCTGGTGATGAGCACATTGTTGAAGGTCATCAGCCGCGCGAGGAGGTCGTCGGCAATGACGCGGTCGGAGCGATCCTCGAAGAAATACTCGGACTCTTCCTCGTACACGTCGAGGCCTGCCGCTCCGATGTGCCCGGACTTGAGACCTTCGATGAGCGCAGCAGCGTCGACAAGTCCCCCGCGGCTGGTGTTAATCAACATGGCGCCCCGCTTCATGCGTTGGATCCGCGCCCCGTCGATCAGGTGATAGGTCTCCGGGATCAAGGGCGCATGAAGACTGACGACGTCGGAGAACTCGAGCAGCTCATCGAGCGGTACGTACCGAATACCGGTTCTTTCCGCGTAACTCGCGTCCTCGAATGCATCGTAGGCCAAGACCTCCATTCCGAAGCCCCGGAGGATCTCGGCCAAGCAGCGCCCGATCTTGCCCAATCCCACGACGCCGCCGACCCGGCCATGCAGATCCACACCGACGAGTCCGGCCAGGCTGAAGTTACCTTCGCGAACCCGATTGTAGGCGCGGTGGGTCTTGCGGTTCAGGGTCATGAGCAACGACACCGCATGCTCGGCGACGGCGTGCGGCGAGTAAGCCGGCACTCGCACCACGCTGATGCCGTGTTCCGCCGCCGCCTTGACGTCCACGTTGTTGTATCCGGCGCAGCGCATGGCCACCAGCCCCACGCCGGCATCAGCCAGACCGCGAACCACGTCGGCCCCGAGGTCGTCGTTCACGAAGGCACACACGACGGGATGGCCTGACGCCAGCGGGACCGTCCGTGCCGAAAGGCGGGGTTCGAGAAAATCGAATCCCAACATGTCGTCGTTCAGTCCCTCGAAAGACTGCTGGTCGTAGCGCTTGGCGTCGAAGACCGCCACCGGAAGGCCCCCCGCGTCCTCCGAAGACAAGAGCGTCGCCAATCGCTGCGTCTTGCCGCGCACCTTGGAGGCCAGATACGCGATGAGTGACCGCGACAGATCCTCACGCTGACCGAGGATTCGCTGAAATTCTTTCTTGGGTACGGTCAGAACCAACGATGGTTCGCGGGCCATGACCGTGGCCGATCGAGGCTGCCCGGTGGTCGTGCTGGTCAAGCCGCCCGCGTCGCCGGGCACCATCATTCTCAGGAAGACCTCCGCACCCGATTCGGAGCGCTTGTGAACGGACAGTCGGCCGGACTCCACGACGAACATGAAGGCGCTGGAGTCGCCCTCTCGGAAGAGAACCTCGCCCAGCTGCAGCGACCGGCGCCCCGCGACGGACTCGAGCTCGGTCAGGGTCTGATCGGCGCAGCCGGCGAAGGCGTCGATTCCGGAATGAACGAAGCTGCCCACGCTTCGACCAGCACCGGGTGCCGGTCTCCGGTCAAGGTCACGAGGACGACGCAGCGTCGCGCGACTGGTTAGCGTTCACCGCCAAAGGCACCCGCCTGCTCGAGCAACCGAAACAAGCGGTCCGCCTCACGATCGGCGCTGTGCATGTCGCGGACCCTACGGTACCCACGCTCCGCCATCGCGGCCCGCTCGCTCGACCCCATCGACAGCGACGACTCCAGCGCTTCGACGAGCGCTTCGACGTCGCTCGTGGGAACCAGCCATCCGCTCTTACCGTCCTCGACGAGTTCCGGGATTCCGGCGAGAGCGCTCGAAATCACGGGAACCTTCATGGCGAAGGCTTCCATGATCACGATGGGGAGACCTTCGGCCAAACTAGGGACGACCAGAGTGTGGGTACCGGCCAGCAGCTCGCGGATCTTCGCGTTGTCGATCCAGCCCGTAATGGTGATCCGGTCCTGCAAACCGAGTTCCTCGATCTCGGCTTCCACGTTGGACCTCAGAGGTCCATCCCCCGCCAAAACGACTTCGAAGTCCGCTCCTCGGTTCTTCAGCCCATACACGGCGCGAACGAGAAAGATCTGCCCTTTCTCCTTGCTGAGTCGTCCGATGCACAAGATGCGAGGACGCTGCCCGGACGTACGATCGACCGCATCGAAGTACTCAGGATCCAGACCGCAACGGACCACGTGGACCTTCGGCCAATCGCCTTCGTCGGCCCAACGAAGGACCTGTCCCCGCCCGAACGACGACACGGTCGCAACGAAGCGGGCTCCACGGATCTTGTCGGAGAGAACCAGCTCTTCAGGTCGGTCGAACTCCTCCGAACCATGAATGGTGAGGCTGTAGTCGGGCCCGCCGAGCATCCGACAGAACATCACGACCGCCGCCGGGTTCGTACCAAAATGGGCGTGAACGTGGTGAATGTCGGCTTCGGACCACCACGTCCGCAAGACCGCCGCCTCTACGAAGTACGCCAGCTGCGGCATGACTCCGCGACGGGACTCGAGCCCGGTGCGAACCGCGCGTCCCAGGGTCTTGAGGGTCTTGAGCGGCGCTCGCAGGGCGGTTGCGGCCAAGCCGCGGAAGATCTCGGGGGCACTTGCTTTGAGAACGAAGCGGGTCTGGTCGAACTCGGCGCGGTCGGTGGCATCCGGAAGCGAATCTCGATTTCCCCGTAGCGAGTAGCGCTCGACCGTGACGCCGCGACGCTCCAAGGCGAGGATCTCCCGACGAATGAAGGTGTGGCTGACCTTCGGATACTCGTTGATGAAGTAAGCGATCCGCATTCGTCGATCCCGCCAGTTCCCGGCCGGGGTGCTCGGTCGGTTAGCGGATGTCCGGCTCGAGTTCAATTGCATGCGTGGGCCTCGACTTCGAAGCCCGGGGCGGCCCTGCTAACATGGGGTTGATGCAGCCACTGCCGGTCGACGACGGGGTCGTGATCCCCGCCCACGAGCTTTCGTGGACCGCGGTTCGCGCGTCGGGACCGGGCGGGCAAAACGTCAACAAAGTCGCGACCAAAATCGAGCTTCGGTTCGACCTGCCAAAGAGCTCGCTACCCGAGACCGTGAAGCAGCGGCTGCGCCAGGCCCAAGCCCGGCGCCTCGATGCCGACGGCGCCCTGGTCGTCGTGAATCAGTCCACCCGCAGTCAGACGACGAATCTCGAGCGGGCTCGAGAAGAGCTGTCGGCGGCGGTTCGAAAAGCGCTGCATCCACCGAAGCGGCGACGTCCGACCCGTCCCACCGCTGGTTCGAAGCGGCGACGACTAGAAGCCAAGCGACAGCAGGCAGAAAAGAAACGAGAGCGCGGCCAACGCTTCGACTGACTCAGTCTTTGAGGCCCTTGACGCCGACGATGTAGGCGATCCAGGCCGGGTCGCACTCGCCGGATTCCCGCCGGCGAAAGTGGCCGTTCCCGTCGCCGGTCTCCTGGTCGGTGTCTTCCCAGTAGGCGTCGGCTCGCTCGAAGCCAGCTTCGAGCAGGACCTCGCGAACCTCCGGGATCGTCCAGAGGCGCCATTCATAGACGAATGCGTTGCGAATCTTCGTCCGGTCCGGAAACCGAAAATGAATCTTGTAGGTCCCGAAGTGCGTGATGGGGTCGAAGCGGTGCTGATCCCAGACGTATTCGAAGTCCCCGAAGTCCGTGACCTCTTCGCGATCATCCTCGATGGACTCGTAGCCACCGAACAAGTCCAAAATGAAGACCCCCGATTCGGCCATGTGCTCGCGGACGAAGCGAAAGTACGCGCGGAGATCGTCGCGGGTCTTGAAGACGCAGTACGAGAAATTCTGAGCGGCAACGACGTCGGCCGGCGGAGTCTTCGTCGTTCGTACGTCGCCCTCGATCAAGTGCACCCGCTCTCGAGCTGCATCGGACACGAGAGCCAGATTGTGCTCTCGACCCCAGGCCAAGGCTTCGGGGTCGAGATCGACGCCGAAGGCGACCCGCTCACCCTTGAGCTTCACCCACTCGCAACAGACCGCGGCCGTGCCGCAAAAGTCTTCCCGGAGGACGGCCGGCGCCGTCTTGAACGTACTCTTGTAGATACGAGAGAAAAACTGCACATCGACGTCGGGGGCTTGCACCGACCGCTGGTACAGGTCGTGGACATCGGCCGTCTTCGCCGACAGGCCACTCTTCTTCTTGTAGAGCTTCTGCTTCTTCTTTTTGCGCGCCATTCAGTCGGTCCGTTTGAAATCCAGGATGCTCGGAATCTGCTCGACGATCCGACTCGCGATCCAGGCCTCGTCCCACCACTCCAGAGGATTCGTAGGAACGCCCCGGACCATCGTCGTGAAATGGAGGTGGTCGCCCAGAGCCAGGCCCGTCGCACCGGTGCGGCCGATGATCTGCCCTCGGGTCACGGCCTCGCCCTCCTTCACGCCAAAGGACGACAGGTGCGCGTAGAGCGTCATGAGTCCGAGGCCATGGTCGATGATGATCGTGTTCCCATAGATTCCGAAATAGTCGCAGAAAACGATGGTCCCATCGTTTGCGGCGGGGACCCGGTCTTTCTTGACGGAAGCCAAATCGAATCCCAAGTGGTCTTGCTCGTCGATCCGCTCGCCCTCGTGGAAGTAGGTGCGCCGGTCGGCGAATGGTGAGACGACCTTCGCCGGCATCTGAATGAAGGCTCGCCGCCACGAGAAGTCCGCACTACTCTTCTGTCCGATCTCGATCAGTTGCCTCGCCAAAGCGGCACGGAGGTCACGATTGATCTGGATGTAGTTTTCGACCAGTGACCCCTGGTCTTCAAGGCTCGGCGTTCGCGCCATGATCTTCGGAACGACGGCCTCCATGACGGCGGTCGTGACGTTGATCGTGTCCCGGGTCAGGGGTCGCCGCTCGTAGCGGTCGACGATGGGAATCCGAACTCGATTGTCGACCACGTCTTCGGCGAGGAGCGCGATCTCGTCGACGCGAGGCTCATCGTAGGCAACCGCGAACAGAGCCACGGCGGCGTCCGGCCCGAGGTCGGACCGCCTCACCCCCGCAAAGAAGTGTCCCCCGGACTCGACGCCGTGACGCGAGGCGGTTCGGCCGACCGTATAGACAACGAGACCTGCTCCTCCCTGGGCCACCGAGACCTCGCCCGGCCCGCGAGCCAGGACCGGCGGCTTCAGCAGGACGGGGAGCGCGACCGAAGCGGTGGCCACGACGCCCGACCGAAGCAGCGTTGCCGCACCTCGGGCCTCCACGACGACCGACGCCTGCCCCTCGGTCAGCCCCGGGACCGCATCGCGACCCGCGGGCACCGACCGCTCGACCGGCTGCGCCGGGGGGGCCCAGAGTTCGAAAGCCGAGGCCGTCGCGAAGCTCTCGTCCAGGACGACGTGATCCGTCTGGCCCTGAACGACCCGCACGCGGATCGATGCCGGACCACGCAGCGGCTCGGTGACCCGCACCAGTACCGAGGAGGCCAGCCCCAGGGCCGGTCGATCGGGGCGAATGTCCACCTGGGGCACCGGCCCAGCGCGCAGCTGGAGCGCGAGCATCGCTCCGATGGCGATGATCCCGATCCCGGCGACCAAGCGGGGCCACCGACTCTTCCGTCGGGGTGAGAGCGGGATGGTCATCCGGGTAGCTCATGACACGGCGCTCACATCGTCTCAACGCCTTCGGGCCGGATTGACGGCGCCGACGGGCTCGACGAGACTCCAGGCCGTGACCCGGCTCCTCCTCGTGCTCTCGGCTCTCTTCGCGCTGGAGGCGTGCGCGACCGGACTTTGCGAGCGCAAAGATCGCTTCTTCGAGACGACCTGCGGCGGAACCGATGTGGTCTACACGGCCGACCCGCAGTGCGAGGCCCGGATCGAGGGGTGCAGCCCCGCCCAGAAGGCTGCCATGAGCGCGTATCTGGAATGCCTCGAGGGGGCCAACGAGTGCAGCTTGGCCGTGGTAGCCCGCTGCGCCGAGGCGCACCGCGGCGGCGTCAACCTCTCTTGCCCTCTCCCATCGAAGTAGCCCCCCCTCGACTTCTGGCGATCGATGGGGTTGAACCCTCGTCATGCGCTGTCTGATCGCGTGCACGCTCGTGGCCCTGGCTGCGTGCAAGGTCTCCGAAGACTCCTCTTCCTCTTCGACTTCGGCCGGCGTCCCCAACGAACCGGCTCGGGAGGAGAAGGAGGATCCTCCTCCGCCGGCTCCGCTGCCCGGCGCCGAGAAGGGAGCACCCGACCCGATGAACGAGGATCTTCCATCGGTCGCCGAGCTGACGCGCCGCCTCGCTCAGTTCGCCCCCGCCGAACTCACCGCCGACGTGAAGGGCCTCCCGGAACGTGAGCGGCAGGCGCTCCAAGCGATCATCCAGGCCTCGCGGGAGCTGGATCCGGTGTTCGACCAGCAGGCGTGGGCCACCAACCTCGTGTTTCGCAAGTCGCTGCGACCGGAAGCCGGCGGCCTCAGCCTGATCCGCGCCCAGTACTACGACGTCATGCGCGGTCCCTGGGACCGCCAAGACGAGTTCGCGCCCTTCGCGATCGACCGACCGCATCCGCCGGGAGCCGGATTCTACCCGGAAGACCTGACGGCCGAGGCTTTCGAGACCTATGTGAAGGAGCATCCCGACCAGAAGGCGGCCCTGGAGAGTCTGTTCACGATGGTCCGACGTAACGAAGACGGAAGCCTCAAAGCCGTCCCGTACAGCGAGTACTTCGACAAGGCACTCGAGCGTTCGGCGGCTAAGCTCGAGGAGGCGGCGGACCTCACCGCCAATCGGTCACTCGCCCGCTTTCTGAAGCTGAGAGCCGAGGCCTTCCGAACCGATGACTACTATGAGTCCGACAAGGCCTGGATGGATCTGGACAGCCGGGTCGAAGTCACCATCGGTCCTTACGAAGTCTACGAAGACAAGCTGATGGGTCTGAAGGCGTCTTTCGAATCGTTCGTCACGGTTTCCGACCCCAAGGCCTCCAAGCGGCTGGCCAAGTACAAGTCGCTACTGCCCGCCATGGAGGCCAATCTCCCCGTGCCCGACGAACTGAAGACCCAGCGCGGGGCTGAAAGCCCCATCCGCGTCGTCGACCTGGTCTTCAGCGCGGGGGACGCGCGGAAGTCGGTACAGACGATCGCTTTCAACCTCCCGAACGACGAGCGCGTTCGCAAAGAGAAAGGGGCCAAGAAGGTCCTCCTCCGCAATCTGATCGAGACAAAGTTCGAGAAGATCCTCAAGCCCATCGGCGCCGAGATTTTGGCCGAAAAGCAAGTCGGGATGCTCGATGCGAAGGCGTTCTTCAACCAAGTACTCTTCCATGAACTCAGCCACAGCCTCGGACCAGCCTTCACGACATAGGACGGCAAGCCCGTAGAGATTCGGATAGCCAAGGGAACAATAAAATCGTCCATCGAAGAGAGTAAGGCCGAAGTCATGGATG
>CAYYOT010000043.1:31507-38129 GCA_964473255.1 uncultured Myxococcales bacterium | reverse complement strand
GAGTCTCAAGGAGTCCCCTGCAATCGATGGGGTCAGAAGAGGATGAAGTGGACAGATAAGACAGTCTTGAGTCTCGAGAGATGACGCCCGATTGTCGAAGAATCGCTTCGAAAACTACGTCGGCGTGGTGTCGACGGGTCTCGTTCTCGAGTAGTCTTTCGAACTGAATGAAGTTTTTATGCAGCTGTTCGGGGGGCATTCTTGCAACAAACCTTCCATCGAGCTTGTCGACCAAGGCATAGAAGTACCTGCGTGCTTTGTTGAGGTTGTCCGGTGAGCCAGTAGCACGTGCCCCTCGAGGGTCGAAGGTGGCCGAGAGCTTTGTTTCAGCCAGGAAGCGATTGTCGACTAATAGTATATCTCGAATGGAATCAAGATCGTGAGAATCAAGGACTGCCGAGAAGACAGTGCCGAGTGTCGCGTGCAGCTCGCTGACTTCGCAGTAAAATTCTTCTTTCGGAGTAAGGCCATTGGCTCCCTCTTGACCAGCCTCTTGCGGCTCGGGAGGTACGGATGGTTCCGGTGGGCCTTCGTCTGATCGATCGGAATATCTTCCCTCTCTCGGGTCGAAAATATATATGCGAGCCACCGGGACTCGGTTTCGAGTCGCCTCCTGGTTGGCTGCGATATAATTCTGATGGGCGAAGTAGAAGCCGGGATCGCCGAAGTTGGTCGCAATGATTGAGTGGGCGGCCAGGCCGTATACCTTACCGATTTCTATTGCTGCGGACTCGCGCGGCAGAGAGATCCACCCTGACGACATATCATTTTCGAAGTCATCAAACGCCTGCTGCACCCATTGTTTGAGCATCGACGATGGCGATGAGAAGTGCTTGTGGTAGGCGCTGAAAATTGAGCGGAATCTTGCCTCGACCTCGCGGTTCGTTACCGAATCGAAAACGCTCGCCACATTTCTGATTCGCGCTTGGGTTTCGGTTTGGCTGTTGATGACAAACCCGAGAAGAAGCGAAAATAGGAAGAGAATTAGTGCCCAAAAGTGTTTTTGGCGTCGAGCCACTTCCCGGTCTTTCTCGGGCTCTCCCGAGAGGTTGATCGGAAAGAAAAACTCGGTAGCTAGAAATAGTACAATACCAAGAAGAACGACGACTATGGCGCCTCGATCAATATCCACTTGCTTCCCTCCGATTCGATTGGCTTCAATAGGCGTGAGGTAATACGGTCGAGCTGCCAGTCGTCAAACTCGTTCCCGCCAACCTCGGCCTGGTAGACAATTTCTCTAGAGGGCTCGTCGTACCTGACTAATTGCGTGGCCCAGAAATAGCCTAGCGTGCGGCGCCATCTGGAGATAGCTGACTCAGCGGGTCCCCCCGCAAGCCGACCGAGGGTGAGGACCCTTTCCGCGCCGCGAGATGTCGAGCGGGAGGCCGATGCCGTTGCGTCGGCTGCCACGCTGGGATGGCGACTTATCTCGAGGTTCCACTCTCGTGCTGGCCGTCGATTCGCGAGACGGATAGCCCAAGCCGGCGCACCCTCCGCTCGTAGGATGGCTGCGAGTCGCCGTGCCTTGCGACCTGGAATTCGCCCAAGCCGTAGTAGGGTCTGTACGCGGGACCCGTTCGAGGCCCCGAAGAGCGAGGCCTCCCGCCCGAAACGTGGCCCGTTTGGGCTCTTCGATTCCTCGCGAAAGAAGAGACCCAAGGGCATGGGTTGCCGCCGTCGACCTGCAGGCGATAGCCAGCCAGCATGCATCGGCGTCGGGATGGCGATTCGGAGGGAGTCCCGATGGGACGGGCGCTGAGCTTCCCTTTCACCGTTGCGTCGTTGTTCAGGCAGTAGGCGTGGTTGATGGCTCGCATCGTCCGCCACCTCTCAAGCAACCGTACTGCCCGGGCGGTACGTAGTGCTCTGGCTTGGCTCGTGCTGTTGTCGGGTGCACCAGCGTGCGAGCAGGACGCTACACTGGTGGTACGAGCCACCTGGCTGGTCCCGGAAGAGGATCGGCCCGCGCACGGGTCGGTGTGGGTACACGCGCAGGTTACGAACGCGGCCGGCTCCGTGGAAGTCGTTGCTCCGTATCAGGCGGACCTCAGCATTCCCTTGCGCGAGCTCCGTCTCGGCTCGGGCCAGCTGGTCCGGCTCGTACTTCGAGAGACGGAGGATCCGAACTCGGCGGCTTGCAGCTCGGGCGAGTCGCAGCCCTTCGAGCTGGTCGAAGGGGAAGAGACCCGCGTCGAGGTGTTCATCGATGTGCAACCGACGCTGGAGGTCTGGGTCTCGGAATCATTGAAGAAACAGGATGGAGCCGGCGGGAATCGAACCCGCGTCCGAACATCGATCGACCCGAGCCACTACGTGCGTAGTCACGCGAGTTGATCTCGACCGACGAGGCTCGCGGACACACCTCGACCGACCCAGCCCCTAGGGTTCTCGTCGCTCGACGCCGGGGCATCGCCGAGCGACCAGCCCGCTTTTATCTCGCCCGATGCGGGACCACGGGCGGGGTCACCGCATCGAACGGCCTAGTCTACTCTATCGAGCAGATCAGGCGGCCAGGGCGAGCTGAGGCTCGTCGTTGGCAGCTAAAGTTCCCGTACCGTTTTTACCGGCGAGCACGGTTGCCGGGCACGCGCCTCGAGAGTCACGATCCCCGTCGAAACCAGGACGGCCCCTCGAACCCCCGACAGTGTAGGACCGGCGCAGAGTCCGTCAACGATTTCGCGGGACGCCGGCGGCCGAGCGCGTGCGAGCCGGGGTCACACGCTCGCATTTCGTCTCGCGACTCGATCTTCGCTATGCTCCTCGAGATGCCTCAGTGTCCGCACTGTACGCACGATATCGGCGAAGGGGAGGGCCACATTTGCCCGGCCTGCGGCGAAGATATCTTGCTTCCGCCCGGTCAAACCCGACCTGAACCGGTTGCGTTGGCGGCGGATCTCGGCGCTGGCCCCCCGCCGCTGCCCGCCGGACGACCGCGCGTGAAGAGCGACGCCGGTCGACCCATCCCCGTGCCCACCCCGAGAGGCGACGTTGCGCGCACCGGTTGGGGCGCGAACCCCGACGCCGAATCCTGGCTCGCGCGGCACCCGTCCGTGGACGCAGACCCGCCCTCCGCGGGGCGGCCTCCACCGCTCCCGCCGAAGAACAAGCCCCCGGTCGCGCGCCGACTCCTGGAGGACCTCGCCGCCCGGGATGAGCGGGCGCGGGAAGCGGGCGACGCCTACGGCGAAGAGTCCATGGACATGTCGGCGCTCGACGTCGGCACCCTCGACATGCCGACCGAAAAGAAGGGGATCTCTCTCCGTCTGGTTCGTGTGTTGCTCCTCCTCGTCGTGGCTGGCGGCATCGCCGCGATCTACTGGGCCACGCAAGCCGAGCCCGAGCCTACGCTGAAGGTCGACGAAGAGCTCGTGACCAAAGCCGAACGGCGGCGACGCGCGGTCACCGCGTTGGAGCGCGGCCACGAGCTGGTGCTCCAGGGCCCCAGTAAAGCCGACGAAGCGATCGAGGCCTACACCCGAGCGCTGGAGCTGGACCCGGAGCTCGCCGCCGCCGAGCGCGGGCTCGGCGTCGCCTACGCCGCGAAGAAGGATGAGACCGAAGCCATCACCCACTATCGCCGCTACCTGAAGATGAAGCCCGACGCCTCCGACGCCGACGAAGTCAAAGGCATCATCAAAGACTACCGAAAGCGCACCAAGAAGCGGTCGCGCTAGCTAAAATCGGACGAGAGGGCCGGCGGCGAGGGCGAGTTCGTGGACGGGGTGCTCACCGCCGGCGAGGAGACCGTAGCCGACCTCGACGTCGAGGCCGACGGACTCACTGAAGAAATAGTAGCCGCCGACGACGACCGCCCCACCGAAAAGAACTTCGGTACCTTCTTGGCTCACGACCTCGACCGTGGGGCCGATGGCTAGGTACGGACAAAAGTTCCCAAAGTGGAAGGGCTTTTTGGCCAGGAGCTCGAACGGGACGACGAAGATGCCCTCCTGAAGCCCGACGAAGGAGGCGGTCAGCTCGAGCTCCATCCAGCCCCGGATCACGGTCGTCTCGACAAAGACGCCCGCGCCGCCACCGAACTCGCTTTCGCCGTCTTCGAATGCGCTGAGCTGCACCGCCTTTGCGCCGACCAGCCAGCGAGACTCCTCGGTGTGGGGACTCCGGTGCATGGACTTGGCCTCCGACGCCTCTTGGGCCTCGGCAGGAATGGATGCAACGAGCACCGCCCCCGCGAATGCCAAGCGAAGCCGAGTGAATCTCAACATGGAATCTCCTTAGGAGCAGCCCGCGCAGTCGTCCGCACGCCGGAAGTACGCGGAGCGGAGGTTTCGTTACCAACCATCATGCCCCGGCTTCCTCATCCCGGCGCGGATGCCTGGGGCGAGGGCGTTGGGCGCCTCTGCGGAAGCAAAAGCAGGGTCGCCGCGCAGATGATCACCGCCGAGAGCACGAACGTGGTCCCCCCCTGCCAGTTGTAGAGCAGGCCACCTCCGATGAGACCCACGATGCTGGCGGCGCTGCCCAGGCTGCCGGCGATGCCCTGGACCGTGCCCTGATCCGCCGGACCTGCCAGCTGCGCGAGACGAGCTAAAACCGAAGGCCACATGAGGCCGTTCCCGAGGGCAAACAAAGCGGCTGCGACGTAGGTTGCCGCGCTCGTGCCCACCGTCAGCGTCAAGAAGAACGTCGCCAAGATCAGATTGCCCGTGACGATGAGCGTGGTGCTGTTGAACACCTTCGAAAGCCGCTCCAGGAGCGGCCCTTGAACGATCACCATGGCTAGGCTCAAGAACGAAAAGAACATCCCGGTGTCCGATACTTCCCAGTCGAGAGCGAGAACCGCGTGGGATGGGAACGCGGTGTAGAAGACGTTGAACGCCAGGAACACCAAGAAGTAGAGGAGGAGCAGCGGACCGAGTCCCGGTCGTTGCCATATCTCCCAGGTGGTCTTGGTGCGCGGTCGAGAAGCATCGATACAGTCGCGCTGACCCTGGCCGAACACCCGCCGCAGCGCCTTCGGGTTTGGACTCGACGTCAAAGTGCAGGGCCGAGAATCCGGAAGGAAGAACGCGATCATGAGCGTCGCGACGAACGAGATACCGATACAGGCCATTACCGGAACCGTGTAGTCCATCCCGATCCAGCCCAGCACGCTGGCCAAGGCCGGACCCATCACGAAGCCGAGGTTGGAGCTGACTCCCATGCGCCCGAAATTGCGACTGCGCGTTGCGTCGTCGCTGAGATCAGCAACGTACGCGTTCGCGACCGCGATGTTGCCGCCGGTGAGGCCGTCGAGCGCCCGCGCAAAGAACACGACGAGGAGCGGGACCGTCAGCGTGAAGCTCCCGAGGAGCGGCGACTGCAAGGACAGCAGCACGGTTTTTGGCACGAAGAATGCGGTCAGGAAGATCAGCCAGGCCAGGAGCGTCCCCCCTTGACTGACCAGGAGAACCCGGCGGCGGCCCACCTGGTCCGACCATCGTCCGAGAACCGGAGCTCCGATCAGCTGCAGGGCGGGGTAGGTTGCGCCGATCAATCCATAGACCACCGGATTGCCGCCAAAGTCGGCGACGACGAATACCAAGAACGGAATGACGACGGAAAAACCCAGCGTGCCGATGAAGTTGACGGCGAGGACCGGAAACATGCTGGGCTTCGCCGGCACGGCGGTACCACGACAGGAGCTCGGTACCACGGCAAGCGCAAAACCTCGGAGTGGCGGAGGCGCGAGATACCTCTTGATCCGTGGCTTGCTCGCTTTCGGTGGCGGTGCTAACCGCGCGCCATGTCGCAGGAGCTTGTTGCCAAGATCGATGCCCGGGAGGCCTCGGTCGGTGTATGTGGGCTCGGCTACGTCGGGCTTCCGCTGGTCCGCGCCTTCCTGGGGGCGGGCTTCAAGGTCTATGGCTTCGACATCGACCCGAACAAGATCGACGCCATCCGCGAAGGACGGTCGTACATCGAGCATATCGACTTCGATCGTCTGAAGTCCGCGTGCGCGGCCGACGCGTTCGTGCCCACGACCGACTTCGGTCGCATCGGCGAGCCCGACATCATTCTGATCGCGGTTCCCACCCCCCTCACCAAGACCCGAGAACCGGACCTGACCGCCGTTCGCAGTACGTGTAAGCAGATCGCCGGTGGCCTTCGGCCCGGCCAGCTCGTCGTCTTGGAGTCGACCACGTATCCGGGAACCACCGAAGAAGTCTGCCAGCCCATCCTCGAGTCCACGGGTCTGCGGAGCGGGGTAGACTTCTTCCTCGCCTACTCCCCGGAGCGCGAGGACCCCGGAAATCCCAAGTTTCAGACCGAAACCATTCCCAAGGTCGTGGGGGCCAACGACGATGCGTCGCGGGCGGCAGCCAGTGCGATCTATCGCGCCATCATCTCCGAGGTCGTGCCGGTCTCCGATATGAAGGCCGCCGAGCTGACCAAGATCTTCGAAAACACCTTTCGGGCGGTGAACATCGCCCTCGTCAACGAGCTGAAGCTCATGTGCCTGAAGATGGGGATCGACGTCTGGGAGGTCATCGACGCGGCCAAGACCAAGCCTTTCGGATTCATGCCCTTTTATCCCGGGCCGGGACTCGGCGGACACTGCATCCCGATCGACCCCTTCTACCTGACCTGGAAAGCGCGAGAATACGACTTCAGCACGCGCTTC
>CAYYOT010000043.1:0-31497 GCA_964473255.1 uncultured Myxococcales bacterium | reverse complement strand
CGAACTCGCCGGCGAGATCAATACGACGATGCCCTATCACATCGTGGACGGCGTCATGCGCGAACTCAACGGTCGCAAGATAAGCCTGAATGGAGCGAAGATTCTGGTCCTCGGGATCGCTTACAAGAAAAACGTGGACGACGTGCGCGAGTCGCCGTCGTTGAAGATCATCGACCTTCTGCAGCAGGCGGGCGCGCAGGTGATCTTCAACGATCCGCACTGCCCAGTCATGAAGCGCACGCGACACTTCGACCTCGAAGTCAAGTCGGTCGAGCTCACCCCGGAGCTCATGCGGAGCCAGGATGCCGTCCTCATATTGACCGACCACGACGCGTACGACTGGTCGTTCATCGCCGCGCACGCTCCGCTCATCATCGATACCCGCAACGCGACGAAGTCGGTGCCGAAGCGCGATGATATCGTGAAGCTATAGGGCCTATAGCGGTCCCGGAGATGGGATTCGCCCGTTCTCGAGCCCCGGTTTTCGTCGCCAGCGCTTCGCGGTACACCCGATTCGTGATCGCGCTGGTCGCTCTTCTCCTCGGTGCTCCGGAGCTCCAGACCGACGATCGCCTCATCGCTTTGCCGGCGGAAGCTCCCGTACATCGGCAGCTGTCGGTCGCTGCCGAGTGTCTGAAGAGCGGTCCGGTCATCGAGCTGGCCGAAGCCAGACTGGATGGTGCAGAGCTCCTGCGCATGGCCGAGGTCACGCGAACCGGATCGGTGACCCGGGCCCTGCGGGAGCAGGTCGGCCGAGCGGTGAAGCCGGCCGGGTTCGTGCGCTTCGTCGATGACGTCTGCGCCCAGAAGGACGCTTTACCCTCCCGGGTCGTCATCCCTCCGGGCCGAGCCCGAGGCGCGGGCATTCTTCTTCACCCGAAGGAAGTCTTTCGCGGAGTTCGCATCACCTATGGGGCGGAGCCGACCAAGCTCGCCGTCGACGCGCCTCTCGACTACCGAACGCTTCCCCGACCGCCGGATGGCGCGGTCATCGGGCCGGACTGGGCCGCTCGGTACCTGGAACCCGAAGCCGCCGCGGATAAGCTCGAGCGGCTCGCGGAACGAAACCCGGATTTTGCGCGGAGGGTTCGCCTCTTGATTCAGCAGCTGAAGGCGCAAGGCGTCGTCGTCGAAGTCGAGTCCGCGGTCCGCCGCCGGGAGCGAGGTCTTCTCCTCTATGGCTCGTTCGTCCTCAGCCGAGCCCGCTCTCCGAAGGAGCTCGACCGTCACATTCAGCAGCTGGAAGTCTTCAATGAAGAATGGAAGCTTCGCGTTCCGATCACCTGGCGTCTACCCGGCTCCTGGACGGCGACCGTCGAGGCCGCCCGCCAGCTCGCCGACACCTACGGAGTCGTCTATGCCACCGTGAATGGCGCTCGCCGCTCGCGCCACTACGAAGGAACCGCCATCGACCTCACGGCGGTGGCGCTGCCGCGAAAGCTCACTCTGAAGAGCCCGGGCGGTGACGAGCGCTCCTTCGACCTCTCGGCTCCCGCGCATCCACGGGAGCTCAGCCTTGCGCCGGAGCTCATCGCCTTCGTCGAATCCGCCTTCGGGCTGAAGAAGCTCCTCGGCGACTATCCCCACTGGAACGACGCCGAGCGCTGATCGGAGCATTGCGGGTGACGAGCCGGGCCCGGGGTGCCAGCCTCCTTCTCATGCGCTCCGTCGCTTGGGCCGCCATCCTGGTCCTCGTCGCCTGCCGTGCGCCGGCCAGCTCGCCCCCCTCGGCGGCCGACCCCACCGAGCCGGCACCGGCGGCCGAGACGCCCGACGACGTCTTCGGTCCCTGGGACGGCGTGTGGAAGGGCACGTTCGAAGTCTGGGACGGTGACCAGGTTCTGACCCGCCTCGAGGTGGAGCAGCGGTACTGGAGCGATTCGGACACCCGCCAGGAAGGCGCCTTCGTCGAGCAGGACCTCGAGTCGAAGGAGACGGTGACCGCGCGGGCCATCAACTCCAAGGACGGCGATGCTCTGCGCTGCGAAGTCGAGAAGAGCACCGGCGAGAAAGTGGTCCACCAAGGGCGCTGGACCGGCGACGCCATCGAGTGGTTTCGGAAGACCGCCGAGCTCGAAGAGCACTTCTTCGAAAAGGTCTACACCGACGCCGACGGCCGGACCTGGTATCGGATCGACGGCTGGGGCCGCTACGGGCAAGGGCCGAAACTAACCTTCGTCGGCAGCTATCAGCGGATCGGCTCCGAGGAAGACGCCCGCGCCAAACGAGCCGACTGAGCTCGACGGAATCGAACGTCGCCCTTCACCAGCTCGTCGAGAACCACCGTGGCGTAAGCGCCGCTGGGCAGGGTCAGCTCGACGACCAGCTCACTCTCGACCGGCTGCACGACGCGCGCGTCCGGGTCCAGCGGGAGGCGCAGCGGACGTCGGCCGCCCGGACCGAGTCGTCCGACGTCGCGGGCGTCGAGCTCCGAGTTGACCAGGACCTCCCGTTCGAGCTCACCGGCGGCGCCGGTGGCACCCTGCATCTTCAGCCCGAAGAGCGGGCCGGTCGGGGAGACTTCGAGCCGGTCGAAGCGGCCTTGTTCGGCCTCGGGATCGTCCACTTCGAACATCGCCGGCGGGTCGTGGCGGACGGCGACGTCTCCGAGGAGCGCCGTGGCCAGCAGGCCTCTTTCAACTCTGAGGTCCAAGATCCGGTTGAAGAGGTCGGCCTGGAGCGCGGAGAAGAGCAGCCGGTCGAGACGCTGGCGACCCTTCCGACGCCGGGGGGTGCGCAGGAGAGCCTTCGCCTGATCCACGTTGTCGCCTCGCCGTCCGAATCGCTGGGGGCCGAAGCGGTTCGGGACCCCGATCCGAGCCAGCTCCGCGAGCGTCGCCTGGGCGTCGCCGAGAGCCGACGCCGCCACGTCGCGCAACCGAATGCGAAACCGGTTCCGCCGGACGTGGCCGGTTCGCAGCTTGTGCCGGTGGCGCACGGCGTCCACCACCCACAGCCCCGGCGAAAGCGTGCCGGGACTCGGAAAGGCGATTCCGTCGAAGCCCGCGTCGAGGACCGCCGGAGCGGCAGCGGTTGACGGCAGGTCGGCCGCGAAGGGCCAACCGAAGCTGATCCACTGGCGGCTGACCGACGCGCGATCCTTGAGACCGGCGATGCCGGCATCCGCAGTCCGGGCCGGGGGCCCCAGCCTTTCGACCAGCTGCTGGACCGCCTCATGAGTGGTGAGACCTACCTTCACCACCTGGAGGAATACATGCTCGCCCTCGCCGGACAGGGTGTATGGAAGCGTCTCGTCGACCCAGAAGTCCTCCGGGTAATCGTCTAGGCGTCCGCCGATGCCCGGAGTCCGACTGAGCCGCAAAAGGGCCACGGGGAGACTTAAATTGGTTTTGCCAGGCGTTCAAGCTACCGTCGGGAGGTAAGGGTGACATGGGTATTCTGAGTCGAATCTCCAGGGTCTTGGAGTCCAACCTCAACTCGCTGATCGAGCGGGCGGAAGACCCGGCCAAACTCCTCGATCAGGCCATCGAAGACATGCGGCGCGGGCAGCGCGACGCGCGCGAGGCCATCGTCGAAGCCAAGACGCAGAAGCGTCTCCTCGAGCGGCGCATCGAGAAGGCACGAAATGACGCATCGTCCTACGAGTCGAAGGCGGTGCGAGCCCTCGAGGGAGGCGACGAGGAGCTCGCTCGTCGGGCGCTGGAGCTGAAGCTCGCCGCGGAGGAGCGCGCCGACGCCGAGGGCAGCGCCGTCCTCGAGCAGCAGAACCAGATCGACCAGCTGGAAGCCGCCGAGCGAGAGCTCGGACGCCGTCTGGCCGAAATGCCGGCGAAACGGGCGGCCCTCCTGGCTCGCCAAGCCGCCGCCGAGGCCAAAGGGGCGAGGGTAGGGCAGTCGTCGAAGGCCAAGAGCAGTGTTTCCAACGCGCTCCAGGCCTTCGACCGCATGGAAGAGAAGGTCATTCGGGCCGAGGTCCAGGCCGAGGTCGTGGGCGAGCAGAGCCCCGACCTCCTCGATGCCGGCGCCGACCATCGCATGCGGACCGAAGACGCGTTTCAAGCCTTGAAGGCCAAGGTCGCGGCAAAACAGATCACGAGCGGCGCCGCCGAGCCCCCGGTCGATGTGGAAATCGAACCCGACGAGAGCGCCCCGCCGTCCAGCGCCGTCGATGACTCGCTGGCCGAGCTCAAGAAGAAGCTGCAGAAGGACTGAAGTATGGCTTCGGGGGGCGCAGACCTCGGCATCGGGCTCGCCGACGACGCTCCGGACCCGGCCGTCGAACAAGCAGCGCAAGTCTTCCAGCTCCTGTTGAAGAGCATCAAAACCATCGGCATCTACCGGCACGCCGAGAGTCGTTACCCCGAGTTCATCGAACCGGCTTATCGAGCCCTGACCCAGTTCTTGAAAGAGCACGACTCGCTTTCGCTCAAGCTCGAGCCCTTCGCTCTCAAGTACAAGAACCAGCCGATCTATGAAGACGAAACCAAAGAGAACCTGACCTACAAATTCTACAAGGATGGCATACGACTTCTCGTCTTTCGGGTGGGCCTTCCGCAGGACGAGTTGCTCGGGTTCGTCCTCCTCGCCATGGAGACTCTGCAGGAGGCCCAGCTCTTTCAGGAAGACATGGTGACGCGCCTCTGGAAGGCGGACTTCGGCTTCATCGAGCACATCGTGGTCGAGGGCTTCGGGTTCGGCGACGTGACCGAAGAAGAAGTCGAAATCGAGGTGGAGAAGGTCGTGGGCTACCTGCGAAAGCAGCTGGCCGCCAACTCGAGCGATATCGCCCGGTTTGCCCGTCTGAGCGTCGAAGACCTCGAGCTGGAGCTCAGCGAGATCGAGCAGGTACGCGGCGGCATCATCTCCGGTCGAACCGCTCGCGACGACGACAAGACCAAGGCCCAAGACGAGATCGTCCTCGACACCGCCAATCGACGCTTCGCCAAGCTCGTCCTCATCGTCTTTCAGATTCTCGAGCACGACTTCGGCTCCGACGACTACGAGATGATTTCGGAGGTGATGAGCCAGGTGCTGGACAGCATGATCCTCTCCGAAGACATCCGGGGTGCGGTCACGCTGCTGAAGCGATTCGATGCCGTCTCGGCCAAGAAGCTTCCGCCGGACCGGCGGGTGATGATCGACCAGCTCCACGACGATACACGGAACCGAATGCTCGACCCCCAGCGCCTCGAGGCGCTCGGGAACTACATGACGTTGGCCCAGAGGGTCGATCACGATGCCGTGAAGGCATATCTTTCGGCCTGCTCGGACGAACATGTGCCCAAGCTGCTGGAGCTCCTGTTTTCCACCGAACGAAAGGAGGCGCGAGCTCTCCTCGTCGAGGTGATAGGTCGCCTCGGCTCCAAGCAGCTCAATCTTCTCTCGGAAAGAATCGAGACCGGCAACACCAATCAGGTGCGCGACGTCCTCGCGATCGTCGAGCTCATCAATCCTCCGAGCAAGATGTCCCTTGTCGCGTCGACCCTTCGTCACAAGAACATTCTGATCCGTCTCGAGGGATTGAACCATCTCGCCAGCTCCAAAGAGCCCGACGCTCTCCGGTATTTGGAGAAGGCCGCGGGCGACAAAGAGATTCAGGTTCGTCTCGGCGCCTATCGGGCGCTCGTCCAGCGGTCGAGAAAACGCGCGACCGAGTTCTTCATGAAGCTCGTACGAAGCGATGTGTTCGGCACTCGGGACCAGAGAGAGAAGACGGCCGTCTGCGTAGCCCTCGGCAGTACGCAGACGGACGGCGCCCTGAACTTCTTCCGCAGCGTCTTTGATGCTCGGGGAAATCTCTTTCAGCGCCGCGGTATCAACGAGATGAAGTCCTTGGCCATCGCCGGCCTGCAGGCCCACGAGACCGTGGCCGCATTCAAGGTGCTGGCTGGTGAAGTGCAAAACCGCGCCAACGACAAAGAGATCATGCAGGCGGCCCAGGCTGCGGCGTACAAGGTGCGGGAGAAGCTGCAGGCGGCCAAGGCTCGGCCGTCGGCTTCCGGAGTGCGGACGTGAGCGACAACTCTCAGTTGCCCGAAGATCCGGCTCGCGCGCGGCGGGAGGTTCGGATCCAGAACTGGGGGCGGGGGATCGTCTCGACGCTCTACATGCTCATCCGTAACGTGAAGATCCACAGCCCCGACAACGCGGTCTTCCTCAAGCCCATCGATTCCCTCAAGGACACCATCAACAACGTCATCGCGGCCGAAGGGCGAATGAACCTGTACGCGGTCGAAACCAGCGTCTACCTCAATAATGCTCAGCTGAAGTTCGACTTCAATGCGTTGGACTCGGTGAAGTTCTTGTCGAACGAGCTGCAGGCACGCGAGCTCGGCGGCTTTCTGACCGAAAAGGCGATCACCTCGAAGGAGATCCGAGACTTCCTTCAGCTGTTCACATCGAATGCACGGGCGTTGGAATCGGAAGACGACCAGCCGCTCGACGCCATCAAGCTCTCCAGCTTTCGCCGCGTCCGGGAGATCTTGGAAAAACTCGACGAGGAGCCGCTGCCCGACCAGCAGATCGATCGCAAGAAGTACCTGTTCACGGTCTATGCTCGAACCGTCTTCTTCATGCGCAAGTACTTCGAGAAAGTCGCCCAAGAAGATTTTTCGCTCCCCTTGGCGAAAGCGGGTCGGCTCGTCCAAGACTTCGTCGATCTATCCATCGATCAGCGCGTCCATTTTCTCGGCCTCACGACGTGCAAGTCCGATGACGACTACCTGCCGTTCCACTCGGCCAACACGTGCCTCATCTCCATCGTCTTCGGCTCCGAGCTCGGACTGGACAAGCGACAGCTTCACGATCTGGGCATGTCGGCTCTCTTTTCGCAGGTCGGGTTGGCCTCTCTGCCTCGGGCCATGCTGGACCGTAAAGGAGGCCTGACCGAATCGGAGCGGCGACTGGTCGACCTCTATCCGCTGCGCACGGCAAAGACGATCCTCGCCACCCGAGGCTTGGACCAGACCACCATGCACCGCATCGTGTCCGCCTACGAAAGCCACGTGGACTACGCCCGGGCGAAGAAGCGGCCCGACGGCGAGGTCGAGCTGGTCAAACCCAAGGTCGGGCTCAGCGTATTCGGCCGAATCATCGCCATCGCCGGCACGTTCGATGCGCTCACCTCGAGGCGTCCGTTCCGCGAACCGTACGGCCCGCACATTGCGCTCGCGCTCATGGCCAGTGAGCTCAAGCATCGATTCGACCCCGACCTGCTCCGCGTCTTCATGAAGGTAATGGCGATTCAGCCAGTTCGGATCGTTGAGTCGGCTCGAGTGACGGCGACATGATGGACAAAGCGATGCCTCTGTGATTCCGACAGGCCGTGGACGAGCTTCATCCGTTCGCGGTGCATTTCCCCGTTGCGCTGGTCATCCTCTATCCGTTTTTCGAGCTGGTTGCGGCGCTGACCAAGCGACGTGACCTCGGCTGGGTCGCGATCGGAGTCTTGGGAGTGGCGATCGCCGGCAGCCTCTTCGCGTCGGCCACCGGCGAAGAGGCCTACGACGTTGCGATCGCGGCCGGCTTTTCGCACGACCTCCTGGAATCACACGAGGAGCTTGCCGAAAAGCTCCCGTGGTTTCTCATCGCGGCCTTTGGTGTTCGTCTGTATCTGCAGTTCAAGCAGACCTACGGCGCATGGGTGGGCTTTGCGCTGGGCGTGGTCTTGCAGATCATCGTGCTTCAGGTCGGCTACACCGGCGGCAAGCTGGTGTACGAGGAAGGTGTAGGTGTTCGGGCCGAGCTCATGCGCTCGCCCAAGGAGGCTGCGGGAACCGACACCTCGACCGTGGTTCGCTGACGCCTGGCTCAGGACGCGGTCGACGGCTCGGCCTCACCGTCTCCTCGGTCGCCGGGGTTCAGGTGGATGGTCTGGGTCGGGAACGCGAACTCCAGGCCCTCTTTGCGGAACTTCTCGAGAATCGCCAACATGATCGTCTGCTGGCGGCTCATGTACTCGGTGTAGTCCGGCCCGAAGACGAAGAAGACCGTCTCGAACAACAGGGCCGAAGAGCCGAAGCCCTTGAAGTGCGAGCGGTCGAAGCGCACGCCCTCACTTCCTTCGATTATCTCGCGAATCATCGAAGGGACGCGCTTAACGTCTTCGGTCGCCGTCCCGTAGACCAGCCCGATCTCGAAGACGACCCGACGATCCTTCATCCGTCCGAAATTGTTGATCCGACTCGAAGTCAGATCGTTGTTGGGAAAGATGAGTTCTTGGCCGCCGAGGGCTCGGATCCTCGTCGTACGCCAGCCGATCGACTGCACGGTGCCTACGTCCTCGCCCAAAACGATGAAGTCGCCGATGTCGAACGGCCGGTCGGCAAAGAGGAACAATGCGGAGAAAACGTCGCCCAGCAGGCTTTGCACGGCCAAGGCGGCAGCCACGCCGCCGATTCCCAGACCGGCCACCACCGCGCTGATCTGCACGCCAAAATTGGAGAGGATCGTGAGGACGACCAGCGTCCACACCACCATCCGCACGACCAGCCGGACGGCGACGACGGCCGTCGTGTGCATCCGCTCGCTCGACTTGGCTAGCCAGACCTCGAAGAGGCCCTGCAGAATCGCGGATACCCACAGCCCGACCTGGATGATGACCAGCGACGACGCGAAGCGGGAAAGGAGGCTGTTGACGTCGTCGGGGAGGCTGAGAAAACGCAAGCCGATCGTTAGCCCGAGCAGACCCAGGACCACCGACCGCGTCGCCGAGAGCATGCGGATGATCGCATCCCGCCAGTCGGCGGCGCCGTGCGCCTCGATTGTGCGGAGCCGCTGGCGAATGCTCCGCAGGACGACGGGCCCGACGATGGTGACGGCGAGGGTCGTGGCCAACGCGGCCGACCACTGCCAGAGTTCGTTGCCCGCGATCTCGTTCGAAAGGAAGGTCAGGCCCTCCGGCCACTGAATCTCGCTGCTCTCGGCCACCACCACGTACTGGCGCAATCGAAGCCGGATGAAAAGCGGAGAAGCCGGCTCCAGGGCCGCCCCGGCTCACGATCGAAACCCTCCGCCCGCTCGGTGTTCCGAGGCTTCTCTCCTTTGCCCGAGACTGTCATGCTGCCGACGTGAACTTCGGTGGGATCGCGCTCGCCTTGGCGGTGCCCTGGGGGGGAGCAACGATGACCGGCTCGCTCTCCCCCAGCCTCGACCTGCAGCTCGCAGCGCCCGATGCGTGGGCACGTCCGCCGCTGCAAGCCGAAGACTTCCCGTCGAGCTCGGCTCGATCGTTGCCCGAATCAAAATCGCGTCGATGGCGGAGGGTCATCGCCTGGTCCCTCGCTGGCGGGGGAACGGCCATGGCGGTCGCAGGCGGCGTGATGGTGGCGAGCGCCCAGTCGGACTACGATGCGCTCTCGGGCGAAGTGCGGTTTGTCCCCTCGACCACCTCGGCCGTGGAGGCAACGGCCCAGCGGGATGATGCCCAGGGCCAGAGCACGGCGGGTCAAGTGCTCGTCTGGAGCGGTCTCGGCTTGGCCGTGGTGGGAGTCATATGGGGCCTGGTCGAGGCGCGGTAGCTCTCTTCGTGCTCCTGGGAGGCTGCGGTCTTCAAGAGCGAACCGACTTTCTCGTCGGGCGTTCGTGCACGCTGGACCGGCCGGCGTGTGATCCGGACCAGGTTTGTCTCCCCCACGCGCAAGCGAGCGACGGGGCGTACCGGTCGTTCTTCTGCCGCAGCGAAGGCAGCTTTCGAACGGCGACGGCGCTACCGCCGGCGTTGTGTGACCCCCAGCGAGGCCTCGTTTGTCCGGGGACCACCGCCTGCAGTGCCGATCGTATTCGGGTCGACGGCGGTCCTCGACCGCGGGTCTGTCGGCCCGCGAGCGACCCGTTCGGTCCTCCGGCCGATGCGGGTGGTTGACTCCGTCGGGTGTGCTACAGGAGTCGCGTGAGTCGGCGGGTCGTCGCCGCGGTGGTCCTCGCGACCGCTGGCTGCATTCGCGCCGCTGGGAGCGTCGCCGAGCCCACCGCGCTCGAACGTCAGCTCCTGGGTGCCTATCGCAAGCTCGATGAAGAGCTCGTTTGGGTTTCGTCGGTCCGGGGACCGGGCGGGGCCGCTCCCGAACTCGGGGACCTCGAGGAGCAGGCCCTACGGAAACGCTTGCTCCAGCGATTCAATGAGGACGACCTACGAGCGCTGAAGAGCCAGGGATGCGTCGGCGAAGCCCAAAACGCGGAGGTGCGGGCGGCCGACTGCGATGACGTTCGCGACTCGGCATGGGCGAGCGTCCGTCGTCGCGTGATCGCCGAAGAGAACGAGGCCCGAGACGTGATCATTCGTTGGGCGGCATCGGAAGTCGCCCGGCAGCGTGGCGACCCCGTCGCGTCGGCGGCGGTCGAAGCCGAGGTACGCTCGGCGTACGCTGCGCTTCTGCGTGATGCGGCCGAGCCCGATGATCTCCTCGAAGGCCCCGACGGACGATGGGTTCGAGCTTCCTCCGTTGCCCCATGAGGCGCGCGGGTCTCTTCGCGCTTACGGTGGCCCTGGGGTGCCGGGGTTCGCCTTGGGCGGGACCGACGGCCGTCCCCACCAGCGAAGGCCTCGCGGCTCCGACTTCGGAGGTGCTCACCCCGGAAGACGATCTGCTTCCGGATGTTTCCGACGATGGGCGATTTCTGGCCGTCGTCAGTGAGATCAATGGCAACCAGGACGTCTGGCTCCGAGACTTCGCCGGACAGTCGTTCTACCCGCTGACGCAGGTGCCCGCCGATGACTTCGACCCCGACATCGAGCCGGGAGGGGCGCGCCGCTACGTATTCGCGTCGCGCCGGAGCGATGCGAAAGGCGACATCTTTCGCGCCGACCTCGCCTCCGGCGCCAAGGCCGAGCGGCTGACCGGGGCCGAGTCGGGCGACCGTCAGCCGCGCTACTCCCCCGATGCGCGCCACGTCTACTTCACGACGGCGCGCGGAACCGGTCCCGAGTATGTCGACCGAATCACGGTCGACGGGAAGGAGCGAGTGCGGATCTCGCCCGGGCCGGGCTTCGATCCCGAGCCCGCATCGGACGGAGCGCACATCGTCTACACCGCCCCGGCGCGGCCCCCCGAGCATCCGCATCCGCACCTGGTCCTTTTGCGCCTGGCGGATAGCGCCACGGTTGCGCTGACGGCGGCGGGTGGGGCCCAGGGATTCGCCCGGTTCGACCCACGAGACCCGCAGCGCCTCGTCTTCGTGCGCTTCGCCGACGACGACGACGGCGATGGCGCGATCGACGTCGACGATCAGGCGAGTCTCTGGGAGCTACGGTTACCGAAGCTGGCGTCCCTCTTTGACGAGCGTCCAGCGTCGCTGCGTCCGTTTCCGCTGACCGACGGAAGTGACAACGAGCTGTTCCCCGCTCCGGGGCCCTTCTTCCTTCACTTCACCCAAGGGGCGACTCAGCAGGATGTCTTGCGCATGCGTTCCTCGGGTATGTTTCCTCGGCTCGACGACCCGAGCGGATACTTCGCGTTGGCCGATCAGGTCGAGGACGTGCGGACCAAGTGGTTCGCCCTCCGGTGCGTCCTGGCCACGGCGGAAGCCGACGGCACGCTCGCGGCCCAGGCGCGATTGGCCATCGGGAAGCTTCACGAACGCCGCCAGCGGAACGACCTGGCGACGGATGTGCTGACCCCCCTCGCCGTCGATGAAGCATCGCCGGCGGTCCAGACGCTCCGCGGTCAGGCCCGGCTTGAGCTGCTGGCGCTCTCCGTCCAGCGTCTATCGCCTACCCCCGACAACGTGAAGCAGAAGCGACGCGAGCTCGACGCGATCCGGACGTCGCATCCGGAAGACGAGCGCGTCGAGGCGGGCGCCGCGGTGGAGGCGGCCCGGATCGAAGCGTGGAGCGGCCGGCCCCAGGCCGCCGTCGAGCGGCTGCGCGTGGTCGAAGCGAGCTATCCAGCGTTTCGGCGGCTCGGCGCGGAAGCCGCGCTCCTACGCCTCGAGCTCTTGGCCTCGGCGCTTCACCCCGAAGCGCTGGGCGCCGCCTACGCTGCCGTGGCCCGGCGATATTCTGACCTTCGCTGGGTTGTCGAGCGGTCCGCCGAAGCCATCGCCGATGCGCATGCGCGCGAGCTGGGGCCCGTCGATGCGGAGCTCAGGGCTCAGGCACTGGTACGGGTCTTCGAGCGCTATCCCGCGCCGGAGCTGCAGGCAGAGTTGCGCGAGCGTGCGGCTCAGGCCTGGCTGGAGGCCGGGCGTCCCCGCGCGGCCGCGGCCGAGCTGGAGGCCGCCGTCGAGCTACGCTCCGACGTGCTGGGACGCGCTCGAGACCTCGCGCGACTCGCGCGCACCTACGAATCGGTCGGGGACAGCGGACGAGCGGTCGATGCGTGGCGGCGACTCCGCGCAGTGAGCTCGGACCTTCCCGCCTACGCGGCGGAAGCCCGAGCCGCGCTGACCCGGACGAACCTCGCGAACGCCGAGGCTGCCGAAGGCGGGGGGCGGCTCTTCGATGCGCTGATGGCCTACGAGCAGGTCGTCGACAACGACCCTCAGCAGTACCTCGCCCATCGCCGCCGTCTGGCCATCGGAGCGCGGGTGGGTCGAGCCGACAATGCGCTCGAAGTCGCGCGCGCGCAGGTGGCCAGCGACGCCAGAAGCCCGGTCAACCACTACGTCCTCGGTCTAGCGCTCACCTATGCCGACAAGCCCGACCTGCCCGCAGCGGAGCGCTCGCTGACCAAGGCCCTCCAGCTCAACCCGCAGTTCCCCGAGGCCTATCTGGCGCGGGGCTGGGTGTACGAGATGCGAGAGCTCCAGGGACTGAAGTTCTTCGGTCGCTTCTTCAAGGGGATCGGCGACTGGCTCAGTCTCGCGTTCGGTACGGGCGCGGGAACCAAGGGCGGCTCTGGATATCTCGAGCTCGCGGTTGAAGACTATCGGACCGCCGCGCAGCTCAACCCCGAGTCGTCCGCGCCGGGGCTCGAGGCCGACATTCTCTTGAACCTCGGCAATGCGCACTATCGCATCGGGCAGGAGACCGAAGACCGCGGAAACGTCGAGCTGGCGTATGCGCGCTACACGGAGGCGCTGCGCCTCGGTCTCGAGTTCCGGGACGCTCGGCGAGAATACGTGTTCTGGGAGCGACTCGGTCGGGCCGCCGCGTGGTCCGAGGCGTGGGCGGACAGCGTGACCGCTACCCGTCGCGCGATCGCGGTGGCCCAGGATCTCGGCTTCGAGGACCGCCTTCCCGAACTCTACGGCAGTCTCTCTTTGGCCTACAACCAGGCCGAGGAGCCGGGCCTCGCCCGGGCCAGCTTGAGTCGGTACACCGAGGCGGTTCGCGCTGAGGAATTGAAGGGTCACATCGCCATTGCCGTGCGCAATCGGGTGCGGGCAACGATGGCGGGGCCCGAGGGCCATCGAGCGGATGCGCTGGAGGAAGCCCTCCAGGAGCTGAAGGACGGGCGAGCGGTCCTCGACGAACACGGCGTCGATCGCGGCGAAGTGCCCTCCCTGTGGCGGCCGCTCGACCGCAATCCCTCGCGAGCCCAGTTCGGCTTCGACCGCACCTCGGAACCGGCCGTCTACCTCGCGCTCAAGGAGCAGGCCCTCCGGAGGCTCGGCTCCGTCAGTCGGGCCGACCGTGTTCGCGAGGCTCGCATCGAGCGAAGCAAGCGCATCGAGCGCTCGGTGCCGCGCCGCTTCCTGTTCGTCTCTTCGGAGCTCACCGCACTGGTCGCGCTGCGCGAGCGCCTGGGGCTCGAGGTCGCGACCGCGGTCGATGCGCTGCTCGACGGGCGGAAAGACGATGCGTGGACGACGTGGGATGCGGCCCGCAGCGAGGCCCGCGGCTGGGTCGGCGAAGGCTACCGGTCGACCGACCGGTTGGCGCACGCAACCGACCTGGCCCGTCTCGACGCTCTGGGCGCCGAGATCGCTATCGCGTCCGAAGACCCGGAACATCGCAGCCGTATCGCCGGGCACCTCGCCGAATCGGAGCGTCTGCTGCTGAATGCGCTCGCACCGGAAAGCTCGACGGTGGCCGCCGCTCGCCTTGACGTTCCGTTCGATGATCGGGTCGCGTCGGTCCTGAGCTCCACGGTCGCGCTCGCCCAGACGGCGTCGGCCGCGCTGTCCCGGTCTCCTCTTGACGCCGAGCTGCGAGCTGCGCGAGCCGCCCGTGCCCGGCAGGAGGCCGCTCGCGCTCGCCTCACGCTGTCTTCACTGGATCTCGAGACGAAGGCGAGTGACCGACCTTTTCAGGACCTCGATCTTCGGACGGCGCCCTTGGTCGAGGCGATCAAAGGACTCGACGCGTCGGTCCGTCTCGCTGCAGGGGCGGGCGCCGGCGAAGGAACGCTGCTCGCCGCCGCCGCCCTGTCAGAACTCGCTGCAGTCACCGAGCGTTGGGGGATAGCGTCCGACCCTCGGCCCCTTCTCGCGGTCGCCCGCCGGTTGGCTGAGGCCTCGGCCCGTTTCGAGGTGCTGGCCCGCCTCCGATCGACGAAGGACGACGACGCTCTCGGGTGCGCGGACCCGCGGATCTTCGCTCCGCGGACGGCGGCGTGGGTCCGTCAGCTGAAAGAGGCCGTCGCCGGCCGGGACCTCGAGAGCGCGTGGACGGCTGCCGACCGGCTGTTGTCGTCCAGGGCTTGCGTGGGTGGTCTGCCCGCTCGAGCGAGTCCTCGGCACCCGTCCGACGCCCCGCTTTTGGACGAGCTCCGGGCGTCTTGGGCATCGCTCCAAGACGTGAGGCAGGAGTTGTTCGCCACGGCCGACCCGGCGCTCTTTCCCTCGCTCTCCACGGCGATGGAGCGCCTTCGGCGAGCGCGGGCGCGGGCGTCCGAGAGCGCTTCCGCCTGGGGGCGGCTGCGGTGGTTCGGGGAGACCGCAGCGCTCGAAGACCAAGCCGATGCTCTGTCCGAGTCGGACGTGCTGATCGCCGGCGTCGTGGACGGCGAAGACCTGCACCTCCTCTGGGTGCGATCTTCGACCTCGGGGGAGGTTCCGGTGAACCATGCGCTCGCCCAAGCCTCGGCCTCCCAGGTGAAGACGATGATCGTCGAGGCTTGGAGGGGGACGCCGAATGCGGATGCCTTTCGTCGCGCCGTGCTCGACCCGGTCGGCGTGCCGACCGGAACACGGGTCGTCTGGGCCGGGTGGCCCGTCGGTCCCCCGGTTCCGCAGACGCTGGCCGGACTCACCCTCCTGACGAACGTCACCGCGCCTTCGGTGGTGCCGATCCTGAGCGAAGACATCGCGGTCGGAGGGGGGCGCGGATTGACTCTGACCGGATCCGACGTCGGAGCGACCATCACCGACGTCGAACGCCTGGACGCTCGGCGCGTCGCCACTCTTCGAGCGGGCACCGCATCCTTCGCGCCGGCGTACCGAGCCTTCGTGTGGAGTGACTACGAGCTGGAGTCGCAGGCGGTCGGTGCCGAGCGGGGACGCCTGCTTGCGCCCGCCACCGAAAGCCCCGGCCTTCCGCTCGACGTACTGGACACACCCACGCCCGCAATCTTTTTCGGGCGAGGGAGCGCCGGCCCGCCCGAGTCGCTCGACGGTCTGGACCTCGCCCTCGCCAACCTTGGCATCTCGACCGGATTCGTGCTGCCGCGGCTTTCGGAGGACGCGGGTCGGCGGCGCTTCCAGGAGCTTGCGGAAGGTGCCGAAAGAGGTACCGGAGCCGCGGCCTTCACCGAGTGGACGGCTCGCAGTCTGCCCCTCCCCGGGGCGGCGTTCGGTGTTCCGGGCCTGACCGCCGAGGCGGTCGATGCCTACGCGAAGTCGGAACTCAAGCCAGCGCAGGTCGCCGCTTTGGGGAGCGCACGCGATGGCGATTTCGTGCGGGCCGCGCCCCGGCTTCGGCGCTGGCTACAGCTCCTCAAGGCCGCCGATGAGCCCCGCTACATTCCCGCGGTCTATCGCGCACTGGTCGGGCTCTATTCATCGCAGCTTCGACCGCCGGATCCCGATCGCGCTGCCTCGGTCCAGCGCGAGTTCTTGGCGTATCTCGAGTCGACGGGGGCCCCCGAGTCAGAGCGTGCCGAGCAGCGAGCGGCCCTCGCGAATCTACTGAGTATTTCAGGACAGCTGGCCGAGGCTGAGGCCTACTTCGAAGAAGCCTTCGCCGAACTGGAAACCGTCGGGGAGCCGGTGGCCCTCGGGACGGCCCACTACCATCACTTCCGCCATCTGCAGCGTCAAACGGAGCTCGAAGCCGCGGCCGACGAGCTCGAGCGCTCGATCACCGCGTTTGAAAAAGCAGGCCTGTATGGCGGCGAACGCTGGCCCCGAGAGGCCGAGCTTGCCCTCTCGGTGGCGGGCGATCTGTACCTCAATCGGTTGAGTGATCCGGTTCGCGCCGAAGAGGCGTACCGGCGCGAGCTCAAGTGGGTCCGTTCGGAGGAAGGACGGATCACCCTCGAGCTGGACCTCGCCCGGGTCGCCCGACGAAGCGGGGACTTCGGGCTGGCCGATCGGCGCGCCCAGGACGCCGGCGATCGGGCGTACTATGCCGGATTCCCCTTGTTGGTGCTCGAGGCGGAGATCGAGCGCGCGAATGCTGCGTGGTCGCGGGGCGAATACGAACGAAGCGAGGAGCGCTGCCAGGTGAGCCTGGAGCTCGTCGAAGAAGAGCGTGTACGGATCGACGCCGACCCGAGTCTCGATGCGTCGGTCCTCCGGTCTCGCGCGCTCGACCAGCTCGCGGTCCGCCAGGTGTTCGCCCTGTCGGTCTGCGGGCTCGCGGCCATGCGTCTCGGCGAAGATGACCGAGCGGTGTCGAGGCTCACCCGAGCCCTCGGCCTGGCGCGGGACCTCGGCCGCGACGACGAGATCGCGACCCAGTGGAACAACCTCGGCCGCGTGTACCTCGAGGCAGGCCGATTCGAAGCCGCCGCCGATGCTTTCCGCAGCGCTCGTCGGATCGATGCCGAGCGGCAGGACGTGTACGCGCTCGCCTACGACGATCGCAACCTCGGCCGGGCTCTAAGTTTGCTCGGCGATCCGCGTGCCGAGGAGACGCTCTTGCGAGCCCTGGCGGGAGCCCGACAGGCACAGGACAAGAACAACGCTGCGCGGTCGCTGTACGCCCTCGCCGAGCACTACCGACTGACCGCGCAGCTCCCACGCGCCATCGAGCGGTACACCGAGCTCTTCGGTGCCGACTTGAAGGGCATGCGCGACATCGCCTGGGCCGCAGCCTGGGGATTCGGAGTGGTGCTGGATGCGGCCGGACGCCCAGCGGAGGCCGAAGTGCAATTCGCTCGCTCGGTGGCGGAAGTTCGGGAGCTGGGACGGGCGGCACCGCGCTCGAGTCGGATCGGACCTTCGCGGTCGGACCCCTTCGACGCGATGGTCCAGCGAGCCTTGAACGAAGACCGGGTGTCGGCGGCGTTCGACTGGCACGAGCAGGCCCGGACCTTCGAGGTCGCCCTGGGTCTTTCGGGTCGACCCGACCTCCCGACCGCGGCCGAGGAGGCGCTCGACGCGATCCGCACGTCGACGGTCGACGCCGAACGGGAAGCCGCCTGGAGTGAGCTCCGTGAGGTCCTGCCCCGCGTCGAGTCCCTCCTTGGGCCGTCCAGTCTCGAGCGGGTTCGAAGGGAGACCGACCAGGACGCGCTCGTCATCATTCCGCGAGTGCTCGCGAACGAGCTCGTGCTTTTCGTCGCGACGTCCAGCCGAACCTTCGCCGAACGCCGGTCCCTCGCGCGAAGCCGACTGGACGCACACCTCCGTCGACATCGGCGGGGGCTGCGCCGTCGGACCTCGGTCGACGGCTCGCTCGCCGAGCTCGGTCGGCTGCTGACCGTCCCGCTGAACGATGCTCTGAAGACCCGACCGGATGTTCACGTCATCGTGCCGCCGGAGCTGCGCGGGATCGCCTGGTCGGCACTGCCCGGTCCCGCGGGGCCGCTGGTGGAGACTCATCGGGTGCGCCTCGGGCTCGGGCCTCGGAGCGTCGCCTACCGCGACGGCATCGTCGGCGGGCCGGTCGAAGTCTTCGCTCCCTCGCGCATCGGCTTCGCGCGCGAGGAAGCACGATCGATCGCGGAGAGCTTCCCCGCGAGCCTGATCCTCGGGGCCGAAGCGACCGGGGAGGCTTGGGTGCAGAGCCTTTCCCGCCCGGCCCCGGTTCATTTCGCGGGCCACTTGGCGCCCGCAGCGAGCCTGCAGATGTCCGATGGGCGCTGGGGCTTTTGGACGCTCGGATTCGGCGCCGTCGGAGCGCCCCTGGTGACGGTCTCCGCTTGCGCGCTCGACGATGCCGCAGGGCCATCGACGATGGCGCGAGACCTTCAGGTGGCGGGGGCGGATACCGTGATCGTCCCTTTGGTCGCTCTGGACGACGTTGCCGCAGCGGTCGTTTCGAAGCACTTGTATCGCTCGCTCTCCACCGTCCCGCCCTCCGAGGCCCTGCGAAGAGCCCAGCTCGCAACCCGCCAGCATTGGCCGCATCCCGGCTGGTGGGGAACCATGGCCCCCTACGTTCGGGCTCCGATCGATTCCAGCTATTGACCCCGACCAGCCACCAGAGTCTTGGTGGGCTACATGACCGAACAGTCCTTGGAAGAGCGCGTCGCTCAGTTGGAAGAAGTCGTCGCGAAGGTGGCGGCCGCCCACGAAGACCCCAATGTCATCAACCAGTTCGAGATCGTGAAGACGACCGTCCGCATGACCGAGGCCGAAGGTCCCGGCAAGCATGTCGAGGTCGAGTTCTCGCGCCCGGTCAAAGCCGCCTACGCCCTCATGCAGGGGTGGGAGCTTTCCTGGGGAGACCACGGCGGCCTCCCGGTTCACACCGCGCAGGTCTTCTGCAACGACGCCGAGCCCCGGGCCTACGACCCCACGCGGGTCGGATTCACCGTCAATCTCTGGTGGTTCGAAGACGACCACCACCGTCGGGGGGCCCACGGCGGGTGGAAGGGTGCGTTCTTCATCGCCGTCCTCGGCGTGATCGCCTGATCCCTCGGCGCCATCACGCGCGTCGGGCGCTCATCACCGGCCGATCTCCCGCCGCTCGTCGTTCATGGCGCGGCGCCGTTCCATGGCGCGGTAGTATGAGCGCAAACCGTAGACCTGGAGCAGCATGAAACCCAGGCACATGATCAGGAAAACCGGCTCGGAGAGCTCGAGGCCGGGGAAGCCGATCGCACCTCCCGCCGCGTAGAGAAAGTGACCGAAAACGGCGACGAGGACCCAGAAGACCAGGCCCAAGACCGCTCCCGTGGGGCGGTGGAACTGCGAGGCACCCACCACCACGACGATGCCGACCATGACGAAGGTCGTGAAGTTGTCGACGATGAAGTCCACGGGGGCACCCAACCCGGAACGGGCTGGGCGCACAACCCGTGGACGACTCAGAAGTTGGGGACGAGAGGGTCCGTGAACCAGTAGTAGGCTTCCTCGCCGTCGAACCAGCCATCGCCGTCGGTGTCCGGGTCGAGGGGATCGGTGCCGAGGTCGAAGATCTCTTCCCCGTCCCATGCTCCGTCGCGGTCGGTATCCACGCGATTGGGATCGGTCCCGTAGGCCCGCTCGGTCCGGTCCGAAACCCCGTCGGCGTCGCGGTCCGTATAGCCTTGGCTCACCGGGTAGTCATCGACGACGACCAGGTCGCAGCCTGTCCCCAAGCCCACGAGCAGTCCGAGAGCGATGGCGCGCATGTCAGTATCTCCGAATGACGGCCACGCGCCCGGGGCGTCCGCGAGCCGGCGAGCGCGCGGACAAGCGCTGGATGCGGAGCCGCAGTCGCCGGTTTTCGGCTCGCTCCACCCGAAGGCGTGCGCGTAGGCGCGCCAGCTCCCGCTCCAGGCGAACCGCCCGCGCTTCGGCTCGACGCGTTCGAGCCCGGGCCCGAGCCACGCGAGGCGAGGCCGGAGACCGTGCCTCGTACTCGTAGGCGGGAACCGCGGGGCCCCGCGGTCCGCGCGGACCTCGAGGGCCGGCCGAAGCCGTAGATGTCAGGGTTAACGAGAGGGCAACCAGGGCCCCGGAGAGAATCGTCGCTTTCATGTCAGCGCCTCCTTCACGTGTACGACGACCGGCAGCCGGCGAGATTCGTGTCTCGCCCCTCCGTGTCCGCAATCACCATTCGGGCAAACGAAGGTGTGTGACCAAATGATCGCGGCCTGGTAGAACCTGGCCGGTGGTCAGCACCCTTCCGCCGGGCTCGCCGAAGACGCCTAGGGATCGCCTGATCTTCGCCTTGGACGTCGACCGCCTCGATGAAGCCGAACGCTACGTGAAGATGCTGGCCCCACACGTTGGCGTCTTCAAGGTGGGGCCGAGGCTGTTCACCAACGCGGGCTCGCTGGTCTTCGACCTGATCCACGGGATGGGCTCGAGCGTCTTCTTGGATCTCAAGTTCCACGACATCCCGGCGGCGGTGGGGGCGGCCGCCCGCGAAGTGGCGCGCCAGCGGGTGAAGATGTTCACCATTCACGGCCTGGGCGGCGCGCGGATGGTCGAAGCCGTCTCCCAGAAGCTCATGGAGCTGACGCTTGTGCCGGGTGCGCATCCTCCGCTCGTACTGGCAGTGACGATCCTCACCAGCCACTCGGAGACCGAGGTGTCGGAGCTCGGGTTTGCCGGGCCCATCGTGGACCACGTCGAGCGGCTGGCGGTCATGGCGTGCCACAACGGGGCGCAGGGCGTGGTCGCCAGCGGCTTCGAACTCCCGCGACTCAAAAAGGCGCTGCCCCCGGGAACGGTCTTCGTGTGCCCGGGCATTCGGGCCGCCGATGAGGACGCGTCCGACCAGACCCGCGTCATGACCGCGGAGCAGGCGGTGCGCGCGGGCGCCACGTACATCGTCGTGGGGCGACCCATACGCGACGCCTCGGATCCGGTCGGCGCCGCGGACCGGATCGTCGAGCAGATCACCGAGGCGTGCGATGCCCCGGCGACGACGTGACGCTGGTCGGCAAGGGCCCGGAAGCGCCACCTTCGTCGTTGGGGTGCATCCCGTCCTCGAGGCGTTGAAGGCCGGACGAGTCGAACAGGTCCTGTTGAGTCGGGCGGCGGGGGCGGCAACCCAGCGGCTTCAGGCGGCTGCCCTCGAGGAGGGCGTTCCCCTGCGGGAGGTTCCGACCGCCGAGCTCGACCAGCGGGCGGGGACGGACCGACATCAAGGCGTTCTCGCCCATCTCGACCTGAACGAAGTGGAGCTCGCCGATGTGTCGGACCTCCTGGCGCGCGCCGAGCATCGCGGCGAAGAGCCGCTCATCGTTCTTCTCGACGGGATCCAGGACCCGATGAACTTCGGCGCGATCGTCCGAAGCGCTCATGCGCTCGGGGCCCACGGCGTGGTCATCCCCAAGAACCGAGCCGCGCAGGTGACGCCCACGGTGGTCCGGGCGTCGGCCGGCGCGATCCTCCACGTCGCGGTCGCCCGGGTCGTGAATCTGAAGCACGCCGTCGAGGATCTTCGAGAGGCCGGGGTCCGTGTGGTCGCGGCGGCGGCGGAAGGGGCTCCGGCCGATACCGTCGACCTTTCCGGAGGTCTCGGGGTCATCGTCGGCGGTGAGGGGAAGGGGGTGCGACCGCTCCTGGTCAGCAAGTGCGACGCTACGGTCTCCATCCCGCAGCTCCCGGATTTCGACAGTCTGAACGCATCGGTGGCTGCCGGGATCTTGCTCTACGAGGTCCAGCGTCAGCGACGCTTGCCGGCCGCGGCGTCGTCTGCTTTCGGCAAAGCATGAAAAGCCACTGCTTCGACAACGGCGACGCGATGCCGATGCTCGGCCTCGGCACCTGGAAGTCGGCGCCGGGCGAGGTCCACGACGCGGTCTTGTCGGCCTTGCGCCTCGGATATCGCCACTTGGACTGCGCCGCCGTCTACGGAAACGAGAAGGAGGTCGGAACCGCCATCGCCGAGGCGATCGCCGACGGCGTCGTTGCCCGGGACGACCTCTGGGTGACCTCCAAGCTCTGGAACGACCGGCACGCCCCGCAGGACGTCGCTGGCGGTCTGGAGGCGACGCTGTCCGACCTGGGTCTCGACTACCTCGACCTCTATCTGATGCACTGGCCGGTGGCGCTGGCACTCGGAGCTTCCTTCCCGCTGACGGCCGCCGACATGGTCTCGCTTCAGGACCTTCCGATCGCCACCACCTGGTCGGCGATGGAGGCGATGGTCGATGCCGGAAAGGCGCGCCACATCGGCGTATCGAACTTCAGCCGCCCGAAGCTCGAAGGCCTTCTGTCGGACTGTCGGATTCGGCCCGGCGTCAATCAGGTGGAGCTCCATCCGTACCTCGCCCAGCGGGACCTCCTGGACTACTGCGATGAGTTCGGCGTCTTCGTGACGGCTTACTCTCCCCTCGGTTCGCGCGACCGGCCTGCTGGGTTGAAGGGGAAAGACGAGCCCGTGCTCCTCGATGATCCGACCGTCGCCGCCGTCGCCGAAGCGCACGGCGCGACGGCCGCGCAGGTCCTGTTGGCGTGGGGTCTGGGCCGAGGCACGAGCGTGATTCCAAAATCGGTCAGCCCCGCGCGGATGGCTGAAAACCTGAAGGCGGCCGACCTGGAGCTCTCGGTCGAGGGCATGGCTGCGCTGGACGGACTCGACCGACACCGCAGGTACGTGGACGGCGGGTTTTGGGCGGTGGAGGGCAGCGACTACACCGTCGAGAACCTCTGGGACGAAGAACCGGTGTAAGTCCGGGGGTACCCGACCAGTCCTGCATGACGGAAGGTCCGAGCCGTGAATCGCGAGGACCTGACCGCCCAGCTGACCGCGCTCCTCGAGCGTACCGGTCATGCTCATCACGAGGCCTTCATCCAGAAGGATGGAGCCGATGACGACTGGGCTCTGTGGTACGCCGACTATCTGCAGCAGCCTTTGAGCCAGCTTCTCGGGACCGAACTCAGCCGCACGACCATCGTTCGCTGCCTCGTTCACCTGGACGAGGAAGCAGCCGCGGGTCGGATCGCGGGAGACTGGAAGCGGGGCTATGCAGAGCACCTCGTCGAGCACTTCGTGCCCGGCACCGAGGAGAAGCTCGCCCTGTACTACTACGACGCGTGTCCGTTCTGTCGCCGCGTGCTGCGGGTGATCGACGAGCTCGGGGTCGACGTCGAGCGGCGCGACATCCTCCGGAATCCGGAGCATCGGACCGATCTGATCGCGGCTCGGGGACGCCAGACCGTGCCGGTTCTCCGCTGCACGTGGGATGGCGGAGAGCGCTGGATGCCCGAGTCGTCGGACATCATTGCCTACCTCCGCAAGCGATTCGGCTGAACGCCATCGAATCGACCGAAGATGGACCTCCCCAATCTCAGCTTCATGATGAATCTAGGCGTGATCCGTCACGTCCAGTGCCGTCATGAACAGGGCCCTCTCCATAATCCCGACCATGCGGTGGGCAAGCTTCTCAGCCCTCGCCAGCGCTTGGAAGCCCGCCTGCGGGGGACGGTCCTTCGCGGGCGGATGCGCAAGAACGACTTCTATCGATATGTGCCCGCGCGGACTGCCCACTATGACGAAGTCTTCACGCGAGCGGTCGGGGAACGAGGGGTGCGGGCGGTCTTCAACCTGGGATGCGGAAGCGATACACGCGCGTACCGGTTCGCGGACTTGCTTCACTCCCGCGGTGTGGCGGTCTACGAGTGTGACCAGCCGGAGGCGATCGCGGCCAAGGAGCGGCTCGCCCGTCGGCGGTTCGAAACCAGCCACGTCTCCTACGTTCCGGTGGACCTGAACGACGCGAGGTGGCCGGCCGTAGAAGCCGTTCTGGCGTCCTTTTCGACCGCACCCGTGCTCGTCATGCTGGAGGGCGTGAGCCCGTACGTCGAGGCGGGGCGGTTCGTGGGCTTCTTGGAGCGGGTTCGCGACCTGACCTCGCCCGGATCCGCGTTGGCCTACGACTACAAGCTCCGCGGTGCGGCTCGCGGCTTCGGTCGCTCCGGACGAACGACTCAGCCGTTTCGCCTCGGTTCCGATGGAGAGGAGGTCCGGGCCTTTCACCGAAATCTCGGTTTCGAGCTCGAGTCCATGACGACGAGCGCCGAGCTTTGTGAGCAGCGCGGGACCGCCGACGGGCGTCCTTTCGCCGAAGACGTGCTGCTCGAGCTGACCCGTTCCTGAAATCGACCCGGGGCGAAATCCTGACGATTTCCCCATGGAGCGACACTCACTCGGTAGCCATGGGTCGGTTAAGTCCCGGTTCGACCGGTAGGGAACCCTTTTGCCCTCGTTTCTCATTACGGATCGCCCGTGGCAGGCTGGCGCCGTGAGGCGGATGCTCCCGGTGGTCGTGGCGCTTGCCGCCTGCCAAGACGTGTCGACGGCGGCGCTCGAGTCGGCGGCCCTGGAGCTCGAAGGTCCGGACGTGATCGACTTTGGGGTGGTACCGGCGGGGACGATGAAGCCCCGCGGGGTTCGAATCGAGAACACGGGGCGCTTTTCCGTCGAATCCATCCTGGTGACAGCGATCGACCGGCCGGGGTTCCGGGTGGAGCTCACCGAGCCGGCGCCGGCGCTCCAGCCGGGAGCTTCGGTGGTTCTCTCGCTCGAGCTGATTGCCCTCGAGGAGACGGGTCCCGTGGAATTCGATCTCGTCTTCACGCCGTTTGCCGGCGGACAGCCCGGGCCCGAGCTCGTGGTTCCTTCGCAGGTTCATGTCACTGCGACCGGGATCTTCATCGAACCGAACCCCCTGACGATCGGTCCCGTCGCCTTCGGCGCCGGCGCGGAAGGGGTGCTGACCGTGACGAACATCCGCGAGACGGCGATGCAGGTGACGGCGCCCAACGTCGCTCTTGGTCGAATCGAGTACGACACCGTGGTCACGCGCGGTGCTTTCGGTCAGCTTCCGCTGCTTTCGGGAAACATCCTCTACCTCCTCGAGCCCGGCGAGGAGCGGACCATGCCGATCGCGTACACCGCGCCCCCACGCCCCGGTGACGGCAAGGAGCGAGCCACCTTCCGTCTCGCTGAATGCGACGAGGCGGAGTGCGAGGTCCAGGTGACCGTGATCGGGGAGCCCGACAACATCGGTCCCCTGATCGCCCTGGAGCCGGGCGCCATCAGCTTCGGCCAGGTTCCCGCGGGCAACAGCTTGGCCCGCACGCTCTTGATCGGAAACGACGGCGGCGCGGATCTCGAGGTTTCGGACGTCGTCCTCCAAGACCCGACCGGCCTCTTTCGCCTGGAGCCGGTCGACCTCCCTCTCATCATCGAGCCCAAGAGCTTCAAACTTGTGGAGGCCACGTTCGCACCCGTAGAGGAAGTCTTTGCTCGGGCGGAAGTCCAGCTCACCTCGAACGACCCGGTCACGCCGGACCTGACGGTACCCATGACCGGCGCGAGCGTCGTGCTGCCACCGTGTGACTTCACCGTTTCGCCCGGCGCGCTGGCGTTCGGCCTGGTGCCGCTCGAGGAGGAAGTCCGCCGCACCATCACGGTTCAAAACCGAGGGACCGACGTCTGCCTGTTCTTCGATCTGCGCCTCGAGCGCGACGACGCCGACCTGAGCGTGTTCACCTTCGTCGATCCTCCGATGCTACCCATCGAGCTTCGACCGAACGAGTCAGTGGAAATCCAGGTTGCATTTCGGCCGCTGAAGCCCGGCGTGGCGCGGGCCCGCGCGATCTTCGGTTTGTCGAATCCCGACCGGCCCCGAGTGGAGGTCGAGCTCATCGGTGAAGGAGGCGAGGGCCTCGGCCTTCGGTGCTCCCCGGACCGGACGATCGAGGTCGGCGATACGACGCAGCTCGCCATGGTCGAGGTGGCGACCTCCCCGATCGTGGAGCGCCGGTGGGAGATCCTGTCTGCCCCGCCCGGCGGGATCGGGACGCCGGGCCAATGGAGCCCGGATCCTCCGGACGCAGCCGTCGTGGCGTTCACGCCCCTGATCATCGGCACCTACAACATCGAAGCGACCGCGATCGATGAAGATGGTCGGGAGGCGTCGTGCGACGTGGCGGTCAACGTCCAGGGCCGGGGCTTTCAGATCACGGCAACCTGGGACGGACCGGGCGATGTGGATCTTCACCTGCTCCGCGATACCGGTGCGCCGTGGTTTTCGTCCGACGACTGCAACTTCCGAAACGCCGAGCCCATCTGGGACCCCACATCGCCGGCCGCATCCGGAGCGAATCCCTTTCTCGACATCGACGATACGAGCGGTGAAGGCCCAGAAAACATTCGGGTCGAGCAGCCCGAGGTCGGACAGACCTACTTGGTGGGCATCCACAACTTCGAGCGAGCGGCGGAGCGAGTCGCGCGCGTGCAGATCTACTGCGGAGTCGACCCCGCGGCACGCCTCGACATCGAGTCGCGGCCCTTGCGCGGCCGTCGCCGGAACGAATGCTCCACGAACGACTTCTGGAAAGTCGCCCGGGTCGAATTTTCCTCGAGCACGGACTGCACCGTGACCAAGCTCGATACCTATACGACCGCCGAAAAAGCCTGCGCGGCCCCGTAGCCCTCGGCCCCTTCGTTCGCCATCATCCCGCGATGGCGGCGCTCCGCATCGCGCTCTGTTCGCCGAGCTCGTCACCGAGCACGTCACCGAGCACGGATGACGTCACCTTTGGCGAGGGGCCCCGTTACCAGCAGGTCCTCGTCGAAGGAGGAAGCGAGCGTTGTTCCGCGGCATGCTGCTTGCGCTGTCGTCGGCGACCATGCGTGCTCCTCCCGCCGTCGACGCCTTCCTTGCAACGAAACGGATCGCCATCGTGGGGGTCTCGCGAGATCCAAAGTCGTTTTCCCGGGCCGTAGTGCGCGCCTTCGATGAGGCCGGCTACGATCCCGTCATCGTGAACACGGCTGCCGAGCCGGGGGCGATCATCGCGGGGCGCGAGTCGCATGCTTCGCTGCGTGATCTGGAGCACCCCGTGGAGGCGGTCTTGGTCATGGCCAGCGCCGAGTCCTCCCCGGCGATCGTCGAGGATGCCGTCGTAACCGGAGCCAAACTCATCTGGCTCTACGGCCCGGGTACCGGCGAAAAGGGCGTCCACCCGGTGGCGCGCGGCCTCGCGCGTAGGGCCGGACTCGAGGTCATCGCCGGCGAGTGCCCGTACATGTTCCTCCCCGGGCAGGCCTGGTTCCATCGCCTGCACGGTGCGATCCGCAGCCTCAGCGAGAACTGGCCCAAGCTGGCCCCGCAGGTCCGTCAGACCATCTGATGTACCGCGGCGCTCCGCCCCACCCATTCCCCGAATCCGAAACCGGGATTGAGCGCCGAGCTCGAGCGCTCAGATCCGTGCGCGGGCCCGGTAGTAGTCGGCAGTGCGCCGAACGGCTTCCTCGCGGCTGAAGCGGGGCGCGTAGCCAAGGTGGCGCGCCGCCTTGTCGCTGTCGATGGTGAAGTCCTTGGTCACGAAGTCGACGGCGAAGCGGGTGAGCTTGGGCTTGAAGCTCACGAGCGGGCGGACGACGGCCGAGGCGCCCTCGAGGAGCCCGCCCAGGGCGTACAGCGGGCTTCGCGGAAGTCGGCGCTCGGGCATGGCATAGCCGGCGGCCTCCACGAAGGGCGCGAGGAAGTCGAAGAAGTTCTCCGGAGCGAAGTCCAAGGCGAAGTAGACCTCGCCGGCGGCGCGAGGCTCGTCGGACAGGAGCGAACGAGCGGCCAGAAGGTGCGCATGGGCCACGTTGCCCACGTAGCAGAACTGGCTCTTCGAGCGGCCGTCGCCGATCCGCACGAGGCGATTCCGCGCCGCCATCTCGACGAGCGAACCGATGTGAAACGGGTCCGCCTCGCCAAAGATGCTGCACGGACGGACGACGGTGGTGCGCAGCTCGCCGCCGCCCTCGAGAGCCGTTCCGTTGGCCGCCAAGGCCAGCTGCTCGGCCGCGCACTTGGTCCGGCAGTACGCGTTGGGAAATCGCTCCGGGTACGGGAGCGACTCGTCGCCGCCGAGCACCGCTTGCCCGCTGTAGACGACGTCGAGCGTGGACGTGTGGACCATCGCCCCGACGTTTTGGGCCTGACACGCCGCGATGACGTGCTCCGTTCCGCCCACGTTCACGGCGCAAAGCTCCGTGTCGGAGACCCGGCCCCAGTCGACGAGGGCCGCCGCGTGAAAGACGACGTCCACGCCCCGAACCGCATCGAGCACGGCCCCCGCGTCTCGCACGTCGGCGATCAGGCTGTTGACTCTCGCATTGGCACGCGGGCTCGGCTCGAGGTCCAGGACTCGGACCTCGCGAACGTCGAAGACGCTACCTTCGAGCAGCTGCCCGACGATCACGTCCCCGAGATAACCCGCGCCGCCGGTCACCAAGACCACGGCGCCTTCCGAGGCGGACATGGGTGCCTTTGTTGCCGTCATCACGAGTCTTGACAATCCCGCGGTCGAGCCTCAGTCCCGGGCGGATGGGGGCCGTACGAACCGTCGCCGACGTGCTTCGCCAGCCGCACCGTCCCGAGCACACGCTCGGCTATCTGACCGGACCGGAGCCCACGTACACCACGCACGGACAGCTCCGGGAGCGAGCCCTCCGGGTCCTCGGGATGCTCCAGGATCGCGGCGTCGAGCCCGGTGAGTTCGTGGGGCTCGTGACCACGGACATCCAGGTGTTCGTGGAGAGCTTTTGGGCCTGCCTCCTCGGCGGCGCCATTCCGTTACCGGTCAGCGCCGGCACCGCGCCCGAGCATCAGCGGAAGGTCCTTCGGGTCATGAAGCTCTTCGGAGACCGGTTTCTCATCATCGACCGGTCGGGCTGGGCCCGACTCGCCGAGTTTGCCTCGGGCGATGGTCTCCAGGAGCGGATGGCGGCCCTCGAGCCTCGCGTGATGTGGAGCGAGGACATCCTGCGGGCAGCTGCGGAAGGCCTGGACGGCCGACCGCACGACGCCCGGCCCGAGGACGTCGCCTACGTGCAGTTCAGCTCGGGGTCGACGCGCGCGCCCAAGGGCATCTGTCTGACGCATCGGAATCTGCTGGCTAACATGGAGTCGATCACGCGGGCCATCGAACTCCAGCCCGAAGACCGACCGATCGCCTGGATGCCCCTCACCCACGACATGGGGCTCATCGGAGGTCACCTCACCGCTCTGTATCGCTCCACGAGCCACACGATCATCCCCACCGAGCGATTCGTGCGTCGGCCGCTCACCTGGCTCCAGCACGCGTCGGAGCTTCGCTCGACGATCACGACGGCGCCGAACTTCGCGTACCAGCATACGCTCCGCGCCTACCGACCGGAGCGCTTCGAGGGATGCGACCTTTCGGCCCTCCGCGTGATCTTCAACGGCGCGGAGCCCATCGTCTACGACCTGGCTCGACGGTTCCTGGAGACCTTCGAAGCTCACGGTCTGCGGCCGGCCGCGATGTTCCCGGTGTACGGCCTGGCCGAAGCCAGCCTGGCGGTGACGACGCCGCCCTTGATGAGCGGACTCCGTCGAACGGCCGTCGACCGGACCCAGCTCGGCCTGGGCGACCGCGCGGTCCCGCCGGCGGCGGACAAAGACCGTCTGGACCTCGTGCCCGTCGGCTCGCCGGTCCACCGGACCGACGTTCGGATCGGAGACGGCACGGCCCCGGACGGAACCGTGGGGCCGATCTGGATTCGAGGCGACAACGTCACGACCCGCGTTCGGACGGATGACGGGGAGAGCAGCCCTCAGGTCGACGGCTGGTACGACACCGGCGACCTCGGCTTCTTCAAAGACGGCGACCTGCACGTCTGCGGGCGCGTCAAGGAGATGGCGATCGTCAACGGGCAGAACGTCTTCCCCCACGACATCGAAGAGGTCGCTCTCGCGGTCGACGGTCTGGAGCGCGGCAAGGTGGTGGCGATCGGGGTCCGCGACCCCGAGACCGATCGCGAGGTTCTCGGCGTGTTCGTCCAGTGGCGAAAAGGCGCCGAGGCGTTCGCCCCCGTGGCCCAAGCCATCCGCGAAGTCGTCACCCGCCGCACGGGGGTTCAGGCCTCCATCGTGCACCCGGTCCCCGCCATTCCCAAGACCACCAGCGGAAAAGTCCAGCGCGTCCAGCTCGCCCGCGACTACGAGTGCGGCCGTCTGAGCTGACGCTCCAAACGACCGAAGTCCCGGTCGGTGCTCCACAGCTCGCCGACGCCGTGGTACATGCAGACTGCAGCGACCTTGAAGACTGTTGGCCCAGCTCATGGGCCTCGGTCAGGCGCGCGACGTGTTGAGAGCGTAGGCGGGCAGGCCGACGCCGACCATGCCGATGCCCAGACCGGCGAGGCTTCCGAAACCGAGCGCGATGCAGCCGACGGTCATCGCTGAAGCGGCGGTGAATAGAGCCGCCGACCCGAAGTAGGGGGCGAGCTTCGCGTCTTGCGCGGCCATACGACCCAAGACGAACCCGGCGACGGACCCCAGGACGAGCGAGGTCGAAGTGCAGAACAGGTAGCACTGGGCTTGTGACATCGCGGGCATCGCCCGCATGCCGAGGCCGACCGCGACCGGGATGAGACCCACGAACATGCCGGCGACCGCCCCGCGGCCAGCGGCCGATCGCCACCACCCGAGAACGAGCGTCGCCGCGAAGAGGAAGCTGGCGAGCAGCAAGACCGACGCCCAAGGCGTGTGCACCGCGAGCAACGTGAACGCGATGGGAAAGGCGAGGAGTGCGCGAGCCGCCGCCCAGCGGGCGCGACCCCACTCATAGGCCCTTCTCGAGCGCTGAAACTGTTCGGGCTCAACCATGAATCACCTTCCAGGCCCGGCGCAGCCGGGAGAGGGCTCGTTCCTTTTGCTTTCTGAACGTCGCGCCCGAGCCCCGTTCGGCAAAGGCCATCCGCAGCGTCTCTCGGTCTCGGTCGCTGAGCGTTTCCAGGACGGCCTGCGCTTCCCTGACGAGGATGGCTTCGACGATGCGGTCGTCGGCGTCATCGGTCGCCGGCTCCGGCGGAGCCTCCGCGTCCTCTCGTCTTCGAGTCACCTTTCGACGGTGCGTGCGCGCCTCCCAGGTGGTCAGCGTGAGGGCCCACGCAACCGCGTCGCGCTCGGGGTCGTATCGGACCGACTGCTCGAACAGCTTCATGAGGCTCGCCTGGGCGACGTCTTCCGCGTCGGTCTCGCCCACGATCTTGGCCGCATAGCCGAGCACCAGGGGCCGCAGGGCGGCATACACCGGCGCGAAGGCGGCCCGCTCTCCTTCTTGGAGACGGGCCATGAGCTCGTTGACCCGCGCGCGCTCCCCGGGCGTCAAAGTCCTTCGACAAAAGGGATCAATTGCCGCAGGGGCAAGGGCTGCAGGTGCACTCCGGGCCGCACTGGCAGACGTTCCACCCGCCCATCGCGAGCGGGAGCGTCAAGGGCAGGGCCACCAGGGCCGCGATCAGCAGGGTCTTCTTCAGGGTCATCGTGGTTCCTCCGTGTTCGGCGCGCTGGGGGCCTCCCTGCGCCGCGTCTGACGGGTATGGGCCGCAGGGAACCGATCCGTGACGGGGCTTGTCTGCCGCTTGACACCCCTAGGAGTCTTCTCTATCAGCGGCGTTCCGAACCGGGCGTCGGCGCTGGCGTAGCTCAATCGGTAGAGCAGCTGCTTTGTAAGCAGTCGGTTGGTGGTTCGAGTCCGATCGCCAGCTCGCACTCGTCCGGCTCGGGGTTAACAGTAACGGAGGGATGCCCGAGCGGCCAAAGGGACCAGGCTGTAAACCTGGCGGCTTTCGCC
>CAYYOT010000042.1:0-39835 GCA_964473255.1 uncultured Myxococcales bacterium | reverse complement strand
AAGAGCGAGACGACGACCGGCATGTCGGCGCCGCCGATCGGCAGGACCAGCATGATGCCCAGGAGCAAGGAGATGCCGAGCAGGACGAGCACGGCGGTCAGCGAAGTCGGCCCGTCGGCCAGGGCGCCAAACCACACCGATAGCCCGAGAACTCCAGCCACCAAGAGGGCGTTGAGGGCGTGATGGCCGGGGAGCATGATCGGCGCGCCCCGCTTCAGCTTTCCCTGAAGCTTCAGGTAGGCGATGACGCTTCCGGTGAAGGTGATGGCGCCGATGAAGATCGATATGCAGATGGTAATGGTCGAGACGCCGCCGAGCGTTTCGGCCACCGTTGCCGCGGTGCCCGTCTCCACGACGGCGGCCCAGTAAACCGACAGGGCGACCAGCGTCGAGGCGCTTCCTCCGAAGCCGTTGAAGATGGCGACCATCTCTGGCATGGCCGTCATTTCCACGCGAACGGCGGCGATGCCGCCGACCAGCGCGCCGACGACCAACCCTCCGATGATCCAGCGGTAGTCGACGAAGCCGAGGTCGAGCAGGGCTCCGATTACGGCCAACAGCATGGCCACCGCGGCCATCGTGTTGCCCCCTGCCGCGGTTCGGACTTTGGACAGACGCTTCAGCCCTAGGATGAAAAGGACCGTCGACGTCACGTAGAGCAGGGGTACCAGCGTATCGAGGCCCATCACTTCTTCTTTCCGAACATGCGGAGCATGCGGTTGGTGACGAGGAAACCGCCGACCACGTTGATGGTGGCCAAGGCGATTGCGAAGGCACCCAAGATGTTGCTCACCGTTGGCGTCGAGGTCGTCGCGGCCGCCAGGGCCCCGACGATGGTGATGCCGCTGATCGCGTTCGCGCCGCTCATCAGGGGCGTATGAAGCGTCGGGGGCACCTTACTAATGACCTCGAACCCCACGAAGGTCGCGAGCACGAGGACGAAGATCTGCATCCAAATTTCGGTCATGATTCTCCTCCGACCGCCGCCTTCGTCGGCTCGTGGGTGATCGAACCCTCTCGCGTGAGAAGGCACCCGGCGATGACCTCATCTTCGAAGTCGAGCTCGACCTTGCCTTCCTTGGTGAAGGGCTTGAGGAGCGCCCAGATGTTGCGGGCGAAGACCGTGCTCGCGTCCTTCGGCATGCTCGCCGGCAGGTTGGAGACGCCCAGGATCCGCACTCCGGCGTGGATGACTTCCTCATCCGCCTGGGACAGCTCACAATTGCCGCCCTGAGAAACCGCGAGGTCGACGATCACCGAGCCGGGCCGCATTCGCTCCACCATCTCTCGGGTTACGAGCGTGGGCGCCGGTCGGCCGGGGACCAGCGCGGTCGTGATCACGACGTCGGCGTGGGACACGTGCTCGGCCACGATCTCCCGCTGCTTCTTCAGGAACTCCGGCGTCATCTCTTTGGCGTATCCGCCTTCGCCGGCCCCGCTCTCCTGCATGGGAAGCTCGATGAACTTGCCACCGACGGATTCGATCTGCTCTTTGACCTCGGGCCGGATGTCCGACACTTCGACGACGGCGCCGAGGCGCTTGGCCGTGGCGATGGCCTGCAGTCCTGCGACTCCGGCCCCCATGATGACGACCCGGGCAGGCTTGATGGTGCCCGCGGCCGTCATCAATAACGGAAAGTACTTATCGAGCCGCTCGGCCGCGACCAGCACCGCCTTGTAGCCCGCGATGTTCGCCTGCGAGGAGAGGACGTCCATCGACTGGGCTCGCGTGATCCGCGGGATCAATTCGAGGGCGAGGGTCACCGTCTTGCCGTCGCGGAGCCGACCCACGAGCTCGTGGTTCTTATAGGGCGCGACCTGAGACACCAAGATCGCCGAAGCCTTCAGCTTGGCCGCGTCCTCGGTGGTCGGAGGCGTGACCTTGAGGACGACGTCGGCGGTACTCCACCCGTCATCGGACGCGATCTGACTACCGACTGCGCGATAGGCCTCGTCGACGTAGCCGGAAGCCTCGCCGGCGCCCGATTCGACGTCCACGGACAGTCCGGCGTCGACCAGATGCTTGACGGTCTCGGGGGTAGCCGCGACTCGGGTCTCCCCGGCATCGCGTTCCTTGGGCACGTAGACTTTCAAGTGGACGCCTCCTGGCCGGCCTTCTGAGACGAAAAAAGGCTCGGGTCAAGGCGAGCCGTCGAAACCGACAAAGGGCGATCGGCGGCCGTCCCGGAACGAGAGCGAATCAGAAGTAGTAGATGAACCCGCCCATGAACTTGAAGCCGAAGTTGGTGCTACTCAAGTCACCGGCGATGATGTGGGGGCCCATCTTGAGCTCACCGGTGACCGCCATTTGGGGATTGATCAGGTATTCGACCCCGGCGCCGAACAGGAGAGGGATGTACACCTGCGTGATGTTCGTGTTGCCAATGCTGCCAAAGGTGAAGGTCAACGGAATGTCGACTCCCGGACCCACCAAGAGCTGCTCGTTGATCTTGAAGCCGATGTCCGCAGTCGATTGCTGATGTTAGTTGAATCGTGCATCCAGGCCGGAGGGGATATAGGCACCGATACCCGGATGAAAGGTCAGGGACGCGACGAGCTGCTGGTTTTCGGTGAGGCGAACCTTGATCGGTACCGCGCCCGCGATGGTGAGCTCGCCCGGCGCACCGCTGCCGAGGTTGTTGAACAGTCCGATGTCGAGGATGAACTCGCCGCCCAGGGCGACCTTGTCGCTCAGAGGCGTGATGTAACCGATCCGCGGTGTGCCCGAGTAGCCGATCTGGCCATAGACGTTCTGCTTTTGCGGCGTTCCGAACAACCAGCTGTCGGTGGCGGCGCCGGCTACGGCTGGAGCGGCCAGCATCGCGAGCAGTGCGGTGGTCGTCGTCAACGTGTTCATGCTTCTCAAGACGTAATCCTCCCGTCCCCTCAGGGCCTGAAATGCGCGGACGCTAGCGTGGCCTGAGCACCAATAAAAGGCCCGAGTTCCGGTTTATCGCGCCTCGAGCGACGTATTCAGCGGAGCGGTAGGGTTCCGGTCTCGGCGGCTCAATCGGTCAATGGGCGCCCGAGTTTGCTCCAAGCTTCGAGCCCCCCCTCGAGGTTCGTGACGTCCTCGAAGCCGGCCTCGAGCATGCGTTCTGCGGCCTGCAGGCTCTGCTGGCCCCGCGCGCACACGAGCAGGAAGGCTCGTTCCTTGTCCCATTCTTCCAGGGCGCCATCGAGACGGTTCAGCGGGACGTTGTGCGCGCCGGGGATCGTTCCGCTGGCGAAGGCTTCGGGCGCGCGAACGTCCACGATGTCATAGTGACCGGGGTCGGCCGCGCGAGCCGAGGTGCGGCGGAGTCCGAGTATCGCCGGGATCGGGAGCGATGGGTTCGACACTCCGCACGAGAGGTTTGCTGGCACGGCGACGTCCATCATCCGAGGATTCGGAAGGTTCAGGCCGGCCATCAGCTCCACGTACGCGTCGACGTCCGGCACCTGGAGGCGGGGATTCGAGCTTCTCTCGGCCTCGATGGTGGAGACGGTGTTTCCTCGGTAGTCGTGAGCCGGGTACACGAGCGTATCGCCCGGGAGACGGAAGAGGACCTGCGTAATCGAGTCGTACTGGGCTCGCGCATCGCCGTTCTGGAAATCAGTGCGGCCCGTGCCACCGATCAACAGCGTGTCGCCGGTGAACACGCGGTCGTCGAAAAGGAACGAGTACGAGTCGTCGGTATGGCCCGGCGTATAGAGAGCCTGGATCCGTAGCCCGTCGACGTCGAGGACTTCGCCATCGGTCACCGTTTCGCTCACGCACTGGGCGCGACTTTGCTCACCCATGATGGTCACGCAGCTGGTCTCGTCGCGAAGCTTGCCGAGGCCAGTGACGTGGTCGGCGTGCACGTGGGTGTCGATCGCCCGAACCAGCCGCAGCTGGAGGCGCTCCATGAGGTCCATGTATCGCTGGATGTGAACGTCGACGGGGTCGATCAGGACGGCTTCGCCGCCGACCCGGCGGGCCAGAAGGTAGGTGAAAGTCGACGACTCGGGGTCGAAGAGCTGCTCGAAAATCACGCGTCCATCTCCGGCTGCATCCAGCGACTGAGCCACTTGTTTCAGTGCGTTGCAACCGACCGCACGCCATTCGCCGAAACGGTTGCAGAAATGCGACCGACAGGCGGGCCGGCGCAGCTACGGCTTCGGGTCGCTTTCGGCCCGCCGGCGGGCCGCCTTGTCCAGGCCGCGGGCGAGCCGTCCCTCGGGCCGGACGACCGAAGGCTCGCTGGGGGGGCGTCGCCGGGGCCATCCGGTGAGACGCCGGAGCACGTACAGCGCGGCGACCGCCGCGACCGCGGCCGCAGCCCACTCTTGTGGCGTCATGTTTCGTACCCGAGGAGTCGCCCGCCTTGCACGACCACGAAGGCGGCGACCCAGGCGAGGGCCGTCATGTAGACGAAGGTGAAAGCCGGCCACCGCCAGCTTCCCGTCTCCCGCCGGATGACGGCCAGCGTGCTCATGCACTGGGCGCAAAAGAGGAAGAAGACCATCAGCGAAAGGCCGACCAACGGTGTGTACACCGGTTGGCCCGTATCGGGATGGGTCTCGCGCTGGATCTTCTCGCGGAGCGACGGGCTCTCCTCGTCGACCTCGGAGCCGATTCCGTAGACGAGTCCCATCGTCGAGACGAAGACCTCGCGGGCGGCGAAGCTCGCCAGAAGTCCGACCCCGATGCGCCAATCATAGCCCAGGGGCTCGATAGCCGGCTCCAGGGCATGGCCGACGCGTCCGGCGTAGCTCTGGGCGACCTGCTGGTCGCTCGGCGTACCTTCCGGAGCGCGCGGAAAGTATAGGAGCGCCCACATGACGATGGAGAGGGCCAAGATGATGGTTCCTGCATCCCGCAAAAATCCGAAGCACTTGTCGCCGACCTGACGCAGGACATCGGGCGGGCGGGGCAGGCGGTAGGGGGGGAGCTCGAGCACGAGCGGCGGAGCCGGACTGCGCAACAGTGTACGCTTCAGTACAAACGCTGCCGCGACCGCGGTCAGGACGGACAGAGCGTACATACCGAACAGCATCAGGCCACCGACGGAGATGATCCCGTACCCGCCGGTCCCCGCGAACAAGGCGCTGATGATCAGCGTGTAGATCGGGAGCCGTGCCGAGCAGCTCATCAGAGGGAGGACCAAGATGGTGACCAGGCGGTCGCGACGGTTTTCGATCGAGCGGGTCGCCATGATCCCGGGGACCGCGCAGGCGAACCCGGACAGGAGCGGCACGAAGGCTCGACCGTGGAGGCCAACCTTGGCCATCACGCGGTCCGAGATGTACGCAGCACGCGCCAGGTAGCCCGAGTCTTCGAGCACGGCCAGGAATGCGAAGAGGAAGGCGATCTGGGGCAGGAAGACGATCACGTTGCCGACTCCGCCGATGATCCCCTCGACCAGCAGGTCGGACAACGCTCCCGAGGGGAGAGCATTGGCGGCCGCGGACTGAAGCCACATAACTCCGGTCTCGATCGCGCCCATGAATGGCTCCGCCCACGCGAACAGGCTCTGAAACAGGACGAACATCACCCCGGCGAAGATCGGCAGACCCAGGACGGGATGCAGAAGCCAGCGGTCGATCCGATCCGTGGTGGATTCGCGACCCGTGGTTCGCCGTCGAAAGACCTGCTCTGCGATCGCCCGCGCCCGATCGTGCCGCGCCTGAACGATCGCACCCGCCAGACCGGGGTGGCCTTCGAGAAGCGCTTTCAATTGGGGGATCAGGGCCTTCAGCTCCGGTCGGTCGCGGAAGGGATGGTCTTCGTCATCAGCGTCGACGTTGTCGTTTGCGGATGCAAACGAGCCGACCGCCCACAAGGCCAGCGCCCGGTCGCCGTGAAGGACGCTCTGTATCTCCCCGAGAGCGGCTTCATGAGCCTCGGGGAGCTCGAGGCTGACCCTCGGCCCATCGGCGCCGGCCAGCACGCCTTCCATCGCGGTGATGAGCCCGGTCAGGCCCTCGCCGGAACGAGCGGAGATCGGGACCACGGGCACGCCGAGCGTCTTCGCAAGCCGCTCGACTTCGATCGCATCCCCGGCACTCCGCAGCTCGTCGATCATGTTCAGAGCGACGACCACCGGCCGCCCCAGCTCGAGCACCGAGAGCGTGAGATAGAGGTTGCGAGCAAGATTGGTCGAGTCGAGCACGAGAACGACCAGGTCGAGCTCGACGTCGGTGGCCAGCGTCAGAGCATCGAAGGCGATGGTTTCATCCCGGCTTCTCGCAACCAGCGAGTAGGTTCCCGGGAGGTCGACGACCCGAAGCACGCGGTCTCCGAGGCGAACTCGGCCTTCTCGCCGCTCTACCGTGACCCCGGGATAGTTGCCGACCCGCTGGCGCAGGCCGGTCAACCGATTGAACAGGGTCGTCTTTCCGGAGTTGGGGTTGCCGGCTAGGGCAATCGTGGTCATCCCGTCTCTACTTCGAAAGCGGCGGCGTCTCGGCTGCGAATCGACAAGCGATATCCTCCGACGTCGAGCTCCATGGGGCCGCCGAACGGAGCTCGCTTGCGCACGTGGATCGCTGCGCCGCGCACCAGTCCCATTTCCATGAGGCGGAGCGTCAGTGCGCTGGGAGCGCCCACGTCGCGGACGACAGCCGGAACGCCAACATCGAGCTGATCCAAGGTCACGCTGGAAGCGTCGGCTTGTTGAGAATCGTTGTCAATCTCAACGAGCGGTTCATCGGATCCCATTCATCGGATCCGGTCGGGGAAGTCTGCGAACGGTCGCGCCCGGTCATACAACAGGCGATAGCGCGCCCACGATTCGAGGACCCGCATGATGTAGCCGCGGGTTTGGGCCACGGGTACCGACTCGACCCACCGGTCGAATCGCGGGGGGCCCCGTCGGCGAAAGCGCGCCGCCAGGCCCGGACCGGCGTTGTAGGCCGCAACCCCGAGGGGCACGAGGCCCTGAAACCGCCGCAGCTCCGTGGACAGCACGTAGGCGCCGAGCCGGAGGTTGAGCTCCGGTTCGGTCAGCTGCTCGAGGTCGAGGGCTCGACCCGGATGAAGGGCTCCGTGGGCGCCGAGCGCCGTCGCCGGCATCAGCTGCACGAGTCCGACCGCCCCGGCCCAGCTCACGATGTCGGCGGCAAACGTGCTTTCCTCGCGCGCCACCGCGAGAAGAAGCCAGCCTTCCAGGTCGAACTCTTCGGCCGCTGCGCGGAATGCTGCCGGGTGGGGCCGACTGTAGGCGGTGCGCCAGGCCCAAAGCGTATCCGGGCGCAGGACATCGATGAACGCCGTCTGCGCCGGCCGGAGCACGCGCTGGGCGGCCGCGTGATGGCCGTGCTGCACCAGCTCGGCGGCGATCTCGAAGCGTCGCTCCGCCGAGGCGCTGCACGCCGCTTCCTCCAGCGCCCCGGGGGTCCAGGAGGTCAGGCCCAGGCGCGCGAGGCCCCGGCCGGTGACACTCTCGGAGTGCGGCCCCGCATCGGCCGACGCCGCATCGGTCAATCGCCGTCGCACGGTGAGCGCGACGGACGGAGCGTGTTCATCGAGCCACTCGCGGGCGAGGACGCCGTGAAACGAGACGGTCTCCGCGAGCCGAGCGAGCTCCGCCGCCGGGTCGGCCGACAGCCGGGCCGTCCAGTACCGGGCCCGATGTCGGTCCCGCGCGTCCGCGTGTTCGTGCTGGGTGATGATCTTCAGCAGCTGCTTCGCCGCCTCGGGCCGCCGGTCGATGTCGGCGCGAGCCAACCTCCAAGCGGCGCTGGGGACCATGTCTCCCCGCGGATAGTTTTCGATGATCGTCGCGTAGTTCGAATGGGCTCGCCGGGTTGCACCGGCGCTTTCCCAGGCATCACCCTCCAAGAACAGCAGGTCGTCCAGGTAGGAGTGCTCGGGGTTCAGCGACTGGGCTCGGGTCCGCAGGCCGCGGATCCCATCGGGCAGCCCACGGATCCGGAGGACGTGAGCGAGGGTGAGCAGAGCCTTCAGCTCCGTCTGCGGGTCGTTGGACCGCCGGCAAGACTCGATGGCTCGGCGGAGCTCGAGCTGCGCCGTTCCATAGCGCCGGCGCTTCCGCTCGGCCCGGCCGATCACGTACCGAAGCCGACAGACGGACGTCGGATCGGTGCCGCTCGCGAGCCAGGCCTGGGCTTCGCGTTCGGCGCGCCGATTGTCGTGGCTGCGGAGAAGGTCTTCGGCGCGCTGGACGCGCTCGCCCAATGTGAGGAACTCCGCGATCCCGTGCAGGCCCAGCGCGTCGGCTCGGGCCCGCGCTTCGGGTGCGTCCGGGGCGCCGCGAAGGAGCATACGGTCGAGCTCGACCATCAGCTCGGGCTTCGGACCGTCGGCGGTCAGCACGGTGCGGATCTCGACGGCGTAGGGCAGGAGCGCGGGCCGGGCGATCATGTCGGGCGAGGCCGGCGCGGCCTGCAGCCAGGCTGCGATGGCCTCGCGGGCCCAGGGCCGATCCCGAGGCGCCGTGCACCCTTCCAGGAGCGGCCGGACCGCGGGCCAAGGCTCGGCCGATTCACTCGCGGCCCGACGGAGCTGAAGCCACTGGCGAGCGCGCTCGAGCGGGCCTCCCGGGGGCACGAGCGAAAGCCACCGGCCGGCGCGCGGTGCATCGGCCGCGTCGAGCGCCCGCTCGGCGCGAGCGAGAGGCTCCACCCAACCTCCGAGATCGAAGGCGGTCGAGATGGGGGGGGCGGCCGCCGCGGGCGCTCCCCAGGCCACCGTCAGCAATCCGGCCGAAACGGCTCGCCACACCACGTCCGACGATCGTCTGGTTCGAGCCCACGCGCAATCTGCTCTGCTAGGATGGACGAGCATGCGACGCGTTTCTTCAGCCTGTGAGCGTAACCAAGAACCGATACGCGCCCGGCTCGAGTCCTGGCTGCCGAGCGAGGGATCCGTCCTGGAGGTGGCGTCGGGCACGGGCCAGCATGCCGCGTACTTCGGACGCGCGTTTCCGACCTTGTCGTGGATCCCGAGCGACCGGACGCCGGACGACTTCGGGAGTATTCGGGCGTGGACGACCGGCCTCGACAACGTGTCGGATCCGATCGTCGTCGACGCCACGGAGCATCCATGGGCGGTGGCTCCGGTCGAGGTCGTCTTCAACGCCAACATGCTGCACATCGCCCCCTGGGACTGCGCCGAGGGACTCTTTCAGGGGGCGGAGCAGGTCGTGCGGACCGGCGGTGCCCTGATCCTCTACGGTCCGTTCGTCCGGCCGGACATCCCGACCGCGCCCAGCAACCTCGCCTTCCACGAATCGCTCCTCGCTCGTGATCACCGGTGGGGTATCCGTGATCTCACCGCCGTGGAAGCGCTGGGGGCCGCTCGCGGTTTCGAGCGCACCGACCTGGTGGAGATGCCGGCCAACAACCTTCTCCTGCGCTTTCGTCGCGTATCCGAGCTGCCCGGCTAAATCGTTGACCGTCGTCCCGGCCGCGGCCTAGGCCAGCGGCATGCGTAACTGGGTGGTGCTCGCCGTCCTGTTGGCTCCCGGTGCAGCCAGGGCCGAAGAGGGAATGTGGACGTTCGACGATTTTCCCTCGGAGAAGGTCGAAGATGCCTACGGCTTCGCGCCCGGGCAGCGCTGGCTGTCCGACGTTCGCCAGTCCTCCCTTCGACTCGCGAATGGATGCTCGTCCAGCTTCGTGTCGAAGCGCGGGTTGGTGATGACGAACCACCACTGCGTCGTCCGCTGCGTTCAGCAGCTCTCGAGTCCAGACCGCGACCTGGTGGAGTCGGGCTTCGTAGCGAGGGAGGCGACCGACGAGCTGAAGTGTCCGGCGATGGAGGCGAATCAGTTGGTGGGGATCACGGACGTGACCGACAAGATCCGCCGGGCGACCGCCGAGCGCGAGGGGCAAGACTACATCGAAGCGCGCCAGGCGGCGATCGCCGAGATCGAGAAGAGCTGCGGGGGTGATGCGCCCGACAGGCGATGTGACGTGGTGACGCTGTACGGTGGGGGGCAGTTTCAGCTGTACGAGTACCGCAGGTTCCAAGACGTGCGCTTGGTCTTCGCGCCTCCGGTCGGCATCGCGTTCTTCGGCGGCGACCCCGACAACTTCAATTTTCCGCGGTACGCGCTCGATGTCGCGTTCCTGCGCGTCTACGAAAAAGGGAGGCCCCGCAAAACGAAGCACTACTTTCGCTGGTCCAAACGCGGCATCGAAGAAGGCGAGTTGACGTTCATGGCCGGGCACCCGGGTCGGACGAGCCGCCTCAACACGATGGCTCAGCTTAGGTACGAGCGAGACATTCTCCTGCCGGAGACGCTCTTTCAGCTCGCCGAAGTTCGGGGCCTGCTCGTCGAATACTCGCGGCGGTCGCCCGAGAAGGCGCGTCAGGCCAAGACTGCACTCTTCGGCGTGGAGAACGGTCTAAAGGCTCTCAAGGGTCGCCGCGTGGCGCTGGTCGACACCGACTTCTTTTCGCGGCTCGCCCGCGCCGAAGACGAGCTTCGTGCCCGCGTCCGAGCCGACTCCGAGCTTTCGGCTCGCACCGACGGCGCCTGGTCCGAAATCGCGGACGCGATGGCGAAGACCGAGGTCATGCGCATCGACCTCCGGCATAAAGAGTTCCACCGAGGATTCGGCTCGGCGCTGTTCCGCTACGCCTTGGACCTCGTTCGCTACAGCGAAGAGAAGGCGAAGCCCAACGGCGAGCGGCTCCCCGAGTTCACCGAATCGCGACTGCCGTCGCTCCAGGCTCGGCTCGCGGCGCCGCGACCGGTGTATCCCGAGCTCGAGGTCGAACTCCTCGGTCGGTCGCTCGAGCAAGCACGCGCCGAGCTCGGGCCCGACGACCCCTACGTCAAGGCGCTTCTCGAGGGGGCCGGTCCGTATCGGAAGGCCAGCGAGCTGGTGGCGGGCTGCTCGCTCGCGGATCCCGCCGTCCGCATGCAGCTATTCGAAGCCGGGGTGGGTGATGCCTCGGACCCCATGTTGGCCTTCGCTCGTGTCGTGGACCGCTACGGTCGCGAGATCCGCAAGATCTACGAGTCCGAGGTCGAAGCCGTGATCCGGCAGGCGTCGGAGCGCATCGCCGCGGCCCGCTTCGCCATCTTGGGCACCGAAACTTACCCCGACGCCACGTTCAGCCTGCGGTTGACCTATGGGCAGGTCGCCGGCTTTCCGCACCGCGGCCGACAGGTGCCCCCCTTCACGACGGTCCGGGGCCTGTTCGAGCGGGCCACGGACAGCCCGCCGTTCGCCCTTCCCGAAGAATGGACGAAGAATCGGAGTGAGCTGCAGCTCGATACGCCGATGAACTTCGTAACCAACAACGATATCATCGGCGGTAACTCCGGCTCGCCGGTCTTCAACGCGAAGCGGGAGATCGTCGGGGTCGTCTTCGACGGCAACATCTACTCCCTGGGCGGAAAGTACGGGTTCGACCCCCGCAACAATCGGGCGGTTTCCGTCGATGCGCGATTCATCCGCATGGCTCTCGACACGGTCTACGGTGCGCGCCACGTGACCAAGGAGCTCGGCCGCTGACCTGCGCTGCGGATCAAGGGTTAATGCCCTAGCCTTGCTCCCGTCCCTCAAATTTTGAACATGACTTTCATTTGCAACGAGGGCACGAACGACCCGTGACGGCATGGGTCGTTTGGGTCGGGCTCCTGGGCGCTCCGGGCGAAGGTAACGCTGCTCTCGAAGTCTTGGAGCAGCTTCAGCAGGCTCAGGAGAGCCGCAGCCGCGGTGCGCGGCTCTGGCAAGCATTCGCGCTGCAAGAGGCTCGGGTTTCCGCGAGCGTCGCCGAGGCCGAGGCGCGCGCCCGGCGGGCGAAGATCGAAAGCGACCTCGTCCGTCGACGATTGACCGAGCTCCGGGCCCAGTCCGGTCCGCTGGAGGCTGAAGCAGCTTCGATGGGTGCGCTGTTCGACCGGGTGGCTCTGCGGATCGAGGGTCATCTAGATAGATTGACGCCGACCGTCCTTCCCGGCGTCGTCCCGCCCACGGCGAGCCCCCGGCCGGCTCGTCCTCACGGGCGGTTCGAGGCGGCGCTCGACCGACTGGAGGCTGCCGAGCGCAACCTTTCGCAGGTCGAAGTCACGGTGATCGAGGCGCTGCTCGACGGGCGAGCGGCGGCGGTCGAGGTGCTGCGGTTCGGCGGTGCGGTCGCGTGGTGGCGCAGCCCGGACGAAGAGCGATACGGAACCGTTCGCTTGGAGGATGGGCATGTCGTCCTGGTGCCCGTGACCGACGGCTCGGCCGTGGAAGCCATCGACCGCGCGTTCGACATCGCGAAAGGGCGCTCGGCCCCGGACCTGGTGCTGCTTCCGGTCGAGCCCCTCGTCGTGGGGGCGCGTGAAGGGGGTGCGGCTTCATGATGGCTCCGGCCATCGTCCTCGCCGCCCTGGCCGCGGGCGTCGAGCTCCAGGAAGAGGCCGCACGGCGCGCCGAGGTCGCGTCGGCTCGGGTCGAGAAGCTCGAGGCTCGGATCCGAACGGAGCGACAGGAGCTCCAGCGTCAGCTCGAGCGTAGTCTCACCGAACGGGACGCGGCCGAAGCCGAGCTCGGACGGCTGCGGGTCGAGCTCGACGAGCTCCGAGCCGAGCAGGCGGTGCCGGGAGAATCCAATCGCGCGCGCCGTGCCCGGCTCGACGCATGGGCGGCGGAGCTCCGCGGGTTCGCGGGGGTCTCATCCGAAGTATCGGTCGCCGAGCTCGCGGCCGTTCTCGACCACGCCGTGGATCAGCGCCTGCAGGCGGTCGACGCTGCGGCGCGGGTGACGCATCGAACCGAACCCGTGGTGGCGCGCAACGGCCTCGTGCGTGACGCTCCCGTGCTGCGTATCGGTACGGTCTTGGCGCTGGCCGGGGCCGACGAGCCGGCCGCCACGGGTTTTCTGGAGATGGCCGAGCCCCTCCGCGTGGCGGGGGTGTCCATCGACGGGGAGCAGGCCCCGGCGTTTCGCCGGGCGGCCCACGGAGAGCTGGGGGCGGTTCCGTTCGACATCGACGGCAGTCTGACTCGCACCACGGGGGCGCTGCGGCGCCGTTTCGGAGAGCGGCTCGAGGCCGGGGGGTTCTTCGTTTGGCCCATAGGGTTCATCGGGCTGCTCGGCCTCGTGCTCGTGCTCGAACGCGCCTGGTCGCTCTTTCGCCATCGGATCGCCGACGGTCGCGCCCAAGACATTCTCGGCGCGATCCGCAGCGGGGCCGCCGATCGGTTGACGGAAACGCTGACGACCCAGAGCAGCTTCGAACGGGTGGCCCGGGTCGGCCTCGAATCGAGGGATCGAAGCATGGCCGACCGCGAAGCGGCCCTCGAGACGGCACTCCTCGAGGAGGAGCCTCGCCTTCAGCGCTCCCTCTCCCTCATCGCCGCGTGCGCCGGGATCGCGCCCCTCCTCGGCCTCTTGGGAACGGTGACGGGTATGATCGCGACATTCGAGGTGATCACCGTTCACGGAACCGGCAACCCGAAACTGCTCTCGGGCGGCATCTCCGAGGCCCTCGTCACCACGCAGTTCGGCTTGCTGGTCGCCGTCCCTCTGCTCCTCGCTCACGCCGTCTTGCACCGCGTGGTGCAACGCCGAGGCTCGCGGCTGGAGTCGCTGCGAAGCGCGCTCCTCGAGTCGCCCGACGCCAACCGTCTCCCGGGGCCCCAGGCCTGGAGTGCCGCTCCGAATACGCAAACACGGGAGCTTGCCGCGTCGGGGAGCAAGGCGGGATGACCGAGTGGATGCTTCGCGGGGGGCCGCTCATGCTGGTCCTCCTGGCGCTGGGCCTGGTGCTGTACGCTTTGCTGGTCCGGCTGAGCGTGCACGCTCTTCTGCGGCAGCCGCCGCCACCAGGCACCTTCGTCATCCCCCGGACGCTGATCCTGGTCGCTCCGCTCCTCGGTCTCCTGGGGACGGTGACCGGCGTGATCGAGAGCTTCGATGCACTCGTGGATCGGGGGACGGGCCTGGGGGAAGGCATCGGAATCGCCCTTCGGACCACGCAGTACGGGCTGACGATCGCCGCGCCCGCACTGCTGTGGGAGCGCGGCCTGTCTCGGTGGGCGCGCCAGGAGGCTTGAGTTGACCCGGCGCCGCGTCTTCGGAGGGTCGGGTGGCGGGCCCGCGTCGATCGACATGGCGCCGCTGATCGACATGGTCTTCATCCTTCTGATCTTCTTCATGGTGGCGACGAGCTTCGTGACGGAGGCAGGCGTCGACATCACCCGACCCGAGAGTCGAACGTCGCAGGCCGTCGAGGACGGATTCGTGCCGGTCGCGGTCGAGGCGGGGGGCGCCGTGTACGTCGCGGGTCGAAGGATTCCTCCCGATTCGGTCCGCGGGATCGAGGCGGCGCTTCGGGAGACGGGGCGTCGTCGAGTCCTGATCCAAGCGGACCGGGAGGTACCGACGCACCTACTGCTGCGGGTCCTCGACAGCGCGAAGCTCGCCGGGGCGACGCAGGTCGATGTGGCCGCGGAGGCCGAACGATGAGTCCCGCCGCAACGTGGCTCGTAGCTGCCGTAGGGTCCGTCGCTCTGAATGCGGCCGCGGTGGCGACGCTCGCCGCACTCAGTCGGTCGGAGGCGGCCGCCTCCGAGAGGCTGCGGTCCACGGTCCGCGCCGTCCCCCCACCTCCACCACCCGTCGACCCACCGCCGCCCACTCCGTCGACTGCGTTGGCAGAGCCCGTTGCTTCGCTGCCGGCGCTCGAGCTTCCCGCGCTCGGCGTGGACTCGGGCGGGTTGGCGGTTCCCGAGACGGATCCTTCCTTGCTGACGATCAGTGCCGCGCCGGTGCTGCCGAGCTTCGCCGCCGCTCAACCTGGGACCCAGAACGGGATGGACGAGGCGATGCGCTTCGAGGAGGCGGAGCTCTACTATCAGCCTCCAACCGAGCGATTCTACCCCCGGTCTGCGCTGGTCCAGGCGCTCGAGGGACGAACGCGGCTCAAAATTCGGATCGATGCCCGCGGTCGCGTCGTGTCGACGGCGATCGTCTCGAGTGAACCGCAAGGGGCCTTCGATGCCGCGGCCGAGGCCTACGTCCGCCAGTGGCGCTACCGCCCGGCGCGTCGCGGTGGGCGGCCGCAACCGACCACGCGGACCGTCGAGGTCATCTGGAGTCTCAGCGAGTGAGGCGTTGGCTCGCCATGGTCGTGCTCACTCTGGTTCTCGGGGGGGCAGCTCGGGCAGAGCCCTCGTCATCCGGGCCTCGGGAGGTGCCGGCCGAACTCGTGCCGGTTCTCGAAGCGGCACGTCGGGCGCTGGAGGCCTCGGATCCCGCGGCGGCTCTGCGGATCGTCGACAGCTACCGCGGACCGACCGACCCGCTGCAGGCCCTTCTGCGCGGCTACGCGCTGTCCGAGCTGGACCGGCACGAGGCGGCGGAAGCGGCCTATCGAGAGGCGCTCGCGCTCGACCCGGAGCTGACTCAGGCGCAGCAGGGCTTGGCTCGGTCGCTCAGCGCCCAGGGGAAATGGGGCGATGCCGTCGCAACGCTCCGCGCGTCCTTCGACCTCGACGGGTCCGATGCAGCGACGCTAGGAACCTACGCTCGGGCCGCCTTCGAAGCGGGCGATGAGCGACTGGCGACGCTCCTCGTCGAGCGGGGACTGGTGCGCTTTCCCGACAACCTCGCGTTTCGTCGTCTGGATGCGGCCCTGCTGCTGCGCCGGGAAGACTGGAAGCCGGCGATGAGCGCGACGTTGTCCATCCTGGCTCGTGAGCCTCGCGACCGCCTCGCCTGGCGTCAGCTGGCGGCCGCCGCCGAGCGGGCCGCACCGGAGCTCGCCCTGGCGGCTTTGGAGGGAGCGACGCTCGCCGCGCCCGACGATGAATCTCTGGCGCTCAGACTCGCACGCCGGCAGCTCGACGCTCAGATGTTTGGGGCCGTGCTCGATCAGGCGGAGGCCTGGCGTTCACGTACGGAGCGGCTCTCGCGCTGGCAGGGGCTGGCCCTGACTGCGGCCCTCGAGTCGCGCGACTGGCGAGCGGCGGTATCGTGGGCCGAGAACACGACCTGGGCCCCGCTGGTTAAGGCTCAGCTGGCCCTAAGCGATGGTCGGGACGAGCGGGCGCTGGAGCTATTCCGGAAAGCGCTGGCTGACGGGGGGGCTGATTCGCGCGATCTGATCCGATTCGCACGCATCGCCGGCGAGCTGAACCGGACCATCGAGCTCCAGTCCTACGCGCGGCTCGTCCTGTCCCGCTGCGACCCCTGGTCGCCGGCGGCGGCGGCGCTCCTCGGTCATGACCCCGAAGGAGCGCTCGTGTCCGCGACGTGCGGCGTCGACCCCTGAGACGACGCAGTCCGGGGCCGAAGCAGCGGGCCAAATCGACTGCACGGAGTCGTTGCCGCCGAACGCCGACTGGAGGATAGGCCGAGGCATGCGACTGTCCACCGCCGCCTTGGTTGTCTGCCTGTCTGCTTGCTCCAGCCAGTCCCCTCCGGCCGAGGTTCCCGAGGAGGCCTCTCCGGCCCCCGAGATCCTGGAGGTTTCCCTCACGTCCGTCGGGCTCTCGGGCGCCGCGATCGATCCCAACGGCGATCCTTGCCGCGACTTCTACCAGTTCGCCTGCGGTGGATGGATGCGCGACACGCCCATCCCTGGCGACGAGTCGCGATGGGTTCGGAGCTTCAACGTCATCAATGACGACAACCAGAAGTTTCTCAGCGAGCTTCTGAGCCGGGCCGCCGAGGACCCCGGTGATGACCCCGTGATGCAGAAGCTCGGTGCGTTCTACGGCGCGTGCATGGACCAGGAATCGGTCGATGCCGCGGGCGTCACTCCGATACGACCCCTGCTGGAGACCATCCGATCGATCCAGACCAGAGCCGACGTCGCGGCCGCGATCATCGAGCTCCACCGTCACGGGATCTGGGCGCCCTGGGACATCTCTGCCGTCCAAGACTTCAAGGACGCCACTCAGGTCATCGCGTTCGTCGACCAGAACGGTCTGGGGCTTCCCGACCGCGACTACTATTTCGACGAAGACAAGGCCGAGATTCGCGACGAGTACAAAGCGCATGTCGCTCGAATGTTTCGCATCGGTGGCTTCCCCGACCGTCGGGCCGAAGGCCTCATGAGGAGGGTCTATGGGATGGAGGAACGCCTCGCGAAAGCGAGCTTGCCGCGCGTGGAGCGGCGCAACCCGTACAACCTGTATCACAAGATCGACTATGAGGGGCTAGCGGCGCTGGTTCCATCCTTTCCCTGGAAGAAGTACTTCGCCGCCCTGGGCAAGCCGGACCTCGTCGCCATCAATGTCTCCCACGAACCGTTTTTCTCCGAGGTGGAGACACTGCTGAAGACCACGAAACCCGCCACCTGGCGACCCTATCTGGCCTGGCACGTCCTGCAGGCGACCGCGCCCATGCTGTCCAGCGAGTTGGACGCCGAGTCATTCGCCTTCCAGAAGGTACTCACCGGGCAGGAGGAGCAGAAGCCGCGCTGGAAGCGCTGCGTCAGCGCGACCGACGAAGCCCTGGGTGAGCTCTTGGCCCAACCCTATGTGTCGAAGAGATTCGCCGGAGAGAGTAAAGCCGCCGCCGCTTCATACGTGCACGCGATCAGTGAGGCCTTTCGCCGCAACCTTCCGAATCTGGCGTGGATGGACGAAGCCGCGCGGTCCACGGCGGAAGAGAAGCTCGACAAGGTCGCGTTCCTCATCGGCTATCCCGCGGAGTGGAAGACGTACGAGTTCGACGTCGACGGCGTTTATGCCACCAACGCTCTGGTTGCTCGGGCTTGGTCCGTGCAGGATGACTTGTCGCAGCTCGGTGAGCCCGTCGACCGGGGTCGATGGGAGATGACGCCGCCGACCGTCAACGCCTACTATCATCCACTCAAGAATCAGATGGTGTTTCCCGCTGGGATCCTTCAGCCACCCTTCTATTCGGTGAGTTCGGGAGTGGCGGTGAACCTCGGCGCCATGGGTATGGTCGTAGGCCACGAGCTCACCCACGGCTTCGACGACCAGGGATCGAAGTTCGACGGCGATGGCAATCTCTCGATGTGGTGGTCCGACGCGATCCGGACCGCCTTCGAGACTCAGACCCAGTGCGTGGCCGAGCAGTATGAGAGTTATGAGCCTCTCCCCGGTCTGCACCTCAAAGGGAAGCTGACGCTCGGCGAGAACATCGCCGACATGGGCGGGGTCAAGCTAGCTTTCGATGCCTACCGTCAGCTGCGGGCCGAAGCGGAGCGACCCATCGTGGCCGAGGGCTTCACCGAGGACCAACAGTTCTTTTTGGCGACCGCACAGATCTGGTGCGCGAACACCCGCGAAGCGGAGATCCGCCGTCGGGTCCAGACCGACCCCCACAGTCCACCGCGTTTCCGCGTGAATGGTTCGTTGAGCAATCTCCCGGAGTTTGCGGAAGCTTTCGCCTGTGAAGAAGGGACGCCGATGCACCCCACGAATACGTGTGCCGTTTGGTGAGCGGGGTGGACACCGCATCGCGTACCGTCAGGCGGCCAGGCGTTCGGCCAGGGCTGGCAGGATCTCGCTCACTCCGCGATTCAAGCGGAGGCATGCGATCGGATCGCCGCGGGTCGGACCGAGGTTGACGATCGCGACGGGCAGGTCGCGGGTCGGTGCCTTCTTCACGAAGCGGTAGCCGCTGAACACCGTCAGGGACGAGCCGACCACCAGCAGCACCTCGGCTTCCTGCCAGAGGCTCCACGCGCGGTCGACCCGAGCTCGGGGCACGTTCTCTCCGAAGAACACCACGTTGGGCTTCAGGACCCCGCCGCAGAGGTCGCAGCCCGGGGCCACGAAGCGACGGATGCGACCGTCGTCGAGCTCGGCGTCGCCGTCGGGCGCGCTGTCGACGCGCTCGGCCGCGAAGTCCGGATTCAGGGCGGCAAGCCGCGCCTGCAGCACACCGCGGTCACTGACCTCGCGGCAGTCGAGGCAAACCACTTCCTGCAGCGCACCGTGCAGCTCCAGGGCTCCGACGCTCCCCGCTCGGTGATGGAGGCGGTCGACGTTTTGAGTGATGATCCCGCACACGAGCCCTCGGCGCTCCAGTCGATGGAGCGCTTCGTGAGCCCGATTGGGTCGGGTGGACGCGAGTCGGGGCCACCCGATGAAGGAACGGGCCCAGTACCGCCGACGGGTCTCCGCGCACTGCACGTACGGGCGATACTGGACCGGGTTCCGCTTCTTGTGGATGGTCTGCGGGCCTCGATAGTCCGGGATGCCCGAGTCCGTGCTCAAGCCGGCTCCGGTGAGGACGCAGACCCTTCGATCGGTCAGAAGGGTCGCGAGGGCGTGCAGCTCGCGATCCGAGGCATCGGAGGTGACCGTGGGCCGGGGCGACACTTTCGAATTCTGCACGGGACTCGAGAGCCCACAAGCTTCGACGCACAAACGTCACTCGATCGCCGTGGCGCTTTGGGGGCCATTTCGGTTTCCGTCCTCCCGCCGGTGGTTAAGTCTTGGGCCATGGGATTGTTCTCCTCGCCGTTCAAACTCCGCTTGCCGGACCCCGCCGACGCCCTACCGGGGCGGAGCGAGCGCATGCCGGTGCCCCCGAAGCACCATGTGCTCGACGCCCCGCTCGACGATGAGTTCGCCGGGTACGAGCGAGCCCTCTTCGGGATGGGGTGTTTCTGGGGAGCCGAGAAGGCTTTCTGGACCCTACCGGGAGTCGTCTCCACGGCGGTCGGGTATGCCGGAGGCTTCACCGAGAACCCCACGTATCGCGAGGTGTGTTCCGGTCAGACGGGTCACAACGAGGTGGTTCGGGTCATCTTCGATCCGGAGAAGCTCGGGTACGACCGCCTGCTCGAGGCGTTCTGGGAGGGGCACGATCCGACGCAGGGCATGCGCCAGGGCAACGACGTAGGTACGCAATATCGTTCGGGGATCTACTTTTTTTCCCCAGCCCAGAAGTCGTTGGCCGAAGCTTCGCGCGAGGCCTACCAGATGCGCTTGACCGAGGCCGGACTCGGCTCCATCACCACCGAGATTCTGGAGGCGCCGCCGTTTTACTTCGCCGAGGACTATCATCAGCAGTATCTTTCGAAGAATCCCGGGGGGTACTGCGGTCTCGGCGGGACGGGGGTGAGTTGCCCAGTCGGCGCCTTCGCGGCGTCCGAGGCCTGAGGCAGCGAGAGAAGCACGGTCGGTAACGATGATGCGAAGGGACATACGCCGACGGTTGTCGCTTTCCATCCTGGCCTTCGCGGGAACGGCGGCGTGCACCGCGGGCGAAGCCCCCGCACCCCCCGAAGGTCCGGCGCCCGAGGAGGCGGAGGGTCCAGTCTACTCTCCCTTCGTGGTCACGGTCGACGGAGCCGCCCCGTACCGAAGCATCACCTTCAAACAGGTGGGCTCGCTCGTGTCGGACGTCGACCGCGCCGTCCTCTTCGAGGCTCTAGCCGAATCGCTCGTCCTGGAGCTTCAGGGCGAGACTCACGAGTTTGTCAGCCACATGTCCTACGACCCGTCGGTGGCCCAGCCCGGAGCGCACCTGGCCTGCGGGGCGGCCCAGATCTACGTGGACTTCTGGGAGCGCTCAGGCGCGGAACCGGGTTTCGGCTTTTCGCTGTGGTCGGGCTGCTCGGAAGATGACCGATTCGCCCTCGAAGACGTCGAGGCGGGGTCCGAAGGTGAGATCACGGCCTGGATCGAGCCCCTCAGCCGCGGCATCGCCGCCGCGCTCCGCCGAGCGGGTTCCACCGGCTGCTATCAGCGCTCCTGCTGAGGCTGCCGAGCGGGCCGCCTCCGCCCTCCCGTAGGCAGCGAAAGCTCCCCCCGCAGGTCTCGCCCAACCTCGGCCCGGACGTCGTCCGTCCCCTTCCCGCTGCCCAGGAGCCAGGCGAGCTTGGTGAGTGCTGCCTCCGGGGTCATGTCCTGCCCGTTCACGACTCCGGCATCGGCCAAGGCTCGCCCGGCAGCGTAGCTCGGCCGGACTCGGCCTCGATGACACTGGGTGACGTTCACGATGACGACCCCGCGGGCCGTTCCCCGCTCGAGCGCCCGCATGATCTCGGGACGCGCGTCGGGTCCGTTGCCGGCGCCGTAGGTCTCGAGGACCAGGCCCTGCAGCGGGTGTCGAAGAAAGTTCTCCAGCAGGTCGTCGGTCAGAGCGGGATACAGCCGCAGAGCCGCCACTCTCTGGCTCATGTGCGCGCGAACGACGAAGGGCTCGGTCGGCGACGGCCGGACGTTGTCCCAGTCCACCTCGACGTCGATGCCGACCTCCGCGAGCGGCGGATGGTTGCCGGAGTGGAAGGAGTCGAGGCCGCGCGCATCGACTTTTTGGCTGCGGTTTCCGCGCCACAAGCGGTGATGAAAGTGGAGTCCGACCTCGGGAATCTCGAACCATCCGGCGAGGGTCAGCGCGTCCAGCAGATTGTCGACGGCGTCCGTCTTGAGTTGTGCCAAAGGGATCTGCGACCCGGTGAGAATCACGGGCTTCTTCAAGCCTTCGAGCATGAAGCTGAGCGCGGACGCAGTGTAGGCCATGGTATCCGTGCCGTGCAGGACCACGAATCCGTCGAAGCGCTCGTAGTAGCGGCCGATGTCTTCCGCCACCGTGACCCAGTCGTCGACCCCCATGTTCGACGAGTCTTTGAGGCGGTCGTACTCTATGACCCGGAAACGAATTCGGCCCCCGTGCCGTGAGGCGGGGGTGGTGAGCGGCGCTCGGCGCGGGTCGTGGAACTGCTCGAGCTCGAACAGCTTTCGTTCCAAGTATCCGGGAACGGGGGCGTACCCCCGACTGGTCTCTCGCATCCCGATCGTCCCGCCGGTGTAGATCACCAAGACGTTGCGGATGTCCTCGTCGCCGTGCACCTCCGTCGGCGTTACCCCCGGCGATGTCGCCAAGCAACGACTGCCAACGCCGGACGACTTGCGATGGACCAGGAGAGCAACCGTGTCTACGGTCCAGGCGGTGGAACCGGAGAACTGGGGGACGCAGACCCGGGTGCGGGAGGTGGCCGAGCTCGAGGTCGAGCTGGAGCCGCCCCCGATCGTGACGCCGGGGATCCTGGCCGGCCTCGTCGCCGGGATCGGGTTGCTCATAGTCGTTGTGTGGAATCCCTACGGCAACATGGATCCCGTGGTTCGAGGGACGATCGCCCTTTTCGTGGCGGCGGCGTCTTTCGGTCCGCTCTATTTTTCTTACCGGCTGCATCACGAGGTGGGGCGTCGGACCTTGGCCCTGTTTTCCGACCGCCTGCAGCTTCCGCTCAGCGTACGGGCCAACCACGAGCTCGGCATCCCGCTGTCCGGAATCACCGGCATCGTTCTGCACGAGGGCGGTCGCAAGGGCATGCTGATCATCGGCACCAGCGCCTACGACTTCATGTATCCCACGAGCGCCTTCACCTCGCTCGCCGACCTCCGGGCTTTCGTCGAGGGGGTCAAGAACCGCCTGCGCCGCGTGCTTCCGCACGGCGAAAGAGCGGTGGATGCTTTCGAAGCCGAGAGCTCCCGCACCGCGGAAGCGCTCCTTCGGCGACCGGTCGCCGTCTGGGGTCTGCTCGGGGCGATGGCTTTGGCCCTGGTCGGACTCACCGCCGCTGGATGCTTTCGAGAAGTGTTCGGAAGCGTTCGGTTCGGCGCACTCTCGCGGGCGCTCGTTCTCGACGGCGACTGGTACCGGGTCTGGTCCCATCCCTTCGTCTTCCCGACCGGTCGTATCCTGGAGACGCCCTCGGTCGTCGCCATAACCCCCCTTCTGCATGGATTCGCGTTGCTGTACCTGGGCCGGCCCCTCGAGCGGCTGATCGGTCCCGACGGCATCCTCGCCCTGTTCTTCGCGGGGGCGACGGCCGGGGCGCTGTTCGTCGTGGGCCTGAACGACGCGGCTCTCATCCAGGGGGCGGGCGGGTCCATCTTCGCCTTCATCGGTGCCACGGCCTTTTTGGCCGCCACCGCGAAGGGCCGCATCCCGCTCGGCTTTCGCATGGCGCTGCGAGACTGGTTTTGGGCGGCCATCCTCGGGATGCTGGTCCTCCTTCCTCCCGACATGACGCTGGACATGGCGCTCGGCGGGATCCTGGCCGGCGCCATCGTCGCAGCCGTGTACGCCAGTGGACCTCTTCCCCGAGGAAACGCCCCGCCGGGGATGCGTGCGGTGGCCATCGCAGGGGTGGTCCTGCACCTCACGGGCGTCGCCGTCGCGTACGCTCGAGCGCCGGGAGTGGGGCTCCTTGCGGTGCGAGAGGTCGTGCAGGCCAACCGGGACTTCGACCGACTCAACTTCTATGCATGGCGAGTGGCCCTGGACCCGGACGCCACCGCCCCAGAGCTCGAGGTCGCCGAAACGGCGGCCCGCAACGCTCTGGCGCTGGCCAGCGACACCCAGTGGGAAGCGTCGATCGCAGACACCCTCGCCACCGTACAGTATCGGAGAGGCGAGTTCGCCGAGGCCGTGCGTCTCGAGCGTTCCGTCCTCCAGGACTCCGGCGACGCGATCACCGCCTCCCAGCTGGCCCGCTTTCTCTGGGCGGCCCGAGGCTCGGCGGGCGTCAAGACCAGCACCGTAGTGCAGGTAAGCCTGCAGGCTCAGGTTTCGAGCGACCGTCGTCTGGAGGTTGCCCCGGCGACCCGAGGGACACTCTCCCAGCCGATGACCGTCTGGGCCGTCGCTCACGATGACGGTCAGCTCAAGGCCCTTCTTCGCCTCGGCCTCGAACCCGGTCCCGACGTCGACCAGACCCAAGCCGTGGATACGCCAGAGCCGCTGGAGTGGACCGCGAGCACGACGATCGCCGTGCTCGAAGTCCTGGAGGGCAAGTCTTCATCCAAGGCGTGGGCCTTCGATGAAAAGGTGGGCACGTACCCCTAAGAGTTACTTGAGGGTGACGAGTTCCTCCGCAGCGGTCGGATGGATCGCCACCGTGCGGTCGAGGTCTGCCTTCGTTGCCCCCATGCGCACCGCGACGGCGAAACCTTGGACCATTTCGTCGGCACCCTGACCGATCACGTGGATGCCAACGACGCGCTCCTGGGCTCCGGCGACGATCACCTTCATCGCAGTGTGCGGCTTGGTCTCCATCGGAGCGTAGTACATGTTGATGAAGCGGGTCGAATAGCACTTCACGGCATCGGTCCCCCAGCTCTCGTGAGCTTCATCCTCGGTCATGCCGACCGTACCGATCGGGGGGTGGCTGAAGACGACGGTGGGAATGTTCTCATATTCGAGCCGCGCCTCGGGCCTGCCGCCGAAGAGACGGTCGGACAGCTTGCGGCCGGCAGCGATCGCGACCGGCGTGAGCTCCCACTTTCCGGTGACGTCGCCGAGAGCATGAATGCCCTCGACGTTCGTATTCTGGAACTCGTCGACGACGATGGCCCCGTTCTTCAGCTCCACTCCGATGTCTTCGAGACCGATCCCCATCGTGTTGGGCTCGCGTCCGATCGCCCACAGCAGGGTGTCGAAGCCCGTTAGACTGCGGCCCCCGGCCGTCCGGACTTCAAGGTGCCCGTCCGTCCCCCGGGCGACTTCGGACAGCTCGCCGCAGGCGTCGATCGACACCCCTTGGCCGATCAGGTGTTCGGCCAGCTCCTCACGCAGCATGGAGTCGAAGCCGCGAAGGGGGAACTCGGAGCGAGTGAGCATCGTGACTTCCGAGCCGAGCGACCGAAAGACGCCCGCCAGCTCGACCGCGATGTATCCGGCGCCCGCTATCGCGACCCGTCGGGGCTGCTCCTCGAGCTGGAAGAACCCGTCGGAGGTGATGCCGAGTTCCTGCCCGGGGATGGAGGGGCGACGCGGCCGCCCTCCGGTCGCGACCAGGATGTGCCGGGCCCGGTACACCGTGTTGTCGACCTCGATGGCGTTCTTGTCGACGATCCGCCCGAACCCCCGGATCTCCTGAACTCCATCGAGCTCGAGATTGCGCCGGTAGATGTCGTTCAGACGACGCACATAGGCGTCGCGTTTCTCCTTGAGTTCGGGCCAGGCGAAACCGTGCCGCTCGATTCGAAACCCGTAGGCCTCCGCATCGCCGAGCGCTTCGGCGAGGCTGGCTGCGTTCCACATGACCTTCTTGGGTACGCAGCCCACGTTGACGCAGGTGCCCCCCAGCGGGCCGTTCTCGATCACGGCCGATCGCGCACCGTACGCCGCGGCGCGACGAGCGGCCGCGAGACCGCCGCTTCCCCCGCCCAGCACCAGAAGGTCTAGCTCCGACATGCCCCTCCGCTAACACTCGCGACGTCGTACCCAAAGCAGGATACGGTTCCGCCGGATGCGGGTTTTGGTGCTGGCATACCTGTTCCCGCCCGCGGGAGGCGGCGGTGTTCAGCGAACGGTGGGTTTCGTTCGGTATCTTCCGGAGTTCGGCATCACCCCGGTGGTCGTGAGCGGCTCAGGAAACGACTACTGGGCGCGGGACCCGTCGCTACTCGACGGCCTGGCGGTCGACGTCCATCGCGTGCACCCCGGACCAGGGGAGCGGGTGCGTCTCGCTGGTCGACGCCTGCTTCCGCGCCTGCCGCGTCGGCTGTTTGATCAAGCCTTCGTGCCTGACGCGCGCGTTCTGTGGGCCAAAGCCGCGCTCGAACGTGCGCTCACCCTTCACACGGCCGGAGCCTTCGGAGCCGTCTACGCGAGCGGTCCTCCCTGGTCCGGCCTCAGCGTGGGCGCTCGATTCAGCCGCCAGACCGGCGTTCCGCTCCTCGCGGACTTTCGCGACCCCTGGTCGGACAATCCTCTCGTGCCGCCTCCGCGCTGGACGCGACGATGGCATCGGCAGCTGGAAGCGGAGGTTCATGCCCGAGCGAAGGTTTCGATCGCCAGCACTGAGGGCTACCGGCGCCGCATGGTGGCATCCTTCGGCTTGCCCGCGCAGGCGACCGATCACATCCCCAACGGCTTCACCGAAACCGACTTTCAGCCCGCGCTGCCGACGACGGACGATGGGCCGCTCACCCTGGGCTACGCCGGCTCGTTCTACGGCGTTCATCGACCGGATGCGCTGCTCGACGCTCTAGCTCGGGTTGCGCGAGACGGAGGGCCGCGCGCGCGGATCGAGCTGTTCGGACAGACCGGCGACCTGCCCCCGTCGTCGCTCGAGATCCGCAGTCACGGATATGTTCCTCAGCGGTCGGCTCTGGAGGGCCTCAGTCGCTGTCATGGAGTCTTCGTGACGGTGCCCGACGTCCCGGGCGCCGCCGGCTGTGTCCCGCAGAAACTCTACGTCTACCTTCGTCTCGGCCGGCCGGTACTGTGGTGTGGGCCGGAGGGCGACGCGGCCGAGATCCTCCGGCGTGCGGGCGGGTGCCACTTCATCCTCGACCCCGGGCGCCCGGACATCGAGGGCCTGGCGCTCTGGCTCCGCGAGACTGCGATTCGACGAGGGAACGCGGGTTTTCGACGGGAGGTGGTCGAACGCTACGACCGAAGACACCTCACGGCGCAGCTGGCCGACCACCTGGTCAGCGTGGGAAGCGCTCGAGCGCGCGTTCGGCGGTGAGTCGGCACGGGGGATCCTCGACCCGCGCCGCGCGGAGTCGTCTGCGCCCCGGTTCCGGGTCGGGCATCGAGCGCCATATCGCGCCGATGTTTTCGTAGGCCATGCAGCGTCCGGCTCGGTAGGCGCCTTCGTGGCCGGGGGGCGGGGGGGCGAGGAGCGCCTCGGCCGCCGCCGAGAACGCGACGGATGCGCCCTCTGCGTCCCGGCGCTCGAACGCGGTCGTGGCGGTCTTCCAGGCGGCTCGGGCTTCCGCGTACGCCGGAGGAACGGTCGTCGTGCCGACCAGGAGCGGCAGCCCCCGCGACCAACGCAGCCGGGCCTTCGAAGGGAGCGGGGGCGTCGTGCCCTCTTGCGCCGGCGGCAATTCCCGACACCCGGCGACGCCCACGATCAGGACGGATACGCAGAACCGCATCGGCGCGCTCATCGCTTCGGAGGCTCGCCGCCGGTCGACCGCGAGACAACTCGCCCATGGGCCGACCTTCGCGCGCGTGAACGAACGTTCGCCACGCGAATGTCCTCTTCGGGATTCCGTCCGAACCCGTGGCCCTCGACGTTATGGGAGTGTAGGTTCATCGACATGGCGAGCCCCATCGATCTCTCCCACCACGGAATCACGGTCAAAAACATCCTGCGGAATGCACCGCCCTCGGTCTGCTACGAAGAAGGTCTTCGCCGAGAGCCGGGGACGGCGATCTCGTCCACCGGGGCTCTGATCGCGCTTTCGGGGGAGAAGACGGGTCGCTCGCCTTCGGACAAGCGGGTCGTCGACAATGCCGAGTCGTCGAACGACATCTGGTGGGGACCGGTGAACATCAGGCTCAACGAGCACACCTTCGAGATCAATCGGGAGCGCGCGATCGACTACCTGAACACCCGCGAGCGTCTGTTCGTCGTCGATGGGTTTGCGGGTTGGGATAGTCGGTACCGGATCAAAGTTCGCGTGATCTGCGAGCGCGCCTACCACGCGCTCTTCATGCGGAACATGCTCATCCGTCCCACGGAGGAGGAACTCGAGGACTACGGCCAGCCCGACTTCGTCATCTACAACGCAGGCCGTTTTCCGGCGAACCTGAAGACGGAAGGGATGACGTCGAAGACGTCCGTCGACCTGAGTTTCGAGCGCAAGGAGTTCGTCATCCTCGGCACCGAGTACGCGGGCGAGATGAAGAAGGGCGTGTTCACGATCATGAACTACTTGATGCCGAAGCAAGACGTGCTCTCCATGCACTGCTCGGCCAACCAAGGAAATGATGGGGACGTGAGCATCTTCTTCGGCCTTTCGGGCACGGGAAAGACCACGCTGTCCGCCGACCCCAACCGGGCCCTCATCGGAGACGACGAGCACTGCTGGACCGACGATGGCGTCTTCAATATCGAGGGCGGCTGCTACGCGAAGTGCATCGACCTGTCCGCGGAAGCCGAACCCGAGATCTACAACGCCATTCGCTTCGGAGCCGTCCTCGAGAACGTCGTCTACGACGAGGCGACCCGCGAGGTCGATTACTCCAAATCGACGATCACCCAGAACACCCGCTGCTCGTATCCGATCGAGTACATTCCGAACGCCAAGATCCCGTGTGAAGGTCCGAAACCCAAGAACGTGATCTTTCTCACCGCCGACGCTTTCAGCGTCCTGCCGCCGGTTTCCAAGCTGACTCCTGAGCAGGCGATGTATCACTTCATCAGTGGTTACACGGCGAAGGTGGCCGGTACCGAAGTAGGCGTGACCGAGCCGCAGGCAACCTTCTCGGCATGCTTCGGTGCGCCGTTCTTGGTCTGGCACCCTACGAAGTACGCCGAGCTTCTCGCGACCAAGATGCGAGAGCAGAGCGTCGACGTGTGGTTGGTGAACACGGGATGGACCGGTGGCCCCTACGGCGTGGGGCATCGCATGAGCATCAAACACACGCGGGCCATCATCGACGCCATCCACGCCGGGACTCTCGCCGCTGCGCCCACGGTCCTGGATGAGGTCTTCGGACTCGCCATCCCGACGTCTTGCGGCGACATTCCGAAGGACGTGCTGATTCCCGGGAATTCGTGGAGCGACGAGGCGGCCTATAAGAGCACCGCTCGCAAGCTGGCCGGCCTCTTCCACGAGAACTTCAAGCAGTACGCCGACCAGGCCACCGAAGCCGTCCTCCAGGCCGGACCCCGCATCTGATCGTCAGCGGTCGGCGAGTGCCTTCAGCCGCTCGCGGTGTAGACCAAAGCTGTCGACCATGAACCCCACGACGCCCGGCTGGTTGAAGACCACCCGGGCGCTCACGGTGTAGTCGCCCTTGTCGGGAATTGCGAGGACCAGCATGCGCTGAGTGCCGACCGTCATGGGGTCGGCGGCGACGACGAGGCCGCCGTGGACCAAATGCGAAGCGTACTGTTCCACGAAGGCGGCGTAGTCCTGAAAGCGCACGGTGCACCCGTCTCGTTCCAGGACGGGAAGGACGGGCGCAGGGGTCGGGGTTGCTTCGCGCCGGGGCGCGGCGTGACTGCTGACGGCGGGACGCGGGTCGAGGTCGTGTGTCCGCAGCGAGGGCAGGCGATCCGCTGATGGGTCAGCGGGGTTCGCTCCCGCGGGATCATTCGGAACGAGCGACGTCCCGTCGGCCCACGGGGCCTCCAGGTCCGACGACGAATCGAGGTCGCCGGAGGCTTCGAGGTCAGCGGTGACGTCGGTATTCGTGATCTCCTTCCACGCGTCGGCGTCCAGCGGGGGCGGGGGGGCCACTTCGGCCTGCCGCATACCGTGCTCGATCTTCGACTGGAGGGCCTTGTCCGGTTCGAGCAGAAGTACCACTCCACGCGGATTTTGCGCCGCGAAGATCACCACGCCGGGGACCGTCGAGCCCAGCAGCGTGAGCCGCAGGCGCTCACGGAACGCCAGTGGCTGGGCCGTTCGGATGAACATCGAACGAGGCGTAAGGTTGCTCACCTCCGCCGGAAACCGTCGGCCGTCTTCCGTCGCGATCGTTGTGATCAGCGTCATCGCTCGGCTCCGGTGTAGCGTGCAGCCAGAGTCCGGACAATAGGGGCTCCGGTTCGGCGGCTTCGGAATCGGTCGTGCCTTCGGGCTCAAACTGGAGCGGACGGCTCGCGGGGAGTATGGGTCGGGGGACCCATGCTCCTGGAGTTCAGGGACATCCAGGCGGATACGCACCACAAGGTGGGGCCCGAGGGCGTCGTCCTCGGGCGGGAGCGGTCGAAGACCGACATCGCGTTCCGGGACGAGAGCATTTCGAAGCGGCATGCTCGGATCCACTATCGGGACGGGCAGTGGTGGCTGGAAGACCTGAATTCTTCGAATGGCACTTATCTCGGCGGTGAGCGACTGACCGAGCCGGCGAAGCTCCTGCCCGGGACCGAGTTCGCGCTCGCCCAACGCATGTTCGAGGTGCTGGAGGTCGACCCCTCGGTCGATCTGCAGCTCACGGGCGGTCTCACGGATGGGCCGGTGGGCGGCGTGGCGGCTCTGCCGAAGGCGGTGGGAGCGCTCGTCGCGGGCAGCCTGCGCCAGCTGCTCATGCCCGCCCGGACGGCGAGCGACGTCGGGGCCGGTCCAGCATGGACCGTCTCCGGCCTCGCGATCTTCGGAGCGGTGGCCGGTCTCGTGGCGTACGGATGGTCGCCCCTGGTCGAAGCCCTCGCCGGGGCAACCGGGGAAGGCCCCGACGGGATCGCCTGGCTCTTCGCTGGTGCGGTCGGGTTGCTCGGAGGGGCGGTCGCCCATCCGCTGATTCGCGCGGTGGTTTCGGCGTTCGGCGGGAACAGCGACGAGATCAGCCGATCGCGCTTCACCCTCTGGTTGGGCGCCTGGCTCGTGTTGGCGTCCTTTCCGCTGGTCCTCCTCATCTCGCTGCCGCCGGGCGCCGGCCGGATCGCGGGCCTCGTTCTCGCGCTCTGGGGGGTGGCCCTCGGGGTCTTCGGGCTCTACCGCTGGTGCGCCGCTTTCGAGCTGCCGCGAGCCGCCGGATACGTCGTGCTCGGTCTGGGCGCGGCCGCGATGGTCGCCGGCGCGGCGATGACGCCCCGGTGGATGGGCGACGATGGCGGGCAGGACCAGGAGCCGAGGATGGCTGGGGCCCCGTCGGCCGAAGCGGCCCGGTCGCCGCTGGACGCCGGGGTCGCCGACTCGAGCGCCCGGGGTTTCGCTTCAGTGGCTTCGACGGCTGCACCGGCACCGGGTGGTCCCGACGCCGGGCAGCGACGGGACGCCGAGGCCAGCCCCCGAGAACCGCCGCCAGCCGCGAAACCCCCGACGACTTCGGAACCGCCGGCCAAGAGCGCGTACGAAGCCTATGCCAAGGAGCGAAACTGGATCGAAGACACGTTCGACCGTCACCCGGAGCTCCTCGAAGATCGTGGGATCCGGAGGTCCTACGAGCGACTCCTGTCCGCCGAGCAGGATGTTGCGAGCCGCGTGCGACGCCGCGGACGTCGGCGCCGTGAACCCTGGTACGATGACAAGGTCGAGGCGCGCCTGGTGGAGGCCGAGCGGTTCAAGAAAACCGGAAAAATGTCTCACGTTCTGGCTGAACGCATGAGGAAAGCCGTAGCGGCGGCCTCCAGGCGCTAGCTCGGGTTAGAAGACGGGCTATCGGGTTGACGGCTTCACCGCCGCCTTCGAAGCTGCCGGTCATGCGCCGCTGGATGATTCTGGGCCTCCTTTCGGCTGCGGCCTGCAGTGACGAAGGGACGGTGGGCGCAGCTCGTGGACAGCTGCTCGCTCCCGAACTCGTCGACTACGGTGACCTGCCGCTCGGTTTCCCGGATGAACGGATCATTCCGCTGACCAACGGCGGCTCGGGCCCCTTGACCATCACCGCCGTCGAGCTCCTGTCGCGGGCGGACGGTCATGACATTCAAATCCTGCAGGACCTGGTCGACACCACGATTCCCGCGGGCGGGCTGAGCCAGCAGCTTCGGCCGCGGCTTCAAACGCTCGAGGTTCTGGCCGAGCCGGCCGAGTCCGTCCTCCGCCTGACCTATCGAGCGGCTGCGGCCGACGCCCAGATGCTCGATATCCGCCTGCGGGCGCGGGGGATCGACCGCGGTCTGTTCGTCCGCCCGAATCCCGTCGACTTCGGTCGCGTACTCTTGGGCTCGGCCCGTACCGAGCGGGTCGAGCTGATCAACCTCCTGACGGACCCCATCGACGTGCGGACGGCCCATGTCGGTGCTCGAGCGAGCTTGGAAGAGGGTGGGGCCCTCTTCGACGTTCTGGGCTCCGTCGACAGCGAGACCGGAAGCCTCTTCCCCCAGCGGCTTGCCCCGGGAGAGTCGAAAACGGTCGAGATTGCCTATCGACCGCAGCCCTTGAGCGGGGGCTCCCTCGACCAAGGGCTCTGGCGACTGGAGGCGTTCGCCTGCTCGGAGGTGGGCTGCGACACGAAGGTCGAGGAAGCGGAACTCGATCTGCGAGGGCGAGGCGTCCGCGACGGTTTGGTGTGCGAGCCCTCCGAGGCCGACTTTGGTGCGCTTCCGCCCGGCACCTCGGACACGATCTTCCTCCGCTGCCGCAATGCATCGAATGCGGAGCTCGACGTGCTCGACTGGGAGCTCGCCTCCTTCTCCGACGACAGCTTCAGCGTGACGGAACCCATCGACTTCCCTCGACGTCTTGCTTCGTCCGAGAGCTTCGAGATCGCCGTTCGCTTCGAGGCCGGCAACATCGAGGTCGGCGAGCTCAAGCTCGGACTCCTCGAGATATTCGCCAAACGTCCGGAGGACCGGCGACCGACGCTCACCGTCGAGATCGATCTTCGCGGGGTCAACGGTGGACCGCAGATCGTGGTGACACCACCCGCGCTGGATGTGGGCGAAGTGCAGATCGGAGAGACCGGCCGAGCGTTCATCAACATCGCAAACGCCGGGATCGGCGACTTGGAGCTTCAGCCCTTCGAGATCGTCGGGCCCGATGCGGAAGCGTTTCGGCTGGCCGCCGACCAGCTGACCATCATCTCCCGGGGCAGCTCCTGGAGTTTTCCGCTGGCGTTCGAGCCGACCGCGGGACCCGACGACCCGTCGGGCGCTCGCCCGTATGTGGCGAGTCTTCGCATCCAAAGCAACGACGCCCGAAATCCGGTCGTCGAAGTCCCTCTGCGCGGCGCCGCGGTGGAGCTCGGAGTTTGCTCCTACTCCGTCCTGCCACCGGCGCTGCAGTTTGGAAGTATTCCGGTCCAGGCCACCTCGGCGCGGACCTTCGTGTTCGCCAACGTCGGAAACGAGCCCTGCGTCGTGCGGGAGTTCGCGATCGAAAACGACAGTCTCAGCGCCTTCGACATCGAGGCGGGGCCGTCGATCAGCGTCCGGGTCGAGCCAGGCGATCGCCTCCCGGTCGACGTCGCGTTCTTCCCGCGAAACACCGTCGAGTACACCGCGGATGCCGCTTTTTTGGTTTCCAACCGTCGCTCGGAGCAGGTTCGTGTTCCTTTGAACGGTTTCGGGGGTCTTTTTCAGCTCTTGGCCGTTCCCTCCCAGCTCGACTTCGGAAGCGTCGCGCTGGGCTGCGCGGGGAGGACTCAGACCATCAGTCTCACCAACGTGGGGCTGCAGCCGGAGGCGATCACGTCGTTCGAGATGGTCACCGCTGAGCCGACGGGCGTCTTCGCGCTTCGCCGATTGCCTTCGGGGCTGCCCCCTGAACCCGGCGAGGCTCGGCCCATCAATCCCAGCCAGACCCTCCAGTTCGACGTCGTCTTCACCCCCGAGCGAGTCGGACGGGCGGATGCCGAGATCAACGTGACGCTACGGAATCGCCAGGGTGGGCTCACGATTCCGATCCGGGGGGTCGGTCAAGAAGGCTCGACCCGCGTCGACCGGTTTGCTCAGAACAGCGTGAGCAAGGTCGACCTCCTGTGGGTCCTCGATAACTCGTTCTCGATGAACGACCGGCTGCGGTGGATGCGGGAGAGCGCGCTTCAAACGTTCAATGCCCTGGATGACGCCAACATCGACTACCAGACCGCGGTGGTGACGACCGACATGGCCGGCGCGGTGACCGACCCTTGCCTGCCCACCGATGCTCAGCCCCCAGCCGCCTGGCAGAAGGGCTCATGCGGCTTCTTCAGCGACGGCAGCGACGACCGGGCGGATCCGTCCTGGCGCGTGGTGAATCGACTCACGCAGCCCTCGCCGGCCGAGGCCTTCGCCGAGCTCTTGAATGTCCCGACCGGAGGCGATGCGTTCCGGGAGACGGGTCTCGAAGCGATGGTGCGGGCGCTGACCCCCCCGCGCGTGACGGGGTGGAACCAAGGTTTTCTGCGCTTCGATGCCGACCTCGCGATCATCATCGTCGCCGACGAGGATGACCAGGGTGAGCAGCCCGTGCCCTTCTACGCGAGCCTCGTCGAGAGCCTCAAGGCGTTCGGGGGACGCCGGTCGACGATCAACGTCATCGGGCTTCCGGACAGCTGCGTGCCGTTTTCCTCGGAAGTCGGAGGACAATGCCGCCCCACCGGCAGCCTCCGCTACAACGAGGCGGCACGCCTGACCGGTGGGATCACGGAGAGCATCGGCGTCGATCCCGATGCGGACGACGAGGCGCGGTCCATCGAGTTCGGGCAGAAGATCTTCGATGCCGTATTCAACGTGACCACCCTCCGCGCGATCTTCCCCCTGTCCGAGATTCCGGCGCCCGGCACGTTGGAAGTCTTCGTCGACTTCGCACCGCTGGCCGCGCAGGCGCCGTCTGGCGCGGTCAACTGGCGCTACGACCGGATTGCGAACCGCATCAACTTCACCGAACGCGGTCGACCTCGACCAGGCGCCGAGATCGAGATCCGCTACCAGACCTTCTGCTTCTGACGAGCACCCCCTAGAGCGTGGGCACGAGCTGGATGGCCAGGCTATACGACATGACGCTTCCGCCATTCGGCTTGTCCACGCGCAGGAAGTAGCGGCCGCCGGGTAAGTCTCGAACGCCGAGGTCCTTGCGGTCGAGGCCGTCGAAGCGAGCACACGTGCTCTCGTCCGCGGACTCGATGAGTCGGCCCTCGTGGTCCACCACAGCCACCCGGAGCTCGGCCAAACTCGTCGGACAGAAGTCGGGGTCGGCCGGTTCGCCGGCAACGATGATCCGAAGCGACGAGGGCGTGCCGGAGGGCAGCTCCATCGCGTAGAAGTCGACGTCGCCCGGGGGAAACAGCTGACCGACGATCGGTCGGGCGGGGAGGCCTACCGGGAGGTCGAGGAGCTGAGCCGAGGCTCGCGAATCGTTGTTCGGCCCCTGGCCGTCGATGTCTTCGGCTTCCTGTGTGGTCGGGAGTTCGAAGAAGCACTGGTCGGTACACCCGGCCGTTCCGTCGCACTGTTCCCCGAGGTCCACGAAGCCGGCGGCGCCTCCGCCGCATACGCCTCCCGCGCGACAGGGGACGGATATCTCCAGGCCGGGAATCGGCGCCGCCGCGTTCTCTCGGAACACTTCTACGTAGAAGGGACGTGGGTCGCCTTCGACGCCAAACCGTCCCAGTAGGGGCTCGACCTCGATCGCTGGAGCCTGGTTCGCCGTCCCGACCGACGAAGCGAGGACGTGACCGAACTCGTTTCGTAGCCGCAGCTCGACCTGCGTACGGGTGAAGGGATCGAGGCCATTGAGGCTGATGGGCGTCGTCCCGTAGATGAACCCGAAACGGATCTCGATACGCTCGACCTCGTCGGGAGGATCGAGGCTGAAGGAGTGGGTGACGCCGAGTGGGGTGCATTCGATGAGCCCGCTGTCGACCCCGTACGCGCGCGTCACCTCGAGGCGGCAGTCCGCGTCGCACTCCGCCGTGTCCGGAGGCTCGCACTGTTCCGGGCGGGCCACGGTCTCGGTCTGGATGAAGCCGTCGCCGCAGCGGGCCTTCAAGAACAGGATCTGGTACGCGGGCTCGGCGGCGCCGTCCAAAGACGTGATGGTCAGCGTATGGGGGCCGGCCAAGTCCTGGACGAAGGGGTGCTGACTCGGGTCCAGCGTTGCGCAGCCCTCGCGGTCTTCGACGGATCCGAGCAGCCGCCCGTCTTCGTCGAAGACCGCAATGCGGGTGGGGACGGTACAGGGATCGGGAGGCTGAGGCTTCACCGACAGCTGGCCCGCGAGGTTGGGAAGCGCGTAGGCGAGGAAGCCGGTCTCGGGCAGGTCGATGGGACCGGGGATGGGAGAGGCTTCGAGCGTCGCTTCCAGCTCCCAGTCGCAGGTCGAGCTGCATCCGTCGCCGTCATCCGGGTTGCCGTCGTCGCAGGCTTCGCCCACCGAAAGCCGCCCATCGCCGCATCCGAGGTTGGCCGCCCGCACGGTGAGCTCCGTCGCCGGCCGTCCGGCGTCGCCGCCTCGGACCCGGACCAAGTACGGTCCGGCGGTCAACAGTCGGGGCGGAATGCGGCAGTCCGCCGTGGCGGTCGCCAGCAGTCGATAGTCGACACCCTCGAGTCGAGCAGCATCGAGTAGCTCGAGGTCGTGAGGCGCGCAGCCGTCCAGCCCGTATCGCGCGGCGATCGTCCCGTCGGCCGTCAACTCTACGAATGCCACCGCCGAGGCGTTCGCGTCGAGAGCCGGTACCGCAGCCTGGGCCGCGGGGCCCGTCTGCAGGTTCAAAATCGGCTCGAGCGCGCAGGTTGCGCTGCAGCCGTCGCCCGATTGCTCGTTGCCGTCGTCGCAGCCTTCGCCGGCGCCGAACTCGACGGTCCCGTTGCCGCACGCGGCTTCCTCGACGAGGATGGTGAGGCGGTATTGCCCGATGTCGCCGTCGTCGGCGCCATCCAGAGCCAGCACGTACAGACCTTCCGCAAGGGCGCTGGCTCGGGGATCGACCCGGGGGTCGATCCGCGAGCAGGGCTCGATTCCCGGAAAATCGTCGCTTTGCGCGATCGGCAGCAGCGGCCGCTCGGATTCTGGATCGTACCGAAAGAGATTCAGCACGGAATCAAAAGGGCATCCCGTCTGGCCGTTGTCCACGAATGCCGTGACCCGCCCCAAGGCGGGAACCTCGAAGGCCCACATGTCCCGGTCGCCCGCCGTGATCCGCCCGAGCGCCGTCGAACCGCTGGGCACCGAAGCGAGATCCGCGGTGTCGTTCGGCTCGAGTTCCTGGGGAAAGCGGGAGACGGCGCGCGTGGCGGTCACCGTGATTCCGGCCCGGGTCGCCGATAGCTCGTACTCGACGAACGACTCGGTGACGACGTCATCGAAAGCTCCAAAGGGTTCGGGCGAGAAGTCAGGCGGCGCAGCGTCGTTTCGCCGGAGCGAAAGTTCGCCGATGGCCGTCCACGAAACCCGGACCGAAGTCTCGCGCCCCTGGTACATTTCCGGGCTCACGAAGAACTCGATGATCTTGGGCGGTGCCGTGGCATCCGGTGTCCGCACATCGACCGACACCATGGCTGAAACGGTCTCGCCTCCGCCGGTGGCCAGTAGCGTGAACGCCGTCGGCACGACGAGAGGTCGAGAGAACTCGCCGCTGATGGTCCGCTGTGAAGCGTCGACCAACACGCTGCCCGGCGCGGCTTCGACGCTGACGGTCTCGGCCGACGCCGTGGACCAGCTCAAGAACACGGTCTCGCCCTCGTCGACGACGGTCGAGGAGGCGGTGAAGCTCAGGATCTCCGGGGACGAGGGCCCAGCATCGCGAAAAAATCGATCACCGGCCGGTACCGTGTCGTCGGCGCATGCGGCGAGAGCCATCGCCCCGGCTGCGAGGAGGAAGCCGTTCCTCTCGAGCACTCCCATCCCCGCATTCATACCAGTTCCCGCCGGTCGCCGGCCGCCCTTGTTGCGCCAGCGCGGGAGTGCGAACGGTTCGGATGAGGACCCCGGTCCCGATGCGGTGCGATGAGAGCCTTCCGACGGACGAAGTTCGGCCCGAAAATACCGAATTTAACCGAGAAGCGACCGGGCGTCGTTCCCGTTTGGCCTACCGCCGAGGGACTGGCATGAGACGTCCGTGATCATGCGTACAGGTGCGCCGAGCCTGGGCTGGTCGGACTTTGCTCTCGAGCGCCACGACGGCCGAAAGGGGGCGCCCACCTTCGATGGGTCGCCGGAAGAACTCTTGGAGCTGGTCGCCGCGCACTGGGCCGAGCGCCAGCCGGGACTGGGTCGGACCGACCTCAGCCAGGTCGTCGTCGTACCCGTCCCGCCGGAACGCTTTCGGAGCTCGGTCGTGCGCGTCGACGAAGCCACTCCGCTGCGGGCGGAGCTTCATCGCCGGCAGGAGTACGAGGAGCCGGTACTCCGGGTTCTGGCTACCGGCGGTGACACCGAGCCCGTCGCTTCGGCGCGGGTGGTCCTGTATTCCAAAGACACGCTCACCGAAAATGACGGCCAGCGTTCGACGGCCGCCGACTGGGAGATCGTCGCCGTCCTCGCCTCGGCCCGCGAAGACGAGCCCATGCATCCGACGACGATGGCCCGAAACTTCCTCGAGCGACCGGGGGGGACTTTCGCGCCCTATACGGCGCAGCAGTTTGCCGAGTCGATCTGGTACTGGGCAGCGCGGGCCAAGCTCTACGTTCCCGACGAGGAGGAGACATCGTGAAAACGTTTGGAACGCTGAAGGCCCACGTCATCGGCGCGGAACATGCGGAGGCGCCGGTCGTGGTGCTACTCCATGGCTTCGGTGCGCCGGGGTCGGACCTCGTGCCGCTCGCCCGGGCGCTTCGGACGACCAAGCCCGCACGCTTCGTGATGCTCGAGGCGCCGCTCGAGCTGGCGACTCCGTTCGGCGTGGGCCGCGCATGGTGGATGATCGATCCCATGCGCTTCCAGCAGGCCATCCTGTCCGGCTCGATGGATGCGCTCGAGCGGGAAGAGCCCGCGGGCCTCACCGAAGCCCGAACCGTCGTCGCCTCCGCGCTCAGAGAAGTTAGGACCGAGCTGAGTCCCCCGAAGCTGATTCTCGGTGGCTTTTCTCAAGGCTCGATGGTGGCGCTCGACCTAACGCTCCGAGATCCGAAGCTCGAGGTCGCTGGCCTCGTGTTGATGTCTTCAACACTGCTGGCCCGGGATACGTGGACGAAGGCTGCACCCCAGCGGCGAGGCCTATCGGTCCTGCTTTGTCACGGCACCCGCGATCCCGTGCTCCCGTTCCCTCAGGCTCAGCGGCTCCGCGCCCTCCTCGAAGATGCCGGCCTCGACGTCAACTGGATCCCGTTCGACGGCCAGCACGAGATTCCCCCGCCGGTTCTTACCGGCACCATCGCCTTTCTCGAACGGCTGCTCTGACGGCGACTCAGTGGCTGCGTCGTCGGCCGGGCCGGAGCGTTGTCAAGAGGGCGACGGTGACGAGGAGCCAGGCGAAGGGCAGTGCGGGGACGGTGGGCGCAGGAGGCGCGATTTCGATCTCGCCCGTGGTGAGAAGCTGCGAGGAGTCGATCTGCCAGCCGCTCGGGATGCCGGTGGCGACGACGTTGGTGATGCTTCCGGAGACCGGTCCTCCCCCGAAGGTGAAGACCGGGACGGTGACGGGGCCGGTCGAGGGGAGCGATGGTGAGAACTCGATGGTGAGCGTATCGACGCTGAAGACGATGGAGCTCGTCGCGTCGATACCCACGTTGGCCGACCCGAAGCTCGAAAGACCGTCGAGGTCGAGGTCGAGGTCACCGGACAGCGTGACGACGCCAGTGCTGTCGAGATCCGTGATGGCGACCGTCGAGTCGGATGCGTAGTTGGAGAGGGTGAGGTCGCCTCCGGTCACGTTGATCGTCGTGTTGCCGGACGTCGTCAGCGCATCGACGAAGGCCAGCGAGGATGCGACCACGCTTAAGGCTCCCGACGTCGTGAAGTCGTCGATCGTCACGTCGGACCCGTCGAACGTCGTGGCGAAGATACTGGCCGGCAGGCTGACTGCGGATGCTTGGCTGATCGCCCCGGTCGCCTCGATGAAGATGGTGCCGCTCGAGACCGATTCCAAAGCGCTTGCGGACAGAGTGAGCGCCAGGCCGGGCGCATCGGACGCGAGGATCTGGCCCGCCGGCTGACCGGCCGGCACGTTCGCATCGAGCTGAGCGTCGTCGCTGCCGACGGTGGTGATGAATATGCTGGCCGCCGCCCACGCAGGGGCGGGGGTCAATGCGCAACAGCCGAGGCCGAGCATCGTGGTGATCCGGAGTGGGGAAGTCGAGGGGTGTCGTTCTGGCGTCGTTCGGCGGCTCATGTCGCCGCTTGAAACCATACTCAGCGCGGAATTCTCAAGGCGGCCGCTGGCGAAACGGCTGCGAATGGACCGTGAAGACGACATTCGAAAGACGCTCTTTCTGTCGCACACCAGGCATCTTCCGGGGGAGGTCGCGCTGCCGCGAGGGGGCAGGCAAGGAGGCTCAGTCGGGAAGGCGGTGGCGGAGCTCTTCGAGGGCGGAGAGGAGGTCGGGGCGGGCGTCGAGGAAGCCGGTCCATGGGTCCTTGCGCTGCCGGGACAGGCGTCGGGGGAGGTTCTCGATGTCGAAGGCTTGGGGGTCGAGACCGGCTTTGACCTCGCGCCAGTGAAGGGGGGCGGACACCGGTGCGCCGG
>CAYYOT010000041.1:0-40014 GCA_964473255.1 uncultured Myxococcales bacterium | reverse complement strand
TTCGTCGAGGTCGGCCGACATGCCCGGGGGCGGGGGGGGAACGGACGGCTGAGCGACAGGAGGCGCGGCCGCGGGTCGCTGGGGCGCCGACGAGGGCCGAGCGGGATGTCGGGTCTCCTGCCCGTACGCCATCGGAGCCTGGGCCGGCGGTCCCGACGTGGGCACGGCATAGCCCAAGGCCTTTCGAGCTTCGACGTCGTTGGGGTCGAGCTGAAGGATCTGCTGATACACGGTGGCTGCGTCGACCGGGCGGTTTTCCTCGAGGTGGACGCGGGCCAGCTCGCGATACACGTACAGCGTCTTCTGTGCCTGGCCGAGGTCGTTGAATGCCCGGGCCAGGAGGTGCAGCGTTTCGATGTCCTTCGTGTTGGCCTGGTACAGGACCTGGAGCTTCGCGAGCGCCCGTTTGGTCTCCCCCTTGGAAAGGAGGAGCCTGGCCACGTCTTTGACGACATCCAGGCGGCTCGGGTCGTGAAAAACGAGGCGCTCGGCGACCTTCACGTAGTCGTTGATCCGATTTTGCTCGCGCAGGATCGTCGCCGCGCGCTCGAACTGCTCGGCGGCCTCTCCGGCCATCTGCTCCCGTGAAAAGCCCTCCGCCAGCTTGATGCGGGACGCGACGTTGCCGCCGTCCAGTTCCACGAGTCGTCGGAGCATCTCGAGAGACTTTTTGGTCTCCCCCCGCTGCTCGTAGAGTTGGCTCGCGTTCTGAAACTGGCTGAGCGCCTCGCCCATGAGGTTCAGCTGCTCGTACAGGTCCGCCAGGCGAACGGTGACGTCGATATGGGTGGGGTCGTGCTTGAGGATCTGCTTGTAGACCGCGACTGCCTTGAGAAAGAAGCCCTGCTCGCCGTAGGACTCGGCCACCTGGCGGTACACCCGGGTGGCCTCTTCCCGGTCGCCCTGCTTGGAATAGACGTCGCCGAGTTTCAGGAGGGTCCGAACGTCCTTCGGGTCCTCGTCGATGAGCTTTTGCAGCTCACGGATGGCCTTCTCCCACTGCCCCTTGCTGATGTACTTCTGGGCGAGGGTCAGAATTTTGCTCTTGTTAGCCACGCGCGCCTGTACCGAGCCGAAGTGAAGTCATCCTATACCACGATGGCCGTCGCCGGCCCTCGGGGCATCGTTCCTCCCCGAGATCCGTTCTACGGGCCGCTCCGACCCAACCGCAAGAGAACGATCGTCGCCATCGTCGCACAAACCAAGACCCCGCCGAGGATCCAAGCGGCGATCGACGCCGGGACCAGGCATAGGGCGAGACCGCATGCGCCGAGGATCGCCGTCGCGGCGGCGCCGATGACCGAGACTGTCCACCGGCCCGCCCCTTCGTTCCGGAGCCGAACGGCAAAGTGATCCGGGCTCCCCTGCATCACGGGCCTCCCCGTCATCAGGCGCACACCCATCACGAACAGCGTATCGTAGACCGGGACCCCCAAGATCAGGACGGGGGCGAGGGCCGCCCACGGGTGGTTGAAGGTGTAGTGATTGCTCATGGCCAACGCGCCCAGCGTGAAGCCCAGGAACATGGAGCCGGTGTCGCCCAGGTAGATGGTGGCCGGCGGCCGGTTGAATGCGAGGAAACCGAGGGTCGAACCCATGAGTGCCATGGTCAGGACCGCGAGCCCGTCGTGGCCGTTCCAGACGGCGACCGTGAACAGGAAGCCGGCTGCCAAAGTGGAAACCCCACCCGCCAGGCCGTCCGAGACGTCGATCAGATTGATGGCGTTGGTGGTACCCACCAGCCAGAGGATCGTGAGCAACACGGCCAGCCACTCGGGGAGAAACGCCAGTCGAATCATGATGTCGGCTTTGATGAGGACCGACGCCGCGACGAGCTGGCCGGCCAACTTGGCTTGGGGGCTCAGCACCTTCAGATCGTCGAAGAGCCCGAGCATCACGACGAGCGAAGCCGCCAAGAGCAGGGCCAGGACCCTCGGGGTGAACTCGTAGGTAAGGGCGAGAGCGAAGAGGAACGACAGGTAGATGGCGACGCCGCCCAGATACGCGACCGGTTCACCGTGGGTCTTGAGCTTGCCGTCGGGGGCGTCGACGACGCCGTAGCGCAGTGCGCCCTGACGGATCACCGGCGTGAAGTACAGCGACAGACCCAGAGCAGCGAACAGGGTCACCGGGAACCGGTACACGCCCAGATTCTCGATGAGGTCCATCGGCGCCACCTCGCCCAAAGGATGCCTCGGCGTCAATTTTGCCCGACGAACCGGTGGTACCACGCCCAATGGTCGGCCACGGTCTGCGTTCGCCACAGCCTCCGGGCCGAGAGCGACTGGAGGCCGGCTTCCGCGCGCGCGCGGGCGGCGGACGGGCTGGCGAGGACGTCCTTAACGCCGTCGATCAGGCCTTCCGGGGCGTGGGCCGGCACGAGAAGGCCGTGCGTCGCGACGACTTCGGCCGTTCCGCCGACTTCGGTCGCGACGATCGGGACCCGATGCGCGAGCGCTTGTAGTAGAACCTGGGGGAAGCCCTCGCTCCGGGACGGCGAAACGTAGCAGTCGGCCGCCGGCAGATAGCGCTCGGCCTGCGCCCGTTCCCCGACGAGGATCAGACGACTCTTTCGGACCGCGTCTCGGAGCGGTCCGTCGCCGACCACCGCGACTTGGACGTCCGGGGCAAGACCCGCAGCGAGCCGTGCCCAACGGTCGATCCCCTTGATCGGGTGCAGGCGGGCGATGGTCAGCACGACCGGGCGACCGGGATCGAGACCGAGCGCTCGCCGAAGGGCGTCTCGATCTTCGCCCGAAGACGGAGGCGGATCGGCGAGGCTGATGGGTCGGACGGTCGGCTGAACGCCGGGGGTGGCAACGGCCGCTGCCCGGCTCACCGCGGAGACCTCCTGAAACCGAAGGAGCGCTGCCCGCCAGGCGAGCCGTTTCAGCCCGTGGATCTGCACGCCAGGATTGTGGACCGTGCTCAGCCGTGGTCGCCCGAGTCGAGCCGTGGCTGCGGCGGTGACGATGTCGGCCGAAGCGAGGTGGCTGTGCACCAAGTCGATGCGATCGGACCGGATCGCGTCGCGGAGCGTTCGCAGGCCACCCATGCTGCGTGGTGAGCGGATTCCGAAGACTCGAACGGTCGTGCCCGACGCCTCGAGCTCGGTTTGAAGTGGACCGCCTCGGGCAAGAGCGTAGACCACTGCGTCCGAGCCGTGCTCGGCCGCGCCGGCGGCCAGGGCACCCACCCACCGTTCGACCCCGCCGTACTCGAGGCCGACGACGACCAAGCCTACACGCATGACGCGTACACGCCGCGCCACCACTCGGCGCGATCGATCGCGCCGAGCCCCTGTCGCGCGCGCTCCACGTGGGCCGCCGAGAGGGGGCCCTCGCGGGAAAGGTTCATCGCCTCCTCCATCGCTGTGCGGAGCCCGGCCTCTGTCGGTGAGGCGCGCACGACGGGCATCTCCCCCGGGTACCACGGCTCGATCCGGGCGAGCGCCGGGTGGTCGAACGCTACTTGGCGTCGGCCCATGGCGGCATAGACGCCGGACTCGGGGCCGGGTTCGTCCGACCCCAGACTCAGCCCCACGTCGCACGCGCCCACGGTCAACGCCCGCACCTCGGACCGGTCTTCGAGGTGCTGGACGGGGCTCGAGGGGCGGGTGGCCATGCTCATGGCCACGACCGCCTCGACCCCGGGGCCCTCGCCGACGACCAGAAGACCCGCCCCGGGGATGCGACGCTGGGCGAGTCCCAGCAGGTCCAGGCGCAGCCGAGCCTCCAACGGGGCGACCAGCGCGAACCAGCGCTGCTCGGGATGAAGGCCCAGCTCTCGTCGGGCCTCGGCGACATCGATCGTCGGCCAGAGCGCGAGGTCGAGGGCCCCCTGAGGCTCGATGGCCACCCCCCGGATGCCGGCTCGCTCCTGGAGATGCTGCGCGACCGTCGGGTCGGGAACCACGATGCTGCGCGCGGAGCGGGCTGCGGCCCGGAATCGCTCCAGCCGAAGGGCGTCCCGCAGCGGAGACCCGCTGGGCGCGAGGAACGGCTCCGGGACCTCGACGACCACAGGGACGCCAGCGGCGGCCAGGCTCGGGGGCACGGACAGGGCGCTTTCGGTCAACCGAACGTGCGCGACTTCGGGCCGAAAGCGCAGCGCTTCGGCCGTGCTCCGGGCAACCAGCTTGGCCTCCGCGAATCGGCCGTCCGACGAGACCACGGTCCGGATCTTCATGCCCGGGCCGAGCGTCTCGTCGTGCGGCTCGAACGGCCGCCTGTCGCCGGCGGTCGGCGCCTTTCCGACCCACAGCAGTCGCATGCCCGGTGAGTGGCCCTCGACCGGCATGAGCGTCAAGGACGAGCCGGGTTGGGCGCCATCCGATCACCTGCTAGAGCCTTCGAACGTGGCACGACGAGGCATCATCTTGGCGGGCGGCGCAGGGACTCGGCTGCACCCGCTCACACTGGCCGTCAGCAAGCAGCTCATGCCCATCTACAACAAGCCGATGGTGTACTACCCGCTGTCGGTCCTCATGCTGGCGGGGATACGCGAAGTGCTGATCATCTCCACGCCGCACGACCTTCCCGCCTTCGAGCGGCTCTTGGGCGACGGTTCGCGGGTCGGAATGCGATTTCAGTACGCCGTGCAGCCCAAGCCGGAAGGCCTCGCGCAGGCCTTTCTGATCGGCGAGGACTTCCTGGAGGGGCAGCCGGGCACCCTCGTGCTCGGCGACAACCTCTTCTACGGACAGGGCCTGGCCGAACGCCTCCAGCGGGCTGCGGCGCGGGACCGGGGCGCGACCGTCTTTGGCTACTACGTCCGGGACCCTCAGAGGTACGGCGTCGTCGAGTTCGACGCCGCCGGGCGGGCGGTGAGCCTCGAAGAAAAGCCCGAAGCGCCGAAGTCGAACTACGCCGTCGTCGGTCTGTACTTCTACGACGAGAACGTCGTCTCCTTGGCCAAGACCCTGACGCCTTCGGCTCGCGGCGAGCTGGAGATCACCGACCTGAATCGGCTCTACCTCGAGCAAGGCGCCCTGCACGTGGAGCTCTTCGGCCGCGGAATGGCCTGGCTCGATACCGGCACGCACGAGTCGCTTCTTCAGGCCTCGAACTTCATCGAGGCGGTCGAAAACCGACAGTCCCTGATGGTCGCGTCCATCGAGGAGGTCGCCTACCGGATGGGCTTCATCGACGCCGACCAGCTCCGAACGCTCGGTGAAGAGCTGGGCAAGAGCCCGTACGGCGCCTATCTGATGCAGATCGCGAAGGAGCAAGGCTGATGGCCTTCCGCACGACGCCTCAGTCGGTCCCCGACGTTTGGCTCGTCGAAACCGATCGCTACGGCGACGAACGCGGCTTCTTCATGGAGGTGTTCCGGACTCGCGACTTCGAGGAGCTCGGTCTGCCGACGTTCGTCCAGCAGAACCACTCGAGGTCGAGCCAAGGGGTGCTGCGCGGTCTGCACTATCAGGTGCCTCCCGCCGCCATGGGGAAGCTCGTGCGATGTGCGCGCGGCGCGATCCTCGATGTGGCCGTCGACATGCGGCGGGGTTCGGCCACGTTCGGCCAGCACGTGGCGCTCGAGCTGGACGACACGGCCGGGCGCATGATGTGGGTGCCGGCCGGATTTGCGCATGGCTTTTTGACTCTGTCCGACCTCGCCGACGTCATGTACGCGCAGACCCACTATTGGTCTCCCGAGCACGAACGTTCGGTGCGATGGAGCGACCCGACCCTCGCCATTCCGTGGCCGATATCCAACCCCATCCTCTCGAAGAAGGACGCGGACGCTCCCGTCCTCGAAGCCGCCGACCTCTTCTTCGACTGAGTTCTACGCCCCAGCCGAAGGAGCGCAGCCCTCTCCGGCCCAAGGATCATGACGAGCAGGGCCGGCTTCATCGACGCATCGGTTCGAGGAGTTCCGTCGGCGCACCGCGGGTATCCAGGCCGCGGACCGACACGCCGCGGAGGGCTTCGGCGAGATGCTGCACCGCCGCCTCGCGGCCGGTGACGCCCCACGGCGCGGCCTCCCGGGCCGCGCGGGTTTGGACCTCGTCGTCGCGACTGAACTCGGTGTACAGCGACTCGTCTCCGCCGGTCGCGTCCGTCAGCCATCCGGCTTCGCGCTGGACGGCGATCAGCGGAATTTCGGCGCGCTTCGCGGCGATGGCCAGCCAGACGTCGGCCATGCCCGCGGTGCCGAAGTCGGACCAGCGGGGGCGAAAACGCCCGGTGTGGAAGGCGGTCGTGCCCGTCCCCAAGAAGTCCACGAACGTGTCGCGGGTCAGGCTCTCGTTGAAGTGGATCACCTCGCGCCCCTCGAAGAACCGATCGAGAGGAGCCGCGAGATCGAAGCCGTGCACCCCAACGACCGAGGCATAGGCGTACTGATCGAGTTTGCGCAGAAGGACCGATACGTAGTCGTCGGGGTAGAGGAGGTCGTCGTCGACGGTCAGGTAGACTCCGTCTTCGGTCTCGGCCAGACCCAGGAACTTGCCGTTGTCCTTGTGGTCTCCGACTTCCTGGCTTCGGAAGACGCTTATTTGGGGAGAGTTCAAGAAGGCGGGGACCTCGGCGTACCCGTTCAGGGCTACGAAGAGCCGGTCGACCTGGGGGAGTAAGGCGCGAACGACCCGGCGTAAGCTCGCTTCCCGGGTGGGAATCGATGCGACCCCGGCAGCGACCTGCCGGAGCTCGGGCGCGGAGAGCTCGATCGACGGGGGACAGGGAAAGGGTCGCTTCCGCAAAGGGGAGGGCACGAAGGGTGCGGCTCGTCCCTTGGCAACCAAGCTGTGCCAGTCCTGATACGAGGCCTGATACTCCGCCCGTTTGGCCGAAGTCTGGGCGGTCGCAGGGGTCGTGGTCAGAGAATCGCTGCGGGTGAGCGCGCGGTACAACGGCTTTCGCAGATGAATCAGGCTTTCGGGGCCGAAGACCGCTCGGAGCCGGTCGATGTACTCGGCGTCGGCGCCCACGCGAACCGAATCGAAGAAGCCCAGGTGGTCGAGTGCCTCTCGGCGGAGCATCAGGGAGATGAGCCCCAGCTTGCCCGCTGGGTCTTCACCCGGGATCGGCTTGTCGTCATCGTTCACCCGTACATAGTTGACCGCGCTGCCCAACGCACCCGCGCTTCGCCGAAGGGCCCCGACTTGGACCTCGAGCCGCTCGCGTTGCGACCAGTCGTCCGAGTCCTGGAACGTGACGAAGTCGCCCTGCGCGAGGGTCAAGCCTAGATTCTTGGCGGCGTAGGTGCCGCGGTTTTGGAGGCTTCCGACGGCGCGAACCCGCGGGCTATTCTCCCACCGCTCCAGGACGTAGTCGAGTGTCCCATCGTCGCTCGCGTCGTCGACGATGATGAGCTCGAGATTCTTGTACGACTGAGAGAGGACCGACTCGATCGCGCGATCGACGAAAGCTCGAGAACGGAAGGTGGTCATGATGACGGAAACGACGCCTCCGCCGGACGACGGTCCCGCGGTCAGCGATCGACCGGGGCGTCCTTCCGGTGCGGACCGGCCGCGGAACGCTTGGGCCAGCGTTTGCGCCGGCGTCCGCAGCGCGGTCGTGAGCTGGCGACCGACCTTGTAGCTCACCGAGCCGTAGACGTGGGCGATGCGGTCCTGCGCGCGACCCAGTTCGCGCATGAGCTTGTCGTTGGTGCGTTCGGCCGCGTTGATTCGCTTCAGCATCTCGGACCGCAGGCTTTGTTGCGCCGAAAGATCTCGCCGTAGGTCCACGTTCTCGCGCTGCAACGCATCGACGACCGGAGTGAGGTCGGCCGTCTCTCGAGGCGCATATATGCTCGCCGCGCTGCCTTCTCCTCGGTGCACGCAGACAAATCCACGGCGCCCGAGTTCCCGGCGGACATCGAGTCCCGGCTCGAAACCGTCGAGGTACAAGACTCGTCCGACCGAATCCGCCCGCAGCATGGGGCTGGGGAACCGCTCTTTGAGCCGTCCGTAAACCAAAGTGGCGCCCGGCTGGTGGCGGGCGAGGACGTTTTCGATCTGTCCGTCATCGACGAGCAGACTGGTCGTGCCGGTCTTTGGGTTGGAATCGTTGGCGGCGAGGTTGTCCAAGAATCGGGCCCGGGTTGCGGCGTCGGTATGGAGGAAGACCTGTCTTGCGTTCGTCCGTCGGCCGATGGCGATGGCCACGTACGGGAGCTCGGGGTTCAGGTGCAGCGCGACCGGCCGCTCCTCGAGCAGCGAATGCTCCAGGAGAAAGGACAACGCGGGCTCGTCGGGAAAGACGCGCGCCGAACGTAGGATGGCGCTGCGCGGGTCGTCGTTCGGCAGGTGTGCTTTGACCGGGACGCCCAAGGCCGTGAGCTGGTGGAAACGGCGGTTCATTCGGATTTGGGTCTCCATCGCTTCGTCCAATCGCTCAGCGCTCTTCGGGACCGCGCCTCGAGCTCGAAAGCCTTGCCCGATGGCCATTGGGCGAGACGTCGCCGAAGGACGTCGAGCTGGTGCGAGACTTCGTCGCGTTCGCGCGCGAGGCGCTCGTTCTCCAGCGTGAGGGAGCGAACCACGTCTTCGGGATAGCGGTGCCCGTGGGTCTCGAACATCTGAGCGAGGGCGACGGTCCGCGGGGAGGGCGGGGCAGGCAGCGTCGAAGTCGAAGCGGTCGTCAGGTAGGCTGAAAGGTCGTCGAAGACCGAACCGGCGGCCGCCCGGAGCTCGTTTCGCCGGGTCGTCAGACGGCTCTTGACCGTATCGCGCTCGGACCAGACCCGTTCCAGGGTCTCCCGGACGACGGAGCGAGCGGCGGTCGGGTCGAGCGAGTACGACGGCATGTCGAGCTCGTGCATCAGCGAACTCACCTTGTCGTCGTACGCTAGCGCCACGTGCGGAACGCCCCACGAGGCGGCCACGAGTGCCGCGTGGTACCGCATCCCGATGCTCACGACGGCGTCCCGATAGCGGCCGACGTGCGCCGTCGGCGTCGCCCCCGGGGGCGTGACCGTCAGGTCGGGTAGCTCCTGGGCGAGCCGCTCGCCCAGGCGATCGTCGGCCAGGTCGGCCCCGTAATGGAAGGGAACGAACTCGGGGCGCAGGCCATGGTCCCGAGCGAAATCCGTCACCGCGCGACCGAGCGAGAGGGCCGCCGCATCGTCGCCGGCGACGTTCCGCAGGTTCAAGACGATGCGATCCGCGCGCTCGGCTGGCTCGGGAGCGTCGATTTCGGGTGCGAGCCAACCGAGGTCGGCTCCGGTCGTCGTCCGCTCAATCCACCCGAGCTCCTCGACGACGCGACCGGATGCTGCGTCGCGAACCCAGACGTGCCTTGCCGACCGGAGAAGGCTCTGCACCATTGCTCGGCCGGTCGGTGTGTGAAGCGGACTTGCACCGACTCCCACCACGAAGACCGGCACGCCCATCGTCTCCGCGATCATGGCTGGTCGCACATAGGCCGCCAGGCTCCAGCTCGGAGAGCTGTAGAGTTCCCAGTACTCGGGCGCCCGCTTGTCTTGAAGCAGTCCGCCGCCCCCGATCACGACCGCGTCGCTGCTGGCGACCGCATCGACCACCCGAGGGAGGTTGTGGATGTCGACCGGCTCCACCTCGGGAGGAAGGAGCGTCGCGTCGCGGTAGTAGGTCGCAGCGAAGTCGATCGGATGGAGTCGCGCCGGGAGGGCGGCGATGATCGACGAGAGGATCAGCTCGTCGCCGAGATTGCCCGAGCCGAAGTATCCAACGAACAGCAGCCTCATGACCCGTCCCCCGCGACCAACGGCGCCAGTATGGCCCGCTGTTCGGCTACGCGCGAGGCGTAGGTGTGGTCGGCGACCAAAGCAAGCGGGTTCGCCGCTCGCGGGAGGGCCTCCACGGCGACGTTTTTCCAGGCGGAAAGGGGCTGCACGGTCAGCTGGGGCAGAAAGGCTTCGAATTCGGTGAACGGGGTGGACAAGATCGGCGCCCCGGTCAGCGCGTACTCGTAGAACTTGTTGGGAAGACCGCTCGCGGTCCGCACGGCGTCCGCTCGGTATGGGCATACGAGGACATCGGCATGCTGCAAGAACCCAGGGAGGCTTGCGAACGGCTGCTCCCCGAGCAGGTGTACGTTCGGTAGCCGCCGAGCTGCTGCGTAGGTCTCGGACGCTTCGAGTCGAGGGTCGAACGGTCCGACCGTGACCAGCTGGAGGTCGGGGCGGGCGACGGCCAGCCGCAGCCATCCCGTCAGGTCGAACTTCACCGTACCCACACCGGAGAACAGAAGCCGGGGTTGCGGGATCGGCGCCAGGAGAGGCGGCTCCGAACGGTCTGCGCTCTGCCACCACTCCAGATCCACCGCATGAGCGATGGCGTGGACCCGTGCATGGAAGGGGCGAAGGTCGGATGCGATCTTGTCCGAGGTGGCGAAGACGAGGTCTGCCCACTTCGCGCACTTCACCAGGGCGCGTCGGGCGCCGGGGTCCTCCAGGATGTCGCTCGCGTAGTAGAGACGATGGCGCCCCGGGATGCCGATGGCGGAAGCCAAGCGGGGCTCCTGCCAAACCACCGTCCATCGAACGTCCAGCTCGAGGGCGCGGACTGCCCTCCGGACGATCGCTCCCAGCGCGAGGCGACCCGCAGGCTCGCGTAGGTTCGACCAGGGGCGGCTTCGGGCATAGTGCGTCCGCAGGATCGAAGGCGGCGACGTGACGAAGAGTCTCGGTCGTACCTGGTCGAGGAGTCCGATGGGTCGTCGCGACCGCGCCGAAGGATAGGGCGTCTCGACCCAGAGCACCCGGTTGCCGACGGCGGCCCACGCCATCGCCATTTTATGGCGCGCTCGCTTCGGCGCATCCCAGACGTCGTCGGCCAAGACGACGATGTCGTCTCGCTCGAAGACACCGGCCGAGCGCACCGGTCGCGGGTAGCAAGCCCCCTCGTCGACAGCAAGCGAGACGGCCGGCGCGCGGGCTGATAAGACCGGGCATGGCCCACCGCGGCCCCATTCTGACCGTCGTCGGAGCGCGCCCGAACTTCATGAAGGCCGCCCCCATCCATCGAGCCTTCGAGGCTCGGGGCGTCGACCACCGGCTGATCCACACCGGCCAGCACTACGATCCACGGATGTCGAAGGTCTTCTTCGACGACCTCGGGATGCCGCGACCGAGCCGTCATCTCGGTGTGGGGTCGGCAAGCCATGCCGCGCAGACGGGGGCTCTGCTGCCCGCCCTGGAGGACGTCTTTCGCGAGGTGCGGCCCGACCTCGTCCTCGTGGTGGGCGATGTGAACTCCACGCTCGCCGGTGCGCTCACCGCATCCAAGATGGGCATCGCCGTGGCGCACGTGGAAGCCGGCCTGCGGAGCCGAGACTGGTCCATGCCGGAAGAAGTGAACCGCACCGTGACCGACGCCTTGGCCGACCTCCTGCTCACGCCGTCCTCCGACGCCGATGAGAATCTCCGGGCCGAGGGCCGAAACCCCGACCGCATCGTGCGCGTCGGCAACGTCATGATCGACACGCTGGACGCCCACCTGGAGGAGGCGCGTCGCCGAGATCCGTGGCCCACCCTGGGCGCCGAGCGACCGGCAAAGTTCGGCCTCGTGACCCTTCACCGGCCATCCAACGTCGACGAGGCCCACGTCCTCGACGGTATCTGGTCGGCGCTCGGCCAGCTGAGTCGGCAGCTTCCGCTCGTTTTTCCCGTCCACCCCCGGGCCCGCGCGCGGGTCGACGCCCTTCCGCTCCTGGATGGCGCGCAGATTCTCCGTACCGAGCCGATCGGCTACCTGGATTTTCTGGCCCTCACCGCTTCGGCGCGCCTGGTGCTCACCGATTCGGGCGGCCTGCAGGAGGAAACCACGGCACTCGGCGTTCCCTGCCTCACCCTTCGCGACTCGACGGAACGCCCCATCACCGTCACCGAGGGCACGAACGTCGTGGTCGGCGTCGATCCGGACCGCATCCTCGCTGAAGCGGGTCGTGCGCTCGCCGCGCCGCCGCCCGCGACCGGGCGCCCTGCCCTCTGGGACGGGCAGGCAGCCCCCCGGGTCGCCGATGCCGTGCTCGGCTTCCTGGACCAGGACCGTGACCGCTGGCCGCGATGAGCTACAGCTGAGCGTAGGTGGCGAGAACCTCCTCGGGGGAGCCCTCGGCGAGGATTCGGCCGCGCTGCATCAGCGCGGCGCGGGTGCAGAGCCGGGTGATGTCGTCGGCGTTGTGGCTGACCAAGACGACGGTCGTGTCGCCGGCGACCATCTCATCGATCCGCCGCAGGCACTTTTCGCGGAAGTCCTTGTCGCCCACGGCCAAGGCTTCGTCGATGAGCAAGATCTCGGGGTCGACCGCCGAGGCTACGGAGAAACCGAGGCGCGCGCGCATGCCGGATGAGTACGTCCGCAGGGGTTGCTCGATGAACTCCCCGAGATCCGCGAACTCGACGATGCCGTCGATCAGCTCGTCGACCTGGCGCGGGGGAAAGCCCATGATGGCGCCGCTGAGCCGGATGTTCTCGAGGCCGCTCAGCTCGTCGCGGAAGCCGGCGCCCAGCTCCAGCAGGGCCGAGATCCGGCCATTGACGTTCACCGTACCTCGGTCGGGAGCATAGATCCCGCAGACGACGCGCAAGAGCGTCGACTTGCCGGAGCCGTTCTTCCCGATGAGGCCCAAGACCTCGCCTCGAGGGACCGAAAGGTCGATGCCGCGGAGGGCCATGAAGCCGCGAGGTCGTTCGACCTTCGGCTGGCGATGGAACGGCTGAAGGATCGCTTCCTTGAGGCGCGACGCGCGCAGCCGGGCCTGCGGAAAGCTCAGGTGGACCCCGGAGATGCGAATCGCTTCCTCGGTCATAGGTATTTCACGGCCTTTCGCTCCCAGCGCTGAAAGAGCGTAGCTCCGATGGCGAAGGTCGCCAGGCTCACGATCACCGCGACGATGGTCTGCGGCACCGGCAGATTCAGCGGGTCGTTCGTGAAGGACGAGCGTACCATCGACAGCAGAAGCACGAGCGGATTCAGCGCGTAGAGCGGCATCAGATGCTCGGGCACGAGGGCGAGCGGATAGATGACGGGTGAAGCGTAGAAACCCAGCCGCAGAGTCACTCGGAGAATGTAGCCCACGTCGCGGTAGAGGACGTTCACGCAGGATAGGACCAGCGCCAGCCCGGACGCCATGGTCGCGAGGAGCACGAGGGCGGGCAGGAGCATCACGATCCGCCACCCGGGCGTCACACCGTACGCCACCATGAAGGGGACCACGGCGAGCAAGGAGAGAAGCAGCACGACGAACTGGGAGCCGAGGTGGCCGAGCACGAACAGCTCGCGGGGAAGGTACACGCGCCGGATGAGGCCTCGATTGCCGGTGAGGGCGTTGGCGCCTCCGGTCACGACCGTACTGAAGAAGCCGTAGGGAAGGATGCCCAAGATGACGATCAGGGGGTAGTCGGGCCCGCCCCGTCGAGCGATGACCACGAATACGAAGTAGTAGATGAGAACCAGCGACAGCGGTTCGAGAAGACTCCACAGGTAGCCGAAGAGCGCACCGCGGTATTTGACCTTGAGGTCTCGCGCCACGAAGTTCCACAGGACGAACTGGTAGCGGTATGCGTTCTTGAAGAGTTGGAGCACGGCGTTCAGGGGTCGGAGCCCGAGGGGCGATTGGCGATGTCGTTCAAGGACCAGTCATAATCAAGATAGTCGATCCGCACCCGTCGCTTCGACCGCTCGGCCTGGACAAGCGCCGGCACGTAGCGGGAGAGGAAGGACTCCACGGTTCCTGACGCGGCTTCGAAGTCGGATCGATACCACAGGTACAGGCGGGTGATGTGCAGCCTCAGGCGGTCGGAGTCGCCTTCCCACGCGAACCAGCGGCCGGCCGGGTCGTGGACCCGACCAGCGGCGGCATCCAGGTCTTCGTCGAGCGTATCCGCCTCGTAGGCCTGCGAGGCCAGGGGGGGACAGCCGACGCTGGCGCAGTTGACGGCAAAGTGGATCCTCGGCTCCACGAAGTTTTCGCGTATCCGCTGATGCTCGATCTGGTTCAAGCTGACCACGTCGCCGCCCAAGTTCCAACGCTCGGCGTTCCAACGCTCGTCGTCGGGAATGTCTTTGATCGATTCGAGAGGACGATGGTCGAGGATCAGCTGCAGCGTGAACGCGTTATAGGCGTTGATGAGCGTAGCCAGCCTCGCGTCGCGGCCCAGGGCCATCAGGTCGATCCCCGCGAGACGTTCGATGTACGCCTGCAGGCGCTCGCGGTCGAGTTCGTCGTAGGTGACCCAGCCCTCGCCATCGACTGCGGGGCTCAGGATGGCGGTCAAGTCGTCGTGGCGCACGGTCGCGCCCTCGGCCGCATGAATTTCTCGGGGCTCGACCTTCGGTGGACCGAAGCCCAGGTCGACCGCGATCTTCTCGAGGTTGGTGCAGGCGGCCGCGCCCGCAATGATCGCGAGTCCCAGAGAGCCGTACGCTCGCACGACGTTCAGGAGCCGGCGGGCTCGTCGAGGGTGAAGGTCGTGAGGGAGTGGGGATCGAGGGAAGTCCAGGAGCCGGCGAAGGTCGGTTCGGAGGCGACCACTCGACCGGTCTCCGGCAGCTGGCCGGCGTCATCGGCGACGATCGTGTACAGCGGGGGAAGTGTCTGGTCGGTGCCGCTCCGAAGGGTGACCAGGCACTGACCGTTCGAGGCGACGATCGCGAACGAGGCGGCGCTCTGATGGGTCACGGCAAGGTCCTGAAGGGAGCCGACGAGCCGCTCGAGCGCGTCGGCCATCGCTTCCGGCCGGGTCTCACCCTGCAGGAGATCGAGCCAGGCCATGAAGAGTAGCGCCGGCACCGAGCGCGCGGTGACGGCCCGGCGTGCGGTGGCCGACAGGCGCGCGGTGAGGACCGGCTCGAAGACCTCGGCGAAGTTGTCGAAGGTGCCGTCCCAGGCGAACGTCAGCGGTCCATGAACCAGCGGTTGGCCCTCCTCGGGGCCCTCCGGTCCGAGGCCGGCCACGATGCACTCGGCCGTGAATCGGCGCGGGACGTCGAGCACGGGATCGTCGACGGGAACGGCCGACCTGCTGACGAACCGAACCGGGTGGCCGTGACCGTCGTCCGGATACCAGGCGCAGGCGAAGGGACGACGGTAGCGATCGACGAGGGCGGCTGAAGCCGGTTCGGCTTCGACCAGTCGAGCGACGTCGACCGCAGGACCGAGGTACGCGGCGAGGGTGGCCATCGCCAACCGTCATACCGGAGTTTGATCGCGGGGACACGCATCGATTTCCGCCCGAGGGCGCATGGCGTCACGGTAAGAACGTCATCGACACACCGAGATGAGGGGGCCCGGGGTCGTGATCGTCGAGCCGGCAAGCGAGCCGCAAGGTGGACACCCCCGGGGACGCCGTACCGGTGCAAAGAGACGGCGACCGTCGGTCTCGCGGGTCGAAGCGGGTGAATACCGGCCGGATCTCGACCCGTTGGGTCCGGACGGAGCCGCGCCACTCCCGCCGCCCTTCGAAGGAATACGTGCAGTCGTCGAAGATGCCGAGGATGCACTCGTCTTGCTCCAGATAGGCTTCACAGGAGCGACCGGTGTCGAGGTCTTCCAGACCGACGAAGCCCGGCCCCAGTCGCTCGAACGGGGGCCGACACCCTTCGGCGGCCGCAGGTCGCTCTTCGAAGCTCGCGAAGGTCGGAGCGGGCGGTGAACCGCAGGCGACCAATACCGCGATGGACCCGACGACCATCCTCATCCGACGTTTTGCGAGGCGTCGGTCTTCGATGGTTCGGCCTGGGCGTCCGGGCGGCCATCGGCATCGTTCGGCCTCTCGACGTCGTCCATGGTCGCCACGGCGTCGGGCGACGAAGAAAGCGTCGCGTCGGGAGCCGGAGTCGACGCGTCGGGGGCAGGGAGGGCTGCGGCCGCCGGTGGCTCGCCCTCGCGTCCGTCCGAAAGAGCGTCGAGTTCTCGAACGCGGGCCTGGAGCTGGGCCAGCTCCTGCTGTGAGTTCGGCTCGCCGAGCATCTCGATCTCCGCCGAAAGGCTCTTCTCGTAGTCGAGCTCTCCGCTGTTGGCCGCAATCTCCCAGTTCGCCTCGGCCTGCGCCTCGGCTTGCTCCACGCGCGCCTCCAGCTGCTCGAGCTTCTCGCGGACCGAGCTGCGGTTGGTGCTGGTCAGCGTGTCGGCCAGCTGACGCTGCGCCTCGGCCCGCTTGGCTCGAGCGAGGAGCAGCGTCCGCTTTCGCCGGGTCTCGTCGAGCTTGCTGGACAAGTCACTCAGGGCACGCTTGAGCTCGTCGACGGCGGATTTCTGCCCGTCGAGCTGGTCCTGATATTGCCGGGCTGCAGCCTGATGCTCGCGCTTTCGACCCAGCGCTTCCAGCGCGAGATCTTCTCGCCCGGCGCGGACCGCAGCCATGGCCTTGGTCTCCCACTCGTCGGCTTTTCGAGCCTCGCCCTCATGGTGTTTCTGCAGGCGCTTTTCGTCGGCGATGGAAAGCGCGACCCGGCTCTTCGCGTCGACGAGCTGGCGCTGCATATCCTCGATCGCGGCGTCGAGGAGCTTCTCTGGGTCCTCGGCCCGGGAGATCAGATCATTGATGTTCGAGCGGAGGATATCGCTGATGCGTCGAAACAGAGCCATGGGCTGACAGCCACAATCCATCATACACGGACTGCAGGGTCCTAACGCCTTCGAACGCATCCGACGGATTTAGTAAATACCCGCGGCCGACTCGATGGGCATCACACCATGTTCGGGGCTTTCCATGATCCGCCCCACGTGGGAATCTACACGCAGTCCGAGGACTTGAGTCCTATGGCCGCCAATGCGGCCGCCCGAGCACCGTGAATTCGCAGCGACCCCGACATTCGAGTCTGCCTCGACCTTTGGAGCCCCTGATCCGAAGTCCTTGGGCGCTGAAGTGGCTCCGTCGGCTAGGAGTTGCCTTCAGTCTGCTGCTCATCCTGGCCGCCGTGGGCATCGCATGGGCGTTCGAAACCGGGCGCGCCGCCGACGCGCTCCGCTCCCGCATGTTGAGCGAGCTGAAACATAGATGCGGGGTCGACGCGGAGTTCAGCGCTTTTCGGGTCACGGCACTCAGTCGCGAGGTCGAGCTGGAAGACCTTCGACTCACGTCGGACAACGGTGAGCTCCTCCTCGCTGTCGAGGAGGCGATCGTCTCCATCCAGCTCGCGCCGATGTTCTACGGTCGGATCCAGCTCGGGCGCGTCGCGCTTCTCGCCCCGGAGGCGACCCTGGTTTTCGAAGACGGGGTGATCGCCAACGTGCCCGCCTGCGTTCAGCCAGCTCCCGTACCGCGTCCGTCGCGCCCAACCCTTCCCCTCGCGCTGGGAGTCAGCGAACTCGCCATCGAGCGGGGCACGGTGCGCATTCGACACGGCGACGACGTGTCGGTCGACCTGAATGACATCGGAGTCTCGGTCGATCGGGCGGGCTCGGGAGGCGCTCGCGTGGCCGTGGGTGTCGACGACGTCAAGGTCATGCTCGACGATCGTTCGCTGACCATCCAACGGTTTCGGCTCCTGGGCCGGCTCGAAGGTCTCCTGACCCAGCCGCGCGCGCTGACCGTCGAGGCGCTCGAGGTCGTGGCCGAGAAGCGCATGCGTATCGAAGGACGCGGTTCCGTCGATCTGGTCGGGCCGGTGTTCGATGTCCGGTTCGGGGTCGACGTCCCGCTCGACCTTCTACCGCGGTACGTACCTCGCGCGCCGACGATCTCGGGTAACGTCGGGCTCCGCGTACATCTGACCGGGCAGCCGAGCGATCCGCGGGCTCGAGGCGAGCTCGACTTGGAAGACATTCAGGTGGACGCCTACGGCCCATTCGATGCCGCCCGGCTCACGTTCGTCGTGGATCGCTCGGGCCTCGACGTCCTGAATCTCGACGTTCGCCACGGGGGCCGGGTCCGAGGCAGCGCGCGGCTTCGATTCGAAGAGGGACTGCCCTTCGAGGCTTCAGTCGAAGCCGAGCGACTATCGCTCGCTCGGCTCCTGCACGCCCTCAACGTCCCCCATCCGTGGGTCGACTTCCGAGGTTCGGGCCCGACGTCGGTCCGAGGAACCCTCGCCCCCGTGAACCTGGAGGGGCCGTTCGATTTTCAGGTGGATGACCTGGTCGTCTACGACCGCGGGTTCGATGCCCCAGAGGTCGCCAACCTCGGCCGGGACGAGGTTCCTGAGCAGTATGTACTCTTGAGGTCGCTCCCGAGTCGCGTGACCGGACGTTGGCGATTCGAGCCTCGCGGTCTTCACTTCCGTGAAAGCGAGGTCGTGGCCGACGGCTCCTTCGGACAGGTGAACGCCGACATCGGCTTCGCTCAGCGCCCCCACCGCGTGGAAGTGAGCTTTCAACCCCTCGATTTTCGTGACGTTGGCCCCATCGCGGGGGTCCGCTTCGAGGGGGATGGCGCCGTGCAGGGTGAGCTGCGAATCACGCCCGGGCAGAAGCCGGAAGGCGATGCTCGCCTCGACCTCTCCGGCTTCACCATCGAAGACATTCCCTTTGGCTGGGTTCGTGGCGGGTTGGCCTATCGCCGGGGTAAGCAGCTCGACTTCAATCAAGTCAAAGGCCTGCTCGGCGAGTCGAAGTATACGGGGCGTGCCCAGGTCACGATCGAGCCGGGCACCCCGGTCGACCTCGATCTTGAGGTTCTCGAGGGTCGCGTGGAGGACCTGATCATTCCCTTCGGTCTTCGGGACGACGATTGGGGCCGACCGACGGGAGCATTTACGGGCAGTGGTCAGTTGGCGGGGCCGCTCCTCTCCCTGACCGGCCCGATCGAGTTCAAAGGGCGGGGGTTGGCCGTCGCCGGTGAGTCCATCCAGTCCGTGGACTGTGGGCTCGACCTCGACCAAGGAGCGATCCGCGTTCGGAGATTCGTCGCGCGAAAGGGTCAGGCCGAGGTGGTGGGGCTCGGCGGGTACGACCCGAAGAGCAAGCGCATGTCGGTGCACGCCTGGACTCGCAAGGGCCGACTCACCGACATCGACTACATCGCGGACGCCTTCCCCGCGCTGACGGGCGGGCTCGACGTCGACCTGCGACTGGAGGGGGCCGTGGGTTCTTCGGAGGGCCGCTACGTTGTCGATCTCCGCGACGTCCGCGTTGGCGAGCTGCTCCTCGGCGATGCTCAGGTCGAGGGTCCGATCCGTGGTACCGAGCTCTCGGTAGGGGCGCAGCTCTTCAGTGGACAGGGGCGCGCGAGCGGCACGGTCGACCTGACGCCCGGATACCCGTACGACCTCCGGTTCGAGGCGACGGAACTGCCGGCCATCACTGCCTTTGCGACCCTGGCCGGCCGTTCGTTTAGCGGCGTCGTCGGAGGCCAAGGACGTCTGGCCGGTCGCATCGACCGCTGGGCCACGACCCGGGGCGAGGTCGACCTCCGCCTCCTGCATCTCGAGGGGTTCGGCCTCACCCTGGACGCTCCCCGTCCGGCGCGCCTCACGATCGAGCGAGGGACGGTGGAGACCGAGCGCTTGGAGCTCGTGGGTGCAGCTTCGGAGGTCATCGCCTCGGGCGCGGTCGGTCCGCGCACCGTCGACGTCAGTCTGGATGGTCAGCTCGACCTGTCCATCCTGGAGACCTTCGTGCCTCAGCTCGAGCAGAGCTCCGGAAGTCTCGAGATCGATGCCGGCCTCAACGGCGACTGGAGCGGCGTCTCGATGGTCGGCCGGGCGTCTCTGCGCCGGGGGTTCGTCCAGGTCAGCTGGGTCGAAGAAGCGATCAAGGATCTCGAGGCCGACTTCACGTTCAGTCAGCGGTCCATTTTGCTCGAGCGGAGCCGCAGCCGCTGGGCGGGAGGGCAGGTGACTGCCCGGGGTCGAACGACGGTGGGGACGGACGGGCTGACGGGCATGGCCGTCAATGTCGAGATCGACGATGCGCGGCCGCGGATCTTGCTTCCGGCGGCCGATGCCACGGGCGAGGTCGACGCGGTGCTACGCCTGACGGGGGGCCCGGCGCGGTTTCGTCTCTCCGGACGCATCGACGCCGGGCGAGCGCTGCTGGAGCCCAAAGTGGAGCTCCGAGACCTCGTGAACTATCGCTCGCCGCCGACGGCGTACGATCCGCGCGCCGAAATTCTCGATGTCGATGTCCTCGTCCGTTCCGGTGACCCCATCCGGGTGAAGAGCGATGCCGTCGACTTTGGGCTGGTGGGTGATCTGCGACTATCGGGCACAAACGAACGCCCCGGGATCCTCGGGTCCACGCGCGTTCAGTCTCGAGGGCGCGTCAACTTTCTCGGGCGCAACTATACTTTCGAGTCGGGTACCATCGACTTCCGAGACCGGTATGCCTTCGGTCCTCGGTACGATCTGTCGCTGCTCGCCGAGGTATGCGAAGCTCGCGTCAACGTCCGTATCGACGGAACGCTGGAATCCTTCGACACCGTGTACTCGAGCAGCCCAGAAATGGATCAACGCGACATCATCTCGTGCCTGCTTCGCGGGATTCGCGTCAGTGACATCGACGACCAGAGGGCCGGAGGCGCTTTTGCCGGCAACACGCTGTTGAAACTGTCGGGCGTGGATCAGGAAGTGAAGAAGGTGCTTCCGGTGGATGCGATCGACGTCACCACCGAGTTCTCGAGTCAGGCGAGGGAGTATCAGCCGTACGTTCTGGTCGCCAAGGACTTGAACTTCCTCGCTTCCTCGGCGCGTCTCGAGTACTCGACGTCCCTCCTTCAAACCGACGATCAGCGAGCGGCGCTGCGCGTACGGTTGACCCCCGGGCTCAATCTGCAGCTCGGCTGGACGTCGTCGATCGACGTCCCGCTCGGTGACTGGGGTCTAGACCTCAAATACCGATGGGAGTTCTGACCCTTCTGCTTCCCGTGTGCCTGGCGGCTAGCCCCGCCGAAGGCGAGCTTCGGGGTCGGACCGTTCGGGAGCTGGCGTTCGTGGCTGCCCCCTCCGAGGATGTCTCGACGCTGCGAGCTCTCTCGGCAGTTCAGGTTGGCGATACCTACTCCCCGGCCGCGGTTCGGCGGACGATCAAGGTCCTGATACAGCTGGGCCGCTTCGAGAACGTCATCGCCCGGGTGGCGCCGATCGCGGATCGCGGGTTGTTGGTGAGCTTCGAGGTCGTGCCTCTGAGTGTGTTGAGACGCATCCGTTTCCTGCAGACGGGAGACGCTTCCCGCTCATTCATCCGCCAGGCTCTCGCGGTGGAGCCCGGCCGACCGATCGACGCTCGAGATCTTCCTCGGCTCCAAGAGAAACTGGAGGAATCGCTGGGGCGAAGCGGCTGGCTCGATCCCGCAGTCGGCCTGGCGCTGCAGACCGTCGATGACTCCGGCGGACGAGATCTACTGGTTCGTGTCGAGCCCGGCCCTCGGACCAGGCTTCGCCAAATACGATTCGAAGGTCCTCGCCGGCGGGCCGACTACATCCTCCGACGTTGGCTCGCCGTCCGCGAGGGGCGAGTCTTGGACCTCGATGAGGTCGAGCGCAATCTCGTCGGATTCGCCGAACAGTTTCGGGCGGCGGGACACTACGACGTCGAAGTGTCCCCGCCGTCCATCCAGCGCTTGGGGCCAAGCGATGCGGATCTGATCATCGTCCTGGATCCGGGACCGGTCGTCGACGTCAGCTTCGAGGGCAACAAGCGGGTTTCCGTCCGTCTTTTTCGGACCGCGGCCGAGGACATCGAGCTCCGCGGCACGGACCCGAGCATCCTGCGGGAGGTGCGCGATCGCATCGAGCAGCTGTATGAACAGCGTGGGCTGTACGCAGCGAAAGTCCAGGTACAGGCGGCGACGAGCCCCGACGGGGACCGAAAGCGCGTCCGCTTCATCATCGATGAGGGCCCCCTCGGGCGAGTCGGGAAGGTGTCGTTTCCCGGACGACGGTCCGTCTCCGAACGGGACGTCCGAGACGCGATGAACACCATCCTGTCTTCGGCTTTGGGCAGCGTTGGCGAGCAGCCGGGCGCCGATCCTCCTCTGGTGACCGAGATCATCGGTGGGCACACCAGCCCGCAACCGGCACCCCGGCGAGCGCCGGATACTTCGGCCCCCGACGCGAAGCTGGTGTACGTCGCTCGAGCCTATCGAGCCGTGGCCAACGGTATCGCTGCCCTGTACCGGTCCCGCGGGTTTCAGCAGGTCAATGTCGATCGGCCTCGGATCACCGAGCGGGAAGGACTCATCGACGTGTCGATCGCCGTCGAGGAGGGGCCGCGATGGGTGGTGGGCGCTTTGGACTTGGAAGGTGCGCTCAGCTTCGGTCGGCAGGAGCTGATGATGCTCGTCGAGCGGGAACCGGGGCTGGTCGTCGGGGGAGGCCTGGTCCTCGAGCGGGTCGAAGATGCACGGCGACGACTCGTGGAGCGCTATGAAGAGAGCGGGCATCTGTACGTCTCGGTCGAAGAAGAGATCGTCGTACCCGAGGTCGAGGGCGAGAGAAGCAATCTGCCGCTCGAGCACTGCGCAGAGCTCCTTCGCGACGGCCAATCGGACTGTCCCCTGCTCGTTCGCTTCGTCGTGAAGGAAGGTCCGCAGGTGTACGTTCGACGGATCGTCATCCGGGGTCTGGAGCGGACGGTTCCCGGAATCGTGGAGCAAGAGATCGAGTTCACCGAGAATGAGCTTCTGCGACGATCACAGCTCGAGGGCACGCGAGACAATCTCCTGCGGGTGGGGATCTTCGAGCGGGTCACCGTAGAGCCGATCGACGCCGACCAGCCGGAAGCCATCAAGGACGTGGTCGTCGACCTGAAGGAACGAAAGCCCTTCACGATGGAGGTGGGCGGCGGCTTCTCGACCGAAGACGGTTTTCGGGCGTTCGCCGGTTTCGGTTGGAACAACCTGGGGATGCGAGCCATGCGGCTCCGCGTGGACGGCAAGGTCAATTTCTGGCCGGACTTCTTGGCCGGGCTTTACGCCGAGGAGCTGCAGGATGCGATCCTCGACTTCTACAACGACGAGGACCTGATCGGACCGCTCGGTCGATTCGAGTACGAGCTCAGTCTCGGCTGGACCTACCCTCGAAGCTTCGGATGGCCGCGCGGTATCGGAGTCGGCGCCGACATCGTGACCCTCCGCAATCTCAGCCCGGCGTTCGTCGAGGACACACAGAAGCTCACGTTGACCGCCGCTGCGCTGCTGCGGCCGGATATCGGTGGCCTGCGTCGAACCGGATTTCAGCTCAGGCTCCGAGTCGAACGAACCGATCTGTTCTGCAATCCCGTCACCGAGGAGCCGCCCGACCCCAGCGTTCCCGAAGAGGACGACCCTTTGGCCAACCTCCGTGCGGCCTGCAACGACCCCACCAGTATCGACGCAGGAAGCCGCGGCGCCGTGTCTGGATCCAACGCCTACGTTGGGCCCATCCCGCGGGTGACGCTCGACTGGCGCGACGACCCGGTCGACCCGTCGCTGGGAGCGTTCTTCCAGGTCGAGGGGGAGTATGCGCGAAGTCTGATCCGTACGACCGACAACGAGACCACTCCGCCTCCGGATCTCGCGCGGGTGGAAGCGCGGCTCAGCGGCTTCGTCCCTCTGAGCCGCGAAAAGCGCCTGGTGCTCGCCGTGGGACTTCAGCTCAGCCGCATTTGGGCGCTCACAGAAAGGGAGGATGCGACCGTCCCCATCAACCGCCGGTACTTTGCCGGCGGTCGAACCACGATTCGCGGCTACGCCGAGCGAACCCTCGTACCGCAAGACGTCTCTCCGCGAACGGCAGACGGTACGCTTCGTCTTTCGCAGGGGGGTATTTTGTCCGCATTCGCGCAGACCGAACTGCGCTGGCGCGTCTGGGGTCCCTTAGGCGTCGCCGGCTTCTATGACATCGGGGACCTCTTCGAGGACGGAACATTTCGGGTCTCGCAGACCGTCGATGGCATCGAACGAAGCCTCGCCCAGAGTGTCGGCGCGGGTGTGCGACTCGCCACACCGGTGGGGCCCCTGGCCCTCGATCTTGGCTTCCCCGTCACCGAGCGAGACGAAGCACCCGACTTTCAGATCCACTTTTCGATCGGGACCTTCTAGCGGTGCGACGACTCACGACCTGTAGGTTACAGTAGGCTTCGGTAAACCAAACACGAGGGACGTGCGAAAACCTCTTCCATTCCTTACAATCGGAGCATGCCGGCGGCGGAGGTGCGAGAACTACGGAGGTCTCCGCGCATCTCCGTGCATCGGCTGCGGATCGGTCTCGCCGAGGCCGACCTCGCTCTTCACGGTAACCTGTCCACGGGGGGCGTAGGGTTCGAGCTGTCCCCCAGGCACCGAGCTCGTGTGGGCGACCCAATTGCAGTTCAAATTGACGTCCCCGAGCTGAGCGAGCCGCTCGCGCTTTCGGCGACGATCTGCCACGTGCAGCGCCGGGCCGGTTCTCCGAATCGCTACGTGGGAGCTCGTTTCGGCGAGATCGATGAACTCATCGAGAATCCTCTGTATCGCTACGTCGAGGAGACGGCCCTGCTTGGTCCAGCCGTTCCGCGGTGACCGGCAAGACTCCAGAAGTCAGGTTCCGCCACGCTCTACGACGGGTGATCGATGAGCTGGCCGTCGCGGTCGAGCCCGATGCTCTGGATCGGATGGAGCGCCACTACGAGCTGCTCTTGAAGTGGGCTCCGAAGGTGAACCTGACGACCGTGCTCGACCCCGAGGCCGCAGCGGTCCGACACTTCGGCGACAGCCTGACTTTCATGACCGTGCTTCCCGAGAAGACCGCGGTGGTCGACGTGGGCAGCGGAGCGGGCTTTCCAGGGCTCGTGCTGGCGAGCGCCGCCCAGCGTCCGGTGACGCTGGTGGAGCCGATCCGAAAGCGGGTCTCTTTTCTCCGGGTCGTCGCCTCCGCCCTCGAACTCCCGCAGCTCCGAATTGTCGAGGGGAGGCTCGAGACGCGCGACCGAACCGGCGTGCTTCCATCGGATCAGACCGTAGTCTCGCGGGCCACGTTTCCCCCTGAGGAGTGGCTTCGCCGGGTCGACGAGGCGCTTCTCCCGGGCGGGTATCTGGTCCTGTCCTGGGGCCGGGGTGCGTGGTCGGCGACCGAGCTCGGAGAGCGCGCAAAGGCCGCAGACCTGTCCCCGGTCTGCCGTCGCCGGTTGGTCCTGCCGGGCGGCGACCAGCGAACGCTCGACCTCCTCCGGCGCGATGATTTGCTCGGTCCGGCGACGGACCGTTGACGGGTGAGGCGGGAGCCCCTATCCCGCCCTCCGATGGGTCTCTTGGACTTCCTGAAGCCGAAGTCGGCGCTCGAGAAAGCGGAGAAGGATCTCCGGGAACCGTACGCGCAGCCCGACGTTCGGGAGGCGGCGATGGACAAGCTCTTCGAGATGAACACGCAGGAGGCCTACCGCGTTTTGATGAAGCGCTTCGGCTACAACGCGCACGGCCAGATCGCGGACGAAACGGAGAAGCGCACGCTCGTGGATCGACTGATTTCGGTCGGGGAGCCGGCCTTGGAGAGCATCAAGGCGACGATCGCGACGGAGAAAGCCATCACTTACCCGATCCGTGCTTTGATGGGTATCCTCGACAAAGCGGACGCGAAGTCGTTCCTCGTGGACACGCTCCAGAACTACGAGGCGTCCGACCACCGCTCGACCCAGGCGAAGTCGACGATCATCGTGACGCTCGGCGAGTTGCTCGACCGCTCGGAGTACGAGGTCCTGATTCCGTATCTCCACGACCACTCCGATGACGTTCAGTTTCAGGCGGTCGTCGCGCTGGAGCATCTACGTGCCACCGATGCTCGCGATGGGCTGGTCGAGGTCTGCACATCGGATCTTCACGCCGCTCGCGTTCAACGCCGGGCAGCTCAAGCTCTGGAGCAGCTCGAAGTCTCGGTTCGCGGCCGCTTCGAAGACTTCGGCGCCGAACTGCGAGACGAGTACCTACTCGACAAGAAGGGGCGGCTGGCCAGGAAGTCTCGAACCGATTCGTGACCGACATCGAGGTTTCGATTCTCTACGAAGATGACGACCTCTTGGTCGTCGACAAGCCGCCCGGGTTGGTCGTCAACGATACCGACACCGACCGAGGGCGTTCGCTCCTGGATGTCCTTCGCGAGCGACGACCGCAGGCGATCCACCGACTCGACCGCGATACCTCCGGCGTGTTGGCGCTGGCTCTGAACGCCGCAGCTGCAAAAGAGCTATCTCGCGGTTTCGCGGAGCGGACCGTCACGAAGGTCTATGATGCGGTCGTCTCGGGTCGCCCTCGAGCTGGGCGCGAAGAGGCGCGGATCGGGCGTGATCCCCGTCGTCCGCGCGCCCGGCGAGCCCGCGCGGACGGCAAGTCGGCGGAAACGACCTTCGAAATCCTGGCGTGCGGACCAGCTCTGGCCTGGGTCGAGGCACGACCGCGGACCGGCCGCACCCACCAGATTCGAGTGCATCTGTCCCACCGCGGCACGCCGATCTTCGGCGACCTTCTCTACGGCGGTGTCGACCGGATCCGCTCCGAAGGTCGTGTTCTCGTGGCGCCCCGAGTGGCGCTGCACGCGCGTCGGCTTGAGCTCGTGCTCCGGGGGCGATCCCACGCCTTCGAAGCCCCGGTGCCGGACGACATGCTATTCCTGATCGATGCTTGCCGGGCCGGAACCCCAGGTGGGTAGGAAGTGCGTGCTGCTCAAATTCACGAGGTCCGGGGGTGGGGGTTCTCCCGGTTCTGGGGGCGGTGGAGGCGGCTCTCCCGGTTTCCTCATCTTGAACTTCGCGCCTCGCTGGACCGGCATTCGGAAGCTCAGCTTTCCGGTTTCCATCTTGGGCACCGGAAACCGCCACTGCATGCCGACGCGCTCTAGACAGGTTCTGAGCGTTCGCGCTTGGGGCAGCGGCGTACTCACGGCGACCTGACGCGTCCGACCCTCACTGTCCACGGTCGCCGTGACCGTGGCGACCCCGGCCTGTGACGGCTGCTCGGCGACGTAGCGGGCGACGCAGGCGTCGATGCTGGGGCCGGTCGCGTTGAGGACGTCGATGATCTGAGCCTGCACTTGCTCGCTCGCGGGCTGGGGTGTTGCCGCCAGGAGCAACAGGAACGACCGCATCGGCATGACGACAGAGTACGAGCAGGGCTTGAGTCAGGTAAAGATCGCCGGTTACCCCTTTAGCGTGCGGTACGTCGTCCTAACCGGCCTGCTCGCTCTGGCCCTCGCGGCGCAGGCCCAAGAAAGCGCCGACGACACGACGGTCTTCACGTTTTACGGGCTGTTGGAACTGGAGGACGACGCCTCGGTGCCCGACGCGGAGAAGATCCGTCAGTGGGAGGCCTTCATCCGGCGCTCCGAGCAGCAGACGGCGTACGCTCGCGAGGCGGTCACGCGCTGGCGAGACGCCACCCGCATCCGTCTGATTCAGGCAGCCTTGGCCTTAGAAGCCGACGAAGCATCCGAGCCGCAGGCCAGGATGAAGGCCTGGGAGGCCGTCGTGGCGGTCTGCCCCGCCGGTGACCAACGCAGCAAAGCGACCAAGCGGGTTCAGTTTTGGCGAGCAAAGGAAACGAAGCGGCGGGTCGAAGCGGCAAAGAGGACCGAGGAGAGCCGAGCTCCCAAGCTCGTACGGATCAGGGCCTGGGCTGCGGTTGCCGAGTGGGACGGATCGGGCAAGGCCGGTCAGGCGGCAAGGCAGCGGGCGAAGGCTCTGCAGGATCAGCTCTACCGGGAAGCGATGAACCTCGAGGAGCTCGTGGGGATCGACGCGGAAACGAAAATCGCGGCCTGGCGCGAGGTGCTGGACGGCGCCCCGAGCGCGGAGCAGGTCTCGGAGGCCACCCGGGCCCTCGCTGCGCACGGCGTACGCTAGCTGCTGCGGAGGTTGCGCACCATGTCGAGCACCTTCGACGTCGGATTGAGTTCCGCCGCGGTCTCCAGCGCATCCAAGGCTTCGCGTCGATTGCCCCGCAGCTGAGCGATCTCGCCTCGCTTGATCAGCATCTCCGCGGCATACTGTCGTTCCGTCTTGTCGAACAGCTCCTTGCGATACGCGACGCGACTCGAAGTCTCTCGCAGCTTTTGGTACGCCTCGTCGATGACGGCAAGCGCTCGCTTGGCCAAGGTCCGGATCTCGCTGGACGCCGTTTTGTACGGCGGGCGGTCCAGCGCAAACTCGCTGCGAGCCTTTTCCCAAGCCGGTTTGAGCTCCCGATGAGGGCTCGACCAGTGCAGAGCTAGCACTTCGAAGTGGTTGGCCGCCTGGAGCTGCTCGAGCCGGTCTTCGAGTTGCGTCCGAAGTTCGCGACCCTGTGGCTGACGCTCCGTTCGAGCGGCAGCGCTCACCGTGCCCTCCCCGAACCGCAACAGTCCAAGGGCCAGCGCGAGGCCCACCAGCCGCATGGTGCCCAAGCGTCCGAGCGAGCTCCCGAGAACGGCGTTCTGCAGAGCCGTCGTACCGTCGAACTGAAGTTCCAGGAACCGTAGCTCCTTTGCCTGTAGGCGGAGCGAGCTCGCCAGCTCATCGAGGTTCCCCGGGACGACGACGCGGGATAGGTCGCCGCCGAGGATCCCTTCGATCTCGTCGTAGCCCAGGGCATCGAAGCGATTCCGGATGTACCGCTCGAGAACGCTGATGCCCTTGGTCACGACCAGGTCGGCCTCCCCCGGGGGTTCCCGCCAAGGCTGCCAAGAAAAGCTTCCGCGCCGAAATCGAAAGGCGGCATCCAGCTTCGCTCGGGTCTGCTCCCGTAGCGCCGAACTCAGGTCGGACTGCTTCAGGGCGCCCAACATCACGAGCATCTTGCCGAGTAGGCGGTGCGACCCTCGGCTTCGCTCCAACGCCTCTCGAAGGGAAGTCTCGTTGACCTTCTTCTGACTGATCAGGATGCGCCCCAGACTCGTGTGCTCCTCGAATGGATCGGCTTCGACGAAAGCGAGATCGCCCCGATAGAAGTAGACCGTGCTTTTTGCGCCCTCATCGTCCGAGAGCTGCAGCACCCCCGTCCATCCGCTGCGCACGATGAACTCGAACAGCAAGAGCGTCGGCGTGCGCATGAGCTCCCCGGGATGACTCACGAGGCGCGACTGTAGATAGGGTAGCTGTTCATCCTCGACGAGACCGACGATCTCGCCCGAAAACGGAGGAATCAGATCGTCGCTGGTCGTGCTTCCGGCTCGAATGTCCTCGGTGGTCACATTGGCTCGCGCACCCAGTCCTCCCGTCACGTCGGGGGTAGCCGGACTCGAAGCCGACGCCAGTGCTGCCTTCAGACGTCGATATGCCTCCGTCGCTTCGGCGAACGAAAAACCGACGCGGCCCCCATCGGCGAACACGACGTCCGCTGCGAGGTCGACGGGAAGGGCCGATGCGCCGACCTGAAAACGCAAGGCTAGCCGCTCGCGCAGGGGGAGGGGACTCGACTCGACGAAGAGTCCTCCGCTCTTCACGTTGGCTTCCAGCTCGCGTTCGAGATCCATCGTGGTTGCGAAACGAACGACGCCGTCGAGAAGGGTGGGGGCCTGCGGCTCGTGCTGGACTTCGCCGGTCTCCGCCGAGGTTTGCCGATCGCCCGCGGCGGCCGAAACGAGCCCCAGACCTTCCAGGACGGGGAGGACGGGCGCGGCCAGTGCGCCGATGAGTTCGGCGAGTGGCGTTGGATCGTCGACCTCCATGACGGCCAGACCGTCTACGACCGAGGCCACACGGAGATCGAGTTCACAGGCGTGGCCTCGACAGCTGAATCGAGCGTGGACCGGGGCATGGCTTTCGAGGTCGGCGTCGCAGCTGATCGCAAAGCGTCCGCATCGAAGCGCCATGATGCAGACGGCGAGCGCGACGGACGGGTCGTGGAACTCTACGCCCTGGGACGCGAGTCTCGGCCAGCTGGGGTGAGGGCCGACGTCTTCCGAGCCCTCGGGGGTCGCCGGCGGGTCCGGTTCGCGTTCGGCAGTGGAAGTCCCGGGGACGTCGCGGATGCCTCGAACGTCGACCGTCCCGGTGAAACCGGGGCTGTCGAGGTCGACTGCGCCAATGGGAATGGTCTCGGTGGACTGCTCGTCTTCTCCCGGGGGCGCGCCAGAAAGGGTCTCCGTGGCCTGAGGCTCGGCCTCGGCTTCCGGCGGGTCCTCGGGACCGTTTCCCGGAGGTGGCTCGGGATCGAGGAGATGGCGCAATTCCTCTTTACGGTCCGGCGTGAGGTCGGTGATCTGGAGACCGGCCAGGTCGTTTTGCACGAACACCACGCGGACACCGATGCTCACTTCCCGCCCGAAAACCGGTCCGCGGATCTTGAGCCGCAGGGCTTCGTTCATGCGGAGCGTGCGGTGGGTACGGACCAGTACTCGACCGTGGAAGATGTTTACGTCGAGTTCGTGCGCGAAATGGTCGGCGTGCTGAAACTGAACGATACCGGCCTCATCCAAGAATGGTGGTTCGCTGGGGCCGCTCATCGCGCGCACTGCGAGGCTGTCACCGTCGCGAAGCGTCGGCAAGACCTCGGCTTGTCCCGGGTGGGGATGGTTGATACCTCGACGATCGTGCCGGTTTCTGTCGATTCGGAGCCCTCCGGCCGGGTGGGCCGGGCCGCCTCCGCTTCGACCTTCCGTCGTTCGGGTTCGAATTCGGGTTGGGTCTTCCGGTGTTTGTGGTCTATGCAGTTGCTCGCGGTACTCCGGCTCGCCGGCCTGGCTGCTCGTGCCCGATGAGCTCGTTTGCGAGGCCCGGTGCGCTGCGGACGAGGCCGGTCCGACCACGAGATTTGGCGAGCTCGAGAAGGCGTTCGCGACGGGGGTAGGAATGGCTGCGACGTCGGGAAAAGGCAAAGGACTAGAAGCGGCGCTCGTCGCCCTGCTCGACCACGAGGACCCGGAGCGCCGCATGGCGTCGGCGCTGGTCGTCGGTGATCTCGGCGTCGACTCCGACTCTGCGTTTCGGAGCTTGCGGCGTCTTTTGACCGACGGGAGTCCGGGCGTTCGCCTGCGGGCCGCCGAAGCTCTCGGCACGCTGGCCGATGACAGCCTGGCCGTCGACCTGCAGCCGCTGCTGGCCGATGCGGAGCCCGAGGTGCGGGACGGGGTTCGTCGGGTGCTCGCCGAGGCGAAATTTTTGGGACCGTCGGATCTCGAGGCCATGCTCGATGCGAAAGAAGAGCGGGAGAGGTTGGGAGCCGTCGCCGTGCTCGGAGCCCGAGCCGACGCCGACTCCCTGCACATCTTGGGTCGTACGCTGGTCAAGAGCCAAGGACGCTTGCTCGAAGCGGTGCGTTCAACGCTCGTGGAAGACATCGTCCGTCTCTCCGACGACGAGCGGGCGGTGTTCATCGAGAGCATGCGCGGTAGTCTCGGACCCGACCAGCTCCGCAGTCGACCCGCGGTGGGTGTCGCCGCCGCGGACGTGTTGGGCTCCGTGGACAACGATGGAGCCAGCCGGCTCCTCGTCACCTGGGCGTCGAAGGTTCACCCTGAGGAGGTGCGGGTTGCGGCGGCTCAAGCGCTCCGGCAGCACGCTTCGACGCGGAAGTTCTCCCATCGCCTGTACGAGTCGGTTCTGGAACTCATCGAAGACGAGGAGACCCCGGAAGCGGTCCTCGCCCCGCTGGCCGAGGCCCTGGGGGCCGTCGATCTCCCGGTCGCTCACGAGGCTCGGGTACGGCGATTGACTTCGAATCCTCTTCGCCCCGTGCGGAACTTTGCCATTCATGCTTTGGGCGGTCTCGATTCGGCCCCGGCGGGTAAGGCTTTGGCCGAGGTGGCCATGGGTGACGACGTGGCCGACCGTCGGGCGGCGATCGCGGCTGCATCGCAGACGGCGAGCGGACGCGCCGCTTTGGCGAAGGCTTTGGAGTCTATCGAAGATGTCGCGGCGGCCGAGTCCATCGCTCAGGCTCTGCGATCCGCCGACACGCTGCTCCCCGCGACGATCCAGCAGCTCGAGCAGGCCGCGCTCGATGCGCACCCCGATGTCTCCCCCATCATCTTGGGTTTACTGAAGCAGGTCGGAGGGGAATCCGCCGGTCGAGTGCAGGGAAACCTGCACGAGAAGGCGAAGAAGCTGAAGAATCGCGGTGAGCTCGAGGAGGCCGCCAAGTTGTTCGAACGCGTGCTGGCTTCGGGCGATGATCCCGAAGCACGATTCGAACTGGGCGTGGTCCAGCTTCGGACCAGTCGCAAGCACCTTTCTCGCGGAGCCAAGCAAGACCCTGTGGGGCAGACCTTCCGGCAGCTGATGCGACGCCGAGAATTTCACATCCTGGAACGCCTTCTCGACGAAAAAGAGCTGAGCTCCGAGGACCTCTTCTACTTGGGATTCGTGCTGGCCGAGGGCGAGGGAGATGGTCAGAGTCTCGGAGGCGATATTCTGACCCACCTCTCCGAAAATGCGACCGAGGAAGCCGTGAAGCGCAGGGCGCACAACAAGCTCGTTACGATGGGGTGGATCGAACCATGAGTGAGGCGCTCGACGCGAGCATCGTGGATCTCCACCGAGCGCGGTCGGAGCGGGTCACCGTCGAGCGGGTGGAAGGCCATGCGCAGCTCCTCCGCGAGGGGGGAGAGCCGGCGGCGGTGGAAGTGGGGACCCCTCTCAAGGTTGGAGATACCGTTGCTTTGGAAGCCGGAGCCGAAGTGCACGCCGTCGGCTACGTGTTTCGCGGGGGCAATCACGGTCGAGCCCACGCCCTGGTTTCGAGTCAGGCCTTTCGTACCTCGCCGTCTCGCGAGGATGTCCCCGAGCTGCTGAAGAAGCTCCAGGAAATTGCTGACGATACCTCTGGCCGAACCACGGACCCGCTGGCTGCCGCTCAGTCTGCCCCGAGTACGCCTCACGAGCGTGCGTCGGCCGCTGAGTTCGCCCGACTGAACCTCTCGGTCCCGGCTGCACGACTCTTGTCCGAGCCCACGGCTCGGGAGACTCGGTCGGTCGTTCTGTTCATCTCGGATGAGACCGCGTTCGTCGCGCTGGACGAGCTGAGTGTCGAAAAAATGCAGCGTCTCATTCGGGAGCTCGATCGGCCGGTTCACACCCATTTGGTGTCGCCGGAGGTCATCGATGAACTGCTCGCGCGAGTTTACGGCATGGGCGATGCCTCATCTTGGAGCTAGCTCGGTACCGGGGCTAGGCGAGAGCACGTTCGAAATTGTAGCCTCGCTGGGTGGAGTCGCTGGCCGAGCGTTTCGCCGAAGCGGAAGAGCACTTCGCATCGGGTGCCTACGAGGAGGCTCTTCGAGGCTATGTCTCCGTCATCGAGGCCGCCCCCCGATTCACTTTGGCCCGCTACCGAGTGGCCGACTGTCTTCTGAATCTCGGAGACTCCAACAAAGCTCACACCGTCTACCGCAACCTGGCCCAGCACTACATAAAGAGTGGGAATCCGCTGTTGGGCCTCGTGTTGTGCAAGATGGTCACCGCGCTGGAGCCGCTGGCCGGAGATTTGATCGACGACTTGGCGGACTTGTATTCCCGGGATTCCGCCCGCACCGGCGACGAGGCCCTGCCGGTGGCTCCCGCGTTACCCCCGGGCGCGGACGTCGCGGCCCTGCACACAGACGAAGGTGACGCGCTCCGAGAATCGGCGAGCCGTCTTGCCGCCGACACGGGGGACATCACCGAGACCCCCGAGAATTTCCCGCAAGTCCCCCTCTTCACGCGCCTCGAGCGAGATGCGTTCATTCGTGTGCTTCATCGGCTGCGGCTTCGGCGTTTCGAGCATGACGATCTGATTGTCCGCGAGGGTGAGCGGGGTGACAGCTTGTTCTTGCTAGCCAATGGCCAGGTCACAATCTGGAAGACGGTGGACGGAAGAGAGACGCAGTTGGCTCGCTTGTCGCCCGGCGCGGTATTCGGCGAAATGGCGCTCGTGACCTCGGCACCGCGGACGGCCACGGTCAGGTCGGTCGGCGACGTCGACGTCCTCGAACTGACGCGGGCCGACCTCGAGGCCCAGGCGGGCGAGCTGGAGAGTGTCCACCGTGCCCTCGAGGAGTTCACGCGAGAGCGATTCTTGGCGAACCTGGCCGCAACCAGCTCGATTTTTCGGGCACTCGAACCTGCGGCTCGACGTGAAGTCCTCGACACCTTCGAGGCCCAGAGCATCGACGCGCGACAGACGGTCATCGAGGAGGGTGCCGAACCTCACGCGCTCTTTTTGGTTTTGCGCGGTGAGTTTCGCGTGTCGCGCAAGATCGGTGGCGTCGAGCGGAGTTTGGCCACCCTTCGAAGCGGCCAAGTGTTCGGAGAGATGGCGCTACTCCGCGACCGTCCGACCAGCGCGACCGTACGGGCCATGACCGACGGCGAAGTCCTCGTCTTGAAGAGGGAGCGCTTCGAGCACGTCCTCCGCCACTACCCGGACTTTTGGACCACGCTGCACGAGCTTTCCGAGCGCCGACTGCAGGAACAGCACCGGACCCTGGGTTCGATCGCGACCGTGGACAGTGAAATTCTCGTTTGAGGATTCAGTAGAACTGGGCGCCGATGGAGAACTGAAAACCCACGAAGCGTCGTTCGTCGACGAGATCTCCGGATTCGAGATCAGGGACCGAAACGACGGGTGCCGTCGGGTACACATCGAGCTCCACCTGCATGCGCAGCCAGCGAAGCGCGCTGACTGCGGCATAGGCTTGTACGACGGCCTGGCTGCAGTTGCGTCCGTCACCGAGGGAGCTGACGGCATCGCAGGAGCCTCCGCCCATCCCGTCGAGAGTGCTCAGCTGGCCCCCTCCACGGACCCCGAGGTACGGAGAAAAGAGGCTGCTGGAAATGAACTGCAGCTCGAACTCGGGTCCGGCGACCAATGCGCCGATGAAGTGAGCCTTCTCGTCGCTGAACAGACTGGTCCAGCCTACGTATTGAAGGGCCGCCGCAAAGCGGAGCCAGGATGGCCACCCATCGGAGGGATAGGTGCTGAGCCCGCCTTCCAGGACCGTCCCGATCATCGCCCAGCCCAAGAGCTTCGGCGGGTCGTAGGCGATCGGATCCGTTATCGCTCGGATGCCGGACCGGACGATGGCACGGTCCGCCGCGCTCGGTTGCGCCGCGGCCAAAGCATCGCCCATCTCGACGAGTTTGCGGCGCACGTAGAGGCGTCCGCGTTCGGGATGATCCGAAGGAAGGCCCAGGTCGGCGAAGACGAACCCGTAGTTCGAGAGCAGCCGCATGCCGTGTCGAAAGTGGGCCTCGCCATCCTGGCGAGCGACAGTCGAGTCCTGCAAAGGGGGGACGCCGGGGACTGTTGGGCGGCGGCGGCCCTGGGCGGCCGCCTCGCACCGCGGATGCGGGCGGCGGAGGTTCAGCTCGGCCGGAGGAATCCGGCGACAGTGGTCATGGACCCGATCGATCGAGACCTGCAGGAGGGTGAGAAAAGGAAGGGCGACGCCGGAGCAGGCCGCTTGCAGACGATCGTAGGCGGGATCGTACATGCCCAACATACAGGCAAAGGGGCGCCAGTCGGGTCGGACGGCGTCGACGTCGTCCGCCAAAGGCAGTGCTCCACCAGGCAGTACGCGGTTGTTGACGAGCACGAGAGCGTCGTACATCCCGAGGTAGTAGTCGAAGGCGCGAAACTGGCGATCCATGAAGCCCATGAATGCGGCGATTGGTTCGCTCGCGGTCGGGTAGCTGGTCCGGGAAATGAACATGTGCTTGGTCAGCGTAGGGTCGGCTTCGACGGCCCCGTACAGCTCGCGGCCCCGAGCGGCTGCGATGAAGTTCGAAGTGAACGAGCCAACGAGCGCCGTGATGGACGCCTCGCTCGAGGGGACCGACGACGTGTCCGTCATGGGGGGATAGGCCGGATTGAAGGGGTCGACGTAGGCATAGAAGACCTCCGGACGCCGTTGCGCTGCGTCCGCCGTCTCCGGTGCGGTCAGGTCTCGCCAACGCGTCCGTCCTCGCCGGTCCGCACGCAGGCCGTCGGCAACCACGGACTCGGCCAGGCGAAGCGGATAGTTTTCGAAGACGCCACCGTCGATGAAGAGGTCGCGATAGGTGGGTTCGGGGCAGTACGGCGCGACGGGATCCACTCGGACTTCTCGAGGCACCGGCTCGAGCAGGCAGTAATCCAACGGTTGAGGTTCGAAGGCAACGGGAAAGGATGTCGACGCGAAGATGACGCGCACCAGCTGATCGAAGTTGTGGCGAGCCGAGTCCAGCCGATGGTCGTCCATGCGGAGGTTCAGGACCATCTGCTTCAAGTGATAGTGAGGATCGACGTAGTTCGTCAGGGCTGGGGGAACGCCGTCGCCGCGTCCACGGATGCGTAGTCGAATCCTCTCTTCTTGCCGGGGGACGACCAGGCCCGGGCGAATCTCGATTCCGTAGGCCTTCAGGCGCGTAACGGTGAACGCCACGACGACATCGCACGATTCAGGCAAGCCTTCCTTCCAGGTTTCCCAGACGGCATCGAGGGCACCACGGAGCCCATCCCGAGTGAAGATGCTCACCGGGGTCACGCGCTCGGGCTCGAAGAGCTGGTCGACGCCGAGCGGGACCCATACGCGCCAGCCGAGATCGTCTTGGGGGTCGTCCGTCGTTCCCCGGCAGCTGTTCAGGGCCGAGATCAGGGCGTTGGCGCTGCCGGCGGACGTTCCCGCCGCCAGTGCCAAACGACGGTCGGGTTGACGCTGCTGCTGAAGGCTGAGCGCCATGTACAGAAACCCAGCTTGATAAGCGCCCAAGGATACGCCGCCGCTCGCGACCAGGGCGATGTTCGCGTCGGGCGGCGTCGGCGGCTCGACTACGAGTTCATCCCCCAATGCTTCCAGCGGGGCGGAGGGTAGCTCTGAAGTGTCCGCCGCGACCGACGCTGATGGACGGATGAGCAAGTAGAGCAGAGCGAGCAGGCCTACCGAGCAACGCCGCTTCATCTCAGAGCTCTTTCGTCGATGCGGGGGCGTCGGTCTCGAGCTTCAGCCAGAGGGCCGACTGGTCGCCGTCGTAGATGCGGTGTCCCTCCTGTCGGAACTCGAAGTGGTACCGCCCAAAGCATCGGTGGCCGATCCTCCGAGTCGATAGGCCTTGCACTTCACAGAACAGGGGAGACTCCACTCCAGCGATCTTGTGGAAACGAGCCCGGTGGATACGAACCCCGTAGCCGACCCAACCATCGGCGTGGCGGAGACCCTCGATGAAGTAGGCGTGGGCGTAGCCCATGATCCCGGTGAGATGGATCATGAGACCGGCAGCAACGTGCGGGGGGTGGAGGACGGGATGGGTCCGTTGAGCTCGGATCAGCGGGAGATCGGGACTCGTGGGAAAGCGGGCAACGACCCGGCTCCGTCCAGCATCCACTTCGACGATCTGGTCGATCAGGACACCTCCCGGGCCATAGGGGCAGTCGGCTTCGAATCCCGCATCGAGAGCCATGGAGCGTCCATGCCTCAAAAGCGAGCCATTCGGAACACGAAGATCATCGACCTCCCCGATCAAACGTGACAGGAGCGACCGACATGGAGGCCCTGTCGGCTGAGGACCGTAGCCGCCTGGACAGGAGGGTACAGGTCGTAGGCGGCAAAGGGGGCGTCGGTCGGACGACGATCGCCTGCGCCATGGCCTCATCCGCCGCGCGTCGTGGCCGGCGAACGCTGCTGCTCGAAGTCAACGCGATGGGTTCGGCGGCCCGCCGACTGGGAGTCGAGCCGAGCCTCGACGTGCCCCGCGAAGTCCGCGACAATCTCTGGCTCTGCGACATGACTCCAGCCGGCTCGCTCGAGGAGTACGCGCTCTTGGTCGTGCGCTTCCGCCTGGTCTATCAGCTCGTCTTCGAGAATCGACTCGTCAAGTACATGCTCCGGTCCATCCCTTCGTTGGCCGAGCTGACGATGGCCGGAAAGTTCTGGTACCATTCCACTGAGCGACTCAGCGACGGGAGTCCAAAGTACGAACGGATCATCGTCGACGCTCCGGCTACCGGCCACGCCATCACTTTCCTTGCTGCTTCCCGAACGACCGCCGACATCGTGCCGGCCGGACGGATGAAGCGGGAGTCGGAGAAGATGGCGGAGCTCATCGAGGATCCCGATGATACCTGCCTCCACATCGTGACCCTGCCGGAAGAGATGCCGGTCAACGAAGCTTTGGAGCTGGAGCAGGCGGCTGTCTCGAAATTGCGCATGTCCCTGGGCGTGGGTTTCGTGAATCGTCATCCGGGCGAGTGGCTGGGACGGACCGAGGAATCCTGCGTTCGACGCATGCATCCTGCGCCTCCCATCACGGGGATCCTGGAGGCGGCAAAGGCTCGGCTTCAGCGGATCGACCGAGCCGAGACCGAGACCGATCGGCTGCGTCAGGCGAGTCGGCTCTCCTACGTGCCGGTACCGGATTTCGACGCGCTTCCCGAGGGCCAGGCTGGCGTCGACGAAGTCGTCGCCTGGTACGAGACGCTATTCGGGCGAGAAGGGCTCGGCGCGACGGGGTGAGCACATTCGAGACGATCCTGGATGACGGCCGGTGCCTGATCTTCGTAGGGCCGGGCGGGGTAGGTAAGACCTCAACCGCGGCTGCGCTCGGATTGGCCGCCGCCGAGCGCGGATACCGAACCTGTGTCTTGACCATCGATCCCGCTCGTCGACTGGCGAATGCGCTGGGCCTGCCGGAAATCGGCAACCGGGAGACGATGATCGGAGAGGAAGCCTTCGTTCAGGCGGAGATGGTCCGCCCGCCGGGTACGCTGACCGCGATGATGCTCGACATCAAGGAGGCTTGGGACGAGGTGATTCGTCGCTATCATCCCGACCCGGAGCGTGCGCAGAAGTTGGCCGACAATCGCCTGTATCAAGTCCTGTCGACCGCGCTGGCCGGCTCCCAGGAATACATGGCGATGGAGAAGCTCTACCAGCTTGCTCAGCGATCGACCGACCGCCTGGATCGGATCGTGCTCGATACGCCACCCGCGCATCACGCAGTCGACTTTCTCGACGCACCCCACCGCATCATCGACGCCTTGAGCAATGATGCGACCCGCTGGCTGCTCGAGCCTTTGGCGGCGGGACGAAGGACCGGCGTCGGACGCTTTTGGGAAGTCGGCGCGGGTCTCTTCGTGCGGACGATCTCCAAGATCACGGGGGGGCCGCTTCTCGAGCAACTGGCCGAGATGCTCCAGGGGTTCCAGTCGATGTTCGAGGGCTTTCAGGAGCGCGCCAGCTCCGTCCGAGCGCTCCTGGCGTCCGACGACACGCGCTTCGTCATCGTCAGTCGTCCGACCTACGATGGTCTCCGCGACGTTCGCGACTTCGTCGAGCGTCTTCGGGAGCGCTCGGCTCACGTGGGAGCCGTGGTCTTGAACCGGGCCCACACCCGGGTCGACCTCGCTCCGGCGACCTACGCTGCGCTCCAGAATGCGGTGACCGCCGCCGGTGGAACCGAGGTCTTGACCCGGTCGCTGTGGGATCAAGCCGACCGGGAAGCCCACCTGGCGGCACGAGAAGAGCGTTCGGCTCGAGAACTCGAGGCCGAGCTGTCGGTCCCGGTGATCTTGGTTCCGGAATTGCCCAGCGATGTCAGGGACCTCCGCGGCTTGGCCCAGATACGTGACCACCTCGTTCCCGGGACTGCGGAAAGATCCGAAGGCGCTCGATTGTCCTGATCCACATGGACGCTACCCCCGGAGCGAGGGCAAGGTACGGGTAATGAGGTTCCGGTCACTGCTGAGCGCGACCGTAGTCTTGCCGCTCGGCCTCGTCGCCTGCGCCACGAGTCGCAAAACGGGCGATATCGAACGCATCACCATGAGCCCGGTCGTGGTCCACGCGACCGAAGACCCCCTAACGGGACTGGACGGCTACGACGCGGCCGATCTGTTGGCTGCGGGCAACGCCCGCTACGAAGAGGCGGAGTACGAGACGGCGACCTTGATCTATGCCCGTCTGCTCGAATCGTTTCCCGAAGCGGCAGAAGCGACGATGGCCGCGTACAACGCCGGCCTTTGCTACGAGAAGCTGGAACGCTGGCCAGAGGCCGCCCATGAGTTCGAGCGCGTCATCGATCGAAACTCACCAAAGTCGGGCAAAGACGCCCACTTTCGACTGGCCTTCGCTTACTCGAAGCTCGGGCGCTGGGTCGAAGTTGCCGATACCTTCTGGGCCGTGCGTCAGGAGCCGCTCACCCCCATCGAAGAGCTGGAAGCCCGGGTCGGAACCGGTGTGGGTTTCTTCATGCAGGAAGAGTATGCTTCGGCGGAACGCGAGTTCATGCGAGCCATCCAGTTTCAGGAGAAGAGCATGAAAGGCGGCTT